>NZ_JBIUYE010000001.1:0-848755 GCF_044744365.1 Kitasatospora sp. NPDC087314
AAGGCTCCCAGTAGACGACTGGGTTGATAGGCCGGATATGGAAGCCCTGTGAGGGGTGGAGTTGACCGGTACTAATAGGCCGAGGGCTTGTCCTCAGTTGCTCGCGTCCACTGTGTTGTTCTGAAACAACGACCCCGACCCCGTTGTGTGGGTTGGTGCGGTTGACAGTTTCATAGTGTTTCGGTGGTCATAGCGTGAGGGAAACGCCCGGTTACATTCCGAACCCGGAAGCTAAGCCTTACAGCGCCGATGGTACTGCAGGGGGGACCCTGTGGGAGAGTAGGACGCCGCCGAACAATCATTCCAAAAAGACCCCCTCCCGTCCGGGAGGGGGTCTTTTTGCATTTCCCGGAGACAGGGCTGAAGGCTTCCGGGCCGGCCCGGCCGAGGGGGCGGGCGCCGTCAATATGTCGCTAAAAGCGCCTGATCAGTGCACTGATCAGCGGAAAATCACCGCTCACGCCGTAGTCTCGAAGGGAAGGGGAACAGGTGTCCGGGGGTGGCCCCCGGGCAGAGCCGGATCAAGAATGGTGCTCATGGGACGAGGCAGGCTGCGCATCTACCTTGGGGCGGCCCCCGGGGTCGGCAAGACGTACGCCATGCTCGCCGAGGCGCACCGGCGGCAGCAGCGTGGCACGGACGTCGTGGTGGCGTTCGTGGAGGACCACGGCCGGCGGAACACGGCGGAGCTCGTCGAGGGGCTGGAGGTCGTGCCTCGCCGGCTCCTGGTGCACCGCGGGGCCGAGTTCACCGAGATGGACGTGGACGCCGTCCTCGCCCGCCGCCCGCAGGTGGCGCTGGTGGACGAGCTGCCGCACACCAACATCCCCGGCTGCCGCAACGCCAAGCGCTGGCAGGACGTCGAGGAGCTGCTGGCGGCCGGGATCGACGTGATCTCCACCGTCAACATCCAGCACCTGGAGTCGCTCGGCGACGCCGTCGAGGGCATCACCGGAGTGCGCCAGCGCGAGACCGTCCCGGACGAGGTGGTGCGCCGGGCCGACCAGATCGAGCTGGTCGACATGTCCCCGCAGGCGCTGCGGCGGCGGCTGGCGCACGGCAACGTGTACGCGCCGGAGAAGATAGACGCGGCCCTGGCCAACTACTTCCGCCCGGGCAACCTGACCGCGCTGCGCGAGCTGGCGCTGCTGTGGACCGCCGACCGGGTGGACGAGTACCTGCAGAGGTACCGGGCCGAGCAGGGCATCGAGCGCACCTGGCAGGCCCGGGAGCGGATCGTGGTGGGCCTGACCGGCGGACCCGAGGGGGCGACGCTGATCCGCCGGGCGGCCCGGATCGCGGCCCGCGTCTCCGGCGGTGAACTCCTCGCCGTCCACATCTCCCGCTCGGACGGGCTCTCGGGCTCCGGCTCTCCGCAGACGCTGATCGAGCAGCGCGTCCTGGTGGAGAGCCTCGGCGGCACCTTCCACGCCGTCCTCGGTGACGATCCGGCCGCCGGGCTGCTGGACTTCGCCCGGGGCGTGAACGCGACCCAGATCGTGCTGGGCACCAGCCGCCGGCCGGCCTGGCAGTACCTCTACGGGCCGGGCGTCGGCACCACGGTGACCCGCGAGGCCGGCGACATCGACGTCCACATGGTCACCCACGAGCACGCCGGGCACGGCCGCGGCCGGGTGCCGGTGCGGCGGATCACCGACCTGGGCCGCCCCCGCACCATCGCGGGCTGGCTGATCGGGCTGGCCGGCCCGCCGGTGCTGGCCGTGGTGCTGACCGCGATCGGCGGGCTGGGCCTGTCCACCGACATGCTGCTGTTCCTGTCGTTGACGGTGTGCGCCGCGCTGGTCGGCGGGCTGCTGCCGGCGATCGGGTCGGCGCTGGTCGCCTCCTCGGTGCTGAACTACTACTTCACGCCGCCGCTCCACACCTTCACCATCAACGAGCCGCAGAACATCATGGCGGTGGCGATATTCACCGTGGTCGGCATCTCGGTCGCCTCCGTGGTGGACCTGGCCGCCCGGCGCACCCACCAGGCGGCCCGCAGCCAGACGGAGGCGCAGACGCTCAGTGCGCTGGCCGGCACCGTGCTGCGGGGCGCGCCGAACGGGGACGGGGTGCTGACCGCGCTGATGGAGCAGGTCCGCGAGACCTTCGGGCAGGAGAGCGCCGCGCTGCTGGAGCGCCCGGAGCCGCTCGGCGCCTGGGTGCCGGTCGCCACCGCCGGGCCGCGCCCGCCGGAGCGGCCGGAGCAGGCCGACGTGGACGTCCCGGTCGGCGACAGCCTGGCGCTGGTGCTGCGCGGCCGGGTGCTGCCGGGGGCGGACCGGCGCCTGCTCGGGGCGTTCGCTGCGCAGGCCGCCGTGGTGCTGGAGCGCCGACGGCTGGCCCGGGAGGCCGCCGCGGCCCGGCGGGAGGCGGAGGGCAACCGGATCCGCACCGCCCTGCTCGCGGCCGTCTCGCACGACCTGCGCACCCCGCTGGCGGGCATCAAGGCGTCCGTCAGCTCGCTGCGGGCGGCCGACGTCGAGTGGGCGCCGGAGGACGAGGCGGAGCTGCTGGCCGGCATCGAGGCCGGGGCCGACCGGCTGGACCATCTGATCAACAACCTGCTGGACATGAGCCGGCTGCAGACCGGCACCGTCACCCCGCTGATCCAGGAGACCGACCTGGACGAGGTGGTGCCGTTCGCCCTCGGCGGGGTGCCGCTCGACTCGGTGCGCCTGGACGTCCCGGAGACGCTGCCGATGATCCGGGCCGACGGCGGGTTGCTGGAGCGCTCGCTGGCCAACCTGGTCGAGAACGCCGTGAAGTACAGCCCGGACGGCGTCAAGGTGCTGGTCAAGGCCGACGCGCTGCGCCAGCCGGGCGGGCCGGGGCGGGTCGAGCTGCGGATCGTCGACCGCGGCCCGGGCGTGCCCGAGGACGCCAAGGAACGCATCTTCGCGCCGTTCCAGCGCTACGGGGACGCGCCGCGCGGCGCCGGGGTGGGCCTCGGGCTCGCGGTGGCGCGCGGCTTCGTCGAGGCGATGGACGGTACCGTCACGGCCGAGGACACCCCGGGCGGCGGCCTCACCATGGTCGTCAGCCTGCCCGCGGCCGAGCGGCCGCCCGAACCGGGGGAGACGCCCGGCGACGGCAACGAGCCGCTGTCCCGGCTGATCACGTGACAGCCGGTGGCGCGCCGTTGCGGCCCGCGGTTCCCCGGTTCCGCAAGTCGTACGTTCATCAAGTCCCACAGTCCGTAAGTCCGACAGCCCTGAAAGGCGGAGCCCGTAAATGACCCGGGTCCTCGTCGTGGACGACGAACCGCAGATCGTCCGCGCGCTGGTGATCAACCTCAAGGCCCGCAAGTACGAGGTCGACGCGGCCCATGACGGCGCGAGCGCCCTGGAACTGGCCGCGGCCCGCCATCCGGACGTCGTCGTCCTCGACCTGGGCCTGCCCGACATGGACGGCGTCGAGGTGATCCGGGGCCTGCGCGGCTGGACCCGGGTGCCGATCATCGTGCTGTCGGCCCGGCACGCCTCGGACGAGAAGGTCGAGGCCCTGGACGCCGGCGCCGACGACTACGTCACCAAGCCGTTCGGCATGGACGAGCTGCTCGCCCGGATGCGCGCCGCCGTGCGCCGCGCCGAGCCGGTCGCCGGCGAGGACGACTCGCTGGTCGTCACCGAGAGCTTCACCGTCGACCTCGCCGCCAAGAAGGTCAACCGGGACGGCACCGACGTCCGCCTCACCCCGACCGAATGGCACCTGCTGGAGGTGCTGGTGCGCAACGCCGGCCGGCTGGTCAGCCAGACCCAGCTGCTCCAGGAAGTGTGGGGCCCCGCCTACCGTACCGAGACCAACTACCTGCGGGTCTACCTCGCCCAGCTGCGCCGCAAGCTGGAGCGCGACCCCTCGCACCCGCGCCACTTCATCACCGAACCGGGCATGGGCTACCGCTTCGAGAGCTGACCGGGGACGCCCCCGGCGGCCACACGGCCTGCCGCCGGGGGCGTGGAAACCGGTACCCTTCCGGCATGAGTGGTGACAACAGCAGCGACCAGCCGCAGGGGCGCTTTCGCCGCATGCTCAGCCGGCTGACCTCCTCGGCCGAGGAGCTGCAGGCCGAGGAGCTGCGCCAGGAGAGCGCGGCGGAGTCGGGCTGCACGCCGATCGCCGGCTGCGCGGACCGCGAGCTGGTCACCGTCGCGGGCACGCTGCGCACGGTGACGCTCCGCCCGCGGGCCGGGGTGCCGGCCCTGGAGGCCGAACTCTTCGACGGTACCGAGGCGCTGGACGTGGTCTGGCTCGGCCGCCGCTCGATCGCGGGCATAGAGCCGGGCCGCCGGCTCGTCGCCAGCGGCCGGATCAGCCACGCACGCGGGCGCCGCGTGCTGTTCAACCCCCGGTATGAGCTGCGTCCGGTCGGACACGGGAGCGAATGAGCGTGAGCAACCAGCCCGGCGGCGAGTCCGCCGCCCAGCTCGACCTGGTCGAGAACCACCAGGCGGCGACCGCCCCGCACGGCGCCGAGTCGGCCGCCGACGAGGCCGCCCGAAAGGCGGCCGCTTCCAAGGAGGCCGCCGACACCATCCTGCAGGCCTTCGGCGGCGTGCGCGGCATGATCGACATGACGCTGCCCGGCCTGGTCTTCATCGTCACCTACAACATCACCCACCAGGTCAGCGCCTCCGCCTGGGCGGCGCTGGGCCTGTGCGCGGTGTTCGTGGTGGCCCGGTTGGCCCGGCGGGAGACCGTCCAGCACGCCTTCAGCGGGGTGTTCGGCGTCGTCCTCGGCGCCTGGATCTCGATGAAGAGCGGCCGCGCCGAGGACTTCTACCTGCCCGGTCTGCTGTGGAACGTCGGCTACTCCGTCGCCCTGGCGATCTCCGCCCTGGTGCGCTGGCCGATGATCGGCGTGATGCTCGGCCCGGTCACCGGCGAGATGTTCACCTGGCGCAAGGAGAACCCGGGCCGGTTCGCCGCCTACACCAAGGCGACCTGGGCCTGGGTGGTGATCATGGGCCTCAAGCCGGTGATCCTCTTCCCGCTGTACTTCACCCACAACGTCAACCTGCTCGGCTGGCTGAAGGTCGCCCTCGGCATCCCGCCGATGCTGCTGGCGATGTACGTCACCTGGCAGATCCTGCTGAAGGCGCCGCCGCCGATCAAGGCGCAGCTCGACGAGGAGGAGCCGACCCGGTAGCCGGCCCGCACGCGACGGTCGAGGGCCCGCACCCGCCAGGGGTGCGGGCCCTCGACCGTGTCCGGCTCGCGCCGTCGGTGCTACTGGGCGCCGGAGGAGGCCGACAGCAGGTCCTCCAGCTCCTCCTCGCGCTCCTGCGCGGCCACGAAGAGCAGCTCGTCGCCACCCTCCAGGGTGTCGTCCTTGCCCGGCACCAGCACCCGGCCCTCGCGGATGATGGTCACCAGCGCGGTGTCCTGCGGCCAGGCCACGTCGCCCACCCGGGTGCCGACCAGCTCGGTGTCGGCGGCCAGGGTCAGCTCGACCAGGTTGGCGTTGCCCTGGCTGAAGCGCATCAGGCGGACCAGGTCGCCGACGCTGACCGCCTCCTCGACCAGGGCGGACATCAGACGCGGCGTGGACACGGCCACGTCCACGCCCCAGGACTCGTTGAAGAGCCACTCGTTCTTCGGGTTGTTCACCCGCGCGACCACCCGCGGCACCGCGTACTCGGTCTTGGCGAGCAGCGAGACGACCAGGTTCACCTTGTCGTCGCCGGTCGCGGCGATCACCACGTGACAGCGCTGCAGCGCGGCCTCGTCCAGCGAGGTGATCTCGCAGGCGTCGGCCAGCAGCCACTCCGCCATCGGCACCCGCTCCACCGAGATGGAGTTGGGGTTCTTGTCTATCAGCAGGACCTCGTGCCCGTTCTCCAGCAGCTCGCCCGCGATCGAACGACCCACGGCACCGGCCCCGGCAATGGCGACCCGCATCAGTGACCCTCCTCCTTCGGCCCCTGCGCGAACGCGGCCTCGACCGCCGTCAGGTCGGTCCGGCGCAGCATCACGTGCACCAGGTCGCCTTCCTGCACCACCATCTGGGGCGAGGGCAGCACGCCCTCGCCGAGCCGGGTGACGAACGCCACCCGGGCGCCGGAGGCCTCCTCCAGCAGGCTGATGCGCCGGCCGACCCAGCCCGGGGCGTAGGCGACCTCGGCCAGCTGGACGCCGCCGCTCGGGTCCTGCCACAGCGGCTCGGCGCCGCTCGGCAGCAGCCGGCGCAGCATCTGGTCGGCGGTCCAGCGGACCGTCGCCACGGTCGGGATGCCCAGGCGCTGGTAGACCTCGGCGCGGCGGGGGTCGTAGATCCGGGCCGCGACGTTCTCCACGCCGAAGTTCTCCCGGGCCACCCGCGCGGCGATGATGTTGGAGTTGTCACCGCTGGAGACCGCGGCGAACGCGCCGGCCTCCTCGATGCCCGCCTCGCGCAGGGTGTCCTGGTCGAAGCCGACCCCGGTCACACGGCGCCCGTTGAACCCGGCGCCCAGCCGACGGAACGCGGTCGGGTCCTGGTCGACCACGGCCACCGAGTGGCCCTGTTTCTCCAGGGCTCTGGCGAGGGCCGAGCCCACGCGGCCGCAGCCCATGATGACGATGTGCACCGGCGCTACCTCACCCGTCCCGTAGGGTTCTTGACCTGCGCAAACACCGTTCATCTCCCTTTCCCGCCCGGCTTCCCTGGGCGAGCGTTCTCGTGGGGCGCCGACTCACAACCTGAGTGTTGCCCGCCGACTCGTATCCGACACGCTAGCCGGTCCGTAGAACGCAGTCGCGACGAAGGGGGGGACAAAAGGCGGAGCCCGGCCCGGGAAGCCCCTACGATTCCTTAACGTGCCTATGCCGACTGACCTACCGAAACGCATCCTGATCGGGCGCGCTCTGCGCAGCGACAAACTGGGCGAAACGCTCCTGCCCAAGCGGATCGCGCTGCCCGTCTTCGCCTCGGACGCGCTCTCCTCGGTCGCGTACGCCCCCGAGGAGATCCTGCTGACGCTCTCCGTGGCGGGCGCCTCGGCGATCCACTTCTCGTGGCAGATCGGCCTCGTCGTCGCCATCGTGATGCTCGCCGTGGTCGCCTCGTACCGGCAGAACGTGCACGCCTACCCGAGCGGCGGCGGTGACTACGAGGTCGCCACCGTCAACCACGGGCCCAACGCGGGCCTCGTCGTCGCCAGCGCCCTGATGGTCGACTACGTGCTCACCGTGGCCGTCTCGACCACCTCGGGCGTCGCCAACGTCGTCTCCGCCGTCCCCGCGTTGCGCGGCCACGAGCTGACCCTGTCGGTGATCGTGGTCGTGGTGCTGATGGGCATGAACCTGCGCGGCGTCCGCGAGTCCGGCACCGCCTTCGCCGTCCCGACCTACGCCTTCATGATCGGCGTCATCGGCATGGTCGGCTACGGCTTCGTCCGGCACTTCCTGCTCGGCCAGGACATGCCCGCCGAGAGCTCCGGCTTCCACCTCGCGGCCGTCCCCGGCAACGAATCGCTGGCCGGATTCGCCATGGTGTTCCTGCTGCTCAAGTCGTTCTCCTCCGGCTGCGCCGCGCTCACCGGCGTGGAGGCGATCTCCAACGGCGTGCCGGCCTTCCGCAAGCCGAAGAGCAAGAACGCCGCCACCACGCTGCTGATGATGGCCAGCATCGCCGTGGTGATGTTCATGGGCATCATCTGGCTGGCCCGCCTCACCGGCGTCCAGATGGCCGAGAACCCGGCCGAGCAGCTCGTCGGCGCCTCGCCCGGCTACCACCAGAAGACCGCGCTGGCCCAGATCAGCGAAGCCGTCTTCGCCAACTTCACGCCCGGCTTCTACTTCGTCGCCGCCGTCACCGGCCTGATCCTGGTGCTCGCCGCGAACACCGCCTTCAACGGCTTCCCGGTGCTCGGCTCGATCCTCGCCCAGGACCGCTACCTGCCGCGCCAGCTGCACACCCGCGGCGACCGGCTGGCCTTCTCCAACGGCATCATCCTGCTGGCGATCGCCGCGATCCTGTTCGTCATCGCCTTCGACGCCGACCCCAACCGGCTGATCCAGCTCTACATCGTCGGCGTCTTCGTCTCCTTCAACATGAGCCAGTCCGGCATGATCCGGCACTGGACCCGGCTGCTGCGCACCGAGACCGACCCGGCCAAGCGCCGCCACATGCAGCGCAGCCGGGCGATCAACACCTTCGGCCTGGTGATGACCATGGCCGTGCTGATCGTCGTCCTGGTCACCAAGATCAGCCACGCCTGGATCGCGATCGCCGCGATGGTCGTGCTGTTCGTGATGATGAAGGGCATCCGCCGCCACTACGACCGGGTCTCCGAGGAGCTCATCGCCGCCGAGGAGCCGGACGACGTGGTGCTGCCCACCCGGGTGCACGCCATCGTGCTGGTCTCCAAGCTGCACAAGCCGGCGCTGCGCGCGCTCGCCTACGCGAAGCTCGCCCGTGCCCACACCCTGGAGGCCGTCACCGTCAACGTCGACCCGGCCGACACGGTGGCGCTGCGCCGGGAGTGGGACGAGCGCGGCATCCAGGTGCCGCTCAAGGTGCTGGACTCGCCGTTCCGCGAGATCACCGGGCCCGTCCTGGACTACGTGAAGAACCTGCGCCGCAGCAGCCCGCGTGACGTGGTGTCGGTCTACATCCCCGAGTACGTGGTCGGCCACTGGTACGAGCACCTGCTGCACAACCAGAGCGCTCTGCGGCTCAAGGGGCGGCTGCTGTTCAAGCCCGGGGTGATGGTCACCTCGGTGCCGTGGCAGCTGGAGTCCTCCGAGCGGCGCCGCCCGCAGAAGGCCTGGTCGGCGCCGGGCGCCGTCCGGCGTGGCGAGCCGCGGGCGCCGAAGGCCGTACAGTCGAAGGATTCCGCCTCCACCGGTGCGCGCACCGGTGCCACCTCCGACCGCAGCAAGGACTCCTCCCAGTGACCCGCAACAATCCGCCCCGCTCCTCGGGCTCCTCCGGCGCTTCCGGCAAGGGCGCCCGTCGGGGCGGCACCCAGCCCGGGCAGGCCGCCCGACCGCGCTGGGGCCGGCCGACCCGCCCGGAGGCCACCGACCGCGACGGCCTCACCGCGCGCACCGCGCCGCTCGCCCCGGGAGAGCGGACGGAAGGGCCGCTGCCGGCCGGGAAGGCGGCGGTCAAGGCCGCCGCGGCGGGTAAGAGCGGCGCCGCCAAGGGCGTGGCGGGCAAGGCCGGACCGGCCAAGGGCGCGTCCGGCAAGGGCTCGTCCGGCGAGGGGGCTTCCGGCAAGGGCGGCTCCGCGCAGGGTGCGGCCGGCGAGGGCGCGTCGGGGAAGGGGCCGCGCAAGCAGACGGTGCGGCCGCCGAAGGCGCTGCGCACCACGCCGCGGGCCGCGCGGCCCGAGACGCCGTCCGGTGACCCGCTGGCCGGGCAGCGCTACGAGGTCGAGGTCGGCCCGGTCGCGCACGGCGGCGGGCACTGTGTGGCCCGGCACGAGGGCCGGGTGCTGTTCGTCCGGCACGCGCTGCCCGGCGAGAAGGTGGTCGCGCTGGTCACCGAGGGCACCTCCACCTCCCGGTTCCTGCGGGCCGACGCGGTGGAGATCCTGGAGCCCGCCAAGGAACGGATCGCGCCGCCGTGCCCGTTCGCCGGGCCCGGCAAGTGCGGCGGCTGCGACTGGCAGCACGTCACCCCGGGCGGGCAGCGCAAGCTCAAGGGGCAGGTGCTGACCGAGCAGCTGGCGAAGCTGGCCGGGCTCACCCCGGCCGAGGCGGGCTGGGACGGCAGCGTCGAGCCGGTCGGCGGTAAGCTGCCGCCCGGGCAGGTGCCGGCCTGGCGCACCCGCGTGCAGTACGCGGTGGACCAGGAGACCGGGAAGGTCGGCCTGCGCAAGCACCGCTCGCACGAGGTGCAGCCGGTGGACCGCTGCCTGATCGCCGCCGAGGGCGTCACCGAGCTGGGCATCGAGGGCCGCGACTGGCCGGGCGTCGCCTCGGTCGAGGTGGTCGCCGCGACCGGCTCCTCGGACCGCCAGGTGGTGCTCACCCCGCGCCCCGGCGCGCAGCTGCCGCTGGTCGAGCTGGACAAGCCGGTGTCGATCGCCCGGGTGGACGAGCAGGGAGACGTGCACCGCGTGCACGGGCGCGGCTTCGTACGCGAGCGGGCGGCCGGGCGGACCTGGCGGGTCAGCAACGGCGGCTTCTGGCAGATCCACCCCGAGGCGCCGGACACCCTGGTCGACGCCGTCCTGGACGGGCTGGACCCGCAGTGGGGCGAGAACGCGCTCGACCTGTACTGCGGCGTCGGCCTGTTCGCGGGTGCGCTGGCCGACCGGGTCGGCGAGGAGGGCGCGGTGCTCGGCATCGAGTCCTCCAAGCAGGCCGTGGTCGACGCCCGGCACAACCTGGCCGTGCTGGACAACGTGCGGATCGAGTGCGACCGCGTCGAGGCGCTGCTGCCCCGTACCGGCATCACCGCCACGGACCTGATCGTGCTGGACCCGCCGCGCTCGGGCGCCGGGCGCGAGACCGTCGCGCACCTGGTAGGCCTGGAGGCGCGCCGGATCGCGTACGTCGCCTGCGACCCGGCGGCGCTCGCCCGGGACCTGGCGTTCTTCCGCGAGGGCGGCTACCGGCCGGTGTCGCTGCGGGCCTTCGACCTGTTCCCGATGACCCACCACTTCGAGTGCGTGGCGATCCTGGAGCCGATCGCGGAGTGACCGACGGGCCTGCGGGGGCCTCCGGGGTCCTGGTGGGCTTCGAAGGTCACCGACCGGTTTCGATCGGCCTCGACCGGCTTTGACCGGCGTCGGCAGCACGACGGAAGAGGAGGCGGCACCCGCTCATGCGGGTGCCGCCTCCTCGTCGTTCGGGTGCGGGACGGTCAGGGCTCGTTGTGCTCCTCCTCGTCGGCGCTGTGCGGAAGGTCGATCCCGTGCTGGGCGGCGAGCCGGAGCAGTCCGGCGATCCGGCCCTCGTACGCCTGGACGCCGTCGGCGTCTCCTTCGGCCCGGGCCGCCGCGAGGTCCCGGCGGGCCTGGGCGAGCTGCTCGCGCAGCTCCTGGTCGAACATGGCTGTCATTGCCGGCCTCCACCGGTCGGTGCCGCTCCCCGGAAAGCTCGAGAGTTCAGAGTCCCGGAAGGTGAAGAACTCTTCAAGTCTCGCTCGTTCCGGCGGTGCGGCGTCGGACGGGTGCGGGTGCGGGTGCGGGTCCGGCGTGGGCCGGGCGGCGGGCGCGCGTGGGTCAGCGAGTGGTCAGGGGGACGCAATGCCCGGGTAAAGGCCGCCGCCGGTGGCGCCGCTCGGCCCCCGGAAGGGGCTTGACGAGGCGATTCGCGCGGGGCGAAGGTGAGCGGTCGACATGTCATGTGTGCTGTTGCACAGCCACCGCCGGGGCCGACCCTCCCGCCCGGAGCGGCCGGCCGGAGCGGTGCGGCCCTTGCGTGAGGGGGAGGGTCATGGAGCTGGAACTGCGGCACCTTCGCGTGCTGTGCGCCATCGCCGACACCGGGAGCGTCGGCAGGGCCGCCGTCCTGCTCGGCGCCTCGCAGCCGGCGACCAGTACGCAGCTGCGCCGGATCGAGCGCCACCTGGGCGCGCCGCTGTTCGAGCGCACGGCCGCGGGCGTCGCGCCGACCTGCTTCGGGGTCGAGGTGCTGGCCGCCGCGCGCGACCTCCTCAGCCGTGCCGACCGCCTCGGCAGCCGCCCGGCCGCCCCTGACGGGTCCGCCGGCCAGGAGCTGCGCCTGGCCGCGACCATCTCGCCGATCCTGCCCGGGCTGGTCACCAGGGCCCGGCACCAGCGGCCCGACCAGCGCTTCACGGTGACCTCCGTCTACCGCTCCTCGGACATCGTCGACCTGTTGGAGCAGGGCGACGCGGACGCCGCCGTGGCCGTCGACTACCCGGGCCGGGAGGTGCGGCACTCGCCGTCCGTCGCACACCGCGGCATCGTCACCGAGCCCGCCTTCGTCGCGCTCCCGGCGGGCCACCGGCTCCGGCACCGCACCGAGATCGCCCTGGTGGACCTGGCCGAGGAGGACTGGTTCCTCACCCCCGACGACGGGGCCGGCTGGCACGGCGTCTTCTACGGCGCCTGCGCCGCGGCGGGTTTCACCCCGGCAACCGTCCACGAATTCCTCGGCGGCCGGCTGGAGTTGCAGGAGATGATCGCCGCCGGGCTCGGGATCTCCGTCGTGCAGGCGACCACCCGGCCGCTCGCCGAGGTGGTGGTCAAACCGCTCGCCGGGACGCCGATCTGGGTCCGCCACCTGCTCGCCTGGCGGGCCGCGGGGGTGAGCGGCGAGGTGGTGGAGACGCTGTTCGGTGCGGCGGCCGCGGCGTACCGGGATCTGATCGCCTGCTCGCCGACCTTCCAGGCCTGGGCGGCGCGGACGTACCGGCCGGTCCGGCCGTAGGGCTTGGGCGATGGCCGGCGGCCGGGGTCCGGCGTCGGCCGGTTGACCGACCGGCCGGCCGGTCGGCTGCGGTGCCGGCGGGGTCGTGTTATGCCGGACGCGCTTGATGTCATATGACCTGTGACATTGTTCTGGGGGTCGCCCGGTGACAGGATCACGTCGACTTCCCCCATGCCTCGTCAGTCGTCCAGTCGCCTCCCCCCACAGGAGAAGGACCCAGCAGTGCGCCTTCGCATACCCCTCCCCACGCTCATGGCCGGCGTCGTCGCCGGCTGTGCCACCGCCGCCACCCTGTTGCCGGTCCCCGCGCTCGCCGCGTCCGGGCCGGCCGCCCCGCCGTCGGCCGGCGCCCGGTCGTCCGCCGATGCCGCGTCCGCCGACGCCGCTTCGGCCGTCCCGAAGCCGCTGGGGGCCTTCCTCACGGCCGCCCCCTCCGAGGACACCGCCCCCGCCCCCGTCGCCAAGCCGCTGCCTCCGGCCCTGCTGGGTCAGGTCGTGATGGGCCAGCCGGCCGGCACCACCGTGCAGACCGCGCCGCGCCCGGCCCAGCCGCACACACCGCCCGCGGCCAAGCCCGCTGCCTCCGCCCGCGCCGGCGCCGGTACGGCCGGCGCCGCCGCGGCGAGTTGCACCCCCGCCGACTTCGGCGGGCGCAGCGGCGCCGACCTGGTCTCCTTCCTCGAAAGCTCGACCCCGGACTGCGTCAACACCCTGTTCAACGTCACCGGCACCGACGCGGGCAGGATCTTCAAGGAATCCCAGATGCTCACCGTCGCCAACGCCTACCAGGGCCTGGCGGCGAACTACACCGGGGACAACTCCACCGGCATCCTGCAGCTCGTGCTCTTCCTGCGGGCCGGCTACTACGTCCAGTCGAACAACGCGGGCGCGGTCGGCCCGTACGACGCCGCGCTCACCAGCGCCTCCAAGGCCGGACTCGACGCCTTCTTCGCGAGCGCGCACAGGACCGACGTCACGGACAACAACGGCACCGTGCTGAACGAGGTGCTGGTGCTGACCGACAGCGCCAACCTGCAGGGCAGCTACCTGGGCGTCTACAAGCAGGTGCTGAACAGCTACAACAACTCGTACAACGCGTTCCCGAAGATGCTCAAGGCGGTCAACGCCGTGCTGTCCGCGCCGCTGTGGCGGGGCAACTGGAACCCCGACTTCGTCGCCGCGGTCGGCGCCGACCCGAGCATCGGCACCACCCTGGGTTCCTTCGCGCTCAACCACAAGGACCTGCTCGGCACCGCGAACGCCTACCTCGACGTCAACGCCGGCAACGACCTCGGCCGGATGGCGGGCGACGGCCCCGCGGTCGAGGCCGCGGTCAAGGGGCAGGTCAAGGCGGTGCTCGACGGCGCCCAGATCACCGGCGTCACCGGCCCGCTCTACGTCCACACCGCCTACCAGGCCAACGCCTTCGACCCCGGTCAGTGCTCGTACTACGGCACCTGTGACCTGCCGGCCAAGCTGACCGCGGCGGTGCTGCCCAACCAGCTGGTCTGCGACAACCGCACCATCCAGACCGAGGCGCTGTCGCCCGCCGACCTCGCCGCCGTCTGCACCAGCCTGCGCGGCGAGGACACCTTCTTCCACAACCTGGTGAAGGACAACGGCCCGGTCAACCAGTACGACAAGAACATCACCCTCGCGGTCTTCGCCAACCAGGCCGACTACCTGAACTACTCCTGGGCGATCTTCGGGAACTCCACCAACAACGGTGGCCAGACCGTCATGGACCCGACCGACCCGAACAACCGCGCCGTGTGCGTGATGTACCAGAAGTCGTGGAACGACGGCTTCACCGGCAACGTGTGGAACCTCAACCACGAGTACACGCACTACCTCGACGGCATCTACGACATGAAGGGCAACTTCTCCACCGAGATCTCCGTGCCCGACATCTGGTGGATCGAGGGCGTCGCCGAGTACGAGTCCTACGCCTACCGCGGCACCACCGACACCCAGGCGATGGCCGAGGCCGCCAAGCACACCTACAAGCTCAGCACCGTCTTCCAGAACACGTACGACAACTCGGACTCGGTGCGCACCTACCCGTGGGGCTACCTCGCCGTCCGGTACATGTTCGAGAAGCACCCGGCCGACATCTACGCCATGCTCGGCCACTTCCGCACCGGTGACTACCAGGGCGGCTACGCGGTCTACAACGGCATCGGCACCGGCTACGACGCCGACTTCGACGCCTGGCTCAACGGCTGCGCCGCCGGTGCCTGTTACGCGGCCGGCCCGACCGCGCTGTTCAACCAGTCCGTCAACGGCGCCACCGTCACGCTGACCGACACGTCCGTCCAGACCGGCCCCGGCCAGATCACCGCCTGGCACTGGACCTTCGGCGACGGCACCTCGTCCGACGAGCGGAACCCGACCCACGGCTACGCCGCCGCCGGCACGTACACCGTCGCCCTGACCGTCACCGACAGCACCGGCAAGACCGCGAGCACCCCGGCCTCGGTCACCGTCACCACCGGCACCGGCACCGGCGGCGGCACCACCCTGCCGACCTGCACCGACCCGCGCACCGACGCGCTCGGCCAGAACTGCTCGCGCGCCAACCTCTCCGCCACCGCCGGCAACCTCGACTACCTGTACGTCTACCTGCCGGCCGGCGTCAGCACCCTGAAGGTCACCACCACGGGCGGCACCGGCACCGCGTACCTGTACTACAACGCGAACACCTGGGCCTCGCCGAACGCCTTCACCGCCTCCTCCACCGGCTCCGGCAGCACGCAGAGCATCACGGTCGCCAACCCGACCGCCGGGTACCGCTACATCAGCCTCTACGCGAACACCGACTTCAGCGGGGTGACGGTCAGCACCCAGTTCTGACCGGTCCTCCCCGCCCTCGGGCGACTCTCGGGCGGCCACGGTCGCGGCACCTCGCCGCGGGCGTGGCCGCCCGGCGTCGGTCGGGGCTACGGTGGTCGGGCGTATCGGCCGGGAGCGTGCCGGTTGGGGGCGCGTTGGTCGGGAGGGGGCGTGGCGGGAGGTGCGCGTTCGTCCGGCGAGCGCTTGTCCGGTGTCTGCGCGCCCTTGTTGTGCTAGCACTTCGGCGCTAGCTTGGGATTCATGGGTAAGAAGCAGCTGAACGTCCGGGTGGACGCCACGACCGCTGAGATGGCCCGGGAACGGGCGGAGCAGCAGGGGATCAGCATGAACCAGTACATCGAGCGCCTGGTCCAGCAGGACATGGGCGAGGCGGGGCGGGCGTTCGTCGACGCCGCCGCCCAGTTCATGAAGGAGTACGAGACGGCCTTCCTGGCCGAGTTCGCGGAGCCGGGCGACCTGCAGGACGTGCGCCGTTGAAACTGGAGGTCGACCTCTCGTGGCTGCTCATGACCGCCGAGCAGTACACGCCCGGTGACCCGCAGGTCATCGACTACGGATCGCTGCTCGCGGCCGTCGCCCGACACCAGGCCGAGATCTTCGACATCGCCGTCTACCCCGAACCGCAGGACCGCGCCGCCGCCCTGATGCACCAGCTGATCCGGGTGCCGGCCCTGGAGAAGACCAACGAGCTCTACACGACCGCCGTCGCCTACGCCTACCTCGTCGCCAGTGGCTGCACCGTCGCGACCACCGCCCGGGAGGTGCGCAGCCTCGCCCGGGCCATCCGGGAGGGGCGACTCGGCGTTTCCGGGGTGGCCGAGCGGCTGGCGGCCTGGGTGGTGGACGAGGCCGAAGGGGAGGGCGTCAGCGGGGCGGACGACGAGGACGACGACTGAGCCGTCGTGCGGTGCGGGTCGTCCTCGTCGTCCGTTCCGGTCCGCTCCGCCCGGTGCGGGCCCCGGGCCGGGGCCGGTCAGGGCCGGGTTGGTCGGGGCCGGGCTGGTCGGGCGCCGGGTTGGTCCTGTCCTGGGCTGGTCAGGCGCCGGACGGGTCCGGGGCGGGCTCGGCGATCAGGGCCGTCGCGAACGGGCGGAAGCCCGCCCGGCGGTAGATCCGGGCGACGTCCTCGTCGGCGGCGGACAGGAACACCGTCCGCACGCCGTTCGCCCGCGCGTGCGCGACCAGGGCCGCCGTGACCGCCAGGCCCAGCCCGCTCCGGCGCGCGGCCGGCAGCGTTCCGACCCCGGCCACCTCGGTGACCGCGCCCACCGGGTTGTGCTGGCCCGCGCACAGCGCCGAACCGTCCGCCAGCGCGGCGGCCAGCACGGTGGTGCCGTCGACGATCCGTCGCGCGATCCGCTCCACCGCGCCCTCCGCCGCCAACCGGCTCGCGGTCTCGGCCAGTTCGGCCGCGCCGGTGGCGCCCACGTCGGTGCCCGGGTCGGCGAACGCCACGTGCGGAACGGCGACCGCCGTCGCCAGCTCCGGCGCGTCCGCGGCCAGGACCTCCACCCGTACCTGCTCCGGCAGCCCGGGCGCGGGGGCCGGCTCGTCCTGCGGGCCCAGCACCAGCAGCGGGTGCTCGTGCACCGCCAGCCCGGCCGCCTCCACCGCGGCGCGCAGCTCCGGGTTCCGTTCGGCCACCCACTCGAAGGCCTCCGGCGCGCCCACCTCCCGCTGGCGGGCCAGTACCCGGAGGACGTCCTCGGCGGTGGCGGCGGGGCCGTCGTGGTCGAGCGTCGGGCGGGCGTAGTAGGGCCAGCCCGCGCCCTCGCGGAGGAACAGGGTCAGCGGGCCGAAGTCCTCGACGCGGGCGGCGCTGCGCGGCACCGCGTCGTAGTAGCGCTCGATCGCGTCGAGCAGGGGGTGGTCGGGAGCATGATCGGCAGAAGTCACAGCGCGCATCCAAGCAGGGGCCCGGGCTGCTCGCCACCGTATTGTTCCCGGGGTTCGCGCCGGGGCCGTGCCTCGTGCCTCGTACTGCCGTGTGCCGGTTGGTGGCGCCTCGTGGCGTCTCGTGGTGCCGGGGGAGCGGTGGCGCGCGGGCGTGGGCACGGTCCGGGCGCCTGATTGTTGCCGAACGCTTACCGGCTCGCAGCGATCTTGTACGTATACCGCGTGGCATGCTGATGCCTTTACAGCTCTGCCGAGGGGGGACGGCGGACGTCCGCACTCGGTTTGGCAAGGGGGGAAGACAGGCCCATGAGGCTCTGCTTTCTGGTGGAGGAGCACTACCGGCACGACGGCATGCCGCTCGATGTGGTGCGCCAGCTCACCGCGTGGGGGCACCGGGTGGACGTGCTGCGCCCAGGGGACTCGCTGATGGCGATCTCCGAGGCGGTCCGGGCCGGCAGTCACGACGCCTGGGTGCTCAAGACCGTCTCGGGCGGGCCCGGGCTCACCCTGCTCGACGCGGCCGCCGCCGTCGGTCTCACCACCGTCAACGACGTCCGGTCCATCCGCGGCGTCCGCGACAAGGCGCTGGCCTCCGTCATCGCCCGCACCCGCGGCCTGCCCGTCCCCGTCACCTACGCCGCCGCCCGCTGGGAGCGGCTCGCCGAGATACCGGCCGCCGAGTACCCGCTCGTCGTCAAGCCCGCCGACGGCAGCTCCGGGCGCGCCGTCCGGCTCGTGCCCAGCCCCGACCACCTGCTCGACCTCGGCTCCGAACTCGCCGACGAGGGGCTGCTGATCGCCCAGCCCTACGTGCCCAACTCCGGCACCGACCTCAAGGTGTACTGCGTCGACGGCGAGCTCTTCGCGACGGAACGTTCCTCCCCGCTCCACCCCGGGCAGGGCGTCCGCGAGCGGCAGGTGCCGCTGCCCGGGGACGTCGCGCGGATCGCGGCGCAGGTCGGCGAGGTGTTCGGGCTCGACCTGTACGGCGTCGACGTGCTGCTCGGGCCGGACGGGCCGGTGGTCGTCGACGTCAACGACTTCCCGAGCTTCCGCCAGGTGCCGGACGCCGTCGCCAGGGTCTCCCGGGCGGTGCTGCGGCTCGCGCGCAGCGGGACGGCCGTCTCGGCCCCCGCGCCCGCGCTGGTCCCGGCAGGTGGCGCCGGGTACGGGGAACTGGGCTTCGGTGGCGGGGAGTTCGGTGGTTCCGAGTTCGGTCGGTCCGAGTACGGTCGGTCCGAGTTCGGTGGCTCGGAGTTCGGTGGGGCGATATGAGGATCGGTCTGATCACCGCCAACCCCGACCACCCGGTGCTCGCGGCGACCGCCGCGCTGCTGGCGCGTCGGCACGAGGTGGTGACGGTCGACCCGACCGGGTCGGCGGGCGTGTCGGCCGACGTCTATCTGCTCAAGGCGCGTACCCGCCAAGCACTTCTGCTCGCAAGGGAGTTGGAGCGGAGCGGTGCGCCCGTCATCAACTCCGCCGCGGCGACCGAGCTCTGCCAGGACCGGGTGCGGATGGCCGGGCTCGCGGACGCCGCCGGGCTGCCCTTCGCGGCGACCGTCGACGCCGGTCGGCTCGCCGAACTCGCCGATCCTGCTTACCCGTTCGTCGTCAAGAGTCGGCACAGTCGGCGCCACGACCTGGTCGCGCGGGTCGACGGCCCCACTCGGCTGCGCGAACTCGCCGCGCACTGGCCTGACGAGCCCGTCGTCACCCAGCCGTTCGTCCGGGGGACCGGCTGGGACCAGAAGCTGTGGGTGATCGACCGGCAGGTGTTCGCTGCCCGGCGCCGGTCCGAACTCGCCTCTGATGCGCGGGAGTCGGGGCCACAGGATTGGGAGCCGCCCGCCGAGCGGGCCGCCCTCGCCCTGCGCGTCGGCGAGGTGTTCGGGCTCGACGTCTACGGCGTCGACCTGCTCGACGGGCCCACCGAACCCGTCATCGTCGATGTCAACGCCTTCCCCGGGGTCCGCGGCCGGCCCGGCGCGCCCGAGGCGCTCGCCGCCCTCGCCCTGCGCGTCGCGGCGCAGCGCGGTCGCGTATCGGCGGGGCGGGGTCGGTAGGGCTTGTCTGACAATTCGCGTCGCATCAGCGCGCGGCTCCCCCAGCCTTCGGCCGGGAGGTGCCCCCATTTCGCGTCCGGCTGGGCGTGCCGCCGGAGCGGCCTCGTACTGGACGCACTTGGCCGATTCGGCGGTGCGTCCAGGTGGGATGTCCGGCGTCGTGCGCGCGGCGGGGATTGTCAGACAAGCCCTGGGTCGGGTGTGTCCGACCGTGCCGGGCCGGCACGGTCGGGCGGGCCGTCGGGCCCGGCGGGGTCGTTAGGCTGGCTGCTCAGGGCCACCGGGCCAGCGAGACCCCGGGCCGTCCGGGGACCGGCGAGACCCCTGGCGCCCGGGCCGAACGGCGAGAGAAGACGGAACGTTGCTGCGGGACATCGAGCACTACCTGGCCTGCCCCCTCTGCGCGCAGGACCTCACCCGGCACGAGCGCGCCCTGCGCTGCCCCGCCGGCCACAGCTTCGACCTCGCCAAGCAGGGCTACGTCAGCCTCCTCGCCGGCGACGCCCACACCGGCACCGGCGACACCGCCGAGATGGTCGCCGCCCGCGCCGACTTCCTCGCCGCCGGCCACTACCGGCCCATCGTCGACGCCCTCGCCGAGGCCGCCGAGGCCGCCGAGGCCGCCGCGGCCGCCGACCCGCAAGGCCTCGTCGCCGACCTCGGCGCCGGCACCGGCCACTACCTGGCCCACGTCCTCGACGCCCTGCCCGGCCGCGTCGGCGCCGCGCTCGACATCTCCAAGTACGCGCTGCGCCGCGCCGCCAAGGCCCACCCCCGGATCGGCGCCGTCGTCTGCGACGCCTGGCGGCCGCTGCCGCTGCGCGACGCCTCCGCCGGGCTGATGCTCAACGTCTTCGCGCCGCGCAACGGGCCCGAGATCCGCCGCGTGCTGCGCCCCGGCGCCACCCTGCTGCTGGTCTCGCCCACCGCTCGCCATCTGCGCGAACTCGTCGACGCGCTGGGTCTGTTGTCGGTCGACGAGGAGAAGCAGCGGCGGATCGACGAGAAGCTCGGCCCGTACTTGACCCCTGCCGGGCAGCGGCAGGTCGAGTTCACCCTGCGGCTCGGCCCGGAGGACGTGCGCACCGTCGTCGGCATGGGCCCCAGCGCCTGGCACACCGACCCGGACCGCCTGGCCGCCGCGCTCGCCGACCTGCCGGATCCGGTCGAGGTGACCGCCTCCGTGACGGTGGCTGCCTACCGACGCTGAACGGCGGGGCCACGGGTCGGCAGGACGGCGGGGCCATGGGGCTGCGGGGTGCTCGGTCGGGAACGGCCGCCACGTTGGGATGAATCTGCCGAGCAGGCACGTTTCTGCCGCCCGGCCTGCGGCTAACGTCCGACGGGTGAACCGCGACGCCACCCGGCCCGCCGCGCCGGACCACCCCCGACCGAGCGCCCCGGGGCCCGATCGGCCATCCGTACCACGTCCCACCGTCGAGGAGCTCCGGCTCACCTCGTTCAAGTCCTATCGGCGCGCGGTCCTGCCGCTCGCGCCCCTCACCGTCCTGCACGGGCCCGCCGGCGTCGGCAAGTCCAACGCCCTCGACGCGCTCGCCGTGCTGTCCCGGCTCGCCCTCGGGGAGGAGATCGCCGACTCCCTCGACGGGCTGCCCGACCGCACCGGCCCCCTCGCCAGGCCCGTCCGCGGCGGCCTGGACGGGTGCGTCCCGCACGGGCGCGACGCCGTCATCCTCGGCTGCACCGTCCGCTCCCCGCACGGCCGCATCCGGCTCGACGTCGTCGTCCGCACCGACGGCCCGGTCCGGATCGCCCGCGAATCGCTCACCCTCGACGGCCGCACCCTCGTCGACACCGGTGAGCAGGACGTCCGCAAACGGCGTGTCAACGTCTGCTGGCACAACGACACCCGCCAGGGCGACATCCGGGCACCCTTTCCCAGCGGCACCATGATCACCGCGCAACTGCCACTACGGGTGGCCGGCTCCTCCCCGGGCGAACGCCAGGTCCTCGCCGCCACCGAGGACCTGCTCACCGCACTGCGCGAGGTCTTCCCCGTCCACCCCGTCCCCGCCCTCATGCGCGGCTGGGCCCGGCCCGACCCGCAGGCCCGGCTGCGCAGCAACGCCGCCAACATCTCCGCCGTCATCGCCAGGCTCGCCAACGAATGTCCGCGCCGCTACGGGCAGCTCCTGCGCGCCGTCCAGGCCGCCGCGCCGCACCCGCTGCTCGGGCTCTCGCTCGCCCACCGCGGCAGCGGGCCCGACGAGCGCGTCCTCGCCGTCTTCGACGAGGGCGTCCTCGGGCGCACCGGAGCCGACCAGGCCTCCGACGGCATGCTGCGCCACCTCGCGTTCGCCGCGGTGCTGCTCACCGGGGCCGGGGTGCTCGACCTCGACGTGGCCGCCGAGGTGCCGTGGGCGCACCGGCAGCTCACCGTGCTCGCCGAGGACCTCGGCGCCGGGCTCTCCGACGAGCAGACCGCCGCACTGCTGCGGCTGGCGCAGGACATGTCCGGGCGCAACCAACTGCGCGTCCTCGCCGCCCTGCAGGAGCCGGCCGCGGCGCGGGAGGCGCTGGGCGCGGCCGACACGCGGTCGGGCGAGGCCGTGCTGGTCGAGTGCCGGCGCGACCCGGACTCGGGGCACACCGTGCTGCGGCCCGAGACGGCCCGGGTGCCGGCCCAGTGCGGGCGAGGGGACGGGGCCGACCCGGAGGCGGATGAGGTAGACCTGGACGAGTGAGCGAACGAGTGACGAGGCCGGGGGAACCGGCCGGGCCCACCGGGCCGACCCTGGAGGACCTGCGGCAGCGGCTGGTGGACTTCGCGGCGGCCCGGCGGTGGGAGCCCTTCCACACGCCGAAGAACCTGGCGGCCGCGCTGAGCGTGGAGGCCGGCGAACTGCTGGAGATCTTCCAGTGGCTGACGCCCGAGCAGGCGGCCGCGGTGATGTCCGAGCCGGAGCGCGCCCACCGGGTGCGGGACGAGGTCGCGGACGTCCTCGCGTACCTGGTGCAGTTCTGCACGGTCGTCGGGGTGGATCCGCTGGAGGCCCTCGCGGCCAAGATCGAGCGGAACGAGCTCCGCTTCCCGGTGCCGGACAGGCCGGCGGACGGCGGCGGAGACGGTAGGGACGGGCCGGACGTCAACCGGGACGTGAACGACCAATCCTTGTGAGGGACGGGATTCGTACACAGACCCGGACTTTTCCACAGCTTCGGAATAGGTGGATGCGGGCCTGCCGACTTCGCCGCACGCTTTCGCCGTGACCACGTGGCCGCCCCTCCGGCGGCCGCGGTCCCACGGCGACAGCGAGCGAAAGGAGTGGCGGCCATGGAGGCGCTGCGACTGATCAAGAGGGCCCGGCACGCCCTGGCCGAGGCCAGACACGTACCGGACGTGCTGGCCGAGGCACGGCAGGCCGCGCTGCTCACCGAGGCGGTGGGGGCCGGGCTGGCGGAGCTGGACGACGACGAGCTCACCGGGCTGGGGCAGCAGTTGTCCGAGGCCGGGGCGCACGCGGCGGTGTGCCTGGAGCGCTCCGTGGTCAGGGCCGCCGTGCTGAGCGGCGGCCGGGCCGGGCGGCCCACCGAACTCGGCGCGCTGGCGCCGACCTTGGGGGCGTTGGACGGGTTGCTGCGGGACGTCGGGGAGACGCTGGTGGTGCTGGCCTGCGGGGCCGACACCGAGAGCCTCTACTGGACGTGCATCGACGGCGTCGACGCGGTGGCGGAGTGCAAGGACCTGACCGGGCGGCTGCGGAAGGCGGTGAGCAGGGCGGAGAGCGAGGAGAGCGTGACGCTCGGCGGGGCACAGGCCGAGCGGGGTTCACCCTTACTCGTGGTCCGGCTCGGCCCGCCGGATGAGGGCGGGCCGACGGACGGGGGGCGGGCGCCGGACTACCGGGTGCCTGGCGCGGCCGGAGCGTCGGAGGAGGTGTCCGTGCCGGTGGGGTAGGCGGCGGGGTCGGCCTCCCGAGCGCCGGAGGACTGCAGCTCGGCCAGATCCGCGGTCACCGAGGCGAGCAGTTCCTGCATCTGTTCCAGCAGGCTCTTGTGCGTGGCGGGACCGGACGAGGTACCGGCGGCCAAGCCCGCCGGGCTGCTCGGGAGCTGCGGCGTGGTAGTTGGTTCGGACATGACGGGACCTCTTCGGATCGGCAGTGCGGTGTGAAGCGGCCGACGGTGGCTCGGCCCGCGCAGCGAGGGTGCCTGATGCCTTGCCACCGAGGCACACGCCCCCGCCGCAGCACCTAACGGACCGTTCCGGAGAGCAGTCACCGCGCACCACCCGATGCGGTCCAACTCCGGTACGCCGTAAGCCTCCCGAGTGAGCCCGGCTTGCCGCCGCAAAGCAGCCTGAGCTAGGCGGGCGAGGTTGCGAGTGGAGGGACGCCCCCGCGGTTGCGGGCAGCCAGCGAGGTGGGTTGGGGCGAGTAGGTCAGTGGGTGAGTGGGGCGATAGGCGGGTGGGCCGGTAGTGGCTGCTCGGCGCCGGCATGACCGGCGCCGAGCAGCCCGGGAGGGAGCAGGGGGTCGGGATCACAGGGCGGTGGGCGGGTGGGGGGAGGGGGAGGGGGAGGGGGAGGGGCCCAGAGGAACAGCAGAGCGCCAAAAGTTGGGCCCCGGCGCCGCGAGCGCGGCGCCGGGGCCTTCGAAAAACACCAGCGCCCCACCTGCGGAGTGTCGCCCGGGAGGGTGAATGCGGGTGCCGGTCAACGGGGTTGGGAGGCCAGACTGGGGTGATGGATGAGGACGAACCGCTGGCGGCGTGGGTGGCGAGGCGGGAGCAGCGGCTGCGGCCGGTCGGGGAGTTGCGGGCCGTGGGGCTCGGTGGCGGCGACGCTCCGCGGGGGCGCGGCGCGCATGTGGCGCCGGGAGAGCCGCGGTTGATCGTGCGCTGGGACGGCTACCAGTGGCTGGCGGAGTCGGTGGCCGAGGACTACGCGGCCGCGCAGCGGATCCTGCACGGGATCGAGGGCGACGGCCTGCTGCGGTCGATGTGGCCGGCGCAGCGGCCGCGGAAGGCGCCGGGGCGCCACCGTAAACCGTAGAACGAGACCGGGGTCCGGAGCCGATGAACCGGCTCCGGACCCCGACGGTGCGGGCCCGCAGATCAGTTGTGGGCGTGCAGGTCCGCGTTGAGGCCGCCCCAGGAGCCGGAGCGGGCGATGACCTGGACGGCGCCGGTCTGCGAGTTGCGGCGGAACAGCAGGTTGTCCTGGCCGGACAGCTCGACGGCCTTGGCCACGGCGCCGTCCGGGGTGGTGACCCGGGTGCCGGCGGTGACGTAGAGGCCGGCCTCGACGACGCAGTCGTTGCCGAGCGAGATGCCGATGCCGGCGTTGGCGCCGAGCAGGCAGCGCTCGCCGACCGAGACGACCTGCTTGCCGCCGCCGGAGAGGGTGCCCATGATCGAGGCGCCGCCGCCGATGTCGCTGTGGTCGCCGACGACGACGCCCGCGCTGATCCGGCCCTCGACCATGGAGGTGCCGAGGGTGCCGGCGTTGAAGTTGACGAAGCCCTCGTGCATCACGGTGGTGCCGGCGGCCAGGTGGGCGCCGAGGCGGACGCGGTCGGCGTGGGCGATGCGCACACCGGACGGGGCGACGTAGTCGGTCATCCGCGGGAACTTGTCGATGCCGTACACGGCGAGCTGGCCGCCCTGGGCACGGACCGCGAGGCGGGTCTGCTCGACCCTGTCCACCGGGACGGGGCCGATGCTGGTCCAGGCGACGTTGGCGAGCAGGCCGAAGATGCCGTCCAGGTTCTGGCCGTGCGGCTTGACCAGGCGGTGGCTGAGCAGGTGCAGGCGCAGGTAGACGTCGTGGGTGTCGAGCGGCTTCTCGTCGAGCGAGGCGATGGTGGTGCGCACGGCGACCACCTCGACCCCGCGACGCGCGTCGACACGCAGCGCCTCGGCCGCGCCGGCGCCGAGCTCGGCCTCCGCCTGCTCGGCGGTCAGACGGACGGTGCCGGCCGGGCCGGGCTCGGCGGCCAGGACGGGGGCGGGGAACCAGGTGTCGAGGACGGTGCCGTCGGCGGCGATGGTGGCGAGGCCGGCGGCGACGGCGCCGCTCTGGAGGGAGGTGGATTCAGCAGTCACACCGTGCACGTTAACCAATGCGGGGCCCTGCTGCCGAACACGCCCACGGTGCGAACACGTCCACCGCGTGAACACCCCCACCTGCGAGGACGCCCACCGCGCGAACACGCCCACCGCGCGAACACGCCCACCGCGCGAACACGCCCACCGCGCGAACACGCCCGCAGTGCGAACACGGCCGCGGGCGGGCCCCGGCGGACGGCCGCCGGGCGGGAAAAACCGGTGCTCAGCGGATGTGCGCTGGGCAATACTCGGACGGGTGTTCATGTCGATCTCCACCACCGGCAGCGCCGAGAGCCCGGCCACCGATCTCGGGTTCCTGCTGCACAAGCACCCTGACAGGGTCCAGCGGTTCGCGACGTCGCACGGCGAGGCGCACGTCTTCTACCCCGAGGCGGGCGACGAGCTCTGCACGGCGGCGCTGCTGCTGGACGTCGACCCGATCGCCCTGGTCCGCAAGGGCCGGGGCCGCGGCGGTTCGCCGGACTTCGCGCTCTCCCAGTACGTCAACGACCGCCCGTACGCGGCGTCCTCGCTGCTCGCGGTGGCGCTGCGCACGGTGTTCCGGTCCGCGATGAAGGGGGCCTGCCCCGCCCGGCCCGAGCTGGCCGACCGGCCGCGCCCACTGCGGATCATGCTGCCCGCGGTGCCCGCGAACGGCGCGGGCGAGGGCGGCGGCCCGGCGATGGCAGCCCGGCTGTTCGAGCCGCTGGGCTGGCGGGTCGAGGCGGCGGCGATCCCGCTGGACGAGTCGTTCCCGGAGTGGGGCGAGTCCCGGTACGTGCGGCTCGTCCTGGTGTCGGACGCCGTGCGGCTCGCCGACGCGCTCCAGCAGCTGTACGTGCTGCTGCCGGTGCTGGACGGCGCCAAGCACTACTGGGTCGCCCCGGACGAGGTGGACAAGCTGCTCGCCGCCGGCGAGGGCTGGCTGGCCGCCCACCCGGAGCGCGCCCTGATCACCCGCCGCTACCTGGCCCGGCGCTGGTCGCTGACCCGGACGGCGATGGAGCGTCTGGAGCTGGCCAGGCTGGCGGAGGCGGACGACCGCGAGGCCGAGGAGGTCGACAACGCGGTCGACGACCGTCCGGAGGAGACCAGGGGGACCGAGGAGACCGAGGCGGCCACCGGGCCGTCGGCGGAGCCCAGGTCGCCGTCCCTCGCCGAGCAGCGCCGTACCGCGATCCTCGCCGCGCTCCGCGAGGTGGGCGCGGCCCGCGTCGCCGACCTCGGCTGCGGCCAGGGCGAGCTGATCGGCGCGTTGCTGACGGACGCCCGGTTCACCGAGGTGCTCGGCGTGGACGTGTCCGCGCGGGCCCTGCAGGCGGCATCCCGCAGGCTGCGCCTGGACCGGCTGCCGGAGCGGCAGGCGGCCCGGGTGACGCTGGCACAGGGTGCGCTGACGTACACGGACGCCCGGTTGAAGGGCTTCGACGCGGCGGTGCTGTGCGAGGTGATCGAGCACCTGGACCTGCCGCGGCTGCCCGCCCTGGAGTACGCGGTGTTCGGCGCGGCCCGGCCGGGGGCCGTGGTCGTCACCACGCCGAACGTCGAGTACAACGTCCGCTGGGAGAGCCTGCCGGCGGGCGCCGTCCGGCACACCGACCACCGCTTCGAGTGGTCGCGTGCCGAGTTCCGCACCTGGGCCGAGCGGGTCGCGGCCTCGTACGGCTACACGGTGGTGCTGCGCCCGGTGGGCCCGGAGGACGGGGAGGTCGGTGCGCCGACCCAGCTGGCCCTCTTCCGCCTCGGCACCCCGACCGAGTCGACCCCCACCCCGACTCCCACTCCCACCCCCACTCTCACCCCCACGACGCCCGAAGGAGGCGAACCCCGATGACCGATGAAGCCGCCCCGGCGTCCGAGCAGTACCAGGACCTCGACCAGCACCACGACCAGGCCGCCCCCCGCCGCCTCCCCGTCACCGACGTCTCCCTGGTCGTCCTGATCGGCCCCAGCGGCGCGGGCAAGTCCACCTTCGCCCGCCGCCACTTCCTGCCCACCCAGGTCGTCTCCTCCGACTTCTGCCGCGGCCTGGTCGCCGACGACGAGAACGACCAGTCGGCCTCCGCCGAGGCCTTCGACCTCCTGCACTACATCGTCGGCAAGCGCCTCGCGGCCGGCCGGCTGACCGTCGTGGACGCCACCAACGTCCAGCCCGAGGCGCGCCACGCACTGGTGCGGATCGCCCGTGAGCACGACGTGCTGCCGATCGCGATCGTCCTGGACGTCCCGCCGGGCGTGTGCGCCGAGCGCAACCGCACCCGCCCGGACCGCCGGCTGCCGGCCCACGTCATCCCCCGCCAGCACCGCGAGCTGCGCCGCTCCCTGCGCGGTCTGGAGCGCGAGGGCTTCCGCAAGGTGCACGTGCTGCGCGGCGCGGCCGAGGTGGCGACGGCCGAGGTGGGGCTGGAGAAGCGCCACAACGACCTGCGCCACCTGACCGGCCCGTTCGACATCGTCGGCGACATCCACGGCTGCCGCTCCGAGTTGGAGACCCTGCTGACCCGGCTCGGCTACACGCTCACCTGGGACGCCGAGGGCCGACCGGTGGACGCGGTGCCCCCGGCGGGCCGCACCGCCGTGTTCGTCGGCGACCTGGTCGACCGCGGCCCGGACACGCCGGGCGTGCTGCGCCTGGTGATGGGCATGGTGGCGGCCGGGCACGCGCTGTGCGTGCCGGGGAACCACGAGAACAAGCTGGGCCGGGCACTGGACGGCAAGAAGGTCACGGTCGCCTACGGCCTGCAGGAGTCGCTGGACCAGCTGGCCGCCGAGTCGGAGGAGTTCCGGGCCGAGGCGCGGGAGTTCATGCGCGCTCTGGTGAGCCACTACCTGCTGGACGGCGGCGCCCTGGTGGTCTGCCACGCCGGTCTGCCGGAGCGGTACCACGGCCGCAACTCGGGCCGGGTGCGCTCGCACGCGCTGTACGGGGAGACCACCGGCGAGACCGACGAGTACGGCCTGCCGGTGCGCTACCCGTGGGCGGAGGAGTACCGGGGCCGGGCGCTGGTGGTGTACGGCCACACGCCGGTGCCGTCGGCGAGCTTCGTCAACAACACCGTCTGCCTGGACACCGGCTGCGTGTTCGGCGGCAGCCTGACGGCGCTGCGCTACCCGGAGCGGGAGCTGGTGAGCGTGCCCGCCGAGCAGGAGTGGTACGCGCCGGCGCGGCCGCTGGTCACGGACGCGCCGGGCGCCCGCGAGGGCCGTCCGCTGGATCTCGCCGACGTGGCGGGCCGCCGGATCGTCGAGACCTCGCTGCACGGGCGGGTCGCCGTGCGGGAGGAGAACGCGGCGGCGGCGCTGGAGGTGATGAGCCGCTTCGCACTGGACCCGCGGCTGCTCGCCTACCTGCCGCCGACCATGGCGCCGAGCGCCGCCTCCCGCCGGGACGGCTATCTGGAGCACCCGCAGGAGGCGTTCGCCGCCTACCGCGGGGACGGCGTGCGGCACGTCGTGTGCGAGGAGAAGCACATGGGTTCGCGCGCGGTGGTGCTGGTCGCCCGGGACGACGCGGCGCTGGAGCGGCGTTTCGGCGTGGCCGGTCCGGGCGCGATCTGGACCAGGACGGGCCGGGCGTTCCTCGCCGACGGTGACCTGACCGCCGCCGTGCTGGGCCGGGTCCGGGCGGCCGCCGAGCGCTCGGGGCTGTTCGACGAGCTGGGCACCGGCTGGCTGCTGCTGGACGCCGAGCTGATGCCCTGGTCGCTGAAGGCCGTGGAGCTGCTGCGCCGCCAGTACGCGGCGGTCGGTGCGGCGGCGGGCGCCGCCCTGCCGGAGGCGCTGGCCGCTCTGGAGCGGGCGGCCGGGCGCGGGCTGGACCTGGCGGAGCTCACCGTCCGGCAGCGCCGGCGCGCGACCGACGCGCAGGCCTTCACCGAGGCGTACCGGCGGTACTGCTGGCCGACCGAGGGGCTGACGGGCGTACGGCTGGCGCCGTTCCAGGTGCTGGCCGCCGAGGGGGCGAACCTCGCGGTGTGCCCGCACGACGAGCACCTCGCCTGGATCGACCGCCTGGTCGCGGCGGACGACGGGCAGGCACCGGTCCTGCACCGCACCGGCCGCCTCCTGGTGGACACCGAGGACGAGGCGTCGGTGGCCGCCGCCACCGCCTGGTGGGAGGAGCTGACGGGGGCGGGCGGCGAGGGCATGGTGGTGAAGCCGCTGGCCTCGATGGTGCGCACGGAGCGGGGCGAGGGCCGTCCGGGCGGGCTGGTGCAGCCGGGGGTGAAGGTGCGCGGCCGGGAGTACCTGCGGATCGTCTACGGCCCGGACTACACCGAGTACCTGCACCGGCTGCGCGAGCGGTCGCTGGGCCACAAGCGCTCGCTGGCGCTGCGCGAGTACGCGCTGGGCCTGGAGGCGCTGGACCGGCTGGCGGCCGGCGAGCCGCTGTGGCGGGTGCACGAGCCGGTGTTCGCGGTGCTCGCGCTGGAGTCCGAGCCGGTCGATCCGCGCCTGTAGGTCGCCCGGACGGCCGACCGCCGAGGGGGGAGTCCGGCAGGGCTCCCCCCTCGGTTCACCCCTGCGGTGTATAGAAATTCCGAGCGTCGTATACACTTGCCGCTTTCCCGTACGTCCCGTCATCCCAGGAGCCCGGTATGGCCTTCAACCTCCGGAACAGGCACTTCCTCAAGGAGCTCGACTTCACGCCCCAGGAGTTCCGCTTCCTGGTGGACCTCGCCGCCGGGCTCAAGGCGGCCAAGTATGCGGGCACCGAGCAGCC
This sequence comes from Kitasatospora sp. NPDC087314, assembly GCF_044744365.1. Classification (NCBI taxonomy): domain Bacteria; kingdom Bacillati; phylum Actinomycetota; class Actinomycetes; order Kitasatosporales; family Streptomycetaceae; genus Kitasatospora; species Kitasatospora sp. NPDC087314. The sequence continues at coordinate 29,941 of NZ_JBIUYE010000001.1, forward strand.
CCGGCTGCGCGGGAAGAACATCGCGCTGATCTTCGAGAAGACCTCCACCCGCACCCGCTGCGCCTTCGAGGTCGCCGCCCACGACCAGGGCGCCACCACCACCTACCTGGACCCGGCCGGCTCGCAGATCGGCCACAAGGAGTCCATCCGGGACACCGCACGGGTGCTCGGCCGGATGTTCGACGGCATCGAGTACCGGGGCCACGGCCAGGAGATCGTCGAGGAGCTGGCCGCGCACGCCGGCGTCCCGGTCTGGAACGGCCTCACCGACGAGTGGCACCCCACCCAGATGCTGGCCGACGTGCTCACCATGACCGAGCACACCACCAAGCCGCTCGCCGAGACCGCCCTCGCCTACCTCGGCGACGCCCGTTCCAACATGGGCAACTCGCTGCTGGTCACCGGCGCCCTGCTCGGCATGGACATCCGGATCGTCGCCCCGCGCTCCCTCTGGCCGGCCGAGGAGGTCCGCAAGGCGGCCGAGGTGCTGGCCGGGTCCACCGGCGCCCGGATCACCCTCACCGAGGACGTGGCCGAGGGCGTGGCCGGCGCGGACTTCCTCTACACCGACGTCTGGGTCTCGATGGGCGAGCCCAAGGAGGTCTGGGCCGAGCGGATCGACCTGCTCAAGCCCTACCAGGTGTCGATGGACACCGTCCGGGCCACCGGCAACCCGGACGTGAAGTTCCTGCACTGCCTGCCGGCCTTCCACGACCTCGGCACGGTGATCGGGCGGCAGCTGTACGAGGCGACCGGCATGGCCGAACTGGAGTGCACCGACGAGCTGTTCGAGTCGGCGCACTCCGTCGTGTTCGACCAGGCCGAGAACCGCCTGCACACCATCAAGGCGGTCCTGGTCGCCACCCTCGGCTCCTGAGGCCGGGGCCGGCGGGCCCCGGAACCAGGACTGGAACCAGGACTGGAACCAGGCCCGAAGCCGGGGCCGGAATCGAAGCCGGGCCCGAAGCCGGGCTCACTTCTCCAGCTTGACGCAGGCCACCCGGTCGCCCGCCGCGTGCGGGCCGGCCGGGGTGCCCGCGTGCAGCACCAACGAGCGCGCCTCACCCGGCCGCGGCTGCCAGGCCACCGCGGCCGTCGCGGCGCCCTCGCCCTGCCCGTCGGTGCGCAGCACCAGTCGCAGTTCGTTGCGTTCGTTGGCGTACGCCGGGTCGGTGGACGGCTGCACCGGGTCCGGGGCGTCCTGGTAGTGCGGCCCGGACGAGGCCGGGGCGGCCCCGCAGGCACCGGTGTGCAGGTGCACCGGGAACTCGTGGTCGGGGGCGAGCCCGGAGACCGTCATGGTCAGCACCGTCCGTCCCGGGGTGGAGCGGTCGGTGACGATCCGGGTGTGCGCGCCGTACGGCACGAGGTCGTCCGAGTAGCTCACCGCGGTCGGCGGGACGAAGGCCGTCGCCGGGTCGAAGGCGGCCTCGACGACGGAGACCGGCGAGGCGGTGGGGGCGAGCAGGGCCAGCGGCAACAGGGCGGTGGCGAGCGGAGCGGACATCGGCGGACCTTCCACGGGCGGGGTGACGGACACCCTGCTCAACGGCGCCGGGCGCCTGCGGACACCGTCGGACGGTCACTCCGCGGCGCGGTGGATCCCCCGGATCTCGCAGCGCGGCCCGCTGGCCCGCATCAGCCGCAGGTCGGCGGTGACCAGCGGCACCCCGTACTGCTCGGCGACCGCCACGTACGCGGCGTCGTCCGGGGTGAGGTTGTCCTTGAGCTCCCAGATCCGGCCGAGCAGCGGTGCCACCTCGACCTTGCGGATCGCCAGGGCGGCGAGCTCGTGGGCGAGTTCGGCGACCCGCTCGGCGGTCAGCTCCCTGGCCAGGTAGAGGCCGCGCAGCGACTGCATCACCTCGACCATGACGTGCTCGGGCGCCAACCACTCGCCGTCGGCGGCGAGTTCGGCCCGGGCGGCGGACCCGCGCGGGCCCTCGTCGGCGAGTGCCAGTACCACTGCGGACGCGTCCACCACGATCATCGCCGGCCCCCTCTGGATGTCACCACACCGGTCACCGTACCCGGCCGGATCCCGCCCGGCGGCGGAGGGCTTCGACGCCCGGGTGCCGGCCCTGCGCGGGGCGGGGCGCGAGGTGAGGAGAACCCATGGCGACGACCCTGCCGGCCGATGTCGCCCCGTCGCCGACCGGCGGTTCCGGTGGTGAGCTGGTGGTAGTGCCGGTGGCCGCCGCGGTGGTGGCGGGAGTGGTCCGGCTGATCCGGCTGGAGCGCGAGCGCCGCGGTCCGGACGGTCGCTGACCTGCGCCGTTGTGCACCCGGGCATGCCTGCGGTGGTGAAGGCGGCGGCATGCACTATGGTTTATCTCGACATCGAGATAACTGCCCCTTAGGATATATCTCGACATCAAGATACTTGCCGAGAGGCGCTCGCCGGCGATGCGGGCAAGGTAGGCCTAAGTAAGGCTGACCTTACCACCGCGGCGGCCGGATATCGCGCGAAGCACCCAGAAGGAGTCCGTCGTGTCCGCGAACAGCTTCGACGCCCGCAGCTCGCTGCAGGTGGGCGACGAGTCGTACGAGATCTTCAAGCTCTCCGCCGTCGAGGGTTCCGAGCGGCTGCCGTACAGCCTCAAGGTGCTGCTGGAGAACCTGCTCCGCACGGAGGACGGCGCGAACATCACCGCCGACCACATCCGCGCGCTCGGGAACTGGGACGCCGACGCCCAGCCGAGCCAGGAGATCCAGTTCACCCCGGCCCGCGTGATCATGCAGGACTTCACCGGTGTGCCGTGCGTCGTCGACCTCGCCACCATGCGTGAGGCCGTCAAGGAGCTGGGCGGCGACCCGGCCAAGATCAACCCGCTGGCCCCGGCCGAGCTGGTCATCGACCACTCCGTCATCGCCGACAAGTTCGGCACCCCGGACGCCTTCGTCCAGAACGTCGAGATCGAGTACGGCCGCAACAAGGAGCGCTACCAGTTCCTGCGCTGGGGCCAGACCGCCTTCGACGAGTTCAAGGTCGTCCCGCCCGGCACCGGAATCGTCCACCAGGTGAACATCGAGCACCTGGCCCGCACCGTCATGGTCCGCGGCGGCCAGGCCTACCCGGACACCTGCGTCGGCACCGACTCGCACACCACCATGGTCAACGGCCTGGGCGTGCTGGGCTGGGGCGTCGGCGGCATCGAGGCCGAGGCCGCCATGCTGGGCCAGCCGGTCTCCATGCTGATCCCGCGCGTGGTCGGCTTCAAGCTCAACGGCCAGCTGCCGGCCGGCACCACCGCCACCGACCTGGTGCTCACCATCACCGAGATGCTGCGCAAGCACGGTGTGGTCGGCAAGTTCGTCGAGTTCTACGGCGAGGGCGTCTCCGCGATCCCGCTGGCCAACCGCGCCACCATCGGCAACATGTCGCCGGAGTTCGGCTCGACCTGCGCGATCTTCCCGATCGACGCCGAGACCATCAACTACCTGAAGCTCACCGGCCGCAGCGAGCAGCAGCTCGCCCTGGTCGAGGCGTACGCCAAGGAGCAGGGCCTCTGGCACGACCCGTCGGTCGAGCCGGTCTACTCCGAGTACCTGGAGCTGGACGTCTCCACCGTCGTCCCGTCGATCTCCGGCCCGAAGCGCCCGCAGGACCGCGTGATCCTGGCCGAGGCCGCCACCAGGTTCGCCGAGGCGCTGCCGACCTACTCGGCCGAGGCCTCGAAGCCGACCGCGGTGACCGCCCCCGACGGCTCGAAGTACGAGATCGACAACGGCGCGGTCGTGATCGCCTCGATCACCTCCTGCACCAACACCTCCAACCCCTCCGTCATGCTGGGCGCCGCCCTGCTGGCGAAGAAGGCCGTGGAGAAGGGCCTGCGCGTCAAGCCCTGGGTCAAGACCACCCTGGCGCCCGGCTCCAAGGTCGTCATGGACTACTACGAGAAGGCCGGCCTGCTCCCGTACATGGAGAAGCTGGGCTTCAACCTGGTCGGCTACGGCTGCGTCACCTGCATCGGCAACTCGGGCCCGCTGCCCGAGGAGGTCTCGGCCGCCGTCAACGAGGCCGACCTGGCCGTCGTCTCGGTGCTCTCCGGCAACCGCAACTTCGAGGGCCGGATCAACCCCGACGTCAAGATGAACTACCTGGCCTCCCCGCCGCTGGTGGTTGCCTACGCCCTCGCGGGCAACATGAACGTCGACATCACCAAGGACGCGCTGGGCCAGGACGCCGACGGCAACGACGTCTTCCTGACCGACATCTGGCCGTCCGAGCAGGAGGTCGCCGAGGTCGTCGCCAGCTCCATCGACGAGGCCATGTTCGACAAGGGCTACCAGGACGTCTTCGCCGGCGACCACCGCTGGCAGTCGCTGCCCGTCCCGACCGGCAACACCTTCGAGTGGGACGCCGAGTCCACCTACGTCCGCAAGCCCCCGTACTTCGAGGGCATGGCCAAGGTCCCGAGCCCGGTGACCGACATCGCCGGCGCCCGCGTCCTGGCCAAGCTGGGCGACTCGGTCACCACCGACCACATCTCCCCGGCCGGCAACATCAAGCCGGGCACCCCGGCGGCGCAGTACCTGACCGCCAACGGTGTCGAGAAGCGCGACTTCAACTCCTACGGCTCGCGCCGCGGCAACCACGAGGTGATGATCCGCGGCACCTTCGCCAACATCCGCCTGCGCAACCAGATCGCGCCGGGCACCGAGGGCGGCTACACCCGCGACTTCACCCAGGCCGACGGCCCGGTGTCGTTCATCTACGACGCCTCGCAGAACTACCAGGCCGCCGGCACCCCGCTGGTCGTCCTGGCCGGCAAGGAGTACGGCTCCGGCTCGTCCCGCGACTGGGCCGCCAAGGGCACCGCGCTGCTGGGCGTCAAGGCCGTCATCGCCGAGTCGTACGAGCGCATCCACCGCTCGAACCTGATCGGCATGGGCGTCCTGCCGCTGCAGTTCCCGGAGGGCGAGAACGCCGACTCCCTCGGCCTGACCGGCGAGGAGACCTTCTCCTTCACCGGCGTGACCGAGCTCAACGAGGACCGCACCCCGAAGACCGTCAAGGTCAAGGCCGGTGACAAGGAGTTCGACGCGGTCGTCCGCATCGACACCCCCGGTGAGGCGGACTACTACCGCAACGGCGGCATCCTGCAGTACGTGCTGCGCTCGCTCATCGGCTGAGCCTCGGCATGAGCCTCAAGGGAGGCCGGACCGCACTTCGCGGTCCGGCCTCTTTTGCATGCTGCCCCACCTGTGCCCGGCCTCTTGTGCGCTGTGCCGCGATGGACTAAATCTCTATCCCATCTGGTCCAGACCAATTGACGCTCATTCAGAGAACAGGTCCGGTATGCCCACTCGCGCCTCAGCCCTGCTCGCCGCCGCCACCGTCGCCGCGCTACTCGCCGCCCCCGCCACCGCCAACGCCGCCGACGGCCACCACGGCCCGAAGCTGAAGGGCCAGCGGGTCGGCTACTTCACCCAGTGGGGCGCCGACAGCTCCGCCAAGCGCGTCCAGGACTCCGGCCAGGCCGGCAGGCTCACCGTCATCAACTACGCCTTCGGCAACGTCTCCGCCGACGGCACCTGCTACGAGACCAACGACGCGGGCCAGGGCGACGCCCACAACGACTACCAGCGCTCCTTCGGCGCCGCCGCGTCCGTCGACGGCGTGGCCGACACCCCGGGCCAGAAGCTCAAGGGCCACTTCAACCAGCTGCGCAAGCTCAAGGCGAAGAACCCGCAGCTGCGCACGGTCATCTCGATCGGCGGCTGGAGCTGGTCGAAGTACTTCTCGGACGCGGCCGCCAGCGACGCCGCCCGCAAGAAGTTCGTCTCCTCCTGCATCGACCTCTACCTCAAGGGCGACGTGCCGGTCCTGCCCGGCTCCCCGGAGGGCGGCGCGGGAGCGGCCGCGGGCGTCTTCGACGGCATCGACATCGACTGGGAGTACCCGGGCGGCGGCGGGGACGCGGGCAACGTGGTCCGCCCCGAGGACGGGCGCAACTACACCCTGCTGATGCGGGAGTTCCGCAGGCAGCTGGACGCGCTGAGCGGCCGGAAGGGCGAGCACTACCTGCTGACCGCCGCCGTCGCCGCCAACGAGACCGTCGCCGACCGGCTCGAACTGCCCGAGCTGAGCGACTCGGTGGACTGGCTCAACCTGATGACCTACGACCTGCACGGCCCCTGGGAGGGCAAGGGCCCGGCCAACCACCAGGCCAACCTCTACTCCGACCCGACCGACCCCGAGCCGCGTCAGCGCAGCGCCGACAAGGCCGTCGTGCACTACCAGGAGCGCGGCCTGCCCGCCGAGCAGATCGTGCTCGGCGCCCCGCTGTACGGCCACGGCTGGACGGGCGTGGCGCCCGGCGAGCGCGGCGGCCTCCACCAGAGCGCCACCGCCACCGCACCCGACCTCTCCTACCGGGAGGTCAACGCCCTGCCCGGCAAGGTGTACGTGGACCGCGACCACGGTGCGTCCTGGAAGTACGACGGCACCACCTTCTACAGCTACGACACCGCCGAGGTGCTCACCCAGAAGGCGCGGTACGTGCGCTGGAACGACCTGGGCGGCGTGATGGTCTGGTCGCTGGACGGCGACGACGCCCAGGGCAGCGCGATCGCCGCCCTGGACCGCGGCCTGCGCCGCGGCTGACCGGCGGACGGGTCGACCTGACCGACCGCCCCCCGAACGCCGAAGGGCCCGCCGGACACGGCGGGCCCTTCACCGCTGTGCGTCAGGCCCGGTCGCAGGCCTGCGCCCGCAGTGCGCGGGCCAGGTCGTCGCGGCACTCCAGTACCAGGCGGCGCAGCGCCGGCGCGGCCTGCGGGTGGCCGTCCAGCCAGGCGTCGGCCTCGGCCAGGGTCTGCTCGTCGGTCTGGGCGTGCGGGAAGAACCCGCCGACGATCCGCATCGCGATCTCGATGGTCCGCTCGGACCAGACCCGCTCCAGCAGCTTGAAGTAGGGCGCCGCGTAGAGCGCGGTCAGGTCGCGGTGGGCGGGCACCGCGAAGCCCGCGATGTTGGCCTCGACCAGGGCGTTCGGCAGCTCCTCGGAGTCGACGACGGCCGACCAGGCGGCGGCCTTGGCCTCGGCGGTGGGCCGGGCGGCCAGGCACTGGGTGTACCGGCGCTTGCCGCTGGCGGTGTTGTCGGCGGCCAGTTCCCCGGCCAGCTCCTCGTCACCGGCCTGGCCGGCGGCGGCCAGCGCCAGCCACAGCGACCAGCGCAGCTCCTGGTCGACGTCCAGGCCGTCGATCCGGGCGCTGCCGGCCAGCAGGCCGCGGACCAGGCCGAGGTGCTCGGCGCCGCCCGCGGTCTGGGCGAGGAAGCGGGCCCAGGCCAGCTGGTGGTCGCTGCCGGGGACGGCCTCGCGCAGCTCGCGCAGGGCGCCGTCGGCCAGCAGCCGGCCGCCCTCGGCGCGCCAGTCCGGGTCGGCGTACAGGTCGACGGCGGTCTTGGCCTGGGTGTGCAGCGACTGCAGCACGCCGATGTTGCCCTCCTGGCCGGCGAAGCGCAGCACCAGGGCGACGTAGTCGCGGGCCGGCATCAGGCCGTCCCGGGTGAGGTTCCAGACGGCGGACCAGGCCAGCGCCCGGGCCAGTTCGTCGTGGATGTCGCCGAGGCCGGTGCGCAGGGTCTGCAGCGACTCGGCGTCGAAGCGGACCTTGCAGTAGGTGAGGTCCTCGTCGTTGAGCAGCACCAGTGCCGGGCGGGGGCGGCCGGCGGCCTCGGCGACGACGGTGCGGTTGCCAGTGACGTCGAGCTCGATCCGCCCGGTGCGCACCAGGGAGCCGTCGGCGTCCCGGTCGTAGAGGCCGACCGCGATCCGGTGCGGGCGCAGCACCTCCCCGTCCTGGAGGACGGCGAGTTCGGTGATCCGGCCCTCGGCGTCGGTGGTGACCTGCGGGGTGAGCGAGTCGACCCCGGCGGTCTGCAGCCAGGCGGCGGCCCAGGTCTTGAGGTCGCGGCCGCTGGTCTCCTCCAGGACGTCCAGCAGGTCGGCGAGTTCGGTGTTGCCGAAGGCGTGGCGCTTGAAGTAGCGGCGGGCGCCCTCGAAGAAGGCCTCGGAGCCGACGTACGCGACCAGCTGCTTGAGGACGGCGGCGCCCTTGGCGTAGGTGATGCCGTCGAAGTTGAGCTTGGCGTCCTCGAGGTCGCGGATGTCGGCGGTGATCGGGTGGGTGGTGGGGAACTGGTCCTGCCGGTAGGCCCAGGCCTTGCGCTGGTTGGCGAAGGTGACCCAGGCGGAGGAGTACCGGGTGCGGGCGCCGATCAGGCCGTAGGAGCCCATGAAGTCGGCGAAGGACTCCTTCAGCCACAGGTCGTCCCACCAGCGCATGGTGACCAGGTCGCCGAACCACATGTGCGCCATCTCGTGCAGGATGACGTTGGCGCGGCCCTCGTAGGCGGCGTCGGTGACCTTCGAGCGGAAGACGAACTCCTCGCGGAAGGTGACGCAGCCGGGGTTCTCCATGGCGCCGATGTTGTACTCGGGGACAAACGCCTGGTCGTACTTGCCGAAGGGGTACGGGTAGTCGAACTCCTCGTGGAAGAAGTCGAGTCCGAGCTTGGTGACGCCGAGGATCTCGTCCGCGTCGAAGTACGGGGCGAGGGACTTGCGGCACATCGCGGAGAGCGGGATCTCCAGGGTGGTGCCGTCGGCGAGCTCGCGGCTGTAGTGGTCGCGGGCGACGTGGTAGGGGCCGGCCACGACGGCGGTGAGGTAGGTGGAGATCGGCTTGGTCGGCGCGAACTCCCAGGTGCGGGCGGCGCCTTCCTCGACGACGTCCTCGTGGACGGCGTTGGACCACACGTCCCAGGCGGCCGGGGCGGTCACGGTGAAGCTGAACGGGGCCTTCAGGTCGGGCTGTTCGAAGGTCGCGAAGACCCGGCGGGCGTCGGCCGGCTCGTAGTGGGTGTAGAGGTAGGTCTCGCCGTCCACCGGGTCGGTGAAGCGGTGCAGGCCCTCGCCGGTGCGGCTGTAGGCGCAGTCCGCCTCGACGGTGAGGACGTTCTCGGCGGCGAGGCCGTCGACGTGCACGCGGGCGCCGTCGTAGGCGGTGGCCGGGTCGATCGAGCGGCCGTTGAGGGTGACCGAGCGGACGGCCGGGGCGAGCAGGTCGAGGAAGGTGGCGGCGCCGGGCTGGGAGCAGCGGAAGGCCACGGTGGTGGTGGAGCGGAAGGTGGCGGCCGCCGGGTCGGGGGCGGAGGTCACGTCCAGCCGGACCCGGTAACTGTCCACGGCCAGGATGCTGGCCCGCTGCTGGGCTTCGTCGCGGCTCAGGTTTCTGCCCGGCACGGCGGTACTCCTTTGTCCGGCTCGCACGGTGGTGCGTCTGTGGGTGGTGCGGTCTCGGTGCGCGGTGTCCTGCGCCCCGCAGGGGCATCCTTTCACGCCCTCCCTCGCCGGTACCATTGCACAGGCCGCCCCGGCGGGGCCGGAATCAGCGGCGCCGGGCGGGTGTTGGGGCAGGGGGTGGAACACCTCCCCGCCTCGTTATCACCTCACGAAGGACGACAGCCGTGACGACTGCCGCTGAGCGCAAGACCGCCGACTTCTGGTTCGACCCGGCCTGCCCGTGGGCGTGGATGACGTCCCGCTGGCTGATCGAGGTCCAGCAGCTGCGTCCGGTGGACGTGAACTGGCACGTGATGAGCCTGTCGGTGCTGAACGAGCACCGCGACCTCCCGCAGAACTACCGCGAGCTGCTGGACAACGCCTGGGGCGCGGTGCGGGTGTGCATCGCGGCCGCCCAGCAGCACGGCGACGAGGTGCTGGGCCGGCTCTACACCGAGCTGGGCCTGCGCTTCCACAACCAGGGCCTGCCGCAGAACCGGGAGACCGTCGAGGCGGCGCTGGTGGCCGCCGGGCTGCCCGCGGAGCTGGCGGACGCGGCCGACACGGACGCGTACGACGAGGCCCTGCGCGCCTCGCACAAGGAGGGCATCACCCTGGTCGGCGAGGACGTCGGCACCCCGGTGATCGCGGTGGAGGGCGCGGACGGCGAGCGGGTCGCCTTCTTCGGCCCGGTGGTCACCCCGGCCCCGAAGGGCGAGGCCGCGGCCCGGCTCTGGGACGGCACCCTGCTGGTGGCCTCCACCCCGGGCTTCTACGAGATCAAGCGGACCCGTACGGCGGGCCCGTCCTTCGAGTAGCGCCGGACGCGCGAGGGCCCGGTACCGACCAGGTACCGGGCCCTCGCGCGTTCCGGGCTCAGCGGGCGGCGGCCGCGTCCCGGCGCTGCTTGACCAGGCCGGCGGCGATCAGCAGGGCGACCAGTACCCCGGCCGCGTACAGCTGCTGCCGGTTGCCCTCGGTGGTGGTCATCAGGGCGAGGATGCCGGCCACGGCGGCCATCGCGATCCAGGTCAGGTACGGGTAGCCCCACATCTTCACGGTGAGCAGTTCGGGCGCCTCGCGCTCCAGCCGGCGGCGCATCCGCAGCTGGACCGCACAGATGAACAGCCAGACCACGAGGATGGCCACGCCGGTGGTGTTCATCAGCCAGGTGAAGACGGTGGCCGGCCAGAACTTGGCGGCCAGCACGGCGCCGAAGCCGAACAGGCAGGAGGCCAGCACGGCCCGGCGCGGCACCCCGCCGCTCACCTTGGCCAGCGCCCGGGGGCCCTGGCCGCGGCCGACCAGCGAGTACGCCATCCGGGAGGCGCCGTAGATGTTGGCGTTCATCGCGGAGAGCAGCGCGATCAGCACCACCACCTGCATGATCGTCCCGGCGCCGGACACCCCGAGGTGCCGCAGCACGGTGACGTACGGGCCGTCGGCGACCACCGCCGGGTCCTTCCAGGAGACCAGGGTGACGACCAGGGCCATCGAGCCGATGTAGAAGATCGCGATCCGCCACACCGCCGTGCGCACCGCGTTGGCGACGTTCTTGCGGGGGTCGTCGGACTCGGCGGCGGCGATGGTCACGGTCTCCAGGCCGCCGTAGGCGAAGACCGAGGCGAGCAGTCCGACGATCAGCCCGCTGACCCCGGTGGGCAGGAAGCCGCCCTCGCCGGTCAGGTTGTGGGTGCCGGGGGCGCCGGGGCCTATCACCCCGGCGACGCCGAGCCCGCCGAGGACCAGGAAGGCGATGATCGCGGCGACCTTGATGGTGGCGAACCAGAACTCGAACTCGCCGAAGTTCTTCACCGCGGTGAGGTTGCTGACGCAGAAGAAGACCATGAACAGGCCGACCCAGACCCAGGAGGAGACTCCGGGGACCCAGCCGTTGACGATCTTTCCGGCGGCGGTGGCCTCGGCGGCGACGCCGCAGCACAGCATCACCCAGTACATCCAGCCGGCCGTGATCCCGGCCCAGGGGCCGATCTCCTTCTCGGCGTGCACCGAGAACGACCCGGAGGCGGGGCGGGCGGCGGACATCTCGCCGAGCATCCGCATGATCAGCATGACCAGCAGGCCGGAGAGGAGGAACGCCAGGATGATCGCCGGACCGGCGGCCGCGATGCCCGCGCCGGAGCCGACGAACAGGCCTGCGCCGATCACCCCGCCCAGCGCGATCATCGACAGGTGGCGCTGCTTGAGGCCGTGCGAGAGCTGCTGGCCGGTGGCCGGGGGACTGTCGGTGCCGGTGGTCCCGGGCGCGGAGGTGGGGGCCATAGGGCTGGATCCAGACTGTTCGGAATACGGCATGAGCTGTCCAATATCCGTGGGCACCCCTGTTCATGCCAGGAGCGCGGACCTCGGGACCACCATGCGGACCGGCCGGTGACGCGGCGGGTTCGTTCGATGACAGAGCGTTGGTGCGGGCCCCGATGGGCCGGTTCCGACAACGGTCGAGGGCGGGGCTTTGTCCGAAACCGTGACGGTGACGCAGTGGATCACCGCGTAGGTTCACAGGTGTTCACTCACCTGAGCACCCCACGGAGGAGACCCCCGATGGCCACTGCCACCACCCCGATAGCGCCCCGCGCAGTCCTCGCCGACCTGCTGCCCGCCGCCACCACCCGCCTCGGCGCCCAGGCCCGCGACCTGGCCCTGGTGGCCGGCGGCGCCGCCCTGACCGGCGTGGCCGCCCAGCTGTCGGTGAACGTCCCCGGCTCGCCGGTGCCGGTCACCGGCCAGACCTTCGCCGCGCTGCTGGTCGGCACCGCGCTCGGCGCCCGCCGCGGCGTCGCCTCGCTCGGCCTCTACCTGCTGGCCGGCCTGGCGGGCGTGCCCTGGTTCGCCGAGGGCACCTCCGGCTGGGCGATGCCCTCGTTCGGCTACGTGCTCGGCTTCGTCCTCGCGGCCGCCCTGACCGGCGCGTTGGCCCGCCGTGGCGCCGACCGCACCCCGCTGAACACCGCCGTCACCATGGTCCTCGGCAGCCTCGCCATCTACGCGGTCGGCGTCCCGTACCTGGCCCTGTCGCTGCACGTCCCGCTCGCCCGGGCCGCCGAGCTGGGCCTCTACCCCTACCTGGTCGGCGACGCCCTGAAGGCCGCCTTCGCCGCCGGCGCCCTGCCGCTGGTCTGGAAGCTCGCCGCGAAGCGGTGAGCCCCCTGCCGGGCCCGGGCGCACGCGCATGCCACACTCATGGCATGCGCGTGTACCTGGGCTCAGACCATGCCGGATACGAACTGAAGAACCACCTCGTGGAGTGGCTCAAGGAGGCCGGCCACGAGCCGGTCGACTGCGGGCCGCACATCTACGACGCCGAGGACGACTACCCGCCGTTCTGCCTGCGCGCCGCCGAGCGCACCGCCGCCGACCCGGAGGCGCTGGGCGTCGTCATCGGCGGCTCGGGCAACGGTGAGGCGATCGCCGCCAACAAGGTCAAGGGCGTGCGGGCGGCGCTGGCCTGGAGCGAGCAGACCGCCGGGCTCGGCCGCGAGCACAACAACGCCAACGTGGTCTCCATCGGCGGCCGCATGCACACGCTGGAGGAGGCCACCAAGTTCGTCGAGGTCTTCCTCAACACCCCCTACAGCGGCGAGCCGCGGCACACCCGCCGGATCGAGATGCTGAGCGAGTACGAGACCACCGGCGAGCTCCCGCCCATCCCGGCCCACCACCCGCAGGGCTGATCCACCCCACCCGTCCACCCTCCTCCGACGGCCGGCCGCACGCTCCACCGCGGCCGGCCGTCGCTGTTTCCGGCGCCCTGGTCCTGTGTCGTCGGCCACAGGCCCCGGGCGCGCGGGTGTCGGTGCACGCGAGGCGCGTGCGCCGCCCGCGTGGTTCGTACGCCCAACCGGCGTACGCCTCCTGACGCCGCGCCCGCCGCCGCGGCGATCGGCCGAAACCGGCCGACGGTCCCGCGCCGCGGCGCACCCGCCCGGGTCCGGCCCGTCGACGCCGGGCGGTGCCCGTGGATAGGGTCGGGCCCCATGGCTGGCAGACCGCCGGGCGCACCGCCCCAGACGACTGCGACGAGGCCCGGCGCCGCCCAGGCGTCCGGACCCGTGACGGCCCGGTGGCGCAGGAGGCTCCGCCGGGTCCGCCGAAGGCTGCGCACGGCCGGTGTCGACTACTTCCGCGGCGGCGCCGCCGACTGGCCGGTGCTCTGCGCCCTCGCCCTGCTCGTCCCGCTGCTGATCCTGCTCAACATCTGGATGCCCGCCTGGGCGCCGCCCACCGCGCTGGTGCTGCCGATCCTGGCCGGCGCGCTGCTGCTGCGCCCCGGCAGCCTGGTGGTGCTGTACGCGCTGGCGGCGCTCGGCCTGTCCGCCGAGTCGGTGATCCACACCGGCCAGCGGGTGGCCAGCGAGAACCCGGAGGCCTACATCTACGGCGTGACCCCGGGCGCGGCCCTGGTGGTCGGCGCCGCCGGGGTGGGCGGCCTGCTGCTGGCCCAGTTCCGGGCCCGGGTCGGCGTGCCCTGGTGGGGCGGCTCGACCATGCTGTTCGACCTGCGCGAGCGGCTGCGGGTGCAGAGCCGGGTGCCGGAGCTGCCGGACGGCTGGCACGCCGACATGGCGCTGCGCCCGGCCGGCGGGCAGTCCTTCTCCGGGGACTTCGTGGTCGCCGCCCGCACCGGCCCGGGCCAGCGGCTGCTGGAGGTGGTCCTCGCGGACGTCTCCGGCAAGGGCATGGACGCCGGCTCCCGCGCGCTGCTGCTGTCCGGCGCCTTCGGCGGCCTGGTGGGCTCGCTGCCCGCGCACGACTTCCTGCCCGCCGCCAACGGCTACCTGCTGCGCCAGTCCTGGGAGGAGGGCTTCGCCACCGCCGTCCACCTGGTGCTGGACCTGGACACCGGCGAGTACGAGCTGCTGTCGGCCGGGCACCTGCCCGGGATGCAGCGGCTGGCGGGCGCCGGGCGCTGGGAGGTCAAGGAGGCCGAGGGCCCGCTGCTCGGGATCTACGACGGCGCGAAGTTCGAGGGGGTGCGCGGCCGGCTGAACCGCGGCGACGTGCTGATGCTGTGCACCGACGGCATGGTCGAGGAGCCTGGCCGGGACCTCTCCGAGGGGATGGACCGGCTGATGGGGGAGGCGGACCGGCTGGTGCCCGGCAGCGGTCCGGGCGCGGGGGTCGGCGCGGCGTCCGCGCTGATCGAGACGGTGGCCCGGGACATCAACGACGACCGCGCGGTCCTGCTGCTCTGGCGCGACTGACGCCCGCCCGCCCCGGCCGTCCGTCACCGGGCGGGACCGGCACATGCCACCGGCAGGCGCTGTCAAGCCGGGCAGCCGATCTTCGGCCAAATCGGACGGCCCGTCGACTGACCGGACCTGCGGCTTCCGCTACCCGCCCCCGGCCGCTTCCCGGCCGCTCAGCGCCGCCCCGCCGACGATTCGTCAGAACGGCTCGGCTATCGTCCCGGTCGGCGGAAACTCGTCTCGCATCGCAGGATATCGGCGTTGGGCTGACTGTCAGACCTTTACGCAATCGGCACGGTCGACCACACTGAGTCCGGGCGGGACTGTTCAGGATTCGGGGGATTGGGGGCGTCACGTGCGGCACGGCAGACATCGTTCGACCGCGCCGGGCTCCCTCGCCGGCGATGCGCCGGTCGGTCCGGGATTCCGCCTCGGGACCGTCGGACAGGCCGGGGTCCGGCTTCGCAGGTGCCGCCGGGCGGCGGCACCACGCTATGAAACGAGGAAGTGAGTCCGGGTGGCACTCTCCGTCTCCGCGCTGGTCCTGTTCGCGATCCTGTGCATCATCTTCATCCGCAACAAGCAGTTGAAGATCGCGCACGGCATCATCGCCGCCCTGTTCGGCTTCATGCTGCACGAGACCACGGTCGCGGGCTCGATCAACTCCCTGCTGGCGAACCTCGCCCACAGCATCTCGGGCATCACCGGCGGCTGATCGGACCGGGCCGTCCGCACTCCCCGCGAGGGGATCACCGGCCGGCCCGTCTGGCCTCCCGCCAGCGGGCGAACAGTCCCCGGGGGCGGGCCGCCGCCGGGGCCGGGGCGCGCATCGGTGCGGGTGCCACGGCACCCGCCGACGCGGCCTGCCCCGCCGCCCGCTCGGCCGTCAACAGCACGAACAGTCGCGCCCAGCACAGCCGTTCGCCCCGCGGCCAGTCCATCGCGCGCAGCGCCGCCGAGGCGGCCTCCGACACCTCGCCGTTGACCCGGACCTCGGCGACGTCGTCGCCCGCCTTCCCGCCCAGGAAGAGCTTCACCCCGACCGGCCCCGGCCCGGCCAACTGCGGCCGCAGCGCGGGCGCGAGCGCCGGCAGCACCCGGTGTTCGGCGAGCCAGCCCGCCAAGTGCTCGTTGCCGAAGCCGAACACCGCCGCCGGCCCCTGAACGGCGTGCCAGCCCGGGAGTTCGGCGTGGTCCGCGTGGTCGGCGTGCACGCCGCGGCCGTCCGCCAGCTCGACCAGCACCGAGGCGGTGGTGGTCGCCCACATCTTCACCGCGTTGGCGAGCTTCTCCTCCTCGGTCTTGCCGAGGCCGGCCGCGCAGTCCCACACCACCGGCGCGTCCGCCCGGCCCAGGTGCAGCACGAAGCCGAGGTCGACGTGGCCCGAGCCGTCGTCCCCGGGGTGCTCGCGCACCGCCACCGCCGTCGTCCCCGGGCCGCGCACCACCTCGCCGTCCGCGGTGAACTCCTGCCCGAGGCGGGCCATCTCCCGGACCACACACCGCTGTATGACGGCCAGTCGCTCCTGGGGACGCACCGGGACTCCTCCACCTCGGAGCGCGGCGGGTGAGCTCGCGCTCGAACTGCGCTCGAACGCCGCCGAGGCTATCGGCCCGGCACCCGAGCGGGAAACCGCCGGGGACGACCGGCCCTCCGGTCGCGGAAATGTCTCGAATGCACCATTTTAGGAGGCGGAATCGCCCATGGTCACCGGCCGGGGCCCTGCCGTCCGCCTGGAGAACCCGCATGCCCCGCACCGGCCTGACGCCCTCTCCGCCGTTCCTGGTCCACCCGGACGGCTCCGGCCTGGTCGCCGAGATCGAGGCCTACCTCGCCTCGCTGCCCGCCCCCGTACGCCTCCCACCCCCGTACGTCTGCCCCCACGGCACCGCCGTACGGCCCTGGTGTGCCGGCCACCCGGCGCCCCGGGCCACCCTGCTCGACCGGGTGCTGCGCCGACCGGCCCGCCCGGTGCCGGTCAGCGCCGCCGACCACCTGCGGCTCGCCTCGCGCTACATCGGCGCCCACGGCTGGCTGCAGGGCGCGATGTGGGACGCCCGCGGCCGGGTCTGCCTGCTCGGCGCCCAGGCCGCCGTCCTCGCGCACGGCTACGGCGTCCCGGCCACCGTCCGCACCGCCCGGGTCCAGCTGATGGAGGTGCTGCACGCGACCGGCCGCCCGGCGCACTCCCCGGACGAGTACAACGACCGCCCCACCACCCGGGAGGCCGACGTCCACCTGCTGCTCGGCCGGGCCGCCGCCCGGGCCGGCCGGCTCGGCCTCTGAGAACGCGACCGGCCCCGGTGCGTGGAGACGCACCGGGGCCGGTCTGACGAGCGGGCGACGAGAATCGAACTCGCGTGACTAGTTTGGAAGACTAGGGCTCTACCATTGAGCTACGCCCGCGCGATCCCCCGGACGTTGCCGGCCGGAAGTTCGGGGAACAGCGTACCTGGTCCGGCCGCTTCCGTGCACACCGCATTTCCCGCGCACTCCTTCGGACCACCCCCGAATAACTCGGCGAGCCGCCAGGGCCCGACGTGTACGCTTCCTCTCGGCACCACGGGGTGTGGCGCAGTTTGGTAGCGCGTCCGCTTTGGGAGCGGAAGGCCGTCGGTTCGAATCCGGCCACCCCGACAGTGCGGCAGGGTCTCGCCCACCGGGGCGGGGCCCTGTTCTGTTGAGGCGGTACGGTGGCGCCTGGCGTCCGCCTTTCGTGGTACCGGTAGGATGGGCCGCTGGCGGTAGTCCCTGTGGCGTCAACCCAGGTCAACCGCACGAGGGCGAGGAGTCACGCTCACCGCTCACCCCCCCACGGGAGATGTTGCTCCAACCGCCCATCGCCCGTCTCGCCCGACCCACTCGTACGGCCTCGGCCGGCGGCCGGGAACGGCGGAGGCAACCTGACCGCAAGCCCATAGGAGACCTAACCGTGAAGAGCGCCGTCGAGACTCTGAACCCGACCCGGGTTCGACTCACCGTCGAGGTGCCCTTCGAGGAGCTCAAGCCCAGCCTCGACGCGGCGTACAAGAAGATCAACCAGCAGGTCACGGTTCCGGGCTTCCGCAAGGGCAAGATCCCGGCTCGCGTCATCGACCAGCGTTTCGGCCGCGGTGCCGTGCTGGAGGAGGCCGTCAACGACGCCCTGCCGCGCTTCTACACGCAGGCCGTCGACGAGGGCAAGATCGAGGTCCTCGGCCAGCCCGACATCACCAACATCGAGGGTGTCGAGACCATCGCCGATGGCGGTGACCTGAAGTTCACCGCCGAGGTGGACATCCGTCCGGAGATCACCCTTCCCGACTTCGCCTCCATCGAGGTGGCCGTCGACCCGATCGCCGTCTCCGACGAGGACGTCGAGAAGTCCCTGGAGCAGCTGCGCGAGCGCTTCTCCTCGGTCAAGGACGTCGAGCGCGCCGCGGCCGCCGGCGACATCGTGGTCGTCGACCTGATCGCCAAGGTCGACGGCGAGGTGCCGGACGACGGCACCGCGAACGGCGTCAGCTACGAGATCGGCTCGGGCCGCCTGATCGACGGCATCGACGACGCCGTGACCGGCCTGGAGGCCGGTGGCACCGCCACCTTCTCCACCGAGCTCAAGGGCGGCACCCAGGCGGGCAAGACCTCCGAGGTCACCGTCACCGTCACTGCCGTCCAGGAGAAGGAGCTGCCCGAGCTGGACGACGAGTTCGCCCAGCTGGCCAGCGAGTTCGACTCCCTGGAGGACCTGCGTGCCGACTCCCGCAAGCGCCTGGAGCGCATGAAGGAGTACGACCAGGCCACCCAGGCCCAGGAGAAGGTGCTGGACGCGCTGCTCGGCCTGGTCGAGATCGACTTCCCGGAGAAGCTCCTCAAGGACGAGATCGAGACCCGCAAGCACAACCTGGAGCACCACCAGCTCCAGCCGATGGGCCTCGACATCGACACCTACCTGGAGACCCAGGGCAAGACCCGCGAGGAGTGGGAGGCCGAGATCGAGGAGCAGGCGAAGAAGGGCATCAAGACCCAGTTCGTCCTGGACCAGATCGTCGCCGACGAGGAGCTGGGTGTTAACCAGGAGGAGCTGACCGAGCACCTCATCCGCCGCGCCGCCGGCTCGGGTCTCACCCCGGACCAGTTCGCGCAGCAGGTCGTCCAGGGTGGCCAGGTGCCGCTGCTGGTCGGCGAGGTCGCCCGCGGCAAGGCGCTGGCCACCGTGGTCGAGGCCGCCAAGGTCGTCGACACCGAGGGCAACGAGATCAACTTCGACGACGAGGACGAGACGGGCGAGACCGTCGAGGCCGCCGCCGAGGAGACCGCCGCCGAGGAGAAGACCGAGGCCTGAGTGCCCCGGTAGCCCCTGAGGCCCGCAGCGGGCCCGGACACCGTACGGTGTCCGGGCCCGCTGTCGTCCCACCGGGTGCGGTCGCGACCCTGCGCTCACAGCGAACAGTTCTGCGTGAGGGATTCTGCGGCCCGGCCTGCGCGTTAGGGTCCTTGGACAGCAACAATCACACCGTGATACCCGGAAGCTGTGCGACACCGTGAGAGCCGTGGAACGGCCCTCCAAATCGACTGAGCAGGTGGCTAAGTGACGTTCCCGCAGATGCAGATGCCTGGCCCGATGGCGCCGCACGCCGCCTCTGGTGACGTGCTCGGCGGCCTGGGCGACCAGGTGTACAACCGGCTGCTCAACGAGCGGATCATCTTCCTCGGCCAGCAGGTCGACGACGACATCGCCAACAAGATCACCGCGCAGCTGCTGCTGCTGGCCGCGGACCCGGAAAAGGACATCTTCCTTTACATCAACTCCCCGGGCGGTTCGATCTCGGCGGGCATGGCGATCTACGACACCATGCAGTACATCAAGAACGACGTCGTCACCATCGCGATGGGCATGGCGGCCTCGATGGGCCAGTTCCTGCTGACCGCCGGCGCCAAGGGCAAGCGCTTCTCGCTGCCGAACGCCAACATCCTGATGCACCAGCCCTCCGCCGGCCTCGGCGGCTCCGCCACCGACATCCGCATCCAGGCCGAGCAGCTGCTGCGCACCAAGAAGCGGATGTCCGAGCTGATCGCCTTCCACAGCGGCCAGTCCTTCGAGCAGATCACCAGGGACTCCGACCGCGACCGCTGGTTCACGCCGGAGGAGGCCCTGGAGTACGGCCTGATCGACGCGATCATGCACAGCGCCGCGGACGTCCCCGGCGGCGGCGGCACGGGCGCCTGAGCCTCGGCCCGGCCCACGAGACGACAGCCACAACGCCCCGGAGGACAAGGACCCCCATGAACATCCCCAGCCTGTCGGCCGCCCAGGCCCGCGTCGAGGACATGCGCGCCGAGGGCCGCTACATCGTCCCGCGCTTCGTCGAGCGCACCACGCAGGGCATCCGCGAGTACGACCCGTACGCCAAGCTGTTCGAGGAGCGCATCATCTTCCTCGGCTCGCAGGTCGACGACGTCTCGGCGAACGACATCATGGCGCAGCTGCTGTGCCTGGAGTCGATGGACCCGGACCGCGAGATCCAGATGTACATCAACTCGCCCGGCGGCTCGTTCACGGCCCTGACGGCCATCTACGACACGATGCAGTACGTGAAGCCGGACATCACCACGGTCTGCATGGGCCAGGCGGCCTCCGCCGCGGCCGTGCTGCTCGCCGCCGGCACCCCCGGCAAGCGGATGGCGCTGCCGAACGCCCGGATCCTGATCCACCAGCCGTACACCGAGACCGGCCGCGGCCAGGTGTCCGACCTGGAGATCCAGGCCAAGGAGATCTTCCGGATGCGCGAGCAGCTGGAGGAGATGCTCTCCAAGCACTCCAAGAAGCCGGTGGAGCAGGTGCGCGAGGACATCGAGCGCGACAAGATCCTCACCGCCGAGGAGGCCCTGGAGTACGGCCTGATCGACCAGATCATCTCCACCCGCAAGACCTCGCTGACCTCCTGAGGCCGGCATCCTCCGAAGCGGGGCGGGCACCAGGGTGCGCGCCCCGCTCGGGCTCATCGGCGGCCTCCGCAAACGGCATCTGTTCGGTATCAATTCGCCCAGGGCGTAGGGCAGACCCGGCGAAGAGGACGGAATCAGGAGCCCGGCAGAGTACCGTCGGATAGCGAGACCGATCGCCGTCGGCGTTGACGGTCCACAGCACCAGGCCCCGGAACCCCTGCGGGGCCCCTGGCGAAGGGGAAGCACCTCGTGGCACGCATCGGAGACGGTGGCGACCTGCTCAAGTGCTCGTTCTGCGGCAAGTCGCAGAAGCAGGTGAAGAAGCTGATCGCCGGACCAGGCGTGTACATCTGCGACGAGTGCATCGACCTGTGCAACGAGATCATCGAGGAGGAACTCGCCGAGACCTCCGAGGTGCGCTTCGAGGAGCTGCCGAAGCCCCGCGAGATCTACGAGTTCCTGGACCAGTACGTGGTCGGCCAGGACCTCGCCAAGAAGGCGCTGTCGGTGGCCGTCTACAACCACTACAAGCGGGTCCAGGCCGGCGAGGCGGGCCGCAGCGGCGGCAACGGCCGCGAGGACGCCATCGAGCTGGCCAAGTCCAACATCCTGCTGCTGGGCCCCACCGGCTCCGGCAAGACGCTGCTCGCGCAGACCCTGGCCCGGATGCTCAACGTGCCGTTCGCGATCGCGGACGCCACCGCGCTGACCGAGGCCGGGTACGTCGGCGAGGACGTCGAGAACATCCTGCTCAAGCTGATCCAGGCGGCCGACTACGACGTCAAGAAGGCCGAGACCGGGATCATCTACATCGACGAGATCGACAAGGTCGCGCGCAAGAGCGAGAACCCGTCGATCACCCGGGACGTCTCCGGCGAGGGCGTGCAGCAGGCGCTGCTGAAGATCCTGGAGGGCACCACCGCCTCGGTGCCGCCGCAGGGCGGGCGCAAGCACCCGCACCAGGAGTTCATCCAGATCGACACCACGAACGTGCTGTTCATCGTCGGCGGCGCGTTCGCCGGCCTGGAGCGGATCATCGAGGGCCGGGCCGGCGCCAAGGGCATCGGCTTCGGCGCCAACATCCGCTCCAAGCGGGAGTCGGACGCCAGCGACCACTTCCGCCAGGTGATGCCCGAGGACCTGGTGAAGTTCGGCATGATCCCCGAGTTCATCGGCCGTCTGCCGGTGATCACCAGCGTGCACAACCTGGACCGCGAGGCGCTGCTGCAGATCCTCACCGAGCCGAAGAACGCGCTGGTCAAGCAGTATCGCAAGCTCTTCGAACTGGACGGCGTGGAGCTGGAGTTCTCCCGGGACGCGCTGGAGGCGATCGCCGACCAGGCGATCCTGCGCGGCACCGGCGCGCGTGGTCTGCGGGCCATCATGGAGGAGGTGCTGATGTCCGTGATGTACGAGGTGCCCTCGCGTCAGGACGTCGCCCGCGTGGTGGTCACCGGGGACGTGGTCTCCAAGCACGCCATCCCGACCCTCGTCCCGCGCGACATGATCAAGCGCGAGCGGCGCGAGAAGAGCGCCTGACCCGCGTCCGGCACGGACGAAGGGGCCCCGCACCGACCGGTGCGGGGCCCCTTCGTCCGTGCCGGACGCCGTGGACTACTTGGGCACCTCGGCGACCGCGCGCAGGTCGCGGGTGTCGGCGGCGAGCTTGTCCAGGTCCGGCTGGGTGCCGGAGTCGACCACCTTCATGACGATGACGATGCTGCTGTTGTCGGCCCAGGCGCACAGGCCCATCGTGGTGTCGCTGTCGGCGGCCACGGCGCACTCCATCGTGCCGCCCTTGGGCCCGGCGTCCACCGCGTGCCGGCCGCTGAGCTTCGGACCGCTCGAGGTGATGCCCGTGAACGCCTGGTCCAGCTCCTGCTTCGGCGCCAGGACCTTGCCGTAGGCGCCGACCGCGACCAGCTGCGGCTGCGACTGCGCGTCCTGGTAGAGGGCACCCACCCCGGTGGGCTTCCAGTTGCCGTCGCCCTTGCCGAAGCCCGAGGTGAGCTCCTTCTCTATGCTGTCGGTGACCTGGGGGTCGGTGTTCTTGGTCAGCTCCTTGAAGGTCGCCGGCAGGACGACCTTCTCGGTGCCCGCGTTGCTGGTCACGTCGTAGACGAGGTAGGCGAGCGCGCCGCCGCCCAGCAGCAGGACGCCGCCGACGACGCCGAGCACGGTCCAGAGCGTCTTGCGGGACTTGCGCGGCGGCGGCACCGGGGCGTACGCGCCGTACCCGGGGTAGGCACCGGGCTCGCCGGCCGGGGGATAGCCGGGCGGCGGGCCCTGCGGCGGGATGCCGCCGTAGCCCGGGGCGGCCGGCGGCGGTGCGTCGTGTCCCGGCTGCGGCGGGGGGCCGTAGGGGTTCTGCTCGGTCACGCGAGGCTCTTTCTGGTGGCGGTGCGCGGGCGCCGGCCGGCGGCCCGGGAGGCGGAAGGGGACGGTGTCCGGGTTACTTCGCGACGACCATCGCGTCGCGGATCGCCCGGGTCCTGTCGGCGGCCTGGGCCGGGGTGAGCCCTTGGGCGCCGCCGGTCAGGCTGATCTTGCTGAAGGTGATCCGGCCGGTGGTGGACTTGTCCGCCCACACGCAGACCGTGGGCCCGGCCTTGCCCGCGATGACGCTGGCCACGCCGCAGGCGAGCTTGGCCGAGGAGCTGTGGCCGTCCTGCGCCGGGAAGTCCGTCATCGGCGTGGACCAGGTCAGCCCGCCGGTGTCCTTCTTCGAGTCGGCGATGATCTGGTCGGGGTCGTTGAGCTCCCCGTAGACGCCGATCACCGAGAGCGTGTCGAGTGCGTCGGAGCCCTTGCTGTAGCTGGCCGCCAGCGCGTTGAGGTTCTTGCCGAACTTCGCCGCCTCGGGCTTGCTCGGGTCGACGGCCTCCTCCTTGGCCGACTTCTGGGTGTAGCCGTCCGGCAGGGACTGCGGCGCGGAGATCTTGTACTGGCCGCCGCTGTCGCCGCCGCCGAGGAACTTCCACGCGGCGAAGCCGCCGCCGCCCAGCACCAGCGCGCCGACGACCAGGCCGACCACCAGGCCGGTCCGGCCCTTCTTCGGCGGCGGCGGGTAGCCCGGCTGGCCGTACGGGGCCTGCGGCGGCACGCCGTACGGCTGCGGCGGCACGCCGTAGGGCTGCTGGGGCGCGCCGTACGGCTGGCCGCCCTGCGGCGGGTAGCCGTACTGGGGCTGCGGGGCGCCGTAGGGCGGCTGCGGCTGCGGCGGACCGTACGGGGGCTGCCCCCCGTAGGGCTGAGGCTGTGGCTGTCCCTGCGGATACTGCTGGCCCTGGCCGTACATCTGCGTTCGTGCTCCCCCGCCGCACCCGCGGCCTGTCGTGGTGTTGAGGTGTTCCGCACCCGCGCGGAGACCGGACGAGTGCCCGGGAACGGTACCGTACGGAGCCTGGAACCGAACCGTTCGGGCGGGGGCGCGTCCGCGCGGCGAAAGCGGTTCGTAACACGCGCCCACGGTTACGTAAACTGTGCGTCGTGACCGACACGACGAACCAGCGCCCCGTGAGCACCTTTGCCGGGGACGAAGCAGCAACCCTCCCGACGACCTACACCCCCGCGGACGTAGAGGGCGAGCTGTACGAGCGCTGGGTGGAGCGTGGCTACTTCACCGCCGACGCGAAGAGCGACAAGCCCCCGTTCACCATCGTCATCCCCCCGCCGAACGTCACCGGCAGCCTGCACCTGGGCCACGCCTTCGAGCACACGCTGATCGACGCGCTGGTCCGCCGCAAGCGGATGCAGGGTTACGAGGCGCTGTGGCAGCCCGGCATGGACCACGCCGGCATCGCCACCCAGAACGTGGTCGAGCGCGAGCTCGCCAAGGAGGGCAAGTCCCGCCACGACCTGGGCCGGGAGGCCTTCGTCGAGCGCGTCTGGAAGTGGAAGGCGGAGTCCGGCGGCCAGATCTCCGGTCAGATGCGCCGCCTGGGCGACGGCGTGGACTGGTCCCGCGAGCGCTTCACCATGGACGAGGGCCTGTCCCAGGCCGTCCAGACCATCTTCAAGAAGCTCTTCGACGACGAGCTGATCTACCGCGCCGAGCGCATCATCAACTGGTGCCCGCGCTGCCTGACCGCCATCTCGGACATCGAGGTGGAGTACCAGGACGACGACGGCGAGCTGGTCTCGATCCGCTACGGCGAGGGCGACAACGCGATCGTCGTCGCCACCACCCGCGCCGAGACGATGCTGGGCGACACCGCGGTCGCCGTCCACCCGGACGACGAGCGCTACCGGCACCTGGTCGGCACCGAGATCGAGCTGCCGCTGACCGGCCGTCGGATCCCGGTCGTCGCCGACGCCCACGTCGACCCGGAGTTCGGCACCGGCGCCGTCAAGGTGACGCCCGCGCACGACCCGAACGACTTCGAGATCGGCCAGCGGCACGACCTGCCCTCGATCGCCGTCATGGACGAGCGCGCGGTCATCACCGTGCACGGCCCGTTCCTCGGCCTGGACCGGCTGGAGGCCCGCTCGGCGATCGTCGCCGCGCTGCGCGCCGAGGGCCGGATCGTCGCCGAGAAGCGCCCGTACGTCCACTCGGTCGGCCACTGCTCGCGCTGCAAGACCACCATCGAGCCGCGGCTGTCCATGCAGTGGTGGGTCAAGGTCGGCCCGCTCGCGCAGGCCGCCGGCGACGCGGTCCGCGACGGCCGGGTCAAGATCCACCCGCAGGAGATGGAGAAGCGCTACTTCGACTGGGTCGACAACCTGCACGACTGGTGCATCTCGCGCCAGCTGTGGTGGGGCCACCGCATCCCGGTCTGGTACGGCCCGGGCGGCGAGGTCGTCTGCGTCGGCCCGGACGAGCAGCCGCCCACCGGCGAGGGCTGGCACCAGGACAACGACGTCCTGGACACCTGGTTCTCCTCCGGCCTGTGGCCGTTCTCCACGCTCGGCTGGCCGGAGCAGACCGAGAGCCTGGCGAAGTTCTACCCGAACTCCGTCCTGGTCACCGGCTACGACATCCTGTTCTTCTGGGTCGCCCGGATGATGATGTTCGGCCTCTACGCGATGGACGGCACCCCGCCGTTCCACACCATCGCGCTGCACGGCATGGTCCGTGACCAGAACGGCAAGAAGATGTCGAAGTCCTTCGGCAACGTGGTCAACCCGCTGGACTGGATGGACAAGTACGGCTCCGACGCGCTGCGCTTCACGCTGGCGCGCGGTGCCAACCCGGGCGTCGACGTGCCGATCGGCGAGGACTGGGTCCAGGCGGCCCGCAACTTCGCCAACAAGATCTGGAACGCCACCCGCTTCGCGCTGATGAACGGCGCCACCGTCGAGGGCCCGCTGCCCGCGCCGGAGGAGCTGACCCCGGCCGACCGCTGGATCCTCTCGCGCCTGAACAGCACCGTCGCCGAGGTGGACGGGCTGTACGAGGACTACCAGTTCTCCAAGCTCTCCGAGGCGCTGTACCACTTCGCCTGGGACGAGGTCTTCGACTGGTACGTCGAGCTCTCCAAGACCACCCTGGCCAAGGGCGGCCCGCAGGCCGACGCCACGCGCCGGGTGCTCGGCGAGGTCCTGGACGTCACGCTGCGGTTGCTGCACCCGATCGTGCCGTTCGTCACCGAGACGCTGTGGACCACGCTGACCGGCGCCGAGTCGCTGGTCATCGCCGACTGGCCGAAGGACGGCGGCTACCGCGACGCCGAGGCCGAGGCCGAGATCGCCACGCTGCAGCAGGTCGTCACCGAGGTCCGCCGGTTCGCCGTGAGCCAGGGCCTCAAGCCGGGCCAGCGCGTCCCGGCGCAGCTGGAGCTGGACGGCACCGTGCTGGCCGTCCACGAGGACGCGATCCGCTCGCTGCTGAAGCTGACCGTCCCCGAGGAGGGCTTCGCGGCCACCGCCTCGCTGCCGGTCGCCGGCGCCACCGTTTCGCTGGACCTCTCCGGCACCATCGACGTCGCGGCGGAGCGCAAGCGCCTCGCCAAGGACCTCGCGGCCGCCGAGAAGGAGAAGGCCCAGACCACCGCCAAGCTCGGCAACGAGGCCTTCCTGGCCAAGGCACCGGACGAGGTGGTCGCCAAGATCAAGGCGCGCCAGGAGGCCGCCGAGGTCGACATCGCCCGGATCACCGCCCAGCTCGCGGCGCTGCCGCAGGGCTGAGCCCGCACCGGCCCGCGAGGGGCCGCACTCCGCGACGCGCGGGGTGCGGCCCCTCGGGCGTTTCCGGGTGTCACCGCCCGGGCGCGGCGGGGTGTTCACTTTGCTACGCCTAATAGCCCAGCAACATTGCTCCCTTCCGGCGAATATTCATCCTGGACCGGGTGAGGTCTTATTCCGCCCGAATTCATTCCGGTCTTGCCCGCGCGGTTTCGCGGAAGTTTGCAGGTCGGATGTGTACGGTGTGCACGGAGTTTCCGATGGGTGTTTCCGATGGGTGTTTCTGCTGAGCCGACGGACGGGAGGGCATGGCGTGGTGGTGACCGAGGAGTTGGCCGACGAACTGCCTGCGGAAGCGGTGGCGGAGGCCAAGGCCAGGGCGGCGACCCTGCTGTTGGCGTTCCGGCACGGCAACCAGCTCGCGTTCGACCACGAGCTGGACCTGCTCCTGGCCGAGCACGCCGAACGGGAGGTGACCACCCTGCTCGCCTGGATCGCCGCCGAGGCCGTCCGCAAGGCGTACGCGTCCGAGGTCGGCGACCGGGTGCTGCGGGCGATGGCCCGCCGGGCCCCGGCCGACAGCGGCGCGGTCGCGGTGGACGAGGAGAGCGCGAACGCCGCCCTGCTGATCGAGGCGGTGGCGGCCGGCGAGGTGGCCGAGGTGCGCGGTCTGGTCGCCTCGACCGCCGACACCACCTTCCTGCTCGGCGGCCTGCTGCAGGGCGTCGCGATGATGCTGCCGCTGCTGCCCGAGGGCGAACTGGCCGATATCACGGCCGAGTTGCGCCGCCGCCACGGCGGGCCCGGGTCGCACGTCCCGGAGGCCCGGGCCGGGGTCTGAGACCCCGCCCCGGGCCTGCGGGGGCCGTCACGGCATGGCGTGCAGGTGCGCGCCGATGGTGCCCGCGACCGGGTTGCCCGCCTTGGCGTCCCAGTTGGTCGACCAGGTCATCGCCCCGCCGATGCCCGGCCAGGTGGTGTCGGGCTGGTAGCTGCCGCAGTTGGTGCCGGCGGCCAGGCAGTCCAGCGCGTTGTTGACCACGCTCGGGCTGACGTACCCGCCGCCCGCCGCGCTGGTGGAGGCCGGCACCCCGAGCCCGACCTGGTCGGGCCGCAGCCCGCCCTTGAGCTGGATGCAGGCCAGTGCGGTGAGGAAGTTCTCGGTGCCCTGCGAGTAGACGTTGCCGTCGCAGCCGTTCATCGCACCGGAGTTGTAGTACTGCATGTTGACGATGGTGAGGATGTCCTTCACGTTCAGCGCCAGCTTGAAGTACTCCATGCCGGTCGACTGCATGTCGATGGTCTGGGGCGCCATGGTGAGGATGAACCCGTGGCCGGCCTTCGCGGCGAGCGAGTGCAGTGCCTGTCCCATGGCGGTGGCGTTGACGCCGTTCTCCAGGTCGATGTCGATGCCGTCGAAGCCGTAGCCCTGCATCAGCGACCAGGCGGTGTTCGCGAAGTTGGCCGCGGAGGTCGGATCGCTCACCGACACCGTGCCGTTCTGCCCGCCGACCGAGAGCACCACCTTCTTGCCGGCCGCCCGCTTGGCCGCGATGTCGGCCTTGAACTGGGCGTCGGTGTAGCCGCCGAGGCGGGAGGACAGGGCCGGGTCCAGGGTGAAGCTCAGCCCGCCCGGCGTGCTGGTGGCGTCCGCGAAGGAGACCGCGATGACGTCGTAGGCGGCCGGGACGTCGCTGATCCGCTGGACGGTGGCGCCGTTGTCGAAGTTCTGCCAGTAGCCGGTCAGGATGTGCTTGGGCAGGCCGGGCGGCTTGCCGGTCGAGGTGGCGGTCGGGCTGCCGGTGGGGGAGGGGCTGTCGGTGTCGGTGGCCGTCGGGCTCGGGCTCTGGGAGGGCTGCGGACCGCCCGGGCCGATCAGCGAGACGTCGTCGGCGAGGAAGGCGGGCTGGCCGTACCAGCCGTGCAGGTAGACGGTGACGCTGCTGGTGCCCGGGCCGGTGGTGAACGTGGTGCTCAACTGGCTCCAGCCGGCGGAGTTCGTCCAGGTGCCCGGGTCGGTGCCCCCGGTGCCGCGGGCACCGAGGTAGACGTACGAGCCCTGGATCCAGGAGCTCAGCGTGTACGTCGAGGAGGGCTTCACGGCGACGGTCTGGGTGCACTCGCCGGTGTCGCCCGCGCCCGGGGTGGACTGCAGGGCGTAGCGGCCGGAGTGCACCGTCGCACTCTGGACGGCGCCGTTGCCGCAGGACCAGCCGGACAGGGTGCCGGTCTCGAAGCCGCCGTTGGTGATCAGGTCGGGGTCGGCGGCCTGGGCGCCGGTGCCGGTGGCGAGGACGAGCCCGCTCAGGCCCAGGGCGACGGCGCCGGCCCCGGCGAGCAGGGTGTGGACGGCGCGCGGGCGCCGGTGTCGGGCAGGTGGCATGACTCCATCTCCTGTGGGGGAGACCCGGCGGCGCGCCTGGGTGGTGGGGGTGGAGCGCCGTCCGGGGTGTCGATGGTGCGCGTGCGGGAGCTACCGACAACTCAAGTCCCTGTTGGGAAAGGAGACTTGCCTCACAAGGTGGAGTAGACCAATCCGGCTGTCAAGAGGGCGCCGGGGCCCAGGGCGGGTCCGACCGTTCGCGTCGCGCGCCCGGCGGGAATCGCCGGACAGACCTAGGCGGCCAGCGGCCGCGCCTCGGCGTCGACCGCGCCGGCCTCGGCCGGTTCGGCGATCGCGGCGGTCAGCGCGGCGATCCGGGCCGAGGCCAGGCCGTCGCCGTACGGGCTCGGGGTGGCCGCGAGCCGGGCGAGCCGCTCGGGGGTGTCGGCCAGCCAGGTCCGGGCCAGCTCGCCCAGCTCCTCGCCGGGGCCAACCAGCGCGGCGAAGCCCGCCGCGACGGCCTCCGGGCGCTCGGTGGAGCGGCGCACCACCAGCAGCGGGCGGCCGAGCACGGTGCACTCCTCCTGCACTCCTCCGGAGTCGGAGACCAGCAGCGCGGCGTGGCTCGCCAGGCCCAGGAAGTCGGCGTACCCGACCGGTCCGGTGACGGCCAGGCGCTCCAGCAGGGCGTCCAGCCCGAAGCGCTCGACGGCGGCCCGGGTGCGCGGGTGCATCGGGAACAGCACCGGGGTGCCGGCCCGGGCGATCCGGTCCAGCTCGGCCAGCACGGCGCCGAGTGCGTCGGCGGTGTCGGTGTTCTCCGGGCGGTGCACGGTGGCCAGTACGTAGCCATCCGGGCTCAGCCCGTGCGCGGCGAGCAGCGTGGCGCGGGCCGCCCCGGTCGGCAGTTGACGGCGGACCACCTCGACGACGGTGTTGCCGGTGAGCGCGATCCGCTTCTCGGCGAGGGCCTCGGCGCGCAGGTTGGCGACGTTGTCCTCGGTGGCGGCGCAGAGCAGGTCGGAGACGTGGTCGACCATCACCCGGTTGTGCTCCTCGGGCATCGCCCGGTCGAAGCTGCGCAGTCCGGCCTCGACGTGCACCAGCGGGATCTCGCGGGCGTTGGCGGCCAGCGCCCCGGCGAGGGTGGCGTTGGTGTCGCCCTGGACGACCACGGCGGCGGGGCGGTCCTCGGCGAAGGCGGCGTCCAGCTGGCCGAGGGACTGGGCGATCTGGCCGGCCCGGGGGCGGCCGCCGACGCCGGTGAGCAACTCCGGGCGGGGCAGGTCGAGGTCGCGCAGGAAGCGGCCGGACATCGCCTCGTCCCAGTGCTGGCCGGTGTGCACCAGCCGGGTGGCGTCGCCGAGTTCGTGGATCAGCGGGGCGAGCTTGACCAGCTCGGGGCGGGTGCCGAGGACGACGGCGACGCTGGCGGGGGGAAGGCACATGCTCATGGGGAGGCTCCGAGGGGTGGGGCGGCTCAGGACGCGAGGGCGGTGGCGGCTCAGGACTCGAGCGCGGTGGGGGCGCCGAGGGCGGTCTTCTCGGCGTTGCGCCGGGTCTTGGCCCAGCCGTTGCGGCCGAGCACGATCCGGGCGGCGGCCCGGGCGGCGACCACGAAGAGGTGGTAGGCGTAGAGCCAGACCAGGACGCCCCAGAGCAGTCCGGTGAGCCGGCGGCGGTCGGGGTGGGCGAGCCGGCGGTAGGCGAAGCCCCAGAACACCATCGGCATGGTGGCGATCGCGAAGGCGAGCAGCATGTACGGCCCGAACCGGAGCTGGAAGTCGGCGGTCTCCGCGGGGAAGAGCACCAGGCCGGCCGCCGTGATCCCGATCGAGAGCGGGGTCAGCAGGACCAGCAGCACGCAGACGACCGGCTGCAGGAAGGTGTAGAGCACCTCGGCCTTGCCGGCCCGGGTGTAGAAGGGGGAGCGCAGCACCCGGCCGG
This sequence comes from Kitasatospora sp. NPDC087314, assembly GCF_044744365.1. Lineage (NCBI taxonomy): Bacteria > Bacillati > Actinomycetota > Actinomycetes > Kitasatosporales > Streptomycetaceae > Kitasatospora > Kitasatospora sp. NPDC087314. The sequence continues at coordinate 60,769 of NZ_JBIUYE010000001.1, forward strand.
TGTAGCGCAGGCACTGCATGTTGCCCTGGGCCCAGCGGGTGCGCTGGGTGAGGAAGCGGCGCAGCGAGATCAGGCCCTCCTGGGAGACCTGGGTCTCGGCGACGTGGGTGAGCCGCCAGCCGGCCAGGCGCAGGTCGAGGCCGGACTCGTAGTCCTCCAGCAGGGCGCGCTCGGGCCAGGGGCGCCCGGCCCGGCCCTCCTCGGCGGTGAGCGAGTCGAGGGCGGTGAGACGGACGAACTGGCCGTTCCCGCCGAGGCCGACGCTGCCGGTGCGGCGGCGCAGCAGCTGCATGCCGGTGTTGTTGGCCTGGAACTCGACGTCCTGCATCCGGACCAGGGCGCGGGCGAGCGCGTTGGCGGCCCGGCCGCGGCCGCGCAGCGGGAGATCGTCGTCGGCGTTGCGCATCCGGACGCCGATCTGGACGGCGCCGGTGTCGGGGCGGGCGAGCGCCTCGTCGTTGCAGACCTGGGCGAGGGTGCCGGGGTCGAGCCGTCCGTCGGCGTCGACCACGCCGATCACCACGCGCGAGCGGTCGGTGTCCTCGGGCAGCCGGGCGGAGATCTCGCGGTAGGCGGCGTTGAGGGCGGCGCCCTTGCCGATCCGGGCGTGCGGGCGGCGGCGCTGGACGAGGTGGACGCGGTCGTCGTGGGCCGCGGCGGCGAGCACGAGGTCGCGGGTGGCGTCCTCGCTGTCGTCGTCGATCACCCACAGGTGGGCCTCGGGCGCGCTCTCGCGCAGGCCGGCCAGGGTCTGGGTGACCACGGCCTCCTCGTCGCGGCAGGGGATGACCAGGTGCCACTGGAAGGCGGTCGGGTCGCCGGGCTCGGCGGGTCGGTTGTGCTTGAAGGCGTGCCGGGAGCCGGCCCAGTAGACGAGGAAGCGTCCGAAGACGAAGGCCATGTAGCCGACGAGTGCCAGCGAGACCAGTCCGGCGAACCAGACGATGCCGTCCTGGCGGAGCACGATCCACTCGTGCAGAACGTCGGGCATGGCGTGGTTCTCCTCGTGATCAAAGGCGGTGCGGCTCCAGGTGGTGCGAATCGATGCTTCATTGCGGTTCAAACTCGCTAAATCAATAGTAAAGCGGGCAAATTGGAAAGTCTGCTCAAAGTGGCCGTTCTCACCCCGTGAGGACGGCCCGCCAACGCTCCGTAGACTGTGGTCGTGAGCGACAAGGCCGACCCGAACCCGTACACCCTCCGCCCCGCCGACGGCGACACCGGCGACGCCCTGCGCGACGTCGAGGTGGAGCTCTCCAAGCGCTGGCCGGAGAACAAGCTGGAGCCCTCGCTCGACCGGATCGAGGCGCTGATGGACATCCTGGGCCAGCCCCAGCGGTCCTTCCCCTCCATCCACATCACCGGGACCAACGGCAAGACCTCCACCGCCCGGATGATCGAGCAGCTGCTCAACGCCTTCGAACTGCGCACCGGCCGCTACACCAGCCCGCACGTGGAGAGCGTCACCGAGCGGATCAGCCTGGACGGCGCCCCGATCACCCCCGAGCGCTTCGTCGAGGTCTACAACGACATCGAGCCGTACGTGCGGATGGTCGACGCCCAGCAGCCGGTGCCGATGTCCTTCTTCGAGGTGCTGACCGGCATGGCCTACGCCGCCTTCGCCGACGCCCCCGTGGACGTCGCCGTGGTCGAGGTGGGCATGGGCGGCTCCTGGGACGCCACCAACGTCATCGACGCCGCCGTCGCCGTGATCACCCCGATCGGGCTGGACCACACCGACAAGCTCGGCGAGACCACCGGCGAGATCGCGGTCGAGAAGTCCGGGATCATCAAGCCCGGCTCGGTGGCCGTCGTCGCCCAGCAGCAGCTGGACGCCGCCCAGAGCATCCTGCGGCGCGCCGTCGAGGTGGACGCCACGGTGGCCCGCGAGGGCATGGAGTTCGGCGTGATCCGCCGTGAGCTCGGCGTCGGCGGCCAGCTGGTGACGCTGCGTGGCCTCGGCGGCGAGGAGTACGAGGACGTCTTCATCCCGCTGCACGGCGAGCACCAGGCGCAGAACGCGGCGCTGGCGCTGGCCGCGGTCGAGGCCTTCTTCGGCGTCGGCGGCGCCCGCGGCGGGCAGCTCGACGTGGACAAGATCCGCCAGGCCTTCTCCGGCGTCTCCTCGCCCGGCCGCCTGGAGGTCGTCCGCCGCAGCCCCACGATCATCCTGGACGCCGCGCACAACCCGCACGGCGCCCGCGCCACCGTCGCCGCCCTCGGCGAGTCCTTCGGCTTCACCCGGCTGGTCGGCGTGATCGGCACCTCCGGCGACAAGGACGTGGCCGGCGTGCTGGAGGCCTTCGAGCCGATCCTCGCCGAGGTCGTCATCACCCAGAACACCACCCACCGCGCGATGGACGTCGACGCGCTGGCGGCGCTGGCCGTCGAGATCTTCGGCGGGGACCGCGTCCAGGTCGAGCCCCGGCTCGACGACGCCATCGCCGCCGCCGTCACCCTCGCCGAGGAGGAGGGCGACCTCGGCGGCGCCGGGGTGCTGGTCACCGGTTCGGTCATCACGGTGGGCGAGGCCCGCCTGCTGCTCGGGAGGAAGTGACATGAGGACGCTCTGCTCCTCGACGCTGATCGGCGAGGCCCTGCTGATCCTCTTCGCGGCGCTGGTCGCGATGCAGCTCTCCGACGTCTCCACGGCCACGGTGTGGATCGTCAGTGGCATCGCCATGGCGCTGTGCGTCGCGCTGTGCGGCATGATCAACCGCCCCGGCGCGGTGCCCGTCGGCTGGGCGCTGCAGATCGGGCTGATCGCCAGCGGCTTCATCCTTCCGACGATGTTCGTCCTCGGTGTGGTCTTCGCCGGCCTGTGGTGGTGCTCGGTGCACTACGGCCGCAAGGTGGACGAGTTCAAGGCCGCCCGCGCCGCCGCCGAGGCGGCCGCCGTACAGGCTTAGGGCCCGGACCGGCGGGCCGACACGCCGCTCACGCAAGGTAATCTCTGCGTGTCGGCTCCCGCCTGGCGGCCCGACTGTCTGTCGAACCGAATCCCCAGGAGACGCACCGTGTCCCAGCGCACTCTCGTCCTGCTCAAGCCCGACGCCGTCCAGCGTGGCCTGGCCGGCGAGATCATCAGCCGCATCGAGCGCAAGGCCGGCTGGCGGCTCACCGCCGTCGAGCTGCGCACCTTCGACCGGGCGACGCTGGAGCAGCACTACGCGGAGCACGTCGGCCGCCCGTTCTACGAGCCGCTGCTGGAGTTCATGACCTCCGGCCCGTCGATCGCCCTGATCGTCGAGGGCGAGGAGGTCATCCGCGGCATCCGGATGCTGGCCGGCGCGACCAACCCGCTGGAGGCCGGGGCGGGCACCATCCGCGGCGACTACGCGACGATCACCCGCGAGAACCTGATCCACGCCTCCGACTCCCCGGAGTCGGCCGAGCGCGAGATCAAGATCTTCTTCCCGGCGCACGCCTGAGTCAGGCCGGGCTGCACGCCCGAGGGACCTTGGCACTGCCCCGGTCGGGACCATTGGCCCGGCCGGGGCATTCTTATCGTGAAATAGGGAACTGGGGACGCCGACACGGCGTCCCAATGCCCGGAGAAGCGATCACGCTCCGGACAATGGACGGTATGCCCCGCGTCGACGTCCGTGCCGTGCGGCGTGACTACGATGGACGCGACTCAAGGGCCCGGTCAGGCAGCTCAGCTGGTCTCCGCCCGAGCGTGGGCGCGCTTTCGTCCAACCCCCATGAACTCCGAGCCCGGGAAGGCACCTACACCCCATGGCGAGCAACCTGTCGTTCATCGGCCGCGACTTGGCGATCGACCTTGGAACTGCCAACACGCTGGTGTACGTCAGGGGCAAGGGGATCGTCCTCAACGAGCCGTCCGTCGTCGCGGTGAACACCAACACCGGCGGCATCCTGGCGGTCGGCGCCGAGGCGAAGAAGATGATCGGCCGCACCCCGGGCAACATCGTCGCCATCCGCCCGCTCAAGGACGGTGTGATCGCCGACTTCGAGATCACCGAGCGGATGCTCCGCTACTTCATCCTCAAGATCCACCGCCGCCGCTACCTCGCCCGCCCCCGGGTCGTGGTCTGCGTGCCCTCCGGCATCACCGGGGTCGAGCGCCGCGCCGTGATCGAGGCCTCCTCGCAGGCCGGCGCCCGCCAGGTGCACATCATCGAGGAGCCGATGGCCGCGGCCATCGGTGCCGGGCTGCCCGTCCACGAGGCCACCGGCAACATGGTCGTCGACATCGGCGGCGGCACCACCGAGGTCGCGGTCATCTCCCTCGGCGGCATCGTCACCGCCCAGTCCATCCGGGTGGCCGGCGACGAGCTGGACAACGCGATCGTCCAGCACATCAAGAAGGAGTACTCGCTGCTCCTCGGCGAGCGCAGCGCCGAGCAGATCAAGATGAGCATCGGCAGCGCCTTCGGCCTGGAGGGCGAGAAGGACGAGCACGCCGAGATCCGCGGCCGCGACCTGGTCAGCGGCCTGCCCAAGACCGTGGTCATCTCCGCCGCCGAGGTCCGCGAGGCCATCGACGAGCCGGTCAACTCGATCATCGACGCGGTGAAGACCACCCTCGACCAGTGCCCGCCCGAGCTGGCCGGCGACGTCATGGACCGCGGCATCGTGCTCACCGGCGGCGGCGCCCTGCTGCGCGGCCTCGACGAGCGGCTGCGCCGCGAGACCGGCATGCCGATCCACATCGCCGAGAACCCGCTCGACTCGGTCGCGCTCGGCTCCGGCAAGTGCGTCGAGGAGTTCGAGGCGCTCCAGCAGGTACTGGACGCGCAGCCGCGCCGTTAGCACCAACGAGACATCCGACACTCAACTGAACGGGTCGCCGCCCGGGCCCCACAGCCCGGGCGGCCGGCCAGGTACGAAGGGGCAGTACCAGCACCGTGAGGGACACACGAGAGAGCCGGCTGCTGCTCATCCTGCTGGTGGCCGTCGCCTTCGCACTCATCACCGTGGACATCAAGGGCGGTGAGAGTTCCCCGCTCGGCGGTGCCCGACGCGCGGCCGCCGGCGTCCTCGGCCCGGTCGAGCGCGGCGCGGCCGCCCTCGTCGACCCGGTGGCCGACACCGTCCGGGCCTTCCGCGACGCCGCCGGCAACAACGGCCGCACCGACCAGCTCACCCGCGAGAACACCGAACTCCGGCAGAAGCTCGCCTCCTCCGACCTGGCCACCGGGCGCACCAAGCAGCTCGACGACCTGCTGCGCACCGCCGGCGCCGGCGGCTACACCGTCAAGGCCGCCCAGGTCATCGCGATCGGCCCGGCCCAGGGCTTCTCCTGGACCATCACCATCGACGCCGGCAGCGACGACGGCCTGGCCCGCGACATGACGGTGATCAACGGCCAGGGCCTGGTCGGCCGGATCACCACCGTCGCCCCGACCACCGCCACCGTGCTGCTCGCCTCCGACCCCGGCTTCTCGGCCGGCACCCGGCTGGAGGGCACCGGCGAGATCGGCTTCGCCTCCGGCGGCGGCACCAGCCCGATGAAGGTCTCGCTGCTCAACGGCAAGGCCCAGGTCAAGACCGGCGACCGGCTGGTCACCTTCGGCTCGCAGAGCGGCCGCCCGTTCGTGCCCGGCGTGCCGGTCGGCAAGGTGGTCGAGGTCGAGGCCACCCCGGGCCAGCTGACCAAGACCGTCCTGGTCGAGCCCTTCGTCCAGTTCACCCGGCTGGACCTGGTCGGCGTGGTGGTCGTGCCGCCGCGCAGCGACCCGCGCGACGGCGTCCTGCCGCCCGCCCCCGCCCCCGCCCAGGGACAGGCCCCGGCCGCGCCCGCCGCCCCGTCCGCCAAGCCCACTGGGGGGAACTGAGCCATGCGCCTCGCCCGCATTCCCGTCTCCGCCGTCCTGATCCTGCTCGGCCTGATCCTCCAGGTCAGCGTCTTCGGCCGGCTCCAGCTCCCGGGGGCCACCCCGGACATACTGCTGCTCGTCGTGGTCGGTCTGGCCATGGTCTACGGGCCGTCCGGTGGTTGCGTGGTCGGCTTCTCGGCCGGCCTGCTGGCCGACGTCGCGCCGCCCTCCGACCACGCGATCGGCCGCTACGCGCTGGTGCTCTGCCTGATGGGCTACGCCGCCGGGCTGCTGCGCCCGGACCACGGCCGCCAGCGGTCGGTGTCCGGCGCGCTGCTGGTGGTGGCCGGCGCGGCGGTCGCCTCCACCCTGCTGTACGCGATGGTCGGCGCCCTGGTCGGCGACACCGCGGCCCGGCACGTCGGCCTCGGCGGCCTGGTGGTCAGCGCCCTGCTGTACGACCTGCTGCTGGCGCCGTTCGTGGTGCCGCTGGTGATGCTGATCGGCCGCCGCTTCGGGCGCGACCCGGTGAGCGCCGCCAGCGACGACGACGAGGGCGGCCCCGGTCTGGGCACGCTGGCCCGCTACCGCACCACGCGTGAGGTCTCGGCCGGCCCGTCCTACAAGAAGCGGCGCGTGCCCGGCTTCGCCCGGCGCCCGTAACCGGCCCGGCGCCCGTCACCGGCCCGGACCCCGACCTCCCGACTTCCCGCATCCTGGAGCGCACGAGACGTGAGCAACATCCCCGAGACCGGCCGTACCCGGCGGGTGACGATCCGTCTGGTGGTGCTGCAGATCCTGGTGCTGTCGCTGCTCGCCACCCTCGGCGGGCGGCTGTGGTACCTGCAGATCCGCAACGCCAGCGTCTACACCGCCAAGGCGACCGGCAACCACATCCGCGAGGTGGTCGAACCGGCCGTCCGCGGCGAGATCCTGGACGCCTCCGGGCGGATCCTGGCCGGCAACGAGACCCGACTGGTGGTCTCGGTCAGCCGCACCTCGCTGCTGCAGCAGAAGGACGGCGGCAAGGCGGTGCTCGGCCGACTGGCCGACGTGCTGGGGATGCCCGCCAAGGACGTGCAGGAGAAGGTCCGGCTCTGCGACGCCAAGACCCCGCAGCCCTGCTGGAACGGCTCGCCCTACCAGCCGATCCCGGTCACCAAGGAGGCGACCACCCAGCAGGCGATGCAGATAATGGAGCGCCGCGAGGACTTCCCCGGGGTCACCGCGCAGCCCACCGCCGTGCGCCGCTACACCGGCGCCGAGGGCGCCAACATGGCCCAGGTGCTCGGCTACCTCTCGCCGGTCACCGACGACGAGGTCAGCAAGACCGCCGACAAGAGCGGCCTGGACCGCTACCTGCCGGCCGACCAGATCGGCCGGGCCGGGCTGGAGTCGGTGTACGACCGCGACCTGCGCGGCACCGCCGGCATCACCCAGTTGGCGGTGGACAACCTCGGCCGGGTGATCGGCACCGCCGGCACCGCGGCGCCGCAGACCGGCAACAACCTGGTCACCAGCATCGACGCCCGGGTGCAGAAGGTGGTCGAGGACAACCTGGCGCAGGCCATCGCCGACGCCCGGAACACCTTCGACAAGGTCACCAACCGCAACTACGAGGCCGACTCCGGCGCCGCCGTGGTGATGGACGTCCACACCGGACGGATCGTCGCCATGGCCAGCGCGCCGACCTACGACCCCAACCTCTGGGTGGGCGGCATCAGCGGCAAGGACTACCAGTCGCTGACCAGCAAGGACTCCAACTTCCCGCTGCTGAACCGGGCCATACAGGGTCAGTCCGCCCCCGGCTCGACCTTCAAGGTCATCTCCACCACCGCCGCCGTGGAGGCCGGCTACCCGCTGGACGGGACGTACGCGTGCCCGAAGAGCGTGACCATCGGCGGCCGCGAGTTCAAGAACTTCGAGAGCGAGAGCTTCGGCTCCATCACCCTGGAGAGGGCGCTGGAGGTCTCCTGCGACACCGTCTTCTACGGCCTGGCGAACGACCAGTGGCTGAAGGACGGCGGCATCAAGCCGAAGAAGGACCCGGGCGACTGGTTCTTCAAGACCGCCCACCAGTTCGGCCTCGGTGCCAAGACCGGCATCGACCTGCCCGCCGAGGTCACCGGCCGGGTGCCGGACCGGCAGTGGAAGCAGTCCTTCTACGACAACAACAAGGACGCCTGGTGCAAGCAGGCGGCGCAGGGCGGCAACAGCTTCTCCGACCAGATCGCCAAGGAGAACTGCGTCGACGGCTACCAGATGCGCGCCGGTGACGCCGTCAACTTCGCGATCGGCCAGGGCGACACGCTCGTCACCCCGGTCCAGATGGCCCGGATCTACTCGGCGCTGGCCAATGGCGGCACCTTCTACCGGCCGACCATCGCCAAGGCGGTGATAAGCCCGAGCGGGGATCTCGTCCGCGAGATCGCCCCGCACGAGGACGCCAAGTTCCCCGGCGATCAGAAGCTGCTGAGCTACATCAACCAGGCCACCGCGGGCGTCATCACCAGCGGTACCGCCGCCTGGAAGTTCGCCGGGGCCGGCTGGCCGCAGGACAAGATCGAGCTGCACGCCAAGACCGGCACCGCCGAGGTCGAGGGCAAGCAGACCACCTCCTGGCTGACCACGTACAGCAAGGACTACGCGGTCGTCATGACGATCAGCCAGGGCGGCACCGGCTCCGGCGGTTCGGGTGACGCGGTCCGCCGGATCTACCAGGCGCTGTACGGCGTCGACGACAAGGGCACCATCGACAACGGCAAGGCGCTGCTGCCCGCGCCGCAGGCCGAGCTGCCGAAGTTCAACGCGGACGGCACCGCGATCGTCAAGCCGGCCGCCTACACCGTCGACCCGGCCCCGGCCGGTGCGGCCCCGGCCGCGGTGACCCCGGCCGGGCTGGACGCGGTGCAGGACGGGCCGGCCCCGGCATCGGCCTTCCTCGACCCGCCGCAGCCGACCGACCGGCCGGCTCCGGGCACCGCGGCCGACGCCGCACTCGAACCGAACCGCGGCCCGGGAAGGGGGCGGGCATGACCTCCTACGGCTCGTACCGGCAGCTGCGGCTGACCCCGCAGCGCAGCGGGGTCTCCAAGGCCCTGGCCAAGGACTCCCCGCTGTGGCGGCTGGACTGGATACTGCTGCTCGCCGCGCTGGCCCTGTCGCTCGGCGGCTCGCTGCTGGTCTGGTCGGCGACCCGCGGGCGGGACTCGCTCACCCACGGCGACCCGCAGTACTTCCTGTACCGGCACCTGACCAACCTGGTGGTCGGACTGGTGCTGTGCGCGGTGGTGATAGGGATAGGGAGTCGGCGCTTCCGCACCCTGGTGCCGTTCCTGTACGTCGGCGTGATCCTGCTGCTGCTCGCCACGCTCAGCCCGCTGGGCTCGACCATCAACGGCGCGCACTCCTGGATCCAGCTGGGCGGCGGCTTCTCGATCCAGCCGGCCGAGTTCGCGAAGCTGGCGATCGTGCTGTCGATGGCGGTCGTGCTCTCGGACCAGGTGGACGCGGGGGAGCGGGAGTTCCCCTCGCACCGGGCGGTGTTCCGCGGCCTGGTCTGGGCCTGCCTGCCGATGTGCATCGTGCTGCTGATGCCGGACGCCGGCTCGGTGATGGTGATGGCCTCGATCGTGCTGGGCATCCTGCTCGGCTCGGGGGCGGCCAACCGGTGGGTGCTCGGGCTGCTGCTGACGGGCGCCGGCGGGTGCGTGGCGATCTGGAAGCTCGGGGTGCTGAGCAAGTACCAGATCGACCGCTTCGCCGCCTTCGCCAACCCGCAGCTGGACCCGTCCGGCGTCGGCTACAACACCGCGCAGGCCCGGATCGCGATCGGCTCGGGCGGGCTGACCGGCAAGGGGCTGTTCCACGGGACACAGACCACCGGGCAGTTCGTGCCGGAGCAGCAGACCGACTTCGTGTTCACGGTGGCCGGCGAGGAACTGGGCTTCATCGGGGCGCTGGCGATCATCGTGCTGGTCGGCGTGGTGCTGTGGCGGGCCGGCCGGATCGCCCGGCAGGCGACCGACCTGTACGGGACGATCGTGGCCGCGGGGATCATCGCCTGGCTCTCCTTCCAGGCCTTCGAGAACATCGGGATGTGCCTGGGCATCATGCCGGTGGCGGGTATCCCGCTGCCGTTCGTCTCCTACGGCGGGTCGTCGATGTTCGCGGTGTGGATCGCGGTCGGGCTGCTCCAGGCGGTCCGCAGTCAGCGGCCGATAGCGGCCTGAGCGAGCCGTCCGGCGAGGGCCGGTCCGAGAACCTCTCGGGCCGGCCCTCGCGGTGTCTGTCGCGGCGCACCCAGGACCACAACTCAGATTTCTGGAAGGTGAGTTGGGGCTGGTCTCGGGTCAGAGCAGGCAGTCGGCGGCGGTGAGCACCGCGCGGACCTGGTGGGCCAGCTGGTCCTGGACCGGCACCCAGCGGGCGCCGAAGCGGTGGCGCAGCCGGCCCAGGCTCTCGGTGACGATGTCACGGGCCCGGCCCCGGGCCGCCTCCACCGCCGGACCGCCGGTGTCCGCCAGCAGCCGCAGCAGCATCGACGCCACCCGCAGCGGGATCCGGGCCGCGACGATCCCGGCGGTGGTCACCCGGGACACCGTGAGTGGCTCGGCGCACCAGCGGGCCAGCCACTCGTCCGCCACCGGCGGGCAGACCTCCAGGGTGAACCCGGCCGTGCGCACCAGCGGGCCGTACCTCGCCCCGGTGTGCGCGGGCACCTGGGCCAGCAGTCCGGAGAGCTCCTCGGCACGCTCCCGCAGCGTCCGGGCCGCGGCGCCGACCGCGCGCTCCACCGCCGGGTGCGGGCGGCCGTCGCCGACCGCGTCGACGGCCCACATCGGCACCTCCAGCACGGCCGTCACCCCGCCGTACCGGCGGGCGTACGACCAGGTGGACAGCTCCGGCTCGTCCGGCAGCACCCGCGAGCGGCCGGCGCCGTCGGCCGCGGGCATCAGGTACGTGCCGGGGGACGGGCTGGCCCAGCCGAACGCGTCGAAGGGGTCGATGTCCAGCGGGAGGCCGGCGCGGCGCACCGAGGAGGCGAAGAGCCCGGGCAGCCGTGGCACCGGAGCGGTCAGCTGGATGAAGGCACCGCCGAAGTCCACCCCGTGCAGCGAGCACTGCAGGAACGGGCGCAGCTCGTCGATCAGGCCCGTCAGCGCCAGGCTCTCCGGCATCGGGGGCCGGCCCGCGTCGGCGGCCGGCAGCAGTTCGGGCTGCTCCTCGAAGGAGGGGCGGAAGAAGTGTTCGTAGTGCCGGCGCATGGTGAGCGATCCGTCCAGCCAGCCCGCGTTGAGCGCGGCGCCGTCCGGGTCCAGGCAGAGCAGCAGGTGCCAGGACAGGCCGGGCCGGGGTTGGCGCGCCAGCAGCACCTCGGCCAGCCGCAGGGCGCCGGCCGTGCCGATCGGCTCGTTGGGGTGCGGGCCGCCGACGACCAGGACCGCGCGCGGGCCCCGGTCGACGGACAGCAGCAGCAGCGGGCGCCCGGCCCGGGACCGGCCCACCTCGCGCAGCCGGCAGCGCTGCGGGTGGCGCCGTGCGAGCCGCCGGGCCGCGGTCTCGGCCTGGGCCACCGTGGGGTAGCGGGCCGGCCGGGTGTCGAGGGGCCGGCAGGGGCGGGCCCGCCGGTCGGTGTCGGTCATGGCTCTCCTAGGGCGTGTCCGCGTGTCCGCGTGGCTGCCCGACTGCTGGGCCGTCGGGGCGCGCGGGTGCGCCGCCGGATGCGGTCGGCGGGGCCGGGGACGGGCCCTGCGCGCCGGGGAGGGGGGTCGCCGGGGAGTCGGCGAGGGTTGAGCGTACGGCTCAACTCCCTTGTCCGGAAGGGGTGCAGAGGTCTCTGGCGGGGCCCTGTCAGTACCGCACGGCCCGTCCGGACATGTCAACGGCGGACGGTGTCGGGCGGCGGGCGCGCGCTGCGCGTGCCGGGGCGGCTGCGAACGGGGCCCGCCGCGCCGGAGCACGGCCGGGCGTCCGGGCCGGGCGGGGGCGTGCCCGGGGGTGAGCCAGCGGGCCGTTCCCCGGATTGGGCTACCCTTGAGGGTCACCCCTCCCCGCCGTCGCCTGCCGATGCGCGCGGCACCGAATCACGTCGTAAGGGTTCCTAGTACATGACTGTCGAATCGGTCTTCCCACGCCTGGAGGCCCTCCTCCCGCACGTCCAGAAGCCGATCCAGTACGTCGGCGGCGAGCTCAACTCGACCGTCAAGGACTGGGACGCCTGCGACGTCCGCTGGGCGCTGATGTACCCCGACGCCTACGAGGTCGGCCTGCCCAACCAGGGCGTCATGATCCTCTACGAGGTGCTCAACGAGCGCGAGGGTGTGCTGGCCGAGCGCACCTACAGCGTCTGGCCGGACCTCGAGGCGTTGATGCGCGAGCACGACGTCCCGCAGTTCACCGTGGACGCACACCGCCCGGTGAAGGCCTTCGACGTGTTCGGCCTGTCGTTCTCCACCGAGCTCGGCTACACCAACATGCTGACCGCGCTCGACCTGGCCGGCATCCCGCTGGAGGCCAAGGACCGCACCGACGAGGACCCGATCGTCCTGGCCGGCGGCCACGCCGCGTTCAACCCCGAGCCGATCGCGGACTTCATCGACTGCGCGGTGGTCGGCGACGGCGAGCAGGCCGTGCTCGACATCACCGGGCTCGTCCGCGGCTGGAAGGCCGAGGGCCGCCCGGGCGGGCGCGACGAGCTGCTGCTGCGCCTGGCCCGCACCGGCGGGGTCTACGTGCCGAAGTTCTACGACGTGGAGTACCTGGCCGACGGCCGGATCGGCCGCGTCGTGCCGAACGCCCCGGGCGTGCCGTGGCGGGTGTCCAAGCACACCGTGATGGACCTCGACGAGTGGCCCTACCCGAAGCAGCCGCTCGTCCCGCTCGCGGAGACGGTGCACGAGCGGATGTCCGTGGAGATCTTCCGCGGCTGCACCCGCGGCTGCCGCTTCTGCCAGGCCGGCATGATCACGCGCCCCGTGCGGGAGCGAAGCATCACCGGCATCGGCGAGATGGTCGAGCGCGGGCTGAAGGCGACCGGCTTCGAGGAGGTGGGCCTGCTCTCGTTGTCCAGCGCCGACCACACCGAGATCGGCGACATCGCCAAGGGTCTGGCCGACCGCTACAGCGACGACAAGATCGGCCTGTCGCTGCCGTCCACCCGCGTCGACGCCTTCAACATCGACCTCGCCAACGAGCTGTCCCGCAACGGCCGCCGCTCGGGCCTCACCTTCGCCCCCGAGGGCGGCAGTGAGCGGATGCGCAAGGTGATCAACAAGATGGTGTCGGAGGAGGACCTGATCCGCACCGTCGCCACCGCCTACGGCAACGGCTGGCGCCAGGTGAAGCTGTACTTCATGTGCGGCCTGCCCACCGAGACCGACGAGGACGTGCTCCAGATCGGCGAGATGGCGAAGAACGTCATCCAGAAGGGCCGCGAGGTCACCGGCCAGAACGACATCCGCTGCACCGTCTCCATCGGCGGGTTCGTGCCCAAGCCGCACACCCCGTTCCAGTGGGCCCCGCAGCTGTCCGCCGAGGCCACCGACGCCCGCCTGGCCAAGCTGCGCGACTCGATCCGCGGCGACCGCAAGTACGGCAAGAACATCGGCTACCGCTACCACGACGGCAAGCCCGGCATCGTCGAGGGCCTGCTGTCGCGCGGCGACCGCCGCATCGGCGCCGTCATCCGCGCCGTCTACGAGGACGGCGGCCGCTTCGACGGCTGGCGCGAGCACTTCTCCTACGACCGCTGGATGGCCTCCGCCGAGAAGGGCCTGGCCGGCACCGGCGTCGACGTCGACTGGTACACCACCCGCGAGCGCACCTACGAGGAGGTGCTGCCCTGGGACCACCTGGACAGCGGCCTCGACAAGGACTGGCTCTGGGAGGACTGGCAGGACGCCCTGGAGGAGGTCGAGGTCGACGACTGCCGCTGGACGCCGTGCTTCGACTGCGGCGTGTGCCCGCAGATGGACCTCCAGATCCAGATCGGCCCCACCGGCAAGAAGCTGCTGCCGCTGACGGTCGTCGGTGGCGCTGACCAGCAGAAATAGCCCATGGAGCCCTCCCCGGCGGAATCGGGGAGGGCTCCATGCGTTCGCCGACCAGACGGCGGGCGGCTCCGTCACACGCTGCCCGGCGGGTGCTGCTGCAGCCGGCCTCCCGCCGTCAGGTGAGAACCCGGTCGGGTGCCTCGATGCTGCCGGCTAGACGGTGGCTTGAATCGCCTCAATCGGGTGCGACTGGCCGGTCGTGCCGACCTGGATGTAGGAACTGGTCACCCAGCCCTGCCAGCCGACGTCGCGCACGTGCGCGTTTGCCGACACCGTGCCGGTGCCGACCTTGAGCTCGACGGCCTCGATCGCCAAGTTCTGACCGGTGGTGCCGATGTAGAGGTCCTGGCCATCGGCGACGCAGGCCCAGGCCTGCCAGCCAACGTTGGTGACGTGCGCGCGGGCGCACAGGCCGCCTGTGCCGGAGGTGGCGAAGTTGAGTGCCTCCACCTGCTTGGCCTGGCCGGTGGTGCCGGCCACCGCACCGTTGCAGGCCACGAAGTTCTGCCAACCGATGTCCTGTACGTGGGCCTTGTAGCAGATGGAGCGGCCGCTCACGTTCTGCGCGGCACTCACGTCAGTGGTGGTGGACGTGGCGGCATCCGCAGAGCCGGCGCCGACCAGTGAACCGCCCACGGCGAGTGCCGCGGCGGCGAGGGTCATGGACAGGGTCTTACGCATGATTTTGCCCTCCCGAGATGTGACCAGTATTGAACGCCGGCACGGGTGATCCGTGCGGGCGGTTAATGCTGCGTACTCATGCCTAGGACAGTCAATCGTCGGTAAATTCTCCACGGTGCTCCCGGTATGGATATTTTGTGTAAAATCCTCAATTTTTCGGCGAGGGTTCTGGCCATTCGTGACGTAATTTGGCCTGATCGGACGGGCCGACGCAGGCCCGGTCCGTCGACGAGATCGCGGCGTGGGCGCAAGGGTGCTGTGACGGTTGTCCGTGAGCTGCTCTGACTTGGTGTACGAGGTGGCCACGCACGTCCAGCGAGCGGCGCCGCGCCACTGCAGACCGCATCGACGAGGTTTCTCGGAAGGCTCTTCGGCACGAGAAATGCCGCTGAATTTAGTCGGTTGAGCAGATCGACCTGACCGGCAAGAAGATGCTTCCGTTAACAGCCTCTGGTTGCGCTGACCAGCAAACTGGTCGACAGCCTGAGTGGCGCAGTGAGTAAACGGAGGGGTTCCTTCATGGTGGTCCTGAGGGTAAACGAAGGCGTCGCCATCACCGCCGATGCCGACGGTCAGCGGACCCGGGCCCGACGACGGTCGACGCCGCATGGCGCTTCGTCGGGTCCGGCCACAGTCCGGGCGAAGCGCTCATCACTGCGGGCATCGCGGAGGACCTTGCCACCAACCGCGAGGTGGCCCGCGACGCCACGGAACCCTCTGACCGGCGCCGGGAAGTGCCGTGACGGTTCGTCCCGCCAGGCCGGGCGCGGCCCCGCTGGCGGGAAGCTCTGTCGAGCGGGCGTCGGAGCAAGCACCGGTGCAGGGCCTTGTCCGCGTCGACCTCTATAACAAAGGACGACGTTCCCGTTCTCGTCCTCCGCCGTGGTGTGGCCGAAGGCCGGCTTGCCGACGAGCCGGGCGGACTGGGTCCTGGCGTAGTCGGCGGTCCGTTCGGCTCCGACCGGGTCGGCCCCGTTCCGGCCGGGGGCGTCGGAGTGCGGCTGACCAGGGGCGGAACAAGGGGGGTGGCGGGGCGCGTACCCTTTGAGGTGACAGAGTCCGGACAGTGGCGGCAGCCGCCGCGCCGGACGGGGACAACTGACTAAGGACTGAGCGACCCTGGCACGCCGTACGCCCGACGGTCCGCCGCCCGCGCCCACGGTGCAGCGGATCCGTCTCCGCTACACGAAGCGCGGCCGGCTCCGCTTCACCAGCCACCGCGACTTCCAGCGCGCCTTCGAGCGCGCTCTTCGCCGGTCCGCCGTGCCGATGGCCTATTCGGCCGGCTTCACTCCGCACCCGAAGGTGTCCTACGCCAACGCGGCCCCGACCGGGGTGGCGAGCGAGGCGGAGTACCTGGAGATCGGCCTGGCCGCTCTCCGCGACCCCGAGGAGCTGCGGGCGCAGCTGGACGGGTCGCTGCCGACCGGCCTGGACGTGATCGACGCGGTCGAGGTCCGGACGCCGAACTTCGTGGAGCGCCTGGAAGCCTCCGAGTGGCTGGTCCGGCTGGACGGAGTCGAGCCGCAGGAGGCGGCCCGCGCGGTCGGGGTGTTCCTCGCCGCGGAGCGGGTAGAGGTGGAACGCCTGACCAAGAACGGTGTGCGGGTATTCGACGCGCGCGGTGCGGTGGCGGCGCTCGACGTCCTCCCGCCGCAGGTCGACGGCGGTGCGGACACGGTGGCCGAAGCGGACCGCGATGTTCGGACCGGCCGTCCCTGTGCGATACTGCGCCTGGTAGTACGACACGCCACACCCGCCGTACGACCCGACGACGTATTGTCCGGTCTCCGTGCGACGGCCGACCTGGCGCCGCCGGTCCCCGCAGAGGTGACCAGGCTGGCGCAGGGGCCGCTCGACGAGGGGACCGGCACGGTGACCGACCCGCTGGCGCTCGACCGCGCCGCGGCCCCGGCCGGCTGACCGCCGCCAGGGTTCGCGGGGCCGCGTCCGCCTGACGGGCGGAGGCCGGGTCCAGTGCCTCACTGGACCCGACGGTCCTCCAGGTTCCCGCGGCTCCCCAGGGGAGCGAGCGTCGTCGCAGCACAGGCCGGCCACCTGAGGCCCGCCGACCAGGACGGTCGGTGGGCCCGGGAACCCCGTCCGGGAGCCACCCGGGGTTGGGGAACGGCGCAGCTTGGGAAAACCTCAGAAGACTGGTCAGACCAGAAGACTTTTCGACACCCCGCTGAGCGTGGGGCGCCGAGCGAGACTACGAGCCCCTGTGCGGCCTCGCGTCCGCGCGGCGGCACCGTGAAAGGGTCCGGGCCGAGCATCGTCGCGATGCCGGTCGGACACCGGTGCCGTGCCGTGCCCGGATGTGGAGCCCGGGGGCCTGACGGGAGATCCACCCGCATGCTCGATAACACCGATCCGCAGCAGAACGCGGCAACGGAACAGAACGAGAACGCCGCGAACGGCGGCGAGGGCGCGTCCGCGGCGCCGCCGCGTCGCCGTCGCCGTGCGGTGTCCCGCCCGGCGGGCACCCCGCAGGGCGCGGCCGCCGAGACGGCCGAGACGGTCATCCCGGCCGAGGCGCCGGCGGCGGAGACCGCTCCGGCCGTCGCCCCGGAGGCCGCTCCGGCGGCCGAGAAGCCGGTTCGGGCCCGCCGCACCCGCAAGCGCGCCGAGGCCCCCGCCGGGGCGCCGGAGGCGACCCCGAGCGTGGCCGCCGAGGCGGCCGCCGTCGAGAAGACGGCCGAGAAGACGGTCGAGCAGGCCGCTGAGCCAGCCGCCGAGAAGGACGAGAAGGCGGAGAAGCCCGCCCGGGCCCGCCGCACCCGCAAGCGCGCCGAAGCCCCCGCCGGGGCGCCGGCCGCCGCTGAGGTCCCGGTCGCCGAGCCGGCCGCCGCGGCGCCCGCCGTCGAGGCCCCCGCCGCCGAGCCGGTCGCCGAGGAGGCCCCCGCCGCTCCGGCCCGCCGGGCCCGTCGTCGCCGCGTGGTCGAGGCCGCGCCGGTCGTCGAGGCCCCGGTCGAGGAGCCGGCCGTCGAGGAGCCCGCCGAGGAGGAGCCGGTCGAGGAGGCCGTGGCCGTCCAGCCCGAGCCGGTCGTCCAGCCCGAGCCGGCCGCCGAGCCGACCCACCGGGTGCGCCGCCGTGCGGTCCGCCCGTCCACCGCGATCTTCCAGGCTCCGGTGTTCCAGGAGCCGGCCCCCTTCGTCGCGCCCGCCGCGCAGCAGCAGCCCGCACCCGCGGCCGCGCCGGCGCCGGCGTCGGCGCCGGTCGAGGCCCCGGCCGCGGAGCGCGAGGAGGACGAGTTCGAGTACAGCGGCGTCGGCCGCCGCCGCCGGGTGCGCACCTCGGTGCGGGTGCAGCCGCCGAGCCGTGCGAAGGCCGCCGAGAAGGCCAGGGCCGCGGAGAAGGCCAAGCCGGTCGAGAAGGCCGTCGAGAAGGCCGCGGTCGTCCAGAAGGCCAAGGTCGTCGAGAAGGCCGCCGAGGCCCCGGTCGAGGCGCCCGCCGTCGAGGCCCCCGTCGCCGGTCCGGAGACCGAGGGCGAGTGGGAGGACGACGGCCGTCCGTCGCGCCGTCGCCGCCGGGGTGGCCGTCGCCGTCGCCGTGGCGAGGCCGAGGAGTTCGAGGCCGAGGTCGTCGAGACCGGGCAGCCCGCCGCCGAGGAGTCGGCCGCGGACGTCGAGGAGGAGGGCGAGGAGGAGGACGACCTGGCCGCCGGCCTGTCCTCGTCCCGTCGCCGCCGGCGCCGTCGCCGCCGCAGTGGTGAGGCCGGCGCCGTCGAGGTCGCCGAGACCACCGAGGACGGCGTCCGCACGGTGGTGAAGGTGCGCGAGCCGCGCCGCCGTTCCACCGAGCCGTCCTTCGACCCGGACGAGGTGCAGTCCATCAAGGGCTCGACCCGTCTGGAGGCGAAGAAGCAGCGCCGCCGCGAGGGCCGCGAGCTGGGCCGCCGCCGGGTGCCGATCATCACCGAGGCCGAGTTCCTGGCCCGCCGCGAGTCGGTCGAGCGCGTCATGGTGGTGCGCCAGAACGGCCAGCGGACCCAGATCGGCGTCCTGGAGGACGGCGTGCTGGTCGAGCACTACGTCAACAAGGAGCAGGCCACCTCGTACGTCGGCAACGTCTACCTGGGCAAGGTCCAGAACGTGCTGCCGTCGATGGAGGCCGCCTTCGTCGACATCGGCAAGGGCCGCAACGCAGTGCTGTACGCCGGCGAGGTCAACTTCGGTGCGCTGGGCGGCCACGGCGGCCCGCGCCGGATCGAGTCGGTGCTGAAGTCCGGCCAGTCCGTGCTGGTGCAGGTCTCCAAGGACCCGATCGGCCACAAGGGCGCCCGCCTGACCAGCCAGATCTCGCTGCCCGGCCGCTACCTGGTGTACGTGCCCGAGGGCTCGATGACCGGCATCTCGCGCAAGCTCCCCGAGAACGAGCGCGCCCGGCTGAAGCAGATCCTCAAGAAGATCGTCCCGGACGACGCGGGCGTCATCGTGCGCACCGCCGCCGAGGGCGCCTCCGAGGAGGAGCTGACCCGCGACGTCCAGCGGCTGCAGCAGCAGTGGGAGGACATCCAGAAGAAGGCCGCGACCGGCAACGCCCCCGCGCTGCTGTACGGCGAGCCGGACATGACCGTCCGGGTCGTCCGCGACATCTTCAACGAGGACTTCACCAAGGTCATCGTCTCCGGCGACGAGGCGTGGAGCACCATCCACGACTACGTCTCCAACGTGGCCCCGGACCTCGCCGAGCGGCTCCAGCGGTGGACCTCCGAGGTGGACGTGTTCGCCACCTACCGGATCGACGAGCAGCTGATGAAGGCGCTGGACCGCAAGGTCTGGCTGCCCAGCGGCGGTTCGCTGGTGATCGACCGCACCGAGGCGATGGTCGTCATCGACGTCAACACCGGGAAGTTCGTCGGCCAGGGCGGCAACCTGGAGGAGACGGTCACCCGCAACAACATCGAGGCGGCCGAGGAGATCGTGCGCCAGCTGCGGCTGCGCGACCTCGGCGGCATCATCGTGATCGACTTCATCGACATGGTGCTGGAGTCCAACCGGGACCTGGTGCTGCGCCGCCTGCTGGAGTGCCTGGGACGGGACCGGACCAAGCACCAGGTGGCCGAGGTCACCTCGCTGGGCCTGGTCCAGATGACCCGCAAGCGGGTCGGCCAGGGCCTGCTGGAGTCCTTCTCCGAGTCGTGCGTGCACTGCAACGGTCGCGGCGTGATCGTCCACATGGAGCAGCCGAGCGCCCACGTCCACGCCCCGGCCGTGTCGGCCGAGGCGGCCTCGGGCGGCGGCAAGCGCCGTCGCCGGGGCAAGGGCGGGGCGGTCCAGGAGGAGCCGCTGGCCGTCGAGGCCGAGGTCGAGGTGGCCGAGGCCGTCGTCGAGCTGCCGGTCGAGCCGGTGCGCGAGGAGATCGAGGGCCAGCTGGCCCTGGAGGTCCCGGGTGCCGAGGAGCCGGCCGCGGAGGAGGCCCCGGCCGCCCCGGCGGACCTGGTCGAGATCCCGGCCGCCCCGGCGGCTCCGGCCGGCCGCACCCGCCGCCGCGCGGTGCGCAAGGCGGCGGCTCCGGCCGGCGCGCCGGGCGAGGCCGAGATCGTGGTGCTGCAGGCGCGGGCCGACGCGGCCCTGGAGGCGGCCCTGGAGGCCGCCGCCCCGGCTGCCGCGGCCCCTGAGACCGTGGAGGCCGTGGAGGCCGCCACGGAGGCGCCGGCCGAGCCGGTGGCGGTCGAGGAGGCCGTGGTCGTCGAGGCCGCCGCCCCGGAGGCCGTCGAGGCTCCGGCGGAGGAGGCCGCGGCGACCGGGACCCCGGCCGCCGAGGCCGAGGAGCCGGCCGCGGAGGAGGCCCCGGCGCCCAAGAAGCGGGCCGCCCGCAAGACCGCCGCGAAGAAGACCGCCGCCAAGAAGACGACCACGGCGGCCAAGAAGACCACCGCCCGCAAGACCGCGACCAAGCGGACGAGCGCGGCGGCCAAGAAGGCGGCGGCCGCCGATGGTGATACGGCGGCCGAGTAGTGCCCACGCGCCCGGGGCGGGACTCCTCCCGCCCCGGGCCGTACGGGCCGGTTTGCCCCAGGGGCGGCCGGTCCGTATTCTTGACCACTGGCGTGTCTACGCCACGCTCCCGAGCACATCACCTTCCCGAGGCGCCGCGTTCGCGCGGCACGGGCGGGGAGAGGCCCCTGTGTCCGTACCCAGGTGGCTGGCGTCGGGGGTTCAGACCGAGTAAGGAAAGCAGGTACCGCATGTACGCGATCGTTCGCGCAGGCGGCCGCCAGCACAAGGTCGCCGTCGGCGACGTGCTGGAGATCGACCGTATCGAGGCCAAGCCGGGTGACTCGGTCGAGCTCTCGACCATCCTGATCGTCGACGGCGAGGCCGTCACCTCGGACCCGTGGGTCCTGGCCGGCGTGAAGGCTCACGCCGAGGTGGTCGACCAGACCAAGGGTGACAAGATCGTCATCCTGCGCTACAAGAACAAGACCGGCTACCGCCGTCGCCAGGGTCACCGTCAGAAGCACACCGCGGTGCGCATCACCAGCATCGACTCGGTCAGCAAGTAAGGGGATAGCGAGATATGGCACACAAGAAGGGCGCAAGCTCTACCCGTAACGGCCGTGACTCGAACGCCCAGCGCCTTGGCGTGAAGCGCTTCGGCGGCCAGGTCGTCTCCGCCGGCGAGATCCTCGTCCGCCAGCGCGGCACCCACTTCCACCCGGGTGCGGGTGTCGGTCGCGGTGGCGACGACACGCTGTTCGCGCTGAACGCCGGTGCGGTGCAGTTCGGCACCCGCCGCGGCCGCAAGGTCGTCAACATCGTGGCCGTCGAGGCCTGAGTCACACCAGACTCACAGTGAAGGGTGGGCCGGGATGTTCCGGTCCACCCTTCGCGCTTTACGCAGGTAGAAGCAGACTTTCGCACACTGGAGGCACACCATGACCACCTTCGTGGACCGCGTCGAACTTCACGTCGCCGCGGGTAACGGGGGCCACGGCTGCGCCTCCGTGCACCGGGAGAAGTTCAAGCCGCTCGGCGGCCCGGACGGCGGTAACGGCGGAGAGGGCGGCAGCGTCATCCTCACCGTCGACGCGCAGATCACCACCCTGCTCGAGTACCACCACTCGCCCAAGCGCAAGGCCACCAACGGCAAGCCCGGCGCGGGCGGCCACCGCACCGGCGCGGACGGCGAGGACCTGGTCCTGCTGGTGCCGGACGGCACCGTGGTGCTGGACCGGCAGGGCAACGTGCTGGCCGACCTGGTCGGGCACGGCACCAGCTTCGTCGCCGCCCAGGGCGGCCGTGGCGGCCTCGGCAACGCGGCGCTGGCCTCGGCTCGCCGCAAGGCGCCCGGCTTCGCGCTGCTCGGCGAGCCCGGCGAGGCCCGGGACATCGTCATGGAGCTCAAGTCCGTCGCCGACGTGGCCCTGGTCGGCTACCCGAGCGCCGGCAAGTCCTCGCTGATCTCGGTGCTCTCCGCAGCCAAGCCGAAGATCGCGGACTACCCGTTCACCACCCTGATCCCCAACCTCGGCGTGGTCACCGCGGGCGACACCGTCTACACCATCGCCGACGTGCCCGGCCTGATCCCCGGCGCCAGCCAGGGCCGCGGCCTCGGCCTGGAGTTCCTGCGGCACGTCGAGCGCTGCTCGGTGCTGGTGCACGTGCTGGACTGCGCCACCCTGGAGCCCGGCCGCGACCCGCTGACCGACCTGGAGACCATCGAGGCCGAGCTGGCCGAGTACGGCGGCCTGGACGAGCGCCCGCGCCTGGTCGCGCTCAACAAGGTGGACGTGCCGGACGGCCAGGACATCGCCGACCTCACCCGGGAGTCCCTGGAGGAGCGCGGCTACCGGGTGTTCGAGGTCTCCGCGGCCTCCCGCAAGGGCCTGCGCGAGCTGAGCTTCGCGCTGGCGCAGATCGTCGCCGAGGCGCGCGCCGCCAAGCCGGTCGAGGAGTCGACCCGGATCGTGCTGCGCCCCAAGGCCGTTGACGACGCCGGCTTCACCATCACCGAGGAGGACGGCGCCTTCCGCATCCGCGGCACCAAGCCGGAGCGCTGGGTCCGCCAGACCGACTTCTCCAACGACGAGGCCGTCGGCTACCTCGCCGACCGGCTGGCCCGCCTCGGCGTCGAGGACAAGCTGTGGAAGGTCGGGGCGCACGAGGGCGACACCGTCATCATCGGCCCGGACGAGAACGCCGTCGTCTTCGACTGGGAGCCGACCATGGCCGCCGGCGCCGAGATGCTCGGCCGTCGCGGTGAGGACCACCGCTTCGAGAACCCGCGCCCGGCGGTCGACCGCCGCCGCGAGAAGCAGAAGGGCAAGGACGCGGCCGAGGCCGAGTTCCTCGCCTTCGAGGCGCTCTCCAGCGGCCGCCAGGCCTCCATCGAGGGCGACGACGAGGACTGACCGGACGGCCCCCGGGCCCACCGGCACGAACGGCCCCCGCCACCCTTCGAGGTGGCGGGGGCCGTTCGCGTGCTCACGGCCGACGGGACGTCACTTCGTCCAGGAGGCCTGGAGCTTCAGCAGGTCGGTGAGGTCCGTGTAGCCGACCGCGACCGGGGCGGTGCCGGTGGTGGCGATGATGGTGCAGCCCTTGGCCTCGACGCCCTTCGTGACGCCCTGGAACTTCGCCCCCGTGCACTTGGGCAGCGGGTTGGCGGCGTTCATGACGTTCAGGCCCTTCTGGCCGGTGTTGTCGAAGACGACGAACTTCGAGTCCGGGGCGGTGAAGGAGAGGCTGGCGTCCCCGAGGTTCTTGATGGTGTAGCTCACGTACATCGGGGTGCGGCCCTCCAAACCGGTGGTGGGGACCTTCGCGGCGGTCAGGTCCTGGAGCGAGCCGGCCTCGACACCGGTGACGGTGATCTCCAGCTTGGTGGCGACCTTGGAGGTCTTGTCGGCGAAGTCCACGGTCGCGGGCCGGCCGACCTTCACCGCGGTGGTGGCCGCGGGCACGGCGCCGCCCGCGCCACCGCCCGCCGCGCCGGCCGTCCCGGCGCCGCCCGTGGCACCGGCCGTCCCGGCCCCGGGGGCCGCGCTGGTCGGGGCCGGGGTCGAACCGCCGGCCGCGCCGCCGGTCGCGGCCCCGGAGGCGGCGGTGGTCGGCGCCGGCGCCGCGCCGGTGGCGCCGCCCGCCCCGGCCGGGGTGTCCGTGTTGTCCGGACCGCAGGCCGCGAGCGACAGGGCGGTGGCCGCCGCCAGTGCGGCGACGGTCAGCTTGGTGGTGTACGAACGCATGGTGCGCTTTCTCCCGGGCGCGCGGCCGCGAACCGTTGCCGGCCTGCCCAGTGCGGCGCCGCCCCGATGACGGGAACGTCGAAGACGAATGGGTTCAGCGGGCAAGAAGCCGTCCCCCGATCTGGCTTGCGGTCAGGGACCATACCAGCCACCCGGATTGGCGGTCGGGCTGTGGCGACGCCGTGACCAGGGCGGGTCCAGCCGGTGAAACTCCCTGCGGGTGACCTGCGCGGATCGCGTAGATTTCGGGGATGGCGGCCCCGGGCCGGGCCCGCCGCACCCGCACCACACCGGAAGGGCGTACAGCGAGATGAGCGAGGACTCACTGCGCGAGGAGGTGCTGACCGCGCGGCGGATCGTCGTCAAGGTCGGCTCCTCCTCGCTCACCACGGCGGCCGGCGGCCTGGACGCCGACCGGGTCGACGCCCTGGTGGACGCGCTCGCCAAAGCACGCAGCCGCCCGGAGGCGCCCGAGGTCGTCCTCGTCTCCTCCGGCGCCATCGCCGCCGGGCTCGCCCCGCTCGGCCTGGACCGGCGGCCCAAGGACCTGGCCCGCCAGCAGGCCGCCGCCAGCGTCGGCCAGGGCCTGCTGGTCGCCCGCTACACCGCCTCCTTCGCCCGGTACGGCATCCGGGTCGGCCAGGTGCTGCTCACTGCCGAGGACGCCAGCCGGCGCGCCCACTACCGCAACGCCTACCGCACCCTCGACCAGCTGCTGGCGATGGGCGCGATGCCGATCGTCAACGAGAACGACACCGTCGCCACCGCCGAAATCAAGTTCGGGGACAACGACCGGCTGGCCGCGCTGGTCGCCCACCTGGTCCGGGCCGACCTGCTCGTGCTGCTCTCCGACGTGGACGGCCTCTACGACGGCGACCCGGCCCGCCCCGGCAGCAGCCGGATCGACCGGGTGGGCGGCCCGCACGACCTCGACGGCGTCGAGATCGGCAGCGCGGGCAAGGCCGGCGTCGGCACCGGCGGCATGGTCACCAAGGTCGAGGCGGCCCGGATCGCCACCGGCGCGGGCATCCCGGTGGTGCTCACCGCCGCCAGCCAGGCCGCCGACGCGCTGGCCGGCCGGCCCACCGGCACCCTCTTCCTGCGCACCGGCAGCCGCACCTCCGACCGGATGCTCTGGCTGGCCCACGCGAGCAGCCCGCGCGGCGCCCTGCACCTGGACGCGGGCGCCGTCACGGCCGTCGTCTCCGGCGGCGCCTCGCTGCTGCCCGCCGGGGTCACCAAGGTCGACGGGGAGTTCACCGCGGGTGATCCGGTGGACCTTCTTGCCGAAAACGGCCACATCGTGGCTCGCGGACTGGTCAACTTTGATGCGAGGGAGTTGCCCCGCCTGCTCGGCCGGTCCACCCGCGACCTGGCCCAGGAGTTCGGCGCCGCGTACGAGCGCGAGGTCGTCCACCGCGACGACCTGGTCGTTCTGCGCGGCTGACCGGCCGGTGTGCCGGTGCCGGCCCGTCGGCGGAGTGCGGTCGGTGGACCGCTGCGTACGGGGAGAGGCCCGGCCGCGGGCGAGGAGGGGCGCAGCCGTACCGGTCGGCCGCGGGCCGGCGGGGCCGGTGCGGGGGACGACACGACATCGCCGAACAGGAGGCCGCCGGTGGAACGCAGGCGCGAGGCAGCGCTGACCGCAGGGACGGCGGGCCGGCGGCTGACCAGCATCGACGGCGGCCGCGGGGACGGCCCCGCCGAGCCGGCCGGTCCGCCGCCGCAGGGGCCCGGCGGGGTGCGCGGGCTGCGGCCGCGGCGTGCCGACACGGGGGAGCCGCCCACCGTGCCCGAGCAGGCCCGGCTCTGGCACGTGGTGCTGAGCGTGTCCGGGCAGGTCACCCCGCTGTCCTCGCTGCGCGCCTCGCTGGAGCGGCTGGCGTACGACCACTCGTTCTTCCTCACCGCCCGCTACGCCGCCGACCACGCCGAGATCCGGTACTGGGAGCAGGCCCGGGACCTGCACGACGCGGCGGCGATCGCGCTGCGGCTGTGGGGCGAGCACAAGGTCACCGCGAACCTGCCGCCGTGGGAGATCGTCGGCCTGGAGGTGGTCGACCGGGCGACGTACCACAAACGGGTGGCGGAGGGCTTCGGCGATCCGCCGCCGCACCTGGGCGGGGTGCACCCGTACTGAGCGTCCGGACGCTGTCTCACCGGGCGAAATGGCCGCTCGGCGGGCTCGGCGCAGTCGCTACCCTTGGCGCATGACCAGCGATCTCGCCACCGCCGACAGCCCCGTCCTCGCCGTAGCGCGCCGAGCCCGGGAGGCGGCCGCCGCGCTCGCCCCGCTGCCGCGCAAGGCGAAGGACGCCGCGCTGCTGGCGATCGCGGACGCCCTGGTGGCCCGCAGTGCCGAGATCACCGCTGCCAACGCCGAGGACGTGGCCCGGGCCCGCGAGGCCGGCACCGCCGAGTCGGTGATCGACCGGCTGAGCCTCGACGACGAGCGGATCGCCGCGATCGCGTCCGACGTGCGCGACGTCGTCGGTCTGCCCGACCCGGTCGGCGAGGTGCTGCGCGGCTACACGCTGCCCAACGGCCTGGACGTACGCCAGGTGCGGGTGCCGCTCGGCGTGGTCGGCATCATCTACGAGGCCCGGCCGAACGTCACGGTGGACGCCGCCGCGCTCTGCCTCAAGTCCGGCAACGCGGTGCTGCTGCGCGGCTCCGCCTCCGCCTACCGCTCCAACACCGCGCTGGTCGCCGTCCTGCGGGACGCCGTCGCCGAGGCCGGGCTGCCCGCCGACGCCGTCCAGCTCGTCCCGGGCGAGAGCCGGGACTCCGTCCAGGAGCTGATGCGCGCCCGCGGCCTGGTCGACGTGCTGATCCCGCGCGGCGGCGCCTCGCTGATCCGCACCGTGGTCGAGGGCTCGACCGTGCCGGTGATCGAGACCGGCACCGGCAACTGCCACGTCTACGTGGACGCGCAGACCGACCTGGCGATGGCCGTCGGCATCCTGCTGAACTCCAAGGCGCAGCGGGTCAGCGTCTGCAACGCCGCCGAGACGCTGCTGGTCCACCAGGACGTCGCGGACGCCTTCCTGCCGCTCGCGCTGGCCGCGCTCGCCGAGGCCGGGGTGACCGTGCACGGCGACGACGCGGTGCTCAAGGCCGCCGAGGGCGGTGCCGCGACCGTGGTGCCCGCCACCGACGAGGACTGGGGCGCCGAGTACCTCTCGTACGACCTGGCCGCGGCCGTGGTGCCCTCGCTGGACGCCGCCGTCGAGCACATCCGCCGCTGGTCCTCCGGCCACACCGAGGCGATCGTCACCACCTCGCAGGCCGCCGCCCGTCGCTTCACCCGGCTGGTCGACTCGACCACGGTGGCCGTCAACGCCTCCACCCGCTTCACCGACGGCGGGGAGTTCGGCTTCGGCGCGGAGATCGGCATCTCCACCCAGAAGCTGCACGCCCGTGGCCCGATGGGCCTGCCCGAGCTGACCAGCACCAAGTACATCGTCACCGGTGACGGGCACGTGCGCGGCGAGGCGACGCAGACCGTGGGCGGGGCCGCGGACGCCCGCTGAGCGGGGCCCGGGCGGCGGGCCGGGGCGGCCCGGACCGCCGTGCGTCACACGTGTGACGGACCAACTGCGATGAGCCACAGACAAATCGTCCGCCCGGTAATACGCTGAATCCGTGGCTGACGATGTGGGGGGCTCGCCGTACCCCGACGGCGCCGACCACGGTGGTGCGGACGACGAGTTCGCCACCGTGGTCTTCGATGAGGCCTTCGTCCGATCCGCCGCCGTGCACGAGCCGACGGCCAAGGAGCGGCAGCTCGCCGCCGCCGAGGCCAGGTTCGAGCCGGACACCGCGGGCCCGGGCTGGGGCTATGACGTCACGGCCGGGGACGGGCTGCCGCTGGAGCTGCGCCCGTACCCGAGCGGACTCGACGACGACCGCCTCTACCCGGATCCCTGGTCGGGCCCCGGCCGGGCGACCGGCCGCCCCGGCCGACGCCGGGGCCGGCGCGGCTACGACCCGGTGCACGGGCACGGGCGGTACGTGGCCCAGCAACGCTGGCACCGGCCGGTGGCGTGGGTGCTGGCCGTGATCATGGGCGTGAGCCTGGTGGCGGTCGCGGTCGCGGCGATCTACCAGGGCGTGGGCGGCTCCTCCGGCGCGCCCCGGCGCCCGGAGTCCGGCAGCAGCAGCCCCGGGACCGACCCGAGGCCCGCGCCGGCCGAGCCTTCGCTCGTGGTCACCGCACCCGCGGGGTGACGTCGACGGGGTGGTGCGCGCCGGGGCGGGCGGTCGCCGGGCGTTCCCGGGAATCTGTGTGAGCACCCTCGTGGAGGGGCGCGGATGCGCCTTACCCTGGTGTCATGGGTGACCCGCGAGAGCCTCCTGAGGGTGCGCCCGACGGTGGTTCCGGAAACGAGGACGAATACCGGTCCGTCGTGTTCGACGAGTCGTTCGTCCGGGCTGCCCGGATCCAGGAGCTGTCCGCCCGGGAGCGGCTGGCCGGCTCCTTCGGCCGGGCCACCCGCCCGCGGGTGCGGCTCGGCCCGCTGGGTACCGTGCCGCGGCAGGCGCTCGCCCTGCTGCTGCTCATCCTGCTGGCCTTCGGGGCCGCGGTGTACTTCGGCGTCCGCTCGCCGACCGGGATGTCGGCCCGGCCCGAGGGCAGTCAACTGACCGTCAGCCTGGTCGCGTTGAGCCCGGCCTCGGCGGTCCGGGCGGTGGCCGACCCGGCGGATCCGTTCGCCGCGCTGCCGACCGGGTACAGCGACGGGGCGATCGGACTGGGCACCCCGACCGGGGCCGCCACCGAGCACTTCAGCCGGGGCGAGGTCACCAAGGCGCTCGACACCGTCCAGCGCTACCTGGTCGCCTCCTCGCTGACCCCGGCCACCCTCGTCCAGGGCGCCACCGCCGACGTCCGGGCCTTCGTCACCCCCGGTGAGCAGGCCCAGTTCGACGCCAGCGTGAGCCAGCCCGTCGACGACCGGCACCACGCGCTGACCGGCTGGCTGGTCCGCTTCGACCCGGCGCGGGTCGCGCTGGCCGCCGACACCGTGAAGGTGACCGGCGCGATGCGGATCGACGAGGCGGACACCGGCACGCTGCAGATCACCACCGACCACACCTTCGTCTACGCGCTGAAGCCCGCCGGCGCCCCGGCCGGGGCGCCGGTCACCCTGGAGACCGTCCGGCGGCAGCTGACCTTCCAGTTCGACCGGGTCGACCTCGCCTCGGCGCAGCTGCGGCTGGTGGACTCGGTGATCCAGGCCGGTCCGGAGCCCTGCACCACCTCGATGGCCGGGTTCCTCCAGCCGGTGCTGGCCACCCCGCAGGGCGCCCAGGTCGCGCCCCCGTCGCCGATCGACCCGGGCAACCACGCGCAGCCGGCGTGGCAGGTGTGCGGAGTGCTGGCGGGAAGCTGAGGGGCGCCTCACCGGGATTCCCGCAGCCTTGCCGGAGCCTTGGGGGAGACGGCGGACGGCCCGGGCGTCCGGTTGGACGTCCGGGCCGTCGTCGGCGCGCAGGTGCGGCGGATCAGCCGTCGCTGCGGTCGGTTCGGTCGTCGCGGTTCGACGGGCCGCCGCGCGCGGCGCCCGTGAAGGTGTCGCGGAGTTTGCCGCCGACGGTCGCCGCGCCGCCGGCCACGTCCCGGATCAGGCCCATCAGCGGGTCCTTGCTCTCCTTCACCGAGGTCGTGTAGTGGTCGGCGGCGGCCTTCCACTGCTCGCCGACCGAGGTGTCCGGGTCGTCCGAGCGGCGCGGGTAGGCGCCGGCCAGGATCGAGCGGTACTCGTCGCTCTCCGCCCACTTCTTCAGCTGGGCGACCCGCACCACCGCGAACGGGTGGCTCTGCGGCAGCAGCTGGAGCAGCTTGAGCACGCCGTCGCGCAGGTCGCCGGCCTTCTCGTACTCCTCGGCCTGCTCCAGGAAGGCGTCGACGTTCAGCTCGGCCAGGTTGTGCCCGCCGGCCAGCTTCATCAGGGCGCGCATGGACGCCTGGACGTCCTGCCCGGCGAGCAGGCCGGCCCGGTCGCTGGACAGCTCCGCCTTGCGGAACCACTCCTTGAGCGCGGTGACGATCGCCATGATCGCCAGGTTGCCGAGCGGCACCCAGGCGACCCGGGTGGCGATGTTGGTGAGGATCATCAGCATCGTCCGGTAGACCGCGTGGCCGGACATCGCGTGGCCGACCTCGTGGCCGATGACCGAGCGCAGCTCCTCCTCGTCGAGCAGGTCGACCAGGCCGCTGGTGATCACGATGATCGGGGTGTCGATGCCGATGCAGTACGCGTTGACCGTCGGGTCCTGGGTGACGTACAGGTCCGGGACCTGCTCCAGGTCGAGCACGTAGGCGGCGTCGCGCACCATGTCGTTCAGCTCGGGGAACTGGCGCTCGGAGGTCTTCACGGCGGTGGCCAGGAACATCAGTCGGATCGCACGCTCGGACACCAGGCCGGCGAGCTTCTTCAGGACCTCGTCGAAGCCGGTCAGCTTGCGCAGGGCGACCAGGGCGGAACGGTCGGCGGGGTGTTCCCAGGCGCGGGTGGAGATGTCGGGGAAGCGCTGGCGCCGACGGCTCGGGGTCTTCGCGATCGGGTCGGTCATGGTCTGAGTACCTCCTGGTCGACGGCGGCCCCGGCCCGGCGGCCGGCCCCCGCTGGTCTTCGCCTGCAACGACTGTCCTGGCAACGTCCGTGGTTGCGTACTCGTCCCCGCGGCCAGCGTACGCGCGGTCCGGGCCACGCCGCAGGGGTCGGTGGGCGGCGCCGGTGTGAGGCCGGTTTACCCTGAATGCCCTGGAGAACCGAGACCGGACCCGGCCGCGGTACCGAGCAGTTCGAGGAGCCCCGCAGATGTCCACCGACACGCTTGTCAGCCTGGCCGCGCCCATTTCGAACGAGGCCGGTCCGGGCCTGTTCCTGCGGATCATCGTGATCGCGTCGTTCGTCGGCGTCGGCCTGCTGGTGTGGATCATGGCGCGGGCCTTCCGCGGCAACTGAGCCCCGCCGCCCCGCTCCGGCTCACGCGCGGTCAGCGGCGGTGGGCCGCCGAGCGGTTGCCGGGCGACCCCCCGTACGATGACGGGTGGGCCTTCACCGGCCCGGAAGAACCCCAGGTCCGTTCACCCGAGCCGAGAAGGTCCCGCCGACCATGAACACTGCCGCCGCACTTCCCGTCCTGAACCTGCTCGCCGAGGGCGAGGGGGGCAACCACGAGAGCCTGAACCCGTACCTGACGGGCGGCGCCGCGCTGTTCATCCTGGTGCTCCTGCTCTTCGTGACCACCCGCTTCAACCGGGACCGCTGAACGGGCCCACGGCGCTGCTCGGGGAGCGTCCGGCACACCCGCCGGCCGCTCCCTCACGCGTCTGCGGACAACCCCCACCCGGGCGTTCCCGCACCGTAACGGGCGTCGCGTAAGGTGTGGCGGCATGGGAGAGCAGGCCGGGAATCCCGGCGGACCGGAACCGGTGAAGAAGCGCCTCGGGGTGATGGGCGGCACCTTCGACCCGATCCACCACGGCCACCTGGTCGCCGCCAGCGAGGTGGCGAGCGCGTTCCACCTGGACGAGGTGATCTTCGTGCCGACCGGGCAGCCGTGGCAGAAGAGCGACCGCCAGGTCACCCCGGCCGAGGACCGCTACCTGATGACGGTCATCGCCACCGCCGAGAACCCGCAGTTCTCGGTCAGCCGGATCGACATCGACCGCGAGGGCCCGACGTACACCGTCGACACCCTGCGCGACCTGCACGCCCAGCACCCGGACGCCGACCTCTTCTTCATCACCGGCGCCGACGCCCTCGCCCAGATCCTGTCCTGGCGCGACTCCGACGAGCTCTTCTCGCTCGCCCACTTCATCGGATGCACCCGCCCGGGGCACACTCTGTCGGACGCCGGGCTTCCGGTGGGCGGGGTGTCCCTGGTGGAGGTCCCCGCGCTGGCCATCTCCTCCACGGACTGCCGCAACCGGGTCGCCAAGGGCGAACCGGTCTGGTACCTCGTCCCGGACGGCGTGGTCCGTTACATCGACAAGCGGGCGCTGTACGCGCCGCACCGGACCTGATCAGGAGCGGGCGTGACTGAGCGACGCGGCGGACAGCAACAGCCGGAAGACTGGTCCACCGGGCAGTACCAGCAGCCGTACCAGGGCTACCAGCAGCAGCCCGAGCAGCTCCCGCAGCAGCAGTACGACCAGTACGGGCAGCCGGTCTACACCCAGGACCCGTACGGCGGCTACCAGGAGCAGCAGTACCAGCAGCAGCCGTACCAGGGGTACCAGCAGCCGGGGCAGCCCGGGCAGCTTCCGCAGCAGCAGTACGACCAGTACGGGCAGCCCGTGCAGGCGTACCAGCAGCAGGGAGGCTACGGCTACCAGGAGCAGGCGTACGGCTACGACGGCTACCAGCAGCATCCGTACCCGGCCGCTCCGGCGGTGGCCGAGCCCGAACCGCAGCCGGGGTCCGGGGCCGTGCCCGGGGCCGCCGCCGCGCCCGTCGCTCCGGCCGTGCCGCGCCCGCGCGTGCCCCGGCCCGCCGCCGAGGCGGCGCCGGCCAAGCCCGAGCCGCCGTCCGAACTCGTCGGCGGGGCCCGGGCCGGCAAGGCCGGCGGCAAGGGGCCCAAGGGCGACTACCCGACGGACGAGTTCACCTTCGTCGACGAGGAGGCGGAGGAGTCCGAGGACGTCATCGACTGGCTGAAGTTCGCCGAGTCCCGCAGCGAGGTGCGCGCCGAACGCCGCCGCAAGCTGCGCAACCGGCTGATCGGCCTCGGCGTGGTGGTGGCGCTCGCGGCGGCCGGCACCGGCGGCTACCTCTGGTTCACCGGCGACAAGCAGACCGCGGCGAGCGCGGCCGGTCCGCGCCAGGTCAACGTGGTGCACCTGCGCGACCTGCAGGGCAAGGTCTCCAGCGCGCTGCTGGTCAACGACTCCGCCGGGAAGAAGGGCACCGTGCTGCTGCTGCCCGACACCCTGCGGCTGCCCGGTCCCGGCGACCCGCCGGTCACCACCATCGGGCAGGCCATGGACGGCATCGGTGCCTCCGCGACCCGCGACGGCCTGTCCACCGTGCTCGGCGCCCCGGTGGCCGGCACCTGGCGGCTGGACACCCCGTACCTGGAGATGCTGGTCTCCCAGCTCGGCGGTGTCCGGGTGGACACCAACGCCGAGACCCACGAGGGTGGCAAGCCGGACGGCAAGCTGCTGTCGGCGGCGGGCAAGAACACCCTGCTCAACGGGAAGGCCGCGGTCGCGTACGCCACCCTGCAGGCGGCCGGTGAGAACCGGGACGCCCAACTGGCCCGGTTCGGACAGGTGATGGACGCGGTGGTGCGCACCATGCCGACCGAGTTCAAGGACGCCAAGGACGACGTGCACCGGATGAACGCGGTGCTCGACCCCTCGCTGCCCGAGGACGCCCTCGCCGGGGTGCTCGCCCAGCTCGCCCAGCAGGCGAAGGACGGCCACCTCGGCACCACGGCGCTGACCGTCAAGCCCGACGGCGGCCTGGACGAGGCCACGGCGGGCAAGCAGGTCAAGGACGTGCTGGGCGGCACCGTGAAGTCCGCGTCCTCCGCCGACGCCCCGGCCCGGGTCTCGCTCCAGGACGCCACCGGCAACGACCAGGCGGCGGCCGCCGCGCAGGTCCAGATCACCAACGCGGGCCTGACCTTCATCCCCGGCGGATCCAAGACCGCCGCGCAGGCCACCAGTGAGATCCGCTACACCGACGACGCCCGGCAGGCCGCGGCGAAGTCGCTGGCGATCAGCCTCGGCCTGCCGGATACGGCGGCGAAGAAGGTCGGCGACGCCCAGAACGCGGACCTGGTGGTCGTGCTCGGCAAGGACTACCAGCCGCCGAAGAACCAGTAGGCCGCGTCCTTCGGCCCGGGCGGGCGACCCGGGCGGGCGACCCTCCGGCCCGGGCGGCCCCGAAAATACGTTCCGGGGCCGCCCGGGCGGCGTGAGATCCTGGAAGGCGACCCCCGGCCAGTGCCGGGAGTCGCCCAAAGCCGCCGAGCCGGAAGAACACCGTGACCGTCACCGACCACAGCCAGCAGCTCATCACCGTCGCCGCGCAGGCGGCGGCCGACAAGCTCGCGCACAACATCATCGCCTTCGACGTCAGCGAGGTGCTGTCGATCACCGACGCCTTCCTGATCGCCTCCGCGAACAACGACCGCCAGGTCCGGTCGATCGCCGAGGAGATCGAGGACCAGCTGCGCGAGCAGCTGGACATCAAGCCGGTGCGCCGCGAGGGCGAGCGCGACGGCCGCTGGATCCTGCTCGACTACCTGGACATCGTCGTGCACGTCCAGCACGCGGAGGAGCGCTCCTTCTACTCGCTGGACCGCCTCTGGAAGGACTGCCCCGAGCTGCCGCTGCCCGAGGACGCCCTGGCCTCGCGCAACCGGCCCGACGCGTACACCGACGAGGCCGGCAACGCCGTCGCCCCGGCCGACGACTTCGGCAAGCCCGAGGACCTGCACTGAGCCGGGACGCGCGGGGGTCGCGCATCGTCTTCTGGCGACACGGCCAGACCTCCTGGAACCTGGAGTCCCGCTTCCAGGGCACCACCGACATCGAACTGACCGACCAGGGCGTCCTGCAGGCCCAGCGGGCGGCCCGGCTGCTCTCCGGCCTGCGCCCCGACCTGCTGATCTCCTCCGACCTCACGCGGGCCAGGCACACCGCCGAGGAGCTGGCCAAGGTCACCGGCCTCGACGTGCAGCACCACGAGGGCCTGCGGGAGACCTATGCGGGCTCCTGGCAGGGCCTGACCAACGCCGAGATCCGCTCCCGCTACCCGGAGGAGTACGCGGCCTGGGCAGCCGGCGAGTCGGTGCGGCGCGGCGGCGGCGAACTGGCCACCGAGGTCGCCGACCGCTCGGTGCCGGTGGTGCTGGAGGCCGTCGACAAGCTGCCGGAGGAGGGGACGCTGGTGGTGGTCAGCCACGGCGGCACCATCCGCACCATGCTCGGGCGGCTGCTGGACCTGGAACCGGCCCAGTGGGAGTGCTTCGGCGGGCTGTCCAACTGCTGCTGGTCGGTGCTCGGGCAGGGGGCGCGCGGCTGGCGCCTGCTGGAGCACAACGCGGGCACGCTCCCGCAGCCGGTCATCGGCGACGACACCTGAGCGACTGAGCGACGGGCGCGTCGCGGGGCGGGGCGGAGGGGGCCCGAACGGGCGGATTTCGCAGTTCCGGGCCTGACCAGCTAGAGTCTTCCTCGTTCGCACGGAGGGAACGCGGCCCGGAAGGGAAGCGGGAAATCCGGTGAGTGCGGGGCTGTAGCTCAGTTGGTAGAGCGCTTGCATGGCATGCAAGAGGTCCGGGGTTCAATTCCCCGTAGCTCCACTCCGCACCAGCGGTCCTGGTTCGCCAGGGTCGCGCGTGTCGCGGGGCTGTAGCTCAGTTGGTAGAGCGCTTGCATGGCATGCAAGAGGTCCGGGGTTCAATTCCCCGTAGCTCCACAACAGTCGAGAGGCCGCCACCCATCGGGTGGCGGCCTCTCGCGTTGTCGGGCCCTGCGGGCCGACCGGGCCCTTGCGGACGGGCGGGTGCTGAGGACCGGCCGGGTCCTTACGGACGGGCCGGGTGCTACGGGTGGCAGGTGTGCACCCCGCCGCCCGGCGGCAGCGAGCCCAGTTGCTCGACCCGCGCCTGGTCCTCCGGGCCGATCGGGACGTACGCCACGATGTAGCACTCGGGCACCCCCGGGATCGTCAGGTACGACGCCTTCAGGTTCAGCACACCCACCTGCGGGTGCCGGAACACCCGGAGCCACGCCTCCGGCGGCGCCACCTCCTGGCGCTCCCACAGCTCCCGGAACAGCCCGCTGCGCGCCGCCAGCCGCCGCACGTGCTCCTCCCAGGCCGGCTCGCCCACGTGCCGCCCGTACGCCGACCACAGCACCGCCACCATCCGCGGCAGCGCGTCGGCTGCGCCGGGGCCCGGGCGCTGGCCGGTGTGGCGCCCGAGGACGCGGCGGACGCCAGCGGCGTGATGGTGACGGTCATCCAGCTCGGCCAGGTGGTCGGGGTCGCGGTGCTCGGCTCGGTGTTCCTCGGCCAGGTCGACCTGCCGGCGCCGGCCGCCGACTCGGGGCACGCGCTGCTGGTCACCCTCGCGGTCAACGCCGTCGCCGTCCTGCTCGGCGCGGGCTTCGCCGCCCGTACCCGGCGGTCGGCGGGGTAGGGCCGGGTCCGGCCGGGCAGGGCCCGGGTCGGGGTGGGCCGGGGCCGGCCGGGCCGCATCGGGGGAAGCGGGTTCGCGGACCTCGGGGAACGGATTCGTGGAGCACCCCCGGGACCGTGTAAAGTAGTCGATGTCGCCGAGGGAAACCGGACGGAAACGGTCGAAAGCCCCCGGTGACATCGCAGGTCAAGGGGCTGTAGCTCAGTTGGTAGAGCGCTTGCATGGCATGCAAGAGGTCCGGGGTTCAATTCCCCGTAGCTCCACAGTAGTCGAGGGCCGCCTCCCGAAAAGGGGGGCGGCCCTTCGGCGTTCTGGTCATGCCACCGGCGGGAGAGCCGGAAAGACCGCTACCGTCGTGCCATGGCCGATCTGGAGCGAAGGCGGAACGAGGAACTGGCCCGGATACTGCACCAGCTCGGCTGGAGTCCGGAACGGCTCGCCCGCGAGGTGAGCCTCGCCCTGCCGCCGGGCCTGGCCATCAGCTCCACCGCCCCCTACAAGTGGCGCGACCGTGGCATGGTGCCGCGCAGCCCGCACGACCAGACGGTCTGCGAAGTGCTCAGCCGCACCCTCGGTATCGCCGTCACCTACGAGCAGCTCTGGGGCCGGATGGGCGGCCACCGCGGCGCCAAGATCCTCTCGCCCCGGCTTCTCACCGACCCGTGGACCGCCGACACCGCCCAGACCGCGCTGCGCGAGGCCGCCAACGACGCCGGGCCCGTCCGCCTCACCGACCTCTTCCGCGGCACCGACCTCGACCAGGTCGCCGAACGGCTCGCCTCCCCGCCGCCGCCCGTCGGAGGCGGGGAGGGCGCACTGCGCGTCGACCCCAGCCTCGTCGGCGACCTCGGCCTGTCCTACCGCAGCAAGCAGCGGCTCGAACGCTCCTGCGGCGGCGGCCTCGTCCTCGGCCCCGCCCGGGCCGAACTCGCCATGCTGGCCAAGCTGTTGGAGCTCGGCGCGTACGACGAGCGGATCGGCCGCGAGCTGTACGGCACGGCCAGCCGGCTCGCCCGACTGGCCGGCTGGGCCGCGTACGACCTCGGCCACGACGCGGCCGCCCAGCGGGCGTTCGTCGCCGCCCTGCGGGCCGCCCACGTCAGTGGCGACGCCCGGCTCGGCGTCGCCGTGCTCGGCGCCCTGGTGGTGCTCGCCACCCAGGGCACCGGCGGGCGCGGCCTGGACGCCGTCTCCGCGCTCAACACGGCCCTGGTGACGCACGGCGCCGTCCTGAGCCCTGCCGGGCGGGCCCGGCAACTCGGCCGGATCGCCCGCGCGCACGGCCGCCGGGGCGAGGCCGAGCAGGCCGAGGCCGCCGCCGCCCGGGCCTTCGCCGAACTCGACGGCGTGCCCGGCACGGCCGAGGCCCGCGCCGAACTCGCCGGGATGGTGGGGGAGGGGCGCCTGGCGCTCGGCCAGCACCGGCTGGCCAAGGCGCTGCTGGCCGAGGCCGTCGCCGGCCTGGGGGCGGGCCGGGCGCGGTCCAAGGCGCTGCTGATGGTCCGCCTCGCCGAGACCCACCGGCGCCTCGGTGACCAGCGGGAGGCCGCCCGCACCGCGGCGCTCGCCCGGGCGCTCGCGGCGGGCATGCAGTCCGAGCGGCTGGCCCGGGCACTGCGCGACTTCGACGCGGCGACGCGGGCGGCGGCGTCACCGGCGGGGCGGTGAGGCGGTGCGGCGGTGCGGCGGTGCGGCGGTGCGGCGCAGGGGTTGGGCGGGGCGGCGGGCGGTGCGGCGCGGGTGCGGGCGGTGCCGTCCGGCACCGGCGGACACCCGGGAGCGCGTTGACCTGCTTGCGGTACCCTGAGCCCATGCGAACCGTGCGCCTGCTCCTTAGCCGGCCGCGCTGACCAGGACCGGCTGCGCCCTCGGGCGGTGCCGGAGTCGGCGTGGCGTCCCCTCCTGCGAGGGGATTTTTTGTTTTCCGCCCCCGTTCACGGGCCGGCCGTGTGCGCGGTTCGCCAACTGACATCGATGGAGCTTGAAGGACCATGAGCGAGACGACCCCTGCGTCCGGCACGGCCGAGACCGCGACCGAGCCGTTCCGGTACAGCGCCGCGCTGGCGGCGGAGATCGAGTCCCGCTGGCAGGACATCTGGGAGAAGGAGGGCACGTTCAACGCCCCCAACCCCGCCGGTGCCCTGGCCGACCCGGCGGCCGGCGACGTCGCCGCGAAGCCGCACAGCTTCATCATGGACATGTTCCCGTACCCCTCGGGCGCGGGCCTGCACGTCGGCCACCCGCTGGGCTACATCGCCACCGACGTCTACGCGCGCTACCAGCGGATGACCGGCCACAACGTGCTGCACACGCTGGGCTACGACGCGTTCGGCCTGCCCGCCGAGCAGTACGCGGTGCAGACCGGCACCCACCCGCGGGTCTCCACCGAGGCCAACATCGCCAACATGCGCCAGCAACTGCGCCGGCTGGGCCTGGGTCACGACCCGCGCCGCTCGATCTCCACGATCGACCCGGACTACTACCGCTGGACCCAGTGGATCTTCCTGCAGATCTTCAACTCCTGGTACGACGAGGCCGCCGGCAAGGCCCGCCCGATCGCCGAGCTGATCGCCCGGTTCGAGTCCGGCGCGCGGCCGACCCCCGACGGGCGCCCGTGGGCCGACCTGTCCGCCGCCGAGCGCGACGAGCTGCTGGGCGAGTACCGGCTGGCCTACGCCAAGGAGGTGCCGGTCAACTGGTGCCCCGGCCTGGGCACCGTACTGGCCAACGAGGAGGTCACCGCGGACGGCCGCTCCGAGCGCGGCAACTTCCCGGTGTTCAAGTCCAACCTGCGCCAGTGGATGATGCGCATCACCGCGTACTCCGACCGTCTGATCGCCGACCTGGACCTGCTGGACTGGCCCGAGGCCATCAAGCTGCAGCAGCGCAACTGGATCGGGCGCTCCGAGGGTGCGCGGGTCGACTTCGCCGTCGGCTCCGATGAGAAGATCACCGTCTTCACCACCCGGCCCGACACCCTGTTCGGCGCCACCTACATGGTGCTGGCCCCCGAGCACGGCCTGGTCGACTCGATCGCCCCCGCCGCCTGGCCCGAGGGCGTGCCCGCCGAGTGGACCGGCGGCGCCGCCACCCCCGCCGAGGCCATCGCCGCCTACCGCGCCGCGGCCGCCGCCAAGTCGGACGTCGAGCGGCAGGTCGAGGCCAAGGTCAAGACCGGCGTCTTCACCGGCGCCTACGCGGTGAACCCGGTCAGCGGCGCGGCGGTCCCGGTGTTCATCGCCGACTACGTGCTGATGGGCTACGGCACCGGCGCCATCATGGCCGTCCCCGCCCACGACCACCGCGACTTCGCCTTCGCCCGCGCCTTCGCGCTGCCGATGCGCTGCGTCGTCGCGCCCACGGACGGGCGCGGCGAGGACCCGGCCGCCTGGGACGACGCGTTCGACACCTACGACTCCGTCATCGTCAACTCCTCCCGGGACGACCTGACGCTGGACGGCCTGAGCGTCGTCGACGCCAAGGCCCGCGTGACGGCGTGGCTGGCCGAGCGCGGTATCGGCGAGGGCACCGTCAACTACCGCCTGCGCGACTGGCTGTTCAGTCGCCAGCGGTACTGGGGCGAGCCCTTCCCGATCGTCTACGACGAGGACGGCGTCATGCACGCGCTGCCCGAGTCGATGCTGCCGGTCGAGGTCCCCGAGGTCGACGACTACTCGCCGCACACCTACGACCCGTACGACTCCACCTCCTCGCCCAAGACCCCGCTGTCGCGCAACGAGGACTGGGTCACCGTCGAGCTGGACCTGGGCGACGGCGTGCGCACCTACCGCCGCGAGACCAACACCATGCCCAACTGGGCGGGTTCGTGCTGGTACGAGCTGCGCTACGTCGACCCGTCGAACTCCTCGGCGGTCGTCGACCCGGCCAACGAGAGGTACTGGCTGGGCCCGACGGAGACCAAGCCGGCCGGCGGTGCCGACCTGTACGTCGGCGGTGCCGAGCACGCCGTGCTGCACCTGCTGTACGCGCGCTTCTGGCACAAGGTGCTGCACGACCTGGGCCACGTCTCGTCCGTCGAGCCGTTCCACAAGCTGTTCAACCAGGGCATGATCACCGCCGACGTCTACCGCGACGAGCGCGGCTTCCCGGTGCCCGCCGCCGAGGTCGAGGAGCGCGGCGGCGCGTACTTCTGGCAGGGCGAAGCGGTCAAGCGCGAGGCCGGCAAGATGGGCAAGTCCCTGAAGAACGCCGTCGCCCCCGACGACATCGCCGACGAGTACGGCGCCGACACGCTGCGCCTGTACGAGATGTCCATGGGCCCGCTGGACGTCTCCCGCCCTTGGGACACCCGCGCCGTCGTGGGCTCGTACCGCTTCCTGCAGCGGCTGTGGCGCAACATCGTCTCGGAGGCCACCGGTGACCTGGTCGTCACTGACGAGGAGCCGGACGAGGCGACGCTGCGCGCCCTGCACAAGACGATCGACGGCATCCGTGGCGACATGGCCGGGCTGCGGTTCAACACGGCCGTCGCCAAGGCGATCGAGCTGAACAACTACCTGGTCAAGCGCGGTTCGACGCCGCGCGCCGTGGCCGAGCAGCTGGTCCTGATCGTCGCGCCGCTGGCCCCGCACATCGCCGAGGAGCTGTGGCGCCGACTGGGCCACGGCGAGTCGCTGGCGCACACCGACTACCCGGTCGCCGACCCGGCGTACGTGGTGGACGAGGCGGTGACCTGCGTGGTGCAGATCAAGGGCAAGGTGAAGGCCCGGCTGGAGGTCGCGCCGACGATCTCGGACGCCGAGCTGGAGGCGTTGGCGCTGGCCGACCCGGCGGTCGTCGCGGCGATCGGTGACGCGCCGGTGCGCAAGGTGATCGCGCGGGCGCCGAAGCTGGTGAACATCGTCACCGGCTGAGGTCGGTTGACCTGAGGTCTGATGGCCGGGGCCCGTTGGTTGAGGGCTGAGGACCGGGGCCTGGTGACGGTGGGCTGTGGTGCGAGGCCTGTCGACCGGGACTGACGGGGCGGGCGTCCTTCGGGGCGCCCGCCCTTCGTCGTGCCCGCTCTTCGTCGTGCCCGCTCTTCGTCGTGCCCGTCCTTCGTCGTGCCCGTCCTTCGTCGTGCCCGGGATGGCTGGTGTCGGTTGTGCCAGGGCGGGTCGGGCCTGGTGGTGCCCAGGGGCTCGTGGACCCTCGGGGAGATCCCCGATCTGTCCCTGATCTCCGCCGCCCGGGCCCGTTCGGCCCGCCCCGGGTCCGATCCGGCGGCTACCGTGGAACCCTCGGCAGTACGGCCCGCGTTGGGTCCGGTGGGGGCCGAAACGGTGGCGGAAGGTGGCTCGCGATGGACGCGTTCGGCGTGATGATCGGCCTGGTCCTGCTCTTCGGGATCGCGGTGCTCGTGCTGGCCGTGGTCGGCACGGTCAAGGCGGCGAAGGCCGTCGCCGCGAAGATCGGGCGGCACGAGGCCAACGCCCGGCGCGTCGTGGAGAACGCCACCCTCAAGGCGAAGACCTTCACCAAGGTCGGACCGCCCGGGCAGATCGCCGCCGTCCGGCTCGGTCTGCGCACCTCACTCGACGGCACCCGGCAGGTCCTGGAGAGCGGCCTTCCCCAGGACGGTCAGCTCGGCGAGGCCCTCGCCCTGCTGACCAGGCTCGATACGCACGCCGCCGAGCTCGACGGCGAACTGCGGATGCTGGAGCGGGAGCCGGACACCGCGCGGATCGCGGCCAAGCTGCCGGAGCTGCGCGAGCGTGCCGAGCGGATCACCCACTCGGCGGAGACCATGCGCTGGGCCGCGCAGGACCGGATGCACCGGTTCGCGGACGACGAGCTGAGCCGGCTCGGCCAGGAGTGCGAGAGCGAGGCGGGGGCGCTGCGGCACTGGGACACTTCGGCGGCGTCCTCCGCTTCGTCCTCCTCGTCCTCTGCCTCCTCTTCTTCTTCCTCGTCTTCGCCGGGTGCGGAGGCGTCCTCCGGGGGCGCTGCGCGGGCCGGGTTGACGGACGGGAAGGGGCGTCCGAGTGCCGAGGAACTCCTCGGACTCGCGGACCCGCTGGCCAAGCTGGCGCAGCGGTTGCGGAAGCCGTCGGCGGGGCCCACGGCGGGCTGAGCCTGCTCGCGCCGTCTCCTCGCCGCGAACCTGCTCGCGCCGTCTCCTCGCGTCGCCTGCTCGCCGTGAACTTGCCGCGCGCTCGACCGACTGCTTGGCGGTGCGGAGCCACTTCGGTGGGGCTTCGGCGTCGCCTTTCGGGGCCCGCGGGCGGGCGCTGTCCTCACGGACGAACGGGGAGTAACCTCCGCCTCATGCCCTCCGACCTCGCACTTGTCACCGATTCCACGGCCTATCTGCCGCAGGAGGCCCTCGATCGGTACGGGATCACGGTGGTCCCGCTGAGCGTCGCGGTCGGTGACTCGGTCCTCTGCGAGGGTGTCGAGATCTCTCCCAAGGACGTCGCCGAGGCGCTGCGCGAGAAGCAGCGGGTGACGACCTCCCGGCCCAATCCCGAGACCTTCGCCGCCGCCTACCGGGGCGCCGTCGAGGCCGGGGCGAAGGGCATCGTCTCGGTGCACATCTCCGGCGAGCTGTCCGGCACGGTGGAGGCCGCCCGGCTGGCGGCCGCCGAGGCGCCCGTACCGGTACGGGTGGTGGACAGCCGGCTGGTCGGCATGGCCCTCGGATATGCGGCACTGGCGGCGGCCGAGGCGATCGCGGCCGGGCGGGACCTGGCGGAGGCGGCCGAGGCCGCCACCCGGCGGGCTGCCGTGACCAGCGGGTTCTTCTACGTCGACACCCTGGAGTACCTGCGCAGGGGCGGTCGGATCGGGGCGGCGCGGGCGCTGCTCGGGTCGGCGCTGGCGGTCAAGCCGCTGCTGCACCTGGACGGGGGGCGGATCGAGCCGTTGGAGAAGGTGCGCACCGCGTCGCGGGCGATCGCGCGCCTGGAGGAGATCGCGGTCGAGCGGTCGGGGGACGCGGAGGTCGACATCACCGTGCACCACCTGGCGGCCGAGGAACGGGCCGAGCCGCTCGCGGAGCGGCTGCGGGCGCGGGTGCCCGGCCTGCGGGAGCTGTACGTGGGCGAGGTGGGGGCGGTGATCGGCGCACACGTCGGGCCGGGGCTGCTCGCGGTGGTGGTCGCGCCGCGCTGAGGGGCTCCGGTCAACTCGGCGGTGCTCTGACTACTCGTGCGAGTGAGCTGATTCATCCACAACCCCCGGGTTATCCACAGGGTTTCGGTAACTTCTGCGCGCACTGCCGAGGACTCCTACCGTCCTCGGCATGACGAGCATGAGCCTGGGCGCGGCGAAGCGCCACGAGATCAACGAGACCGTACGGCTGCGGATGGCGGCGTTGCTGCCGGTGAACGATGGGGCTGGTGGTGGTGGTGGTGGCGGCGGAGGCGGCGGAGGAGGAGCCGGGGTCGGGCCCGGCGGGCCTGGGGGCTCCGGTGCGGTGGCGGGGGAGCCCACGGCGACCGGGCCGCCTTCGGGTGCGGCTCCGTCCGGGGCTGGGGAGTGGCCGCCTGCGCCGTTGGAGCCGTCCGGGGTGGGCGGGGTCGTGGACCCGCCGGAGCCGGTGGCCGGGGCGCGCCTCCGGTTCGGTTCGGCGATGGCGCTCGACCGGCGGGCGGTGGCCGGGCTGGCCGTCCTGCTGCTGTTCGCGGTCGGCTACGCCGTGCAGC
Source organism: Kitasatospora sp. NPDC087314 (assembly GCF_044744365.1). Taxonomy (NCBI): domain Bacteria; kingdom Bacillati; phylum Actinomycetota; class Actinomycetes; order Kitasatosporales; family Streptomycetaceae; genus Kitasatospora; species Kitasatospora sp. NPDC087314. Next base: position 104,295 of record NZ_JBIUYE010000001.1, read on the forward strand.
ACTTCTGGCTGGCCCGGCCGCAGGCGGTAGCCGTGCCGGCGCTGGCGTCCGCCCCGGTGTCACCGGGGCCGGCGGAGTCCGCGCCCGTGTCGGCTCCTGCCTCGGGCACGGCCTCGGCCGAGGCCGCCGATGCCGCTGCCTTCGGGGCCCAGGCGGCCGTCGTGGTCGACATCGGCGGACGGGTCCACCTCCCCGGCCTGCACACCCTGCCCGGCGGCTCGCGGGTGGCCGACGCCTTACGGGCGGCGGGCGGCCCGCTGCCGGAGACGGACACCCGGGGCCTCAACCTGGCCCGCGTACTGACGGATGGTGAGCAGATCCTGGTCGGCGAGCCGGGCTCGGCCCCCGCCCCGGGCGCCGGGGCCGGCAACGGGCCACCGGCGGCCGGCACTTCGAGGCCACCCGTCAGTCTCAACCGCGCCACCCTCGAACAGCTCGACACCCTCCCCGGAGTCGGCCCGACGCTCGCCCAGCGCATCCTCGCCTACCGCACGTCGCACGGCTCGTTCCGCACGCTCGACCAGCTCCGGCAGGTCAGCGGCATCGGCGCTCGCACGTTCGCGGAGCTCCGTCCGCTGCTCACCCTCTGACGTCCCTTCCGACTCTCTCCCGACTCTCCGCGGATCCGTTCGCCCGTCCTTCTCCCCGTGCTGTTCGTGGCCGCTTTCGTCCAGCCGTTGTGTCGTCAGCCGTCGTCGTCGTCGCCGCCGTCGCCGCCGCCCCGCCGAAGGGAGGTACCGCCATGTCCGCCACCACCGACCCGATCCTGCACACCCGTTCCACGGGTGCCGACTTTCGGCTGCTGCTTCCCGCCGTCTCGGCCTGGGTGGTGACGGCCGCGCTCCTCGACCTGGAGCCGGGGTACGACGTCCTCGCCTTCAGCCTGGCGGGTGCCGCCGCACTGGCAGCCGTCCTGCTGCTCGCCAGGCCGGCGGTCCCACGCCGTCGCGGAGCGGCGGTGACCTCGGCAGCCATCCTGCTCACCGGGGCCGCGGCCGCGATCGCCACCCCGCTGCACACCGCCGACCTGCACCGGGGGCCGCTACCGGAGCTCGCCCGCGCGGCCGAGCACGCCCCACCGCGATCCCCGGGCGAGCCCGCCCGGGTGGTGGAGGTGGAGCTGACCGTCGCCGGCGATCCGAAGTCCCACGCGGCCCGGGGCGGGACCACCGGCGGGCAGACCCTCCTCACCGTCGACGCGGTGGCCGACCGGGTCACACTCGTCCCGGACGGGCGGAGCACCAGGACCCGGACCCCGGTGACCGTCATGGTCCGGGGAGCGGAGTCCGGGCCCTGGCAGCGGCTGCTCCCGTCGGAGCGGCTGGCGGCGGAGGCCGAGGTACGGCCTGCGGGGGAGGGCCACGACACCGAGTCCGCGGCGCTGCTGGTCGTCCACGGCCAGCCCAGGCAGATCGAGCCGCCGAGCCTGCCGCAGCGTGTCGCCGGGCGGCTGCGTGCCGGGCTGCGCACGGCTGTCGACGGACTCCCGCCGGACGCGCGCGGACTGCTCCCGGGCCTGGTCGTCGGGGACACCTCTCAACTGCCCGACGACCTCGAGGACGCCTTCCGGGCCACCGACCTGGTGCACCTGGTGGCGGTCAGCGGTGCCAACCTGGCGATCGTCCTCGGCGTGCTGCTGGGTGCCCCCGGCCAGGCCGGGACCCCGGAACGGCGCGGGCTGGCCGCGGTGCTGGGGCTCTCGCTGCGCACCAGCGCCATGCTCGGGACGGCGTTGACGCTGGCCTTCGTCACCGTCTGCCGACCGGAGCCCAGTGTGCTGCGCGCGGCGGGGACGGGTCTGATCGGCATGCTCGCGCTGGCCACCGGCCGTCCCCGGCAGGCGGTGCCCGCGCTCGCCGGGACGGTCCTGGTCCTGGTCCTGCTCGACCCGTTCCTGGCGCGCTCCTTCGGATTCCTGCTCTCGGTGCTCGCCACGGCCGGGCTGCTCGTCCTCGGGCCGCACTGGGCCGAGGCGCTGCGGGCCCGGCGCTGGCCGCGCCACCTGGCGGGCGCCCTCGCGGCGACGGCCGCCGCCCAGGCGCTGTGCGCGCCGGTGACGGTGGTGCTGTCCGGGCACATCAGCCTGGTCGCGATCCCGTGCAACCTGCTGGCCGAGCTGGCGGTGGCCCCGGCGACCCTGCTCGGTTTCGGGGTGCTCGTGCTGCAGCCGCTCCTCCCGGACCTGGCCCGGCTGCTCGCGGAGCCGGCCGGAGTGCCGGTCGGCTGGCTCGCCCTGGTGGCGCGGCGCGGTGCCGAGCTGCCGGGTGGGCAACTCTCCTGGCCGGGTGGGTGGTTCGGGACGGCGACGGTTGCGCTGGTCACCCTGGCGGTCTGCTGGGCGGCGCCGCTCCTGCTGCCGCGGCGCGCGCGGCCCGGCGAGCCAGTCCGCGCCCGGCTGCGGTGGGTACGGGCGCTGGTGACGGGGGTGCTGCTCGTGGTCCTGCTGGCCGTGCTGCTGCGGCCACCGCAGCTCACCCGGATCGCCACCGGCTGGCCGCCGCCAGGGTGGCGGATGGTGATGTGCGATGTCGGCCAAGGGGACATGCTGGTCCTCGCGGCCGGTGCGCCGGACAGCGCGGTGGTGGTCGATGCGGGGCCGGATCCGAACGCCGCCGACAGGTGTCTGCGCGACCTCGGCATCACGGCGGTGCCGCTCCTGCTGCTGACGCACTTCCACGCCGATCACGTCGAGGGCGTGCCGGGGGTGTTGCGGGGGCGTCGGGTCGGTGCGGTCGAGGGCACGACCCTGGACGATCCACCGGGCGAGGCGGCCCGGGTGGCAGGTTGGGCGGCCGGCGCCGGGGTGCCGCTCCTGCGTGCTGGGCGAGGTGAACGGCGTTCGGTGGGCGCGGGGTTGTCGTGGGAGGTGGTCTGGCCCGATCCCACGGTGGCTGTTGAGGCACCCGGCGCGAACAACGCCAGCGTCGCGTTGCGGGTGTCGGTCGCGGGTGGCCTGCGGATGGCGTTGCTCGGGGACCTCGAACCGCCCGCCCAGTCGGCGCTGCTGGGCCGCTTGAGGCGGGTGGACGTCCTGAAGGTGGCGCATCACGGATCGGCGCACCAGGACTGGGACCTGACCGGCGCGTTGCGTCCCCGGTTGGCCTTGATCTCGTGCGGTGAGGGCAATGCGTACGGGCACCCGTCCGCGCGGACGGTCGACCACTTGCGCGCGTTGGGCGCGAGCGTGCTGCGCACCGACCGGGTGGGCGACATCGCCGTGACGGGCGACTCCCCGGCCACCCTCGGTGTGTCCGTGCATCCCCGGACCGCCCACGAGGTGCGCAAGCCGCGCTCCCACGGCGGGAGCGCGTCGGCCGTCGCCTCCGGCGCCGGCCGGGCCTCGTACGCCCCGCGGGCTCCGCGGGCCCCGTACGCCCCGCACGCCCCGCGGGCTCCGCCCGGATGACCCCCGCTCTCCTCCTCCCGTCCACGAAGTGGGGAAGGGAAAGGGGTTGGGGTGGGGAGGAGGAGGGAGGGGTGGGGGGGCGGGGGCGGGGGCCCGGAGAACAGTTGCGGCGCGCTCCGAGCAAGCCCGGAGCGCGCCGCGTGCGCCGCGTCGTGGCCGGGTCAGCCCTCTTCGCGCCAGCCTTCGTGGGTGGCGGCGAGGGTGTCGAGGGCGTGGAGGTGAGCCGGGGTCCAGCCGTCTTCCGGGGGTTCGACGACGACGAGCCACTGCGCGTCCTCGGCGTCGTCCTCGCCGGCGAGGGCGTCGCGGACGATTTCGAGCTCACCGAGGTCGGGGTGGGTGGCGCTGAGTTCCTCGAAGGCGTCCTCGGCGGCGTCGCGGTCGGGCAGGACGAGCAGTTGCCGGGCGTGCGGGTCGTCGACGTCCGGCAGGTCGGTGGTGTGGTTCTCGGTCACTGGGCCATTCTCCAGGTCGGGCCGGCGGACAGGTCGGCCGGGCGGGAGTGTCCGCGCCCCGTGGGATGCTGGTAGGCGATGGCCAGGAAGAGTGCACCCGACGACCTGCTCGCCCCGCTGACCCTCGCGGTCGGCCAGGAGGAGCTGCTGCTGGACCGTGCGGTCGCCCAGGTGGTGGCGGCGGCGAAGGCGGCGGATCCGGACACCGACGTGCGTGATCTGCCGCCCGGCGGCCTGCAGCCGGGGAGTCTGGCTGAGCTGACCACGCCGTCGCTGTTCGCCGAACGCAAGGTGATCGTGGTCCGGGCCGCGCAGGACCTCTCCGCCGAGTCGGTGAAGGAGGTCAAGGCGTACATCGAGGCGCCCGCCGACGAGGTGATCATGGTGCTGGTCCACGCGGGCGGCGCCAAGGGCAAGGGCCTGCTGGACGCCGGGCGCAAGGCGGGCGGTCGCGAGGTGGCCTGCGCGAAGCTGGCCAAGGCGAGTGAGCGGCTGGCCTTCGTCCGGGGCGAGTTCCGTACGCTGGGCCGCTCGGCCACGCCGGAGGCCTGCCAGGCCCTGCTGGACTCGCTCGGCAGCGACCTGCGGGAGCTGGCGGCCGCGTGCAGCCAGCTGACCTCGGATGTCGAGGGCGCGATCGACGAGACGGTGGTGGCCCGCTACTACAGCGGCCGGGCCGAGGCGACGGGCTTCGAGGTGGCCGACCTGGCCGTCACCGGCCGGGCGGCGGAGGCGCTGGAGCGGCTGCGCTGGGCGCTGGCCGTGGGGCAGCCGCCGACGGGCATCACCTACGCGCTGGCCTCCGGGGTGCGCAGCATCGGGCGGTTGGCGACCACCGGGCGGAACATGCGCCCGGCCGATCTGGCCCGCGAGTTGGGCATGCCGCCGTGGAAGGTCGAGCGGGTCCGCCAGCAGATGCGCGGCTGGACGGGCGACGGGGTGGCCACCGCGCTGACCGCGATCGCCCAGGCCGACGCGGCGGTGAAGGGCGGCTCGGACGATCCGGCCTTCGCGCTGGAGCGCGCAGTGGTGGCCGTCGCCCGGGCTGCCCGGGCAGGGTCCCGCCCCACCTACTGACCGGCCCCGGCACGGAAGACCCGGCTCCGTAAGACCCGGCACGTAAGACCCGGCACGTAAGACCCGGCCCTATGGCCCGGCTCCTGCTACCGGACTACTTGCGCATCGCGCGGACGGCGTCCCAGCCGTCGGACTGCAGGGCCGTGCGGAGCTCCTCCTTGGACGGCACCTTGGTCTTTCCCTCGGTGTAGCTGGCGGACCAGGAGATGTAGTACGTCATCCCGCCGTCGCGGACGTCGAGTTCGGCGCTGACGCTGTGCCAGGTCTTGTCCGAGGCGCCCGGGTCGTCCTTGTAGAGGAAGTACGCCTCCTCGCCGAGCCCCGGCACGTCGGTGACCTGGTAGTCGCGCGCCCGGTAGACCTCCTTGGCGGCCGCGAACTCGGGTGCGGGGTTGACCGCCTTGTGCAGGTCGGCGCGCAGGTAGGCGGAGGCGTACTCGCTGTCGGAAGTGCCGGCGCCGCTGCGCTTGAGCGACATCGAGCAGTTCATGCTGTCCAGCGCCGGGTGCCGGTCGCTGTGGTGGGTCGGCGCGCTGGAGTCGGAGACGCTGTACAGCCGGAGGAGCGAGGAGGGCCTTCCCGTGGTGCAGAAGTCGTCCGAGAGGCGGTAGGCGCCCAGGGGCCGTGGCGAGGCGTCGGTGCTGACCAGGTCGGGTACGACGAGCACGGCGGTCGCCCAGCCGGCCGAGGCGAGCAGCGCGCCGACGAAGGCCCAGACGGCATTGCGGCGCAGGTTGCCGCCGGACCGTCGCGCTCCACCGCCTGCCGGCACGGGAGGCATCCCCGGTGCGGTGGGCAGCCCGGGCGGCGGCCCGAAGCCCTGGACCGGCACTCCCGGCGCTCCCGACGCTCCTGCCCCCGGCGCCTGCTGCGGAAAGCCGTAGCCCGGCCCGTTCGGCGCCACCGGCTGCGGCTGCGGCTGCGGTGGTGGTGACGGTGGTGGCGTCGTCATGGAGCTCCCCCTCGGGCCCGGCGCCGAGGTGCTCCCCGCACCTCGATCGCGCGTGACCGACCATAGCGTCGGACCGCGGAACGCGACAGGCGCCGCAGTGGGCCTCTGGGGAAGAGGCCGACTACGGCGCCTGTCGTACTGCTTCGTGCACCGCACCCGCGTGGCGAACGCAGGCCGCGTACGGTGCGAGTCTCGCGCACCTCAGGAGTCCGGGTAGAGGGCCGGGTCCGTCCCGAGGTGGTGGGGGCCGTGGCCCCCGGGGCGTCAGGCCTGGGCGGCCGCGTTGACGCGCTTGGTGATGGCCGACTTCTTGTTGGCGGCCTGGTTGGCGTGGATGACGCCCTTGCTCACGGCCTTGTCCAGCGCCTTGGAAGCGGCGCGGGCCAGCACGGTGGCCTTCTCGGTCTCGCCGGCGGCAGCGGCCTCACGGGCCTTGCGCAGAGCGGTCTTCAGCGAGGACTTGACGGCCTTGTTGCGCAGGCGCGCCTTCTCGTTGGTCTTGTTGCGCTTGATCTGGGACTTGATGTTCGCCACGAAGGAGCCTCAGTCTTGTCTAAAGGATTGAACGGGCTGCACCGCGCGGCCGCCGGTCGTGCTGAGAGGGCATGCCGAGGCCAGGTGCAGCAGCCCACGCTACCAGGGGCCCGCCACCCGTCCCAAACCGGCCGACGCTCCCGGATCGGCCGATGCGCCCGAACCGCCCGCCCGACCCCGCCGCACCGGCCCCGCAGCGCCCGGCTACGCCCTGAGCACCGGCTCCCCGTAGTGCTCGACCTCCGGGAACGGCTGGTAGTACCGGTGCAGCAGGTCCCGCCACTGCTGGTACTCGGCCGAGCCGCGGAACCCCTCGGTGTGGTCCGCGAGCGTCTCCCACTCCACCTGGAGGAGGAACCGCGAGCCGCGCCCCTCGTCGAGGCAGCGCCGCAGTTCCAGGGAGCGGAAGCCGCGCTGGACGGCGATCAGTGGGCGGGCCTCGGCGAAGGCGGCGAGGAACTCGTCCTCCTGGCCGGGCAGGACGTCGAGCAGGGCGCTTTCCAGGATCATGGGGAGCCATCCTGCCGCCCGGCTCGGAGCGGGAGAAGCCCTGGGTGGGACCGGACCGCGGGACCGGGCCGCGGGACCGGGCCGCGGGACCGGGCCGCGATCCGCCTCGCCAACCGAACCGGGGGCCGAACGACGGACCGAACGCAGTCCGGTTCGTGGTCGTGGGAAGATGGGAGGAACTATTTCGATCGGACGAGACTGTCCGGTCCCCGGGAAACCGGTCAGCGATGACCAGGACACCCCCGGCCCCGGACCAACGGAGAATCGGACCAAGGTGCCCGCGACCCCCAGCAATGTGCCAGAGCCCAGCCGTACCGACCCGGCGCTGATCCGCAACTTCTGCATCATCGCCCACATCGACCACGGCAAGTCGACGCTCGCAGACCGGATGCTGCAGATCACCGGCGTCGTCGACCCGCGGCAGATGCGTGCCCAGTACCTCGACCGCATGGACATCGAGCGCGAGCGCGGCATCACCATCAAGTCGCAGGCGGTCCGGCTCCCGTGGGCGCCGAAGACCGGGCCGGACGCCGGGACGACGCACATCCTCAACATGATCGACACCCCCGGCCACGTGGACTTCACGTACGAGGTGTCCCGCTCCCTCGCGGCCTGCGAGGGCACCATCCTGGTGGTCGACGCGGCCCAGGGCATCGAGGCGCAGACCCTCGCCAACCTGTACCTGGCGCTGGAGAACGACCTCACGATCGTTCCGGTGCTCAACAAGATCGACCTGCCGGCCGCCCAGCCGGAGAAGTACGCCGCGGAGATCGCGCACATCATCGGCTGCGACCCCTCGGACGTGCTCCAGGTCAGCGCCAAGACCGGTCTGGGCGTCGAGGCCCTGCTGGACCACATCGTCAACACCATCCCGGCCCCGGTCGGCGTCAAGGACGCCCCGGCCCGCGCGATGATCTTCGACTCGGTGTACGACTCCTACCGCGGCGTGGTCACCTACGTGCGTGTCGTGGACGGCCAGCTCACCAAGCGCGAGCGGATCGCCATGATGTCCACCGGCGCCACCCACGAGCTGCTGGAGATCGGCGTCATCTCGCCCGAGCCGAAGGTCGCCGACGGCCTCGGCGTCGGCGAGGTGGGCTACATCATCACCGGTGTGAAGGACGTCCGGCAGTCCAAGGTCGGTGACACCATCACCTCGATGCACAAGGGTGCGACCGAGGCGCTCGGCGGCTACAAGGACCCGCGCCCGATGGTGTTCTCCGGCCTGTACCCGCTGGACGGCTCGGACTACCCGCTGCTGCGCGACGCCCTGGACAAGCTGCGGCTCAACGACGCCGCGCTGGTGTACGAGCCGGAGACCTCGGTCGCGCTCGGCTTCGGCTACCGCTGCGGCTTCCTCGGCCTGCTGCACCTGGAGATCATCCGGGAGCGCCTGGAGCGCGAGTTCAACCTCGACCTGATCTCCACCGCCCCGAACGTGGTCTACCGGGTGATCATGGAGGACGGCACCGAGCACACCGTCACCAACCCGAGCGAGTTCCCGACCGGCAAGATCGCCGAGGTGTACGAGCCGGTCGTGCGCGGCACCATCCTGGCGCCCAACGAGTTCGTCGGCGCGATCATGGAGCTCTGCCAGTCCCGCCGCGGCAACCTGCAGGGCATGGACTACCTCTCCGAGGACCGCGTCGAGCTGCGCTACACCCTGCCGCTCGCCGAGATCGTCTTCGACTTCTTCGACCAGCTGAAGTCCAAGACCCGCGGCTACGCCTCGCTCGACTACGAGCCCATCGGCGAGCAGAGCGCCCAGCTGGTGAAGGTCGACATCCTGCTGCACGGCGACGCGGTGGACGCCTTCTCCGCGATCGTGCACAAGGACAAGGCCTACGGCTACGGCGTGATGATGGCGGGCAAGCTGCAGAAGCTGATCCCGCGCCAGCAGTTCGAGGTGCCGATCCAGGCGGCCATCGGTTCCCGGGTGATCGCCCGTGAGACGGTCCGCGCGATCCGCAAGGACGTCCTCGCCAAGTGCTACGGCGGTGACATCTCGCGTAAGCGCAAGCTGCTGGAGAAGCAGAAGGAAGGCAAGAAGCGGATGAAGATGGTCGGCCGCGTGGAGGTCCCGCAGGAGGCCTTCATCGCCGCGCTGTCCACCGACGCCGAGGCGCCGAAGGACAAGAAGTAGCGGTCTGAACGGAAGGGCCCGGGCGTCGTCCGTCCGGGCCCTTCCGCATGCCCGGGGGGGGGGCTATTTCAGCGTGCTGAGCACCCCGGTGACGATCGCCGCCTTGGCCAGCCGCCCCGCCGTGCCGGTGAGCACGGTGGGCCGCATCGAGTCGTCCCCGTGGACGAGTTGGAGCAGCCCGTCCCGCCGGCCGAGGCTCAGGCACTGCACGACGTACCTGTACGTGAACGGCTTCGCGGTGCGCCCGTCGAGCAGCTTGCCGAGGTACTGGCCCTGCGGCAGGGCGGTGGCGCAGCCCATCCTCAGGGTGCCGGTGCCGGGGACGGTCACCGCGGCGGCGTCGCCGATCACGTGGACGTCCGGGTGGGAGACGGAGCGGAGGAGGTCGTCGACCAGGGCCCGGCCGCGGTCGTCGACGGCCAGTCCGGCCTCGGCGGCCAGCGGGTGCGGCTCCATCGAGGCGGCCCAGACGGTGACGTCGGCGTCGATCGGGCCGGCGGTGGTGCGCAGCCCGGCGGGGGTGACCTCGGCGACGGTGGCGTCCTCGTGGACGGTGACGCCGAGTCGGTCCATGACCTGCCGGATGTGGGTGCGGGCCCGGGCCGAGAACCACCCGCCGACCTGGCCGGCCGCGACGATCCGTACCCGCCACCGGGGGTGGGCCTCGGCGAGTTCGGTGGCCAGCTCGATGCCGGTGGCGCCGCCGCCGACCACGGCCAGCGTGCCGGGGCGGTCGGCCTCGTGCAGCCGGCGGTGCAGTTCGGCGGCCCGCTCCGCCGGGTAGGCGTGCTCGGCGGCGCCGGGGACGTCGTGCCAGGCGGTGCGGCTGCCGAGGGCGTTGACCAGGGTGTCGTAGCCGAGGGAGGTGCCGTCGTCGAGCAGAACCTTGCGCCCGGCCAGGTCGAGTTCGACGGCCCTGGCCCGCCGGTGCTCGATCCGGCGGCCGCGCGCCAGCTCGCCGATGGCCGGCCAGTCGCGTCCGTGACCGGCAGCCGTCTCGTGCTGGCGGACACGGTGCAGGAGTCGCGCCTCGGGTGCGACCAGGGTGACGGGGCGGTGCCGTCCGGCGCCCTTGGCCGCGCTGAGTCCGGCGTAGCCGGCGCCCAGGACGACGATCCGCTGCTCGGTGCTGGTGTCGGTGCTGTTGCTCATCTCGTCCGCCTCCTCGGGAGTGCGCTCTCGTGGAGCGCTGTTCGGGAGGGGGACGACGCGGTCGGCCGGAGTGTGACGGTGACCCGCGTCACAACCCGATCGTGTTCGCAACCCGATCGTGTTCGCAACCCGATCGTGTTCACGGTCCGATGGTGTTCACGGCCCGGTCGGGCTCACGGCTCCATCGGGCCGAGGTGGCCGAGCTTCTCCGGGTTGACCACCACGAAGGCCTCGGTGATCCGCCCGTCGGCGACGGTGAGGGCCACCACGCCGCCGACGGTGCCCGTGGCCTTCTCGTACCAGACCAGCCCGGGCTCGCCGTTGACCAGCGCGGAGCCGAGCCCGAACTCGGGGGTGAACCACTTCGTGACCAGCCCGGACACCAGCCGGGCGACGTTCCAGGCGCCGAGGACGGGGCGGGCGGCGGCGCGGACGATGCCGCCGCCGTCGGCGTGCCAGACCACGTCCGGGTCGAGGATCTCCATCAGGGCGAGGATGTCGCCCCGGGTGCTGGCGGCGACGAAGGCCTCGACCGCCTGGCGGTGCTCGGCCGGGTCGGCGCCGGACCGCCCGCCGGTTGACCGCCCGCCGCGCCGCCCGTCGCCGTCGCGGACCCGGCGGCGGGCCCGGGAAGCCAGCTGGCGGGCGGCGTCGGGAGTGCGGTCGAGGGAGTCGGCGATCTCGTCGAAGCCGACCGCGAAGACGTCGTGCAGCACGAAGGCGGCCCGCTCGGCCGGCGTGAGCTGCTCCAGGACGGTCAGCAGGGCGAGCGAGACGGACTCGCCGCGTTCGGCCAGCTCGGCGGGGGAGTCGGCGGCGTCCGCGTAGGAGACGGACGGCTCGGGCAGCCATTCGCCGTAGTAGGCCTCGCGGCGGGCCCGGGCCGAGCCCAGCTGGTCGTAGCAGAGCCGGGTGACGACCGTGGTGAGGAAGGCGCGCGGGTCGGCGACGGCGTCGTGGTCGGCAGCCTGCCAGCGCAGCCAGGCGTCCTGGAGGACGTCCTCGGCGTCGGTGAACGATCCGAGCAGCCGGTACGCGACGGAGCCCAGGTAACGCCGGTTCGCCTCGAAGGCGTCCGGTTCCTGGCCGTCGGCGGCTGCGGGCGCGGAGGTCACGGGCCTACGGTAGCGAAGGCCGCCATCGACCCGAAGAGCGGAGCGCGACGTACCGGGCGCGAGGGGGCAGAACGCGCGGGGCCGGGGCGGAAGACTCCCGCCCCGGCCCCGCGCACCCTCGCGCAGCGGGTCAGTCCACCTCGGCCACGGCCTCCGCGAACTGCGCCTGGTACAGCCGGGCGTAGGCGCCCTCGGCGGCGATCAACTCGTCGTGCGAGCCCTGCTCGACGATCGAGCCGTTCTCCATCACCAGGATCACGTCGGCGTCCCGGATGGTGGAGAGGCGGTGCGCGATCACGAAGCTGGTGCGGCCGGTGCGCAGCCGCGCCATGGCCCGCTGGATCAGCACCTCGGTGCGGGTGTCGACGGAGCTGGTCGCCTCGTCCAGGACGAGGATCGAGGGTTGGGCGAGGAACGCCCGGGCGATGGTGATCAGCTGCTTCTCGCCGGCGCTGACGCCGGTGCCCTCGTCGTCGATGACGGTGTCGTAGCCGTCCGGCAGGGTGCGCACGAAGCGGTCGACGTGCGCGGCCTTCGCCGCCTCGATCACCTGCTCGCGGGTGGCTCCCTGGGCGCCGTAGGCGATGTTGTCGGCGATGCTGCCGCCGAACAGCCAGGTGTCCTGGAGCACCATGCCGATGCCGGAGCGCAGGTCCTCGCGGGACATCGCGGCGACGTCGACCCCGTCGAGGGTGATCCGCCCGGAGCTGACCTCGTAGAACCGCATCAGCAGGTTGACCAGGGTGGTCTTGCCGGCGCCGGTGGGGCCGACGATGGCGACGGTCTGGCCGGGCTCGACCTTGAGCGAGAGGTCCTCGATCAGCGGCTTGTCGGGGTCGTAGCGGAAGGACACGTCCTGGAAGGAGACCCGGCCGTGGACGGTGTCGGGCCGCTCGGACACGGCCGGTTCGGGGCTCTGCTCGGGGGCGTCCAGCAGCTCGAAGACGCGCTCGGCGGAGGCGACCCCGGACTGCACCAGGTTGGCCATGCTGGCGACCTGGGTGAGCGGCTGGCTGAACTGCCGCGAGTACTGGATGAACGCCTGCACGTCGCCGATGGACAGCGAGCCGCTGGCCACCCGCAGGCCACCGACGACCGCGACCAGCACGTACTGCAGGTTGCCGATCAGCATCATCGCGGGCTGGATGATCCCGGAGATGAACTGCGCCCGGAAGCTGGAGGCGAACAGCGCCTCGTTGTGCTCGCGGAAGGTCTCGGCGGACTCGCGGTGGCGGCCGAACACCTTGACCAGGCTGTGGCCGGTGTACATCTCCTCGATGTGCGCGTTGAGTTGGCCGGTGGACTTCCACTGCTGGACGAACTGCGGCTGCGCCCGCTTGCCGACCTTGGCGGCGACGACCACCGACAGCGGCACCGACACCAGGGCGATCACGGCGAGCAGCGGGGAGATCCAGAACATCATCGCCAGCACGCCGACCACGGTGAGCAGCGAGTTGACGACCTGTCCCAGGGTCTGCTGCATGGACTGGCTGATGTTGTCGATGTCGTTGGTGACCCGGCTGAGCACCTCACCGCGCGGCTGCTTGTCGAAGTAACTGAGCGGCAGCCGGGCGAGTTTGGCCTCGACGTCCTGGCGCAGCCGGTAGCCGGCCCGCTGGATCGCCGCGGTGGCCAGCCGGCCCTGGACGATGCCGAACAGGGCGGAGGCGACGTAGATGGCCAGTACCCAGAGCAGGACGGTGCCGATGGCGCCGAAGTCCATGCCCTGGCCGGGGGTGAAGCTCACCGCGGAGAGCAGGTCGGCGACGCCTCCCTCGCGGTGGGCGCGCAGCCCCTCGACGACCTGCGCCTTGGAGACGCCGGGCTCGAAACGGGCGCCGACGACGCCGGCGAAGATCAGGTCGGTGGCGTTGCCGAGCACCTTGGGGCCGGTGACGGCGCAGCCGATGCTGAGCACGCCGAGGGCCAACACACCCGAGAGCAGCGAGCGTTCGGGGCGCAGCAGGCCGAGCAGGCGCTTGCCGGAGCCCTTGAAGTCCATGGACTTCTCGGTGCCCTGGCCGCCCATGAAGCGGCCCGGTCCGGCGGGGCCGCGGCGGGCGGCGGCGGCCTGGGAGTCGGTGGGCAGTTCGGCGGCGGGGGCCGCGGGCTGGTCGTCCGTGTCGGGCTTGTCGTCCGTGTCGGACTTGCCGGGGGTGGTCACGCCGCCTCCTGCTCGGTGAGCTGGGAGAGCACGATCTCCCGGTACGTCGGGTTGTCGGCCATCAGTTCGCGGTGGGTGCCGGTGCCGACGACCGCGCCCTCGTCGAGGACGATGATCCGGTCGGCGTCGCGGATCGTGGAGACGCGCTGGGCGACGATCAGCACGGTGGCGTCGGCGGTCTCGCGGGAGAGGGCCTTGCGCAGCCTGGCGTCGGTGGCGTAGTCGAGCGCCGAGAAGGAGTCGTCGAACAGGTAGACGTCGGGCTTGCGGACGAGGGCCCGGGCGATGGCCAGGCGCTGGCGCTGGCCGCCGGAGACGTTGCCGCCGCCCTGGGCGATCGGGGCGTCCAGGCCCTCGGGCAGCTTCTCGACGAAGTCCTTGGCCTGGGCGATCTCCAGGGCGTGCCAGAGCTCCTCGTCGGTGGCGTCGGGCCGGCCGTAGCGCAGGTTGCTGGCGACGGTGCCGGAGAACAGGTACGGCTTCTGCGGGACGAGTCCGACGCTCTCGGCGATCGCCTCGGGGGCGAGTTCGCGCACGTCGACGCCGTCGAGCAGGACCTGGCCGGAGGTGGCGTCGAAGAGCCGGGGTACGAGCCCGAGCAGGGTGGACTTGCCGCTGCCGGTGGAGCCGATGACGGCGGTGGTCTCGCCGGGGCGGGCGGTGATGTCGATGCCGCGCAGCACCGAGGCCTCGGCGCCGGGGTAGCGGAAGTCGACGTCGCGCAGCTCCAGGTTGCCGCGCCGCAGCACCTCGGTGATCGGCGTGGCGGGCGGGACGACGCTGGAGGAGGTGCCGAGGACCTCGTCGATGCGCTCGGCGCAGACCTCGGCGCGCGGCACCATCATGAACATGAAGGTGGCCATCATGACGCTCATCAGGATCTGCATCAGGTAGGAGAGGAAGGCGGTGAGCGCGCCGATCTGCATGGCGCCGCTGTCGATCCGGTGGGCGCCGAACCAGAGCACGGCGACGCTGGAGACGTTCACGACCAGCATCACGGCCGGGAACATGAACGACATCAGCCGGCCGACCTGGAGGGCGACGTTGGTGAGGTCCCCGTTGGCGCCGGCGAAGCGGGTCCGCTCGTGGTCGTCCTTGACGAAGGCGCGGATGACCCGGATACCGGTGATCTGCTCGCGCAGGATCCGGTTCACCGTGTCGATCCGGGTCTGCATGCTGCGGAACTTGGGGCGCAGCGAGCGGACCAGCAGGAGGACGACGGTGCCGAGCAGCGGGATGACGGCGAGCAGCAGCCCGGACAGCGGCACGTCCTGGTTGAGCGCCATGATGATGCCGCCGACGCACATGATCGGCGCGGCCACCATGAGCGTGAAGCTCATCAGGGCCAGCATCTGGACCTGTTGCACGTCGTTGGTGGTGCGGGTGATCAGCGAGGGGGCGCCGAACTGGCCGACCTCGCGGGCGGAGAAGCTCTGCACGCGGTCGAAGACGGCGGCGCGGACGTCCCGGCCGAAGGCCATCGCGGTGTGGGCGCCGTAGTAGACGGCGCCGATCGAGCACAGCGCCTGGATCAGGGTGACACCGATCATCACCCCGCCGGCACGCAGGATGTAGCCGGTATCGCCCTTGACCACACCGTCGTCGATGATGTCGGCGTTGAGCGTCGGCAGGTAGAGCGCCGCGAGGGTGGACACCAGTTGGAGCACCACGAGCAGGGCGATCGGTCGGGAGTATGGGCGCAGGTACGCCCGGAGCAGTCTGATCAGCACTTGCACACTCTTGTCGTCGGCGGCTGGATTCGCATCCCAATTCTCGTTCTTTGGTGCACTCGTACAGACGATTCCCAGGGTGTGAACCGGAGGTTTGTCCAGTCCTTTGCCCAATCGCCCGGCGGGCCCGGTTGCGCGGTTCACCCGGGGTCCTGGCGGGGTCGTCGAACGGGCACCGGCGCCGTGGCGGCGTGCCGACGGTCCGTGCCCTCTTACGGAATGACCGGTTTCCCCCTAGGCTGCTGATTGCCCCCTTGTTACTCGCCGGTACCGTCCGGGTTACCCGGGGGCCCGGCGACCGCCCCCACGGGCGCCGCGACAATCCCTCAGACGGCCACCCGCCCCCGGAGGTCCTCGTTGAGTTCCGCGCAGTCCCTGATCGGCTCCGGCAGTGCCGACATCGTCGCCGGGCGTCCCGCCTCCGTCGCCCACCTGTTCCTGGAGCGGGTCGCCGCGACCCCGAACGCCGAGGCCTACCGCTACCCGGCCCCGGTCGACGAGCACGCCGCGGACGGCGCCCCCGGCGCCGAGCAGTGGCGCTCGCTCACCTGGGCGCAGACGGCGGCCCGGGTCAAGGCGGTGGCCGCCGGCCTGATGGCGCTCGGCATCCAGCCGGAGGACCGGGTCGCGCTGGCCTCCTCCACCCGCGTCGAATGGATCATCGCCGACCTCGGGAACATGTGCGCGGGCGCCGCCACCACGACCGTCTACCCGAGCACCAACGCCGACGAGACCGCCTTCATCCTCTCCAACTCCGGCTCCAGGGCGCTGTTCGCGGAGAACGCCGCCCAGCTCGCCAAGGCCGTCGACCAGATCGAGCAGCTGCCCGAACTGCGGACCGTCATCCTCTTCGACGCCCCCGAGAGCGCGGCCCCCGAGACCGCGGGCCTCGCCCTGCTCACCCTCGCCGAACTGGAACAGCGCGGCGCCGAGTACCTGGAGCAGCACCCGGACGCGGTCGAGAAGGCGGTCGCCGCGCTCGACAAGGAGCAGCTGGCCACCCTCATCTACACCTCCGGCACCACCGGCCGCCCCAAGGGCGTGCGCCTGGTGCACGACTGCTGGGCGTACGAGGGCCGGGCCCAGGAGGCCAGCGGGCTGCTGCGCTCCGACGACGTCCAGTTCATGTGGCTGCCGCTGTCGCACGTGTTCGGCAAGACGCTGATCTCCGGCCAGATCGCCACCGGCCACGTGATGGCCGTGGACGGCCGGGTCGACCGGATCATCCACAACCTGCCGGCCATCCGGCCGACCGTCATGGCCTCGGCGCCGCGCATCTTCGAGAAGGTCTACAACGGCATCGCCGGCCGGGCCCGGGCCGAGGGCGGCGCCAAGTACAAGATCTTCCGCTGGGCCGCCAAGGTCGCCCGCGAGCACGCCCGGGCCGTCCAGGAGAGCCGGATCGCCACCGGCACCGGAACCGCCCCGCTGGGCCTGCGGCTCCAGCACACCGTGGCCGACAGGCTGGTCTACGCCAAGATCCGCGCGGCCTTCGGCGGTCGGCTGCGCGGCGCCGTCTCCGGCAGCGCCGCGCTCGCCCCCGAGATCGGCTTCTTCTTCCTCGGCGCCGGCGTGCCGATCCTGGAGGGCTACGGCCTCAGCGAGACCAGCGCCGGCTCCTGCGTCAACCGCGAGGAGGACGTCCGGATCGGCACGGTGGGCCGCGCGCTGCCCGGCACCGAGGTCCGGATCGCCGAGGACGGCGAGATCCTGCTGCGCGGCCCCGGCGTCATGCGCGGCTACCACGACCTGCCGGAGAAGACCGCCGAGGTGCTGGAGGCCGACGGCTGGTTCCACACCGAGGACATCGGCGAGCTCAGCCCCGACGGCTTCCTGCGGATCACCGACCGCAAGAAGGACCTGTTCAAGACCTCCGGCGGCAAGTACGTCGCGCCCAGCGAGGTCGAGGGCAAGTTCAAGGCGGCCTGCCCGTTCGTCAGCAACATCCTGGTGATCGGCAACGGCCGCAACTTCTGCACCGCGCTGATCGGCCTGGACGAGGCGGTCATCATGCCGTGGGCCGCCGAGCACGGCCTGGCCGGCAAGTCCTACGCCGAGGTGGTCGCCGACCCGCAGGTGCACCAGCTGATCGACGGCTTCGTCCGGCGGCTCAACGCCGACCTGCAGCGCTGGCAGACGATCAAGAAGTTCCACCTGCTGCCGCGCGATCTCGACATCGAGCACGGCGAGCTCACCCCGAGCCTGAAGATCAAGCGCCCGGTCGTCGAGCGGACCTACGCGGACGCCGTCACCGCGATGTACGCGGGCGCCAACGAGGCCTGAGCCGCCCCGCCCCCGTACGGCTCACCGGTTCGGGTGAGCCGTACGGGACAATGGGGTCATGCCCTCCGCACTCCCCGACGGCGAACCGGTGCCGTCCGACGGTTCCCTGCCCGCGCACGCCCGCACCGGTCTCGGGCAGCGGCCGTTCGGCTTCTACCTGCACGTGCCGTACTGCGCCAGCCGCTGCGGCTACTGCGACTTCAACACCTACACCGCCACCGAGCTGCGCTCCTCCGGGGCCGTCGCCTCCCAGGAGACCTACGCGGACAACGTGGTCGCCGAGATCCGGCTGGCCCGCAGGATCCTCGGCCCCGTGGACCTCCCGGTGCAGACCGTCTTCCTCGGCGGCGGCACCCCCACCCTGCTGCCCGCCCGCGACCTGGTGAAGATGCTCGCCGCACTGCGCGAGGAGTTCGGGCTCGCCGACGGCGCCGAGGTCACCACCGAGGCCAACCCGGAGTCCGTCGACCCGGCCTACCTGGCCGAACTGCGCGAGGGCGGTTACAACCGGGTCTCCTTCGGCATGCAGAGCGCCCGCCCGCACGTCCTGCAGCTGCTCGATCGCCACCACACCCCGGGCCGCCCCGAGGCCTGCGTCGCCGAGGCCCGCGCCGCCGGCTTCGACCACGTCAACCTGGACCTCATCTACGGCACCCCCGGCGAGTCCGACGACGACTGGCGGGCCTCCCTGGACGCCGCCATCGGCGCCGGGCCCGACCACGTCTCCGCCTACTCCCTGATCGTCGAGGACGGCACCAAGCTCGCCGCCCGGGTCAAGCGCGGCGAACTGCCGATGATCGACGACGACGTGCACGCCGACCGCTACCTCATCGCCGAACAGGCCCTCAGCGCCGCCGGCTACTCCTGGTACGAGGTCTCCAACTGGGCCACCACCCCCGAGGGCCGCTGCCGCCACAACGAGCTCTACTGGACCGGCGCCGACTGGTGGGGCGCCGGCCCCGGCGCGCACAGCCACGTCGGCGGCGTCCGCTGGTGGAACGCCAAGCACCCCGCCGCCTACGCCCAGGCCCTCGCCGAAGGCCGCACCCCGGCCCTGGGCCGTGAGGTCCTCGCCGAGGAGGACCGCCGGGTCGAGCGCATCCTGCTCGAACTGCGCCTCGCCGAGGGCATCCCGCTCACCCTCCTCACCGACACCGGCCTGGAGGCCGCCGCCCGCCACCTCGCCGACGGCCTCCTCGACCCCGACACCCACGCCGCCGGCCGCGCCACCCTCACCCTCCAGGGCAGGCTGCTGGCCGACGCGGTCGTACGTGACCTGGTGGACTGAGATTCGTTAGCGTGGATGTCAGCCGTCGGAGGGAGCGTGCGATGACCGCCATCGATGATCGGATGACCGGGATCTTCGAGAACCTGGAGGTGCCGGAAGGCGTCAAGGCCGAGCTCATCAGGGGGGAAATCGTGATGATGGCCGGGCCGGACCTGGTCCACAACCTCATCATCGAGTGCATCGTGGATCAGGTCCCGCGGGCTCGCTGGCATCGATTGCAGACCCAGGACCTGGCCTTCGCTCACGAGGCCAGCGAGCCGCAGCCCGATCTGGTGGTGATCGAGCGGGGCGTGGTGGAAGCCCCCGGACGGTTGGTTCCGGCGCCGGCGGTGACCATGGTCGTGGAGGTGGTGTCGAAGACCAGCGCCTACCGCGACTACCACGTCAAGCGGGAGATGTACGCGGGCGGGACGATCAACACCTATCTGATCGTCGACCCGTTCAAGGGCGAGTGTCTGCTGCTCACCGAACCCGACACCGCTACCGCTTCGGGCGTCCCGGACTACGAGGTCGGGCAGCCCTTTAAGTTCGGTGACCCCATCCGGGTCGACGTCCTGGGCGTGACGCTCGACACGGGTGAGTTCGGAACGCTCTGACGGTCACTCCGGGAGCGTCACGAAGTCGATCAACTCCTCGACACGGCCCAGGAGTTCCGGCTCCAGGTCCTTGTAGGTGTCAACCTTGGAGAGGATCCGCTTCCAGGCGGCGGGGGTGTTCACCGGCCAGCCGAGGCGGCGGCAGACGCCCTCCTTCCACTCCTCGCCGCGGGGGACGGCGGGCCAGGCGGGGATGCCGACGGAGGAGGGCTTCACGGCCTGCCAGATGTCGATGTAGGGGTGGCCGACGACCAGGACGGCGTCGCCGGTGACCTGGGCGGCGATGCGGTGCTCCTTGGTGCCGGGGAGCAGGTGGTCGACCAGGACGCCGAGGCGGCGGCCCGGGCCGGGGGCGAAGTCGGCGACGATCGCGGGCAGGTCGTCCACGCCCTCCAGGTACTCGACGACCACGCCCTCGATCCGCAGGTCGTCGCCCCAGACCCGTTCGACCAGCTCGGCGTCGTGCCGGCCCTCGACGTAGATCCGCGACTCGCGGGCGACCCGGGCCCGGGCGCCGGGGACGGCGATCGAGCCGGAGGCGGTGCGGCCGGGCGCCCGCGAGGGGGCCGGGCCGGTCGGGCGCACCAGGGTGACCACCCGGCCCTCCAGCAGGAAGCCGCGCGGCACCAGCGGGAACACCCGGTGCTTGCCGAAACGGTCCTCCAGGGTGACGGTGAACCCCTCGGCGGTCCGCTCGCACCGCACCACCGCGCCGCAGAAGCCGGTTGCCGCCTCCTCCACCACCAGGTCCCGCTCGGCGGGCACCTCCGGGGCGGGCTGCTGCCGCTTCCACGGCGGGGTCAGGTCGGGTCCGTACTGGCGGCTGTGCATGCAGGTGACTATAGGCAGCGCCAGCGCCCGAGGATCGGACGGCCCGTCACAGGCCCGGCGCGCCCCAGACCGGGAACCAGCGGCTGAGGTCCCTCTCCAGCCGCAGGTCGTTCCCCAGCAGCGCGTTGACCTGCAACTCCAGCGGGCTGTTGCGCCGCTCCCCGCCGCCGGGCATCGGGGCGAAGGGGTAGAAGGTGCCGCGCTTGTAGAGGTAGACCAGCGCCAGCGACTGTCCCTGCCCGTTGCGGAAGGCGACCAGCGAGCAGAGCAGCTGGGGCCCGAAGCCGTTCGCCTCCAGCTCGCTGTTGACCGCGTGCAGGTCGTTCACCAGCTCCGGCAGCTCCTCGGGGGTGTGCCGGGCGAGCAGCCAGGAGTAGCCGTAGCCGTCCTTGGAGGCCTCCACCGGGACGCCGCCGCGCTCGGTGTCGGCGTCCAGCAGCGCCCGCACCTGCTGCTCGACCTGTCCGAAGGCCGCGCCCTCGACGGCGGCGAAGCAGACCGAGCCGAGGCCGGTGGGGGTGAACCCGGCCCCGGCCTCCAGGGTGAGGGCGGCGGACGGTACGCCGAACAGCTGGTCGAGGTCGGGCTTGACGGGCTTGGTGCGCCCGAACAGGGCGTCCAGGATTCCCACGGCGGTCCTTTCGGGAGGGTGCGGGCGGAGTCGGGCGGAGCCGGGTGGAGGGGGGCGTCAGCGGCCGAGCTGCTCGGAGATCTTCGCCAGCTGCTCCAGACGCTTCTCCAGCGTCGGGTGGGTGGAGAACAGCTGGGCGGCGGTCTCCCGGGCGCTCAGCGCGGGGGCGAAGTAGAAGGCGTTGTAGGGCTGCGCCTGGCGCAGGTCCTTGCTGGGGATGGCGGCGATCTGCCCGGTGACCTTGGTGAGCGCGGAGGCGAGGGCGCTGGGCCGGCCGGTGAGCTGGGCGGCGGAGCGGTCGGCGGCGAGTTCCCGGTAGCGGGAGAGCAGCCGGGTGAGCAGGAAGCTGATGGCGTAGACGACCATCGACACCAGCGGGATGACCAGGGCGGCGATCGCCGCGTTCTGGTCGTTGTTGTTGCGGCCGCCGCCCATGAACCCGCCGTACATGGCGATCCGGGTCATGGCCCCGGCGAGGACACCGAGGAAGCCGGCGATGGTCATCACCGCGACGTCCCGGTGGGCGACGTGGGACAGTTCGTGGGCGAGGACGCCCTCCAGCTCCTCGGGTTCCAGCCGGCGCAGCAGGCCGGTGGTGACGCACACCACGGCGTTCTGCGGGTTGCGGCCGGTGGCGAAGGCGTTCGGCATGTCGTTGTCGGCGACCGCCACCCGGGGCTTGGGCATGTCCGCCAGCGCGCAGAGCCGGTCGACGGTGCCGTGCAGTTGCGGGTACTGCTCAGGGGTCACCTGGTGGGCGCCCATCGCCCGTTCGGTGATCTTGTCGCTGAACCAGAACTGGGCCACGAACAGCCCGCCGGAGATCAGGACGATCAGTGGCCAGGCGCCGCGCAGCAGCACGATCAGCAGGCCGGTGAAGCCGACGTACAGCAGCCCGATCACGAACATCGTCACGACCATGCGGCCGGTCAGGCCGCGGTCGGGCGCGAAACGGGTGTGCTGGCCCGAGCTCGACATTGCTTGCTCCTCCATTCGCCGTCGCTTCCGATGCTGCCACCCGGACGGCCCCGCGGCACCACCCCCGCGCCGGGAACTGCGGGCAGGATCACTCCGGCCGGGCCGTTCCTGCCGTTGGGCCCGGGCCTTACACTGGCAGGTACGGTTTTGGCACTCGGGTATGACGAGTGCCAAGGCGGGTCCCGGAACCGGGGTGTCCCGGAACGGGCAGCAGCATGTGCGACACAAACGGACAACGCGCGAAGACGGAGGTGTGTGCCCCATGGCCGGTGAGGTTCGCCAGCTCGACGACCGCAAGCTGGCCGTGCTCCGCGCGATCGTCCAGGACTACGTGGGGACCGAGGAGCCGGTCGGCTCCAAGGCCCTGGTGGAGCGGCACAACCTCGGGGTCTCCCCGGCCACCGTCCGCAACGACATGGCGGCGCTGGAGGAGGAGGGCTACATCCACCAGCCGCACACCAGCGCCGGGCGCATCCCCACCGACAAGGGGTACCGCCTGTTCGTCGACAAGCTCGCCGAGGTCAAGCCGATGAGCGCCCCCGAGCGCCGGGCGATCCGGCACTTCCTGGACGGCGCCGTCGACCTGGACGACGTGGTCGCCCGGACGGTGCGGCTGCTCGCCCAGCTCACCCGGCAGGTCGCGGTGGTGCAGTACCCCTCGCTGTCGCGCTCCACCGTCCGGCACATCGAGCTGGTCGCGCTGGCCCCGACCAAGGTGATGCTGGTCCTGATCACCAACACCGGCCGGGTCGAGCAGCGGATGGTGGACTGCCCGGGCCCGGTCGGCGAGACGGTCCTGGCGGACCTGCGGGCCCGGATCAACGCGCGGGCCGTCGGCCAGCGGCTGCCGGACGTGCCGGGCTTCCTGGAGGAGCTCCCGGCGGGTTTCGAGCAGCCGGACCGGCCGACCGTCAGCACCGTCCTGGCGACGCTGTTCGAGGCGCTCGCCGAACAGAACGAGGAGCGGATCATGCTGGCCGGCACGGCCAACCTGACCCGCTTCGGGCACGACTTCCCGCTCACCATCCAGCCGGTGCTGGAGGCACTGGAGGAGCAGGTCGTCCTGCTCCGCCTCCTGGGTGAGACCGCGGACGCCGCGATGACGGTCCGGATCGGGCGGGAGATCGCCTACGAGGGGCTGAATTCCACCTCGGTGGTCTCGGTCGGTTACGGTTCGGGCGACGAGAGCGTGGCCAAACTGGGTGTGATCGGTCCGACCCGGATGGACTATCCGGGCACAATGGGGGCGGTGCGAGCGGTGGCGCGGTACGTGGGTCAGATCCTGGCCGAGTCGTAGCAAACGGTCGCCGTTGGTCATCTGACGGCGACATCCCAGTCGCAGCACTACTACAGGCGGAACAAGCGGAGCATTTGGTGGCCACGGACTACTACGCGGTACTCGGCGTCCGACGGGATGCGGGGCAGGACGAGATCAAGAAGGCGTTCCGGCGCCTGGCACGCGAACTGCACCCGGACGTCAACCCGGACCCGAAGACGCAGGAGCGGTTCAAGGAGATCAACGCCGCCTACGAGGTGCTCTCCGATCCGCAGAAGCGCCAGGTCTACGACCTCGGCGGTGACCCGCTCTCGCCGGGCGGCGGGGGCGCGGGCGGCTTCGGCGCGGGCGCGGCGGGCTTCGGGTTCTCCGACATCATGGACGCCTTCTTCGGCGCCGCGGCCGGCCAGCGCGGCCCGCGCTCGCGCACCCGCCGCGGCCAGGACGCCATGATCCGGCTGGAGATCACCCTGGAGGAGGCCGCCTTCGGCACCACCAAGGAACTCCAGGTCGACACGGCCGTCACCTGCACCACCTGCAGCGGCGAGGGCGCGGCCCCCGGCACCTCCGCGCAGACCTGTGACATGTGCCGCGGCAAGGGCGAGGTCTCCCAGGTCACCCGGTCCTTCCTGGGCCAGGTCATGACCTCCCGCCCCTGCCCGCAGTGCCAGGGCTTCGGCACCGTCGTGCCGACCCCGTGCCCGGAGTGCGCCGGCGACGGCCGGGTCCGGGCCCGCCGCACCCTGACCGTCAAGATCCCGGCCGGTGTCGACAACGGCACCCGGATCCAGCTGGCCGGCGAGGGCGAGGTCGGCCCCGGCGGCGGCCCGGCCGGCGACCTGTACGTCGAGATCGCCGAGACCACCCACACCGTCTTCCAGCGGCGCGGGGACGACCTGCACTGCACCGTCACCATCCCGATGACGGCCGCGGCCCTCGGCACCCAGGTGCCGCTGCAGACCCTGGACGGGCTGGAGGAGGTCGACATCCGGCCCGGCACCCAGTCCGGCCAGTCGATCCCGCTGCACGGCCGGGGCATCACCCACCTGCGCGGGGGCGGCCGGGGCGACCTGATAGTGCATGTCGAGGTGCAGACGCCCGGCAAGCTCGACGCCGAGCAGGAGGAGCTGCTGCGCCGGCTCGCGGTGCTGCGCGGCGAGGAGCGGCCGTCCGGCCAGTTCGCGCCGGGCCAACAGGGCCTGTTCTCGCGCCTGAAGGACGCGTTCAACGGCCGGTAGCCGTCCGCGTGGGGGTGCCGGGGTTCTGCCCGGCACCCCTTTCGCGTTCCCGATCCGCCCCCACCACCGGAGGTTCCCCGCATGACCGCCCCCGTCTTCGTCGTCGAGACCGAGCGGATCGCCGCCGCCGCACCCGGCGCCGTGGTGCGCCTCGACGGGCCGGAGGGGCGGCACGCGGCCGCGGTGAAGCGGCTGACCGCGGGCGAGGCGGTGACCCTGGCCGACGGGCTGGGCCTCGGGGT
The DNA here is from genome assembly GCF_044744365.1 of Kitasatospora sp. NPDC087314. Classification (NCBI taxonomy): domain Bacteria; kingdom Bacillati; phylum Actinomycetota; class Actinomycetes; order Kitasatosporales; family Streptomycetaceae; genus Kitasatospora; species Kitasatospora sp. NPDC087314. The sequence goes on from NZ_JBIUYE010000001.1 coordinate 128,896, forward strand.
GGACGGGACGGTCGCCGAGGTGCTCGGCAAGGACGCGGTCGACGTCACGGTGGCGGCCGTGCGCCGGGAGCCCGAGCCGGCGCCGCGGATCGTCGTCGTCCAGGCGCTGCCCAAGGGAGACCGCGGCGAGCTCGCGGTGGAGACCATGACCGAGGTCGGCGTGGACGTGGTGATCCCGTGGGCCGCCTCGCGCTGCATCACGCAGTGGAAGGGCGACCGGGGGGCCAAGGCGCTCGCCAAGTGGCGGGCCACCGCCCGGGAGGCCGGCAAGCAGTCCCGCCGGCTGCGCTTCCCCGAGGTGCGCGAGCCGGCGACCACCCGGCAGCTGGCGCCGGTCCTGGCGGGGGCGGCGTTCGCCGCCGTGCTGCACGAGGAGGGCGCCGAGCCGCTGGCGCGGGCCGCGCTGCCCGAGGCCGGGGACGTGGTGCTGGTGGTCGGCCCGGAGGGCGGTGTCTCCCCGGAGGAGCTGGCCGCCTTCGCCGAGGCGGGCGCGAAGCCGTACCGGCTGGGCCCGTCGGTGCTGCGCACCTCCACCGCCGGGGTGGCCGCCGGCGCGCTGCTGCTGGGCCGTACCGGCCGCTGGTCGTAGCGGGCTCCGCCCGGGGGCGGGAGTCCGCGAAAATCGGCCCGCGCGGTGCGCGTGGGTGCCTACGCTGACCGCGTGACGGAACCCCTGAGCACCTCCGCGGGCGCCTATCTGCGCCACCCCCATCTGCACGGCGACCTGGTCACCTTCGTCGCCGAGAACGACGTCTGGCTGGCCCCGCTGGACGGCGGCCGGGCCTGGCGGCTGACGGCCGATCACCTGCCGGTCCACCACCCCCGGTTCGCCCCGGACGGGCGGCACATCGCCTTCACCTCCGCCCGGGACGGCTCGCCCGAGGTGCACGTGGTGCCGGTGGACGGCGGCCCGTCCCGCCGGCTCACCCACTGGGGCAGCGACCAGACCCAGCTGCAGGGCTGGACGGCCGACGGCCGCCCGATCGCCACCACCACCGCCGGCGAGGCCACCCTGCGCCGCACCTGGGCGCACGCGGTGCCGCTGGACGGCGGCGAGCCGGTGCGGCTGCCGTACGGACCGGTCGGCGGGCTCGCCTTCGAGCCGCAGGGCGCCGGGGTGCTGCTGGGCACCGTCAACAACCGCGAGCCGGCCTGGTGGAAGCGCTACCGGGGCGGCCGGGCGGGCAAGCTGTGGATCGGCCGGGACGAGTTCGCGCGGGTGCACGAGGACCTGGCCGGCCAGCTCTCCTCGCCGCTGTGGGTGGGGGACCGGATCGCCTTCCTGTCCGACCACGAGGGCGTCGGCGAGCTGTACTCCAGCCTCCCGGACGGTTCCGACCTGCGCCGCCACACCACCTGCCCGGAGGGCTTCTACGCCCGCAACGCCACCACCGACGGCACCCGGGTGGTCTTCCACCGGGCCGGCGACCTGTGGCTGCTGGAGAGCCTGGCGCAGGGCGTCGAGCCGCGCCGGCTGGACGTCCGGCTGGCCGGCCCGCGCAGCGGCCGCCGGCCCCGCCCGGTGTACGCCGCGCACTGGCTGGAGTCCGTCGCCCCCGACCGCACCGGCCGGGCGAGCGCGGTGGTGGTGCGCGGCGGGGTGCACTGGCTGACCCACCGCGAGGGCCCGGCCCGGGTGCTGGACGAGACGCCGGGTGTGCGCGGGCGCCTCGCCCGGGTGGTGCCGGGCGACGACGGCGCCCAGGGCGTGCTCTGGGTGTCCGACGCCGAGGGCGAGGACGCCCTGGAGTTCGCGCCCGCCGTGCAGGGCGCCGAGCGCCGCCGGCTGGCGGCCGGCCGGCTCGGTCGGGTCAACTCCCTGGTGGTGTCCCCGGACGGCAAGCAGGCGGCGCTCGGCGTGCACGACGGCCGGGTGCTGCTGGTCGCGCTCGCCGACGGCACCGTGCACGAGCTGGCCCGCAGCGCCGACGGCGAGGTCAGCGGGCTGGCCTTCAGCCCGGACTCGGCCTGGCTGGCGTGGTCGAGCCCGGTGGAGGGCCTGGGCCCCTTCTCGCTGCGCCAGATCGTGCTGGCCAACCTGGCCACCCGGACGGTCGGCGAGGTCACCCAGCAGCGCTTCATCGACACCTCGCCGGCCTTCACCGCGGACGGCCGGTACCTGGCGTTCCTGTCGGTGCGCAACTTCGACCCGGTCTACGACGCGCACGTCTTCGACCTGTCGTTCCCGAACGGCTGCCGCCCGTACCTGATCACGCTGGCCGCCGACACGCCGTCCCCGTTCGGGCCGCAGCGGGCCGGGCGCCCGCTCGGCGGGGAGGAGGACGAGCCGCGCGGCAAGAAGGCGGACGGCGAGGAGGCCGCCGCCGACGCCCCGCCGGTGACCAGGGTCGACCTGGACGGCATCGTCGACCGGATCGTGCCGTTCCCGGTCGAGGGCGGCCGCTTCGACTCGCTGCGGGCCGCCAAGGACGGCGTTCTGTGGACCAGGGCCCCGCTGCTCGGCGAACTCGGCGACGAGGCGGCCTCGCTGGACGAGGAGCGGCCCCGGCCGGCACTGGAGCGGTACGACCTGAAGAAGCGTCGCGTCGAGCAACTCGTGCAGGGCGTCGACGAGTTCGCGGTCAGCGGGGACGGCGCCCGGGTGGCGGTGCTGGACGAGGGCGAGCTGCGGATCGTCCCCGCCGACCACAAGGCGAGCGGCGAGGACGACGAGGTGACCGTCGACCTGGCCCGGCTGCGGGTCACCGTCGACCCGGCCGCCGAGTGGCGCCAGATGTACGCCGAGAACGGCCGCCTGATGCGGGACAACTTCTGGCGCGCCGACCTCGGCGGCGTCGACTGGGAGGGCGTCCTGGACCGCTACCGGCCGCTGGTGGAGCGGGTCGGCTCGCACGACGACCTGGTCGACCTGCTCTGGGAGGTGCACGGCGAACTCGGCACCTCGCACGCCTACGTGCTGCCGTACGGCCTGCACACCGAGCCCGCCCGGCGCCAGGGCCTGCTCGGCGCCGACCTTGCCAAGGACGGCGACCGGTGGCGGATCGCCCGGATCCTGCCCGGCGAGTCCTCCGACCCCCGGGCCCGCTCGCCGCTGGCCGCGCCCGGCGTCGCGATCCGCCCGGGCGACGCGGTCCTGGCCGTCAACGGCCGCCCGGTGGACCCGGTCACCGGCCCGGCGCCGCTGCTGGCCGGCACCGCCGGGCAGCCGGTCGAGCTGACCGTGGCCGGCAAGGACGGCACCGACCAGCGCCACCCGGTGGTCGTCCCGCTCGCCGACGAGGAGCCGCTGCGCTACCACGACTGGGTGGCCGGGCGGCGGGCCGCCGTGCGCGAGCTGTCCGCCGGGCGGCTCGGCTACCTGCACATCCCCGACATGCAGACCACCGGCTGGGCCCAGATCCACCGCGACCTGCGCTCGGAGATGGCCAAGGAGGGCGTGGTCGTCGACATCCGGGAGAACCGCGGCGGCCACACCTCGCAGCTGGTGATCGAGAAGCTGGCCCGCCGGATCATCGGCTGGGGCGTCGCCCGCGACGTCGCCAGCCCGATGCCCTACCCCGGTGACGCCCCGCGCGGGCCGCTCGTCGCGCTCGCCAACGAGTTCTCCGGCTCGGACGGCGACATCGTCAACGCCGCCATCCAGGCGCTGGGGCTGGGCCCGGTGGTCGGCACCCGCACCTGGGGCGGGGTGATCGGCATCGACAGCCAGTACCGGCTGGTCGACGGCACCCTGGTGACCCAGCCCAAGTACGCGTTCTGGGTGGAGAACTACGGCTGGGGCGTGGAGAACCACGGCGTCGACCCGGACGTCGAGGTGCCGTTCGCCCCGCACCAGTGGGCGGCGGGGGAGGACCCGCAGCTGGCCGAGGGCGTCCGGATCGCCCTCGCCGCGCTCGCCGGGACCCCGTCCCGGACGGCCCCGCCGGTGCCCGGGGAGCAGACCGGGGAGCAGGCCGGGGAGTAGGCCGGGGATCGGGCCCGGAGCGGGAGGCCGGGCGGGCCGACGTCCCACTCCGGGCGGCAAGCGGGATGCGGGCCGTGGTCGGGACGCGCCCGGTCGGCCGCGAGCAGCTGCCGGAGTATCAGCAGGCGGTCGGGCGGCTCGGCTAGGCTGCCGCCGTACGGCCCACGACACAACCCGAGGAGAAGCCGATGGCCGGCGAGCCGCAGCCCGACTGCCTGTTCTGCAAGATCGTGGCGGGCGAGATCCCGGCAACCGTGGTGCGCAAGACCGAGCGCATCCTCGCCTTCCGCGACATCGCCCCCAAGGCCCCGGTGCACGTCCTGGTCATCCCGCACGTCCACTACCCGAACGCCGCCGCGCTGGCCGCCGCGGAGCCGGAGATCGCCGGTGAACTCCTCGCCGAGGCGGGCGCGGTGGCCAAGGACGAGGGTCTGGAGGACTACCGGCTGATCTTCAACACCGGCGCCGGCGCCGGTCAGACGATCTTCCACGCCCACGTCCACGTGCTCGGCGGCAAGCCGATGACCGAGAGCATGGTCTGAACCCGACGTGTCACAGCGCGAACTCGTCGTCCTCGGCACCGCCAGCCAGGTGCCCACCCGGCACCGCAACCACAACGGCTACCTGCTCCGCTGGGACGGCGAGGGCCTGCTGTTCGACCCCGGCGAGGGTACTCAGCGGCAGATGCTGCACGCCGGGGTCTCGGCCACCCAGATCACCAGGATCGCCGTGACGCACTTCCACGGCGACCACTGCCTGGGCCTCGCCGGGGTGATCCAGCGGATCAACCTGGACCGCGTCCCGCACCCGGTGGACGTCTACTTCCCGGCCTCCGGCGAGGTCTACTTCGAGCGGCTGCGGAACGCCACCGCGTACCACGAGACGGCCGTGCTGCGGCCCCGGCCGATCGACGAGCCGGGCCCGCTGCCCGCGCCCGGCGCCCGCTTCGCGCTGGACGCCGTGCGACTCTCCCACCCCGTGGAGTCCTTCGGCTACCGGCTGTCCGAGCCCGACGGCCGCCGCCTGGTGCCCGAACGGCTCGCCGCGCTCGGCGTCTTCGGCCCCGCGGTCGGCCGGCTGCAGCACGAGGGCGCGATCGAGGCGGACGGCCGGCGGGTCACCCTGGAGGAGGTCAGCGAGCCCCGGCCGGGCCAGCGGTTCGCCTTCGTGATGGACACCCGGCTCTGCGACGGCGTGCACGAACTCGCCGAGGGCGCCGACCTGCTGGTCGTCGAGTCGACCTTCACCGACGCCGACGTCCGCCTCGCCGAGGACCACGGCCACCTCACCGCCGGGCAGGCCGCCAAGGCCGCCGCCGAGGCCGGGGTGCGCACCCTGGTGCTGACCCACTTCTCCCAGCGCTACCCGGACCTCGGCCAGCACCTGGCCGACGCCCGCAAGCACTTCGACGGGGAGCTGGTGCTCGCCGAGGACCTCGCCCGGGTGCCCGTCCCCGCCCGGCGCCAGCCGTGAACCCGGTGCGCACCCCGTGAAAAGGGCTCGCGCCGTCCCCCGATCTGCCGCAGCATCGTCGGGTGCGGCCCCGCCGCCCGCCGCGGCGATCACGTGCGCGGCGTACCCTGGTGCCCCGGAGAGACCGATCGGCACACGACACCACGGATGGGATGAGGCAGGCCCCAGCGCCGACCTATGAGTGACACATCGCAGACCCGTACGAACGGCCGGTCACGCCCCGAGCCGGCCGACGACGGCCGCGTCAGCGCCCGGATCGTCATCCCCGAGAAGCACCCGATGGTCACCCTCCTCGGCACGGCGGACTCGCTGCTGCGCGTGATCGAGCAGGGCTTCCCCGCCGCCGACATCCACGTCCGCGGCAACGAGGTGACCGCCACCGGAGCGCGCGCCGAGGTCGCCCTCGTGCAGCGGCTCTTCACCGAGATGATGCTGGTGCTGCGCACCGGCCAACCCCTGACGGAGGACTCCGTGGAGCGCTCCATCGCCATGCTCCGGAGCGCCGTGGAGGACCCGGACAGCCCGGCGCCGTCCCAGGTGTTCACCGCGAACATCCTGTCCAACCGGGGCCGCACGATCCGCCCCAAGACGCTCAACCAGCAGCGCTACGTCGACGCGATCGACAAGCACACCATCACCTTCGGCCTCGGCCCGGCCGGCACCGGCAAGACCTACCTCGCGATGGCCAAGGCCGTCCAGGCCCTGCAGGCCAAGGAGGTCAACCGGATCATCCTGACCCGCCCGGCGGTCGAGGCCGGGGAGCGGCTGGGCTTCCTGCCCGGCACCCTCTACGAGAAGATCGACCCGTACCTGCGCCCGCTCTACGACGCGCTGCACGACATGATGGACCCGGACTCCATCCCGCGCCTGATGGCGGCCGGCACCATCGAGGTCGCGCCGCTCGCGTACATGCGCGGCCGCACCCTCAACGACGCCTTCATCATCCTGGACGAGGCCCAGAACACCTCGCCCGAGCAGATCAAGATGTTCCTCACCCGCCTCGGGTTCAACTCCCGGGTGGTCGTCACGGGTGACACCACCCAGATCGACCTCCCGAGCGGCACCCGCAGCGGCCTCAAGGTCGTCCAGGAGATCCTGGCCGACGTGCCCGACATCCACTTCTCCGTCCTCACCAGCACCGACGTGGTCCGCCACAAGCTGGTCGGCCGGATCGTGGACGCGTACGAGCGCTGGGACGCCCAGCAGGAGGCCGAGGAGACCACTCCGCAGGCCGCCCGCAAGCCGGCCCAGCGGCGCGGCGGCAAGACGACCGCGGCCCGCGCACCCCGACAGTCCCATCGCACCGAAAGCTGAGTAACCAGCCCGTCATGTCGATCGACATCGCCAACGAGTCCGGTTGGGACGCTGACGAGGAAGCCATCCTCGACGTCGCCCGCTTCGCCCTGGACAAGATGCGGATCCACCCGCAGTCCGAACTGTCCGTGATCCTGGTGGACGGAGCGGCGATGGAGGAGCTGCACATCCAGTGGATGGACCTCCCCGGACCCACCGACGTGATGTCCTTCCCGATGGACGAGCTGCGTCCCGGCAAGGAGGGCGAGGAGCTGCCGCAGGGCCTGCTCGGCGACATCGTGCTCTGCCCGGAGGTCGCCGAGCAGCAGGGCAAGGCGGCCCCCTCCAAGCACTCGATGGACGAGGAGCTCCAGCTGCTCACCGTCCACGGGGTGCTGCACGTCCTCGGCTACGACCACGAGGAGCCCGAGGAGGAGGAGGAGATGTTCGCCCTCCAGAAGCGGATCCTGGACGACTGGCGGGCGGGCCGCGGCCTCGGCGGCATCTCCCCGGCCCCCACCACCCACTGAGCGCGGAGCCCGAACCCCTGTGAGTGGTGAAAGTACGAGCTTCATCCTCGGTGCCGTGCTGCTCGTCGTCCTCGGCTGGCTGGCCGCGTGCGCCGAGGCGGGCATCTCCCGGGTCTCCCGGTTCCGGGCGGAGGAGGCCGTACGGGCCGGGCGGCGCGGCTCGGCGCGGCTGCTGACCGTCGCCTCCGACCCGATCCGCTACCTCAACCTGGCGACCCTGATCCGGGTGGCCAGCGAGATGGCGGCGGCCGTCCTGGTCACCGTGGTGTGCGTGCGCAACGTCGAGCCGACCTGGCAGGCCGTGCTGCTGGCGTTCGGCGTGATGGTGCTGGTGTCCTTCGTCGCGGTGGGGGTCTCTCCGCGCACGATCGGACGCCAGCACCCGCTCACCACCGCGACGGCCGCCTCCTTCGTGCTGCTGCCGCTGGCCGCGGTGCTCGGCCCGATCCCGCGGCTGCTGATCCTGCTCGGCAACGCGCTGACCCCGGGCAAGGGCTACCGGGAGGGGCCGTTCGCCTCCGAGGCCGAGCTGCGGGCGCTGGTCGACCTCGCCGAGAAGGACGACCTGATCGAGGACGAGGAGCGCCGGATGGTGCACTCGGTCTTCGAGCTGGGCGACACCATCGTCCGCGAGGTGATGGTGCCGCGCACCGACCTGGTGATGATCGAGCGGCACAAGACCGTCCGGCAGGCGCTCACCCTGGCGCTGCGCTCGGGCTTCTCGCGGATCCCGGTGGTCGGGGACAACGAGGACGACGTGGTCGGCATCGTCTACCTGAAGGACCTGGTCCGGCGCACCCACATCAACCGGGAGGCGGAGTCCGAGGAGGTCGGCGCGGTGATGCGCCCGGCCGTCTTCGTGCCGGACTCCAAGCCGGCCGGCGACCTGCTGCGCGAGATGCAGCAGCGCCGCTCGCACGTGGCGATCGTGATCGACGAGTACGGCGGCACGGCCGGCCTGGTCACCATCGAGGACGTCCTGGAGGAGATCGTCGGCGAGATCACCGACGAGTACGACCGGGAGATCGCGCCGATCGAGGACCTCGGCGACGGCTCGTACCGGATCACCGCCCGACTGCTGGTGGAGGACCTGGGCGAGCTGTTCGGCATCGAGCTGGAGGACGAGGACGTCGAGACCGTCGGCGGCCTGCTGGCCAAGCACCTCGGCCGGGTGCCGATCCCCGGCTCGTCCTGCGAGATCCCGCTGCCCGAGCCCGCCGCCACCGGGCTGACCGGCATCCTGCTGACCGCCGAGTCCTCGGCCGGGCGCCGCAACCGGATCGGCTCGATGGTCGCGACCCCGGTCCGCAGGGCCGCCGACGCCGGGACGGACCCCGGCGAGTAGCGGTCGCGCCGTCGCGGGGCGACCATGGACAGCATGACGCATCAACTTCGCGCGGAGTACGGCCCGCAGGGGGCGACCGGCGGGGTCAGGGTCTGGCACGTGGTACGCGAGTCCGACCCCGCGATGGCGCTCTGCGGCCGCAGCATGGCCGACGACGCCGAGACGCGGCCCGAGCAGGAGTGGGGTACCGGGCTGCGCTGCTGCCAGCAGTGCGGTTCGCTCTACATGCACGAGGTGCCGCACATGCAGGGGAGCCACCCCTACAGTTAGGCCAGCTACGCCATGGTGGAGGTCATGCCATGAAGCTGCACGACGAACTGCCCGTCGACACCCGCCTCGTCACGGTGTGGCGGATCGGAGCGGGGCTCGGGGGGATCTTCCTGATCGTGTTCGGGTGCCTGGGACTCGCCGGCGAACCAGGCTTCCTCGCCACGCACGGTGACCGGATCGCCGGGCTGTCGACCAACGGGGCGCTGAGCATCCTGTCCATCGTGGCGGGCGCGATCCTGGTGGCGGGGTCGGTGATCGGCGGGAACTTCGCGTCCGACCTGAACATGGTGGTCGGCCTGCTGTTCGTCCTCTCCGGCTTCTACGGCCTGGCGGTGCTCGGGCGGCCGGACGCCAACATCCTCAACTTCCGGATGTCGAACGTGCTGTTCGCGTTCATCTTCGGAGTGGTCCTGACGACCTTCGGGATGTACGGCCGGGTGAGCAGCCACCTGCCGCACGACAACCCGTTCTGGCGCGAGCGGACGGAGCGCGAGACGGCGCGGCCGTCCGGGCCGAAGACCTTCGTCAAGGTCCTCAACCCGAACCCGGGTCCGACCCACCCGGTCGGCCACTGAGCCGCCGCGGGGGCCGCCTATGCTCGGCGGCATGAGTGACATCGTCGAGCTCGACCCCGAAGACAAGAAGATCATCACCCTGGCCCGCTCGGCCCGCGCCCGCAACGGCGTCGCCGAGGGGGCCGCGGTGCGTGACGAGACCGGCCGGACGTACGTGGCCGGGACGGTCGCGCTGGAGTCGCTGCGCCTGAGCGCGCTGCAGACGGCGGTGGCGATGGCGGTGGCCAGCGGCGCGAAGTCGCTGGAGGCGGCGGCCGTGGTGAGCGAGGCGGAGCAGCCGGCCGAGGCCGACCTGGCGGCCGTCCGGGACCTCGGCGGGGCCGGGACGCCCGTGCTGCTGGCCGGGGTGGACGGGACGCTGCGGGTGGCGGCCGAGGCCCGCTGAGGCCCTGCTGGGGCCCGCCGAGGCTCTGCTGGGGCCCGCTGGGTCGGGCGACGGCGGCGGCCCGGCGAACACCTGCTCGGGCTTGGCAGATAATCTCACCGGGGGAGTGAACTCGGTGAGGGGGCTGGGCACATGGGGGCGGTGGCGTTCTTCGCCGGGCTGCTGTTGTTCGTGATGGGGATGGGCAAGTGGCAGGAGACCGGCTCGCCGTACTGGCTCTGGGGCTCGGTCGCCTTCCTGGTCGTCCTGGTGGTGATGTCGCTGGTCGCGCGGGGCGGTCGCAAGGGCTGATCGGGCCGTGCGGGCGGGGCCGGACGGCGCGGCTCCGGTGATCAGGGAGAATGGAGCACATGAGTGCCCCTTCCTCCTCGTACCGCTCCGGCTTCGCGTGCTTCGTCGGCCGACCCAACGCGGGCAAGTCGACCCTGACCAACGCTCTGGTGGGGACGAAGGTCGCGATCACCTCCGACCGCCCGCAGACCACCCGGCACACCGTGCGCGGCATCGTGCACCGCCCGGACTCCCAGCTCGTCCTGGTCGACACCCCCGGACTGCACAAGCCGCGCACCCTGCTCGGCGAGCGCCTCAACGACCTGGTCCGCAGCACCTGGGCCGAGGTCGACGTGATCGGCTTCTGCCTGCCCGCCGACCAGAAGCTCGGCCCCGGTGACAAGTTCATCGCCAAGGAACTCGCCGAGATCAAGAAGACCCCCAAGGTCGCCATCGTCACCAAGACCGACCTGGTCGACTCCAAGCGGCTCGCCGAGCAGCTGATCGCCGTCCACCAGCTCGGCGAGGAGCTGGGCATCGAGTGGGCCGAGATCATCCCGGTCTCGGCGGTCGGGGACAAGCAGGTGGAGCTGGTCGCCGACCTGATCACCAAGCTGCTGCCGGAGGGCATGCCGCTCTACCCGGACGGCGACCTGACCGACGAGCCCGAGCAGATCATGGTCGCGGAGCTGATCCGCGAGGCCGCGCTGGAGGGCGTGCGGGACGAACTGCCGCACTCGCTGGCCGTCGTGGTCGAGGAGATGCTCCCGCGCGAGGGCCGCCCGGCGGACCGCCCGCTGCTGGACATCCACGCCAACGTCTACATCGAGCGGCAGAGCCAGAAGGCGATCGTGATCGGCGCCAAGGGCGCGCGGCTCAAGCACGTCGGCACCACCGCCCGCAAGCACATCGAGGCGCTGCTCGGCACGCCGGTCTTCCTGGACCTGCACGTCAAGGTGGCCAAGGACTGGCAGCGCGACCCGAAGCAGCTGCGCAAGCTCGGGTTCTGAGCCCCGGCTCCCCGTGAAGGCCCGCCCGTCCGGGCGGGCCTTCGCCGTGTCCCGGTGTTCTGGTGCCGGCGCCCTGGTGCCGGGGTGCTGTGCGCGGTGGGTGCTTACGCGCCCTCGCGCAGCACCAGCGACACCAGTTCGCGCTGCGGGTCGGTGAGCTTCGGGTCGGCGCAGTACACCGTCCGGCCGTCGACGGTGATCTCGTAGTGGAAGCCGTCCGGCACTCCGTACGAGGGGGCCCGCAGCCCGCCCGCGACGGCCTCGCGGGCGAGCGCGTGGACGTGCGGGGCGTCCGTGCGGTCGACGGTGTCGAGTTCCGCGTGGCGGACGATCCCCGCGAGGCCGCCGGTCCGGGTCACCTGGATACGCATGGTGTCCATGGTGCTACCCGGGGAGGGGGTTCGCCGGGCTTTTCCCGGACCGTGACCTTAGGACCGACCGGCACATGGTGGGCGCCGCGACGCCCACCATGTGCCGGTCGGTCTAAGCCCGGCTCAACCTGGTCTCAACCGGGGCCCGGCCGGGTGGGCGTCAGCCGGGGCTGACGCCCACCTGTGCCCAGGACGCCGTCACCGTGTCCGCCACCGAGGTCTGGTCGGGGTAGCGGGCCTTGGCGGCGGCCACCGTGGCCCGGGCGAAGGCGGTGAAGTCGGCGTCGGCGGGCAGCCGGCGCCCGGTCAGCGCGTCGTACCAGATCCGCCCGGCGCGCTCCCAGGCCGGGCCGCCGAGGGCGGTGGCCAGCAGGTAGAACGCGTGGTTGGGGATGCCGGAGTTGATGTGCACGCCGCCGTTGTCCTCGGCGGTGTTCACGTAGTCCCGCATGTGCGCGGGCTGCGGGTCCTTGCCGAGCTGGGGGTCGTCGTAGGCGGTGCCGGGGGCCTTCAGAGAGCGCAGCGCCACGCCCTGGACGCCGGGGGCGAGCAGTCCGGCGCCGATCAGCCAGTCGGCGTCGGCGGAGTCCTGGTGCAGCGCGTACTGCTTGACCAGCGAGCCGAAGACGTCGGAGACCGACTCGTTGAGTGCGCCGGGCTGGTCCTGGTACTGCAGTCCGGCGGTGAACTGGGTGACGCCGTGGGTGAGTTCGTGGCCGATGACGTCGATGCAGGCGGTGAAGTCGCCGAAGATCTGGCCGTCGCCGTCGCCGAAGACCATCCGCTGGCCGTTCCAGAAGGCGTTGTCGTAGTCCTGGCCGTAGTGCACGGTGGCGTCCAGGCGCAGCCCCTGGTCGTCGATCGAGCGGCGGCCGTAGACGTCGGCGTACAGCGCGAAGGTGGCGCCGAGGCCGTCGTAGGCGTGGTTGACGGACTGGTCGGAGACCGGGGCCTGGCCCTCGGTGCGGACGGTGCGGCCGGGCAGCCGCTGGCTGTGGCCGTCGTCGGCGATCACCCGGCTGGGGGCCGGGTGGCCGCCGGTGGGCGGGGGAGCGGTGAGGCGGGCCGCGCGGTGCGCGGTGTCGAGCGCGAGGGAGCGGACGGCGGGCTCGTGACCGGCCTCGGCGAGGCGGTCCAGGACGTACGGCGGGACGATCGCGCAGAGCGGTACTGCAGCAGTCATGTGGCCCAGGGTGAGGCCTCGATGACCGGTTGTCACCACCCTTGGCGTGACCGGTCGGTGTCTCAAGGGGTGGAACGGTGGTCCGGATCACTTCGGGGGCGCGCGGCCCTGGGTTACGCTGGGGCCATCATGCGCAACGGGCTGCTTCTTCTTAGCTGCCGCGTCGAGGGCCTGTAGTCCACAGGGCCGGCTCCCTCGCCGCGGGGATCGAGCTGTGCGCGTCATCCGGCGATCCGACGGAGGATCGCCAGCGGCAGCTGGCCGGCCAGTCGGTGTTGACCTTTCCCGACCCGTCCCGCACCACGCATCACAGGAAGCCGAGAGTCATTCCATGACCGAGCAGAGCTCCGCCGCGTCCATCCCCGCCGGTCGCGCCTTCGTCGACCGTCCCACCCCGATCACCGCCGCCTCCGTGCGCCAGCAGCCCTCCGGCATGCGGCACGGGCGCTACCTGCCGTTCGACACCGTCGACCTGCCGGACCGGACCTGGCCGAGCAGGGTGATCACCAAGGCGCCGCGCTGGCTCTCCACCGACCTGCGGGACGGCAACCAGGCGCTGATCGACCCGATGTCCCCGGCCCGCAAGCGCAAGATGTTCGACCTGCTGGTCGCGATGGGCTACAAGGAGATCGAGGTCGGCTTCCCGTCCTCCGGCGCCACCGACCACGCCTTCGTGCGGTCGCTGATCGAGGAGGGGGCGATCCCCGAGGACGTCACCATCTCGGTCCTGACGCAGGCCCGCGAGGAGCTGATCGAGAAGACCGTCGAGTCGCTGGTCGGCGCCCCCCGCGCGACCGTCCACCTGTACAACGCGACCGCGCCGTTGTTCCGCCGGGTGGTGTTCCGCAACGACCGGGCCGCCACCAAGGCGATCGCCACCGACGGCACCCGGCTGGTGATGGAGTACGCGGAGAAGCTGCTGGGCGAGGACACCGTCTTCGGCTACCAGTACTCGCCGGAGATCTTCGTGGACACCGAGCTGGACTTCGCGCTGGAGGTCTGCGAGGCGGTCATGGACGTCTGGCAGCCGGGCGAGGGCCGCGAGATCATCCTGAACCTGCCGGCCACCATCGAGCGGGCCACCCCGAACGTGCAGGCCGACCAGTTCGAGTGGATGTCGCGCAACCTGTCCCGCCGCGAGTTCGTCTGCCTGTCGGTGCACCCGCACAACGACCGCGGCACCGCCGTCGCCTCCGCCGAGCTGGCCTACATGGCGGGCGCCGACCGCATCGAGGGCTGCCTGTTCGGCCAGGGCGAGCGAACCGGCAACGTCGACCTGGTGACCCTGGGGATGAACCTGTTCTCGCAGGGCATCGACCCGCAGATCGACTTCTCCGACATCGACGAGGTGCGCCGCACCGCCGAGTACTGCAACCAGATGGAGGTGCACCCTCGCCACCCGTACGCCGGCGACCTGGTGTACACCTCCTTCTCCGGATCGCACCAGGACGCCATCAAGAAGGGCTTCGACGCCCTGGAGGCGGACGCCAGGGCCGCGGGCGTCCCGGTCGAGGAGCACACCTGGGGCGTGCCGTACCTGCCGATCGACCCGAAGGACGTCGGCCGCACCTACGAGGCGGTCATCCGGGTCAACAGCCAGTCCGGCAAGGGCGGTGTGGCGTACGTCCTGAAGAACGACCACAAGCTGGACCTGCCGCGCCGGATGCAGATCGAGTTCTCCCGGATCATCCAGGCCAAGACCGACGCCGAGGGCGGCGAGGTCACCCCGGCCGAGATCTGGCGGGTCTTCGAGGACGAGTACCTGCCGACCCCCGACAACCCGTGGGGCCGGATCTCGCTGAGCGGTTCGCGCACCCTGACCACCGAGGACGGCCGGGACGCGCTGATCGCCGGCGCGATGGTGGACTCCGTACCGGTGACCCTGACCGGTGTCGGCAACGGTCCGGTCTCCGCCTTCACGGACGCGCTGGCCCGGATCGACGTGGACGTCCGCGTCCTGGACTACGCGGAGCACGCGCTGAGCGAGGGCGGCGACGCCCAGGCCGCGGCGTACGTCGAGTGCGCGGTGGACGGCAAGGTGCTGTGGGGCGTCGGGATCGACGGCAACACCGTGCTGGCCTCGCTGAAGGCGATCATCAGCGCCGTCAACCGGGCGCAGCGCGGGTAGTTCGTACGAGTGGCATGCGGCGGGGCCGTCCTCCGGGGCGGCCCTTCGTCGCGCCTGGGGCCGCTGTGTCCTGCGCCACATTTTTTCGAGTCGGAAGCCGTTCGAGGTACTGACACGTGCCGGTAACCATGGCAACATCGATCCACCGGAAAGCCGGGTCGGTGGGACGGCCCAGGTGTCCGGTCGCGTGACCTGCCCATTGTTGTGCAGGCCGTCTGCCATGTCTGGGGAGTGGCGCCGTGACCAGGTTGTGGGGTGTTCGCCCGCGGTGGCGGACTGACGTTCTCGGTGACTTCTTCTGCCCGGGCTGTGGCGGGGACCGCAACTACCGCCGGCAGCACGGCCGGCGGTGGCTGCGGCTGCTGGGCACCCCGGTGCTCCCGCTCGGCCCGGTGGTCGGCAGCGTGCAGTGCACCAGCTGCCGCGGCCGGTACGGCGTCGAGAGCCTGGAGCAGCCGACCTCCGTACGTCTCGGCGCGATGCTGCGGGACGCGCAGTACACCATCGCGCTGGCCGTGCTCGCGGCCGGCGGCACCGCCCACCGGGCGGCCCGTGATGCGGCCTGCACGGCGGTGCGCGAGGCCGGGTTCGAGGACTGCGGCGAGGCCCAGGTGCTGGCCGCGCTCGCCGCGCTGTCCGGGCTCGGCGGCGAACTGCACGACGCCCACGGGATGGCCGGCGGCCTGGCCGTGGAACTGCACGCGGTGCTCGAACCGCTCGCCCCGCACCTGGCCCACCAGGGCCGGGAGCGGCTGCTGCTGCAGGGCGCGGCGATCGCCCTGGCCGACGGACGCTACCTGCCGCAGGAGCGCGAGGCGCTGGCCGCGGTCGGGGGCTGTCTGGACCTGCCGCAGTCCCGGGTCGGGGCGCTGCTGGAGGCGGCGACCCGGGCTCCGTACTAGCTCCGTACCGGACCTCCTCCCCGTCTCCCGTCCCTCCTGAGCCGTCTCCGATCCCTCCGAGCCATCTCCGATCCCCCACAAAACGGGCCCGTCTCCCCCCTCCGGGCCCGCCGTGACCCGCACCGTACGGTCCTCCCCCACGGACTCGGTGCGGGCAACACGGCTGTCGGTCGGTGGGGGAGAATGGCTTCCATGAGTCTTTTCCGGGACGACGGCGTCGTGTTGCGGGCGCAGAAGCTCGGCGAGGCCGATCGGATCATCACTCTGTTGACCCGACAGCACGGCAAGGTGCGTGCGGTGGCGCGCGGGGTGCGCAAGACCAAGTCCAAGTTCGGCGCCCGCCTGGAGCCCTTCTCGCACGTGGACGTGCAGTTCTTCAGCCGGGGGAGTGAGTTGGTCGGTCGCGGGTTGCCGCTGTGCACCCAGGTGGAGACGATCGCGCCGTACGGCGGTTCGATCGTCACCGACTACGGCCGCTACACCGCCGGGACGGCGATGCTGGAGACCGCCGAGCGGTTCGCCGAGAACGAGGGCGAGCCGGCCGTCCAGCAGTACCTGCTGCTGGTGGGCGGCCTGCGCACGCTGGCGGCCGGGGTGCACGAATCGCACCTGGTGATGGATGCCTTCCTGCTGCGCTCGCTCGCGGTGAACGGGTACGGCGCGAGCTTCACCGACTGCGCCAAGTGCGGCCTGGAGGGGCCGAACCGTTTCTTCTCCCTTCCCGCAGGCGGGGTGCTCTGCCCGGACTGCCGAGTGCCCGGATGTGCCGTACCCTCCCCTGAGACACTGGTACTGCTCGGGGCGCTGCTGTCAGGGGACTGGCAGACGGCCGATTCCTGCGAGCCGAGGTACTGGCGGGAGGGCAGCGGCCTGGTCGCGGCCTATCTGCAGTGGCATTTGGAGCGGGGCATCCGCTCGATGAGATACGTGGAGAAGTGAGCACATGGCAGCGCGACGGCTCTTCGGCGGCGGCAAGCAACGGGAGTACCTCCCCCCGACCCCGCACCCCAGCGGCGCAAAGCCCCCGAAGATCCCCGGCGAGCTGGTCCCCGACCACGTCGCGATCGTGATGGACGGCAACGGCCGCTGGGCCAAGGAGCGCGGACTGCCGCGCACCGAGGGCCACAAGGTCGGCGAGGCGGTCGTGCTGGACGTCCTCAAGGGCGCCATCGAGCTCGGCGTGAAGAACATCTCGCTGTACGCGTTCTCCACCGAGAACTGGAAGCGCTCGCCCGACGAGGTGAAGTTCCTGATGAACTTCAACCGGGACGTCATCCACCGCCGCCGCGACGAGATGGACGCGATGGGCGTGCGGGTCCGCTGGGCGGGCCGGATGCCCAAGCTGTGGAAGAGCGTCGTCCAGGAGCTGCAGGTCGCCGAGGAGCAGACCAAGGACAACGACGCCGTCACGCTCTACATGTGCGTCAACTACGGTGGCCGGGCCGAACTCGCGGACGCCGCGGCGGCCCTCGCGGCCGACGTCGCGGCCGGCCGGCTGGACCCGAAGAAGGTCAACGAGAAGACCCTCGCCAAGTACATGTACCACCCGGACATGCCGGACGTGGACCTGTTCCTGCGCCCCAGCGGCGAGCAGCGCACCTCCAACTTCCTGCTCTGGCAGTCCGCGTACGCCGAGTTCGTGTTCCAGGACGTGCTCTGGCCGGACTTCGACCGCCGCGACCTGTGGCGTGCCTGCGAGCAGTACGCGATGCGCGACCGCCGCTTCGGCGGGGCGATCCCGAACGAGCTCCCCGCGCCGCTGGAACTGCCCACCCAGCGCTGACGCGACGCGGCGAAGGGCCCGCGGGATTCGCTCCCGCGGGCCCTTCGCCGTACTCGTGCTCGGGCCGGTTGCCCGGACCGTCCGCTCAGAGCTTCTTGGCGCACTCCGCGCAGGTGCCGAAGATCTCCAGGGTGTGCGCGATGTCGCTGAACCCGTGCTCCGCGGCGACCGAGTTGGCCCAGCGCTCCACCGCCGGGCCCTCCACCTCGACGGTGGCGCCGCAGTGCCGGCAGACCAGGTGGTGGTGGTGCCCGCTGCTGCACCGGCGGTAGACGGCCTCGCCGTCGGCGGTGCGCAGCACGTCCACCTCACCGGCGTCGGCGAGCGACTGGAGGGTGCGGTAGACCGTGGTCAGACCGACGGAGTCCCCGCGGTGCTTGAGCATGTCGTGGAGCTCCTGCGCGCTGCGGAAGTCCTCGATCTCGTCCAGGGCCGCCGAGACGGCGGCACGCTGCCGGGTCGAGCGGGCACGCGGCGACGGGCCTGCGGTGGTCACCGTGGGTCCTCCTGGGGTGGGGGGCGTCTCGCACCTCATTGTGCCAGCCCTGCCCCCCGCCCCGGAGTGGTCGCGTCGGACGAATCCCGTCCCGGGAGTTGCTCCGCGTTCCGCTTCGGGACCTGCCCCGGGATCCGCTCCGGCAGTTCGACGTCGCAGACCTTCGGCCCCGGGTCGGTGGTGGCGCGGTGGCGCCGTCGGGCGAGTGGTGCGGCGAGCAGGCTGAACACGGCGAAGACCGCGATGGCGAGCAGCACGATGGCCGGGCCGGAGGGCACGTTGAGGTGGTAGGAGCCGGTGACGCCGGCCAGCGAGACCACCACGCCGAGCGCGATCGAGGCCGCCTGGGTGGCGGCGAAGGACCGGGTGAGCTGCTGGGCGGCGACCACCGGGACCACCATCAGGGCGCTGACCAGCAGCAGCCCGACCACCCGCATCGCGACGGTGACGGTGACCGCGGCCATCACCGCGAGCAGCAGGTTGAGCGTGCGCACCGGCAGTCCGGTGACCCGGGCGAAGTCCTCGTCCTGGCAGATCGCGAAGAGCTGGCGGCGCAGGCCGACGGTGACCGCGACGACCACCGCACCGAGCACCGCGATGGTGATCAGGTCGGCGGGGGCGACGGTGAGGATGGAGCCCCACAGGTAGCTCTCCAGCGAGCCCGCGCCGGCCTGGGCGGAGAGCGAGACGAGCAGCTTGCCGCAGGCCATGCCGCCGTAGAAGAGCATCGCCAGGGCGATGTCGCCGCGCTGGTTGCCGCGCGAGCGGACCAGTTCCATGGTGACGGCGCCCAGCACGCAGACCAGTACGGCCATCCAGACCGGGCTGGTCTGGAAGATGAAGCCGAGGCCGACGCCGGTCATCGCGACGTGCCCCATGCCGTCGCCCATCAGGGCCTGCCGGCGCTGCACCAGGTAGATGCCGACGGCCGGGGCGGTGATCCCGACCAGGACGGCGGCGAGCAGGGCGCGCTGCATGAAGTCGTAGGAGAGCATCTCGGTCATGCGAGCAGCCTCGGCGGGGTGTGGTCGGCGTGCGGGTGGACGTGGTCGTGGCCGGGCAGCGCGTGCAGGCCGGTGTTGGGCACGGGCGGGCCGTCGTGCGCGACGCAGCCGTCCCGCAGCACCACGGCGCGGTCGATCAGCGGCTCCAGCGGCCCGAGTTCGTGCAGCACGAGCAGGACGGCGGCGCCGCGGGCGACCTCGGCGCGCAGGGTGTCCGCGAGCACCTGCTGGCTGGCGGCGTCCACGCCGGCCATCGGCTCGTCCATGATCAGCAGGTCGGGGGTGCCGACCAGGGCGCGGGCGATCAGCACCCGCTGCTGCTGGCCGCCGGACAGGTCGGCGACGCCGTCCCCGGCCCGCTCCAGCATGCCGACGGCGGCCAGCGCGCGGTCCACCGCCGCGCGGTCCCGGCGGCGGAACGGCAGCAGCCGGTGCTGCGGCAGCCGTCCGGTGGAGACCACCTCGCGCACGGTGGCCGGGACGCCGGAGGCGGCGGTGGTGCGCTGCGGGACGTACCCGATCCGGTGCCAGGCGCGGAACCCCGCGTACGGGACGCCGAACAGTTCCAGCGCACCCTGCTCCAGCGGGACGGAGCCGATCACGGCCTTGACGGTGGTGGACTTGCCGGATCCGTTGGCGCCGAGCAGGGCGACCACCTCGCCGGGCTGGACGGTGAGGTCGACGCCGCGCAGTACCGGCCGACCGCCGCGCGAGGCGACGGCGTCGCGGAGGCGGACGGCCGGGGGTATCGGGTGGGTCATGGTGTGCTGTCGTCCCGTCAGCTGGTGGTGGCGCCGGTGGTGGGGGTGCTCGCGGCAGGGGTGTCGCCGAGGGCGGTGCGGAGGTTGGCCAGGTTCTGCTTCATGACCGAGAGGTAGTCGTCCTTGGAGGGGTCCTTGACGCCCTCCAGCGGGTCCAGGACGGCGGTCTTGAGGCCGAGGTCCTTGGCGACGGTGTCGGCGAGCTTGGGGCTGACCAGGGTCTCGAAGAAGATCGTGGTGACGCCGTTGTCCTTGGCGGCCTTCTGCACCTCGGCGAGGCGGGCCGGGGTGGGCTCGGACTCGGGGTCGACGCCGTTGATGGCGACCTGGGTGAGGCCGTAGTGGTCGGCGAGGTAGCCGAAGGCGGCGTGGCTGGTGACGAAGGTCTTGGTCTTGGCGTCCTTCAGGCCGTCCCGGAACTCCTGGTCCAGGGTGGTCAGCCGGCCGACCAGGTCGTCGGTGTTGCGGCGGTAGTCGTCGGCGTGGGCCGGGTCGGCCTTGGCGAACTCGTCGCCGACGCTCTTGGCGATGGCCGCGTAGCGGGTCGGGTCGAGCCAGATGTGCGGGTCGCCGGCCGGGCCCTCGTGCTGGTGGCCGTCGGCCTCGGCGGTGCCCTCGTCGAGGTGGTGGTCGACCAGCGGGCTGGCGGCGGTGGCGTCGATCTTGTGCTTGCTGGAGGACTGGGCGACCGCCTGGTCGACGGTGGGCTGCAGGCCCTTGAGGTAGAGGACCGCGTCGGCCTTCTGGACGGTGGCGACCTGCTTGGCGGTGAGCTCCAGGTCGTGCGGCTCGACGCCGGCCGCGGTGAGGTCGGTGACCGCGACGTGGTCCTTGCCGATCTGCTGGGCGAGGTATTCCATCGGGTAGAAGGAGGCGACCACCTTCAGCTTGCCGTCGGCGCTCGCGGCGCTGCTGCTGCCTCCGCAGGCGGTGAGGGCGAGGGAGGCGGCGAGGCCGGTGGCGGCGAGGGCTATGGAGCTGCGGGCACGTCGTCCGATCATCATGACAATCATTCTCATCTCAAGTGGAAATGATTGTCAACTCACTCGGATGGGTGAACGGCAGATGGCGATGGGTGGGGTCGGCCGGACGATACCGATTTGAACCCCGTACCCGTATGGCCGGTAACCTGAGGTATTCGGGTACGCGCAACCAGCCGTGCCCTGACCGTGCCGTACGTACTGAAGAGAGCACTGTGGCCGCCGACAAGATCGACACGATCGTCAGCCTGAGCAAGCGCCGTGGCTTCGTCTACCCCTGCAGCGAGATCTACGGCGGCACGCGTGCCGCCTGGGACTACGGGCCGCTGGGCGTCGAACTCAAGGAGAACATCAAGCGCCAGTGGTGGCGCGCGATGGTCCAGGCCCGTGAGGACGTCGTCGGACTCGACTCGTCGGTGATCCTCGCGCGCGAGGTGTGGGAGGCCTCCGGCCACGTCGCCACCTTCAACGACCCGCTGACCGAGTGCCTCTCCTGCCACAAGCGCCACCGGGCCGACCACCTGGAGGAGAAGTACGAGGCCAAGCACGGCTTCCCGCCGCCGAACGGCCTCAAGGACGTCAACTGCCCCGACTGCGGCACCAAGGGTCAGTTCACCGAGCCCAAGGACTTCTCGGGCATGCTGAAGACCCACCTCGGCGTCACCGAGGAGGCGAGCGGCCTGGCCTTCCTGCGCCCCGAGACCGCCCAGGGCATCTTCACCAACTTCAAGGCCGTCCAGACCACGTCGCGCAAGAAGCCGCCGTTCGGCATCGCCCAGACCGGCAAGAGCTTCCGCAACGAGATCACCCCCGGCAACTTCATCTTCCGCACCCGCGAGTTCGAGCAGATGGAGATGGAGTTCTTCGTCAAGCCGGGCGAGGACGAGCAGTGGCACGAGTACTGGCTCCAGCAGCGCTGGGACTGGTACGTCGGCCTGGGCCTGCGCACCGAGAACATGCGCTTCTTCGAGCACCCGAAGGAGAAGCTCTCCCACTACGCCAAGCGCACGGTGGACATCGAGTACCGCTTCAACTTCGGCGGCAGCGAGTTCTCCGAGCTGGAGGGCGTCGCCAACCGCACCGACTACGACCTGCGGGTGCACAGCGAGGCGTCCGGCCAGGACCTCAAGTACTTCGACCAGGAGTCCGGCGAGCGGTACTTCCCGTACGTCATCGAGCCGGCGGCCGGCCTCAACCGCGCCATGCTGGCCTTCCTGATCGACGCCTACTTCGAGGACGAGGCGCCCAACGCCAAGGGCGTCATGGAGAAGCGCGTCGGCATGCGGCTCGACCCGCGCCTGGCCCCGGTCAAGGTCGCCGTCCTGCCGCTGTCGCGCAACGCCGACCTCTCCCCGAAGGCCCGCGGCCTGGCCGCCGACCTGCGCACCGCGTGGAACGTCGAGTTCGACGACGCCGGCGCCATCGGCAAGCGCTACCGCCGCCAGGACGAGATCGGCACGCCGTTCTGCGTCACCGTCGACTTCGACACCCTCGAGGACAACGCGGTGACCGTCCGCGACCGCGACACCATGTCGCAGGAGCGCGTCTCGCTCGACCAGGTCAAGGCGTACCTGGCGGCGCGGCTGATCGGCTGCTGAGCCCGCTTCGCTCTGCGGGAGCCCTCGTTCGCCCCTGTCCGTTCGGGGCGGGCGGGGGCTCCTGCGTGTTCCCGGCGGTTCCGCCCTCCGCTCACCGGCCGGCGCTACCGTCTGCCCCAGCGGGACCGGGGGGCCGCCGCCGGCTCGGTCGGCAGGCCGGCGCTGCGCAGGGCGGCGAGGGTCGTCCGGTGCCGGGCGCCGTCGGCGAGCAGCGCGGCGAGCAACTGCCCGTACAGCTCCGGGCTGGTGTCCAACGCGGCCGCCAGCCGGACCAGTTCCACCGGCGGGCGCAGGGCCGCCAGCTCGTGCAGCAGGACGGTCGCGAGTTCGGCCGGCAGGTCCGTCGCCAGCGCGGTCAGATCCGCCGTCGGCCGGCCGGCCGCCTGGCGCAGCAGCGTCCGCACGTCGGCGTGCCGACCCGTGCGCTGAAGGCCGGTCGCCAGCGCCGTCACCTCCGGCGTCGGCGCCGAACCCCACTCCCACAGCAGCGTCGCGCCGTCCGCGCTCTGCCCGGCCCGCTCCAGCGCCGCCAGCAGGGCGGGCAGCGCCGACGCCGGATAGCCCCAGAACGCGTGGAACAGCTCCGCCGCCTCCTCCGCCAGCCCCAGCTCGCGCAACTGCGCCAGCATCGCCACCGCCTGGTCCGGGGCGCACTGCGCCGCGCTCCTGGCCAACTGGAGGGCCGCGCCGGTCGGGCCGCGCCGGGAGAGCATGCCGACCAGCAGCGCGGCGTCCGCCGGATCGAGGCCGGTGGCCGCCCGGGACAGCAGCTCCGTCGCCTCGGTGAAGGCGCCGGCGCGGTGCAGGGCCGACACCCGCTCGGCGAGGGCGCCGATGTCGGGGCGGGCCGGGGGAGGCGGTGCCTGGGCCGTCGGCTCCTCGGGCGACCGCCGGTGCCGGAGCCGGTTCTCCAACGCCTCCAGCTGGTCGCTCAGTTGGAGGCAGCGGGCGCCCAGGCCCTCGCGCAGGGTGCGTGCCTGCGCCAACTGTCGCAGCAGGTCCCCGTCCGGCCGCTGGCGGCCCGGCGCCGCCCGGATCGCCTCGTTCAACCGCCGCTCCCGCTGGCTCGCGTAGCGGCTCGCGCGGAGTAACTCGTCCAGCTCCGCCCGGAGTTCGTACGCCTGTTGCTCGCCCTCCGGGTCTCGGTCTGCGGGTTGTGCCGTCGGCCCCATGCGCATGATCGCCCCACCCCGTCCATCTCGCCCCTGACTGCGGGACATCCTGGTGTTGTCATATGGCGGGGGAGTTAAGGGAGCACGTCCAGTCGTGCGCGACTGGTGTCAAGGAGCGCGCAGACGGCGGCCGTTGCGAGAAGTGCGCCGGTCGCGCTCCGCAGCGGGACGACCGCCCTCATGCGGCCAGCCGCGTCCGCGCCTCCATCAGTGCGAAGCCGAGCAGGTTCAGCCCCCGCCACTCGTCGGGTCGTTCCGCGCGGATGTCGTCGGCCGCGAGCCCGATGCCCCAGATCCGGTCCACCGGGCTGGCCTCCACCAGCACCCGCTGCCCCGTCCTCACCAGGTACGCGCGCAGCGCCTCGTCCTGCCCGAACTTCGCCACGTTCCCTTCGACGACCAGCTCGAACCGCCCCGCCGTCCACGTCGCCTCGTCGAACCCCTTGACCAGCCGCCCCAGCTTCTTCGCCTCGGCCGGCGTCCTGGCCCTCAACACCCGCTGCTCGATGGCCTCGTCCCCGAACATCCGGGCCTTCCCCGCCATCATCCAGTGCTCGGCGGACGCGTACGCCACCCCGTCGACGGTGAACTCCCCGGGCCACCACTGGCTCAGGCACTCCTGCCGGGTCCCGCCGCCCTTCCGCTCGGTGTGCCCCCAGAACATCAGCCACTTCGGCCGCGCCCCGGCGGCCACCAGCGCCGCCAACTCCTCCCGGCTACGGACGTCGGCAGGGTCCCCCACATGCATCTCACTCATATCGTCATTCTGACGCAAAGGGGGCTGTCGAGCCAGCGGGTTTTCGGTGGCCGGTGGGGTCAGCCGGCGGGCAGGGCGTTCGCCATGTCCCGGAAGCGGGTCGACACCCGCATCATGCCGTCCGCGCCGACGTTGAGGTTCTCGATCCAGCCGTCCCGGTACCAGAAGAGCGACGGCGTCAACGGGGCCGGGTCGCCGGCCGCGAGCTCCTTCGACAGGTCGATCAGGAAGCGGATGGCGTTCAGCGACAGGCCGGTGCGGATCGGGACCGCGCAGAGCGCGTTGTTCGTCGGCAGGGCGACCAGGGCGCCGTGGGGCAGCTCGATGCCCCCGCCCAGGGCGTGCTCCAGGCGCAGGGCGTGGGCGGCGCCGGGCCAGGCCCCCGTCCCGTTGACGGTGTGGATGGTGTCGCCGTTGGACGCGTCGAAGACCTGCCGGTTGAGTTGCTCGGTGGCCAGGTTCGCGAAGGCCCGCTCCCACAGCTCGGCCCGGCTGATGCTCCACTGGTCGGCGGCGTGTTCGGCTATCGACAGGGCCTCGGTCTTGCCGGCCCGCTTGCCGGCGTCCACGCAGAGGACGACCGACAGCTCGTCGTCGATCTGCCGCGCCATCGGATCGGGCCCCAGGCCGCGGCTCCTGGTGATCAGGAGCCGCAGCCGGTCCCGGACCTCGAAGACCGAGATCCTGGCCAGCGCCTGGCATGGGCCGTGCTCGTCGCACAGCGGCCTCGGAAGGTTCTTGCGGCTGCCGAACAGTGGCATGGGTGACTCCCCGGGTGCTTGTGGTGGTCGAGCTGTGCCACAGCATTCCACCGGTCGGCCCTGCCGTCCCGGGATCACCCGATTCCCGGACGCATGCTGATGATGCGTCAGCAGGTGGAGTGCTCCAGCGCCGGGCTGGTCAGGGCGACGCGTGCCTCAAGCCGGTCGGCGAGTTGCCCGGTGCGACTGTCGTAGACGAGGGCGTCGAGGGCGGTGGTGGCGGGCCTCACGGGGTGAGCCAGCTGTCGAGCCGCACGGTGATCAACTTCTCGTTCGCGCCCACGACCTTGGCGGCGAGGGGCACGCCGCCGGGCGCGTGGAGCGTGACGGTCGCACCGACGGCGGGGTACCACGGCTGCTGGTCGGCCTGCTCGCGACGGGCGCGGACACCGGCGCGCAGGACGTCGACGATCTGGACGACGACGGAGGTCGGAGCGGCGCCGAGGTCGATGAGGACGATGCCGGTGACGGAGGCGCACTGCCAGTCGATCCCGGGGGAGGGGAGTTGGGTGCCGGCATAGGCGAGGGTCGCCTTGAGGTCGTCGAGGGCGTCGGCGGCCTCGCGGCGGTCCTCGGCGGTGATTCTTCTGAGCATGGAAGCCATGGCGCTGCTCCTGGTGAGTTTTACGTTTGGGTCTCCAGATTGCTGGTGCGGAGCTACGCTGTGAAGCCAACTGGTTACAGCTTGTTGCGTGTAAGGATTGGGAGAGCCCGATGCCCAGGCCGGAAGTCCTCCTCGGAGGAATGACCCCACGTGAGTACTACGCCTCAGAGCTGCGCCGACTGCGTGAGGCGGTCGTCCCGCGCATGTCGCAGGAGAAGCTCGGGGCGCTGGTGTTCGTCTCAGGCGGGTACATCGGACAGTTGGAGACGGCGGTGAGGGTGCCGCAGCTCGACCTGTCCAAGCGGATCGATGAGGCGCTCTCTACAGGTGGAGTGCTGGAGCGGCTGCACTCCCTGCTGGGCTTCACGAGGTTCTCCGACTACTTCGAGCATGCCTCCGACCACGAGGCTCGGGCGCTGACAATCAGCGAGTACGCCGGGCAGATCGTCCCAGGTGTGCTGCAGACCCCGGAGTACGCGCGAGCACTGTTCTTGGATGCCGGAACCATTTGGACTGAGGAACAGATTGTTGCGAATGTTGCCTCGCGAATGGAGCGAGGACAGCGCATCACGGCACCAGATGGGCCTGAGTTGTGGTTCATCCTCGACGAGGCAGTGCTCCGCAGGGTGATCGGTAGCCGCCGGATTATGGCCCACCAGTTGCGACATCTGGCAGAAATGGCCAGGCTGCGGCGCATGGTTCTTCAGGTCGTCACATTTGAGGCTGGGGCTCATGCGCTCTCGGGTCTGCTCTGTCTGATGACGTTCGATGACGCTCCGCCCCTCGCGTACAGCGAGTCGGCCTATGCTGGCCAACTGCTGGATGACCCGCAGATGCTGGCCAAGTGCCATCGCGCATACGATCTGACTCGGGCCACCGCGCTGTCCGCGCGGGCATCTCTGGCCTTCATCCAGTCGATCGCAGAGGGATACGAGAGTGGCAAGCACGGGTCAGCAGCCAACTCGATGGCGTAAGAGCAGCTACAGCAACTCCGACAACGGCTCGTGCGTGGAGGTCGACGACGCCCACTCTGGCCGTGTGCGCGACTCCAAGGACCCTGAGGGCCCGGCCCTCGCCTTCACCCCCGCCGCCTGGCAGTCCTTCGTGACCGCCGTCCGCGCGGGCGAGTTCGGCACCAGCATCTGATCTCGCGGCCTTGGGCCCCGCGCCCAAGGCCGCCGTTCCCGCCGGAGGCGTCCCGCATGGCCAGGCGTGACTACGAGGACGACCCCGCCGCGCCGAAGCCCAACAGCCTGGTGCCGTCCGCCGCGGTGGTCGTGGTCGACAGCGCCTCACCGGTTGGAGCAGCGGCCGCACACCCGTCGTCCGCTAGTGCCGCATAGGGCACCGTTCGCCCGTTCTGGGGGGATGAATGACACGCCGGGCAGAGCGGTTGCCGCGTAGCCTGCCTGGCTGTGGACATGGGACGTGCTGATCAACAACTCCGCCTGATCGCTGAGGCCGTGGAGGTTGCCGGAGCCCTTGGGGCCGAGATGTGGCTTCGGGGCGGATGGGCCATGGACTTCTTCCTCGGAGAGGTCACCCGGGACCACGAGGACATCGACTGGTTCGCCTGGGCGAAGGATGCCGGGAAGCTGTCTGAAGGCCTGCTGCTGCACGGCTATCAACCGGTCTCAGGGCCACCGCCCGATCTGCAGCTCGATGTCGTCAAGGGCGGGCTGGGGAGCAGCTTCACGCTCCTGGACCGGGATACGGCCGGCCGTGTGGTGGTCGCCGGGGGCCCCTGGGCCGGTACACCTTGGCCCGAAGGGATGCTCGATGCCGCTCCGGGTCGTATCGGTGGCCTGCGGTGCGCGGTCGTGAGTCCGCAGGCCCAGATCGAGATCAAACGGATGATGCCGATCTGGGACCCCTCCCGGCCCCGGCGGACCAAGGACGCCGAGGACATCGCCCGATTGGAGACAGCCCTCCGCGCGCGGGCCGGCGGTCCGAGTGAGGTCCGTGGATCGGCAGTCGCTCTGCCTCGACCAGCCCACCGGCCGGCCTCGCTGGACGCGTTGTAGCGGCGGCTACTTGAGGCCCTCTGCGACGCGGATGAGTTCGTTGTCCGAGAGCGGTGTTGGCCCGCCGGTGGTGACGCTGAAGGTGTAGGTCCCGTCGGACCAGGTCAGTGCACGGGGACCGGTCGGCGTAGGCGGTCAGTGCGCACATGACTGGCTGGCCGCGCATGAAGCCGGCTCCCCTCATCAGGCCCCTTGGATATCGATCACCTAGGCTGGCGCGGTGACTGATGAGCAGGAGCGGGTGCAGCCGTCGGGAGTGTGGGCCACGGCGGTGGGGGTGGCCAGGGTGCGGGCGCTGGAGACCGAGCGGGAGAACGCGCTGTTCCGCGACCCACTGGCACAGGCCTTCGCCACCGCCGGCGGCCTGTGGCCCTCCTCGTCGCCGCTGCCCGATGACGAGACCGCGCGACGCCGCCGGCTGGCCGTGTCGTTCTCCATCGTCATCAGGACGAAGTTCCTCGACGACCTGTTGCAGCAGGCCTCCGCGTCCGGGGTCCGGCAGGTCGTGCTGCTCGGCGCCGGCATGGACAGCCGGGCCTTCCGGATGGACTGGCCCGAGGGCACCCGGCTGTTCGAGGTCGACACCGCCGCGCCACTGGACTTCAAGGCTTCGGTGCTGCGCCAGGAACGGGCCGTCGCACGCTGCGAGCGGATCACCGTCGCGGTGGATCTGCGTGAGGACTGGCCGGGCGCGCTGGCCGCCGCAGGGCACGACCCGACCGTGCCGACCGCATGGATCGCCGAAGGACTACTGATCTATCTGCCCGAGGATGCGGTGGAGCTACTGCTGGCCCGGATCAGCACGCAGTCGGCGGCAGGCAGTCGGATGGGGCTGACATTGGGCTCGCGCGGCGTGATCGAGCGCTTCGGCGCGGACGCCGCGCCGGGATCGGCGGCGTCCATGTGGGTCTCGGAGATGCCCGACGACCCGGTGGGGTGGCTGGCCGGGCACGGCTGGGAGGCCGACAGCCACACCCTGCGCGAGCGCGCTGCCGCCTACGGCCGCCCGATCAGTACCCCGCCGCAGCGCGAGGAGCGGCCCGGCGGACTGATCTCGGCGGTCCGCCGGTAGAGCGCCCCCGGTTCCCTAGATGATCGATTCCAAGGGGCCTGATGAGTGGAGCCAGGTCCGTGCGCGGCCAGCCAGTCATGCGCGCACTGACCGCCTACGACCACTGAAGTCCGCCCGAAAGTCGCCTGGTTGGACGGTGGTTTGGTCGACAGTCCTTAGCCGTGAACGAAGTGCTGCCGCAGTTGAACGAGCTGCTGTTTTCCTCGGTCGAGGGCGTGTTGGTGGAATCGGTCGAGGTGATCGACACGGTCGTCCGGGTCGAGGCCCGTACGACCGCAGGGTGGGCGGCCTGTCCGGGGTGCGGGTGCTGGTCGGGGCGAATGCGCGGCTCCTACCTGCGATTTCCTCGTGATCTGCCGACGGCGGGCAAGTTCGTCGTGGTGTCATTGCGGGTGCGGAGGTTCGTCTGCGAGGAGGAATCCTGCGAGCGCATGACCTTCGCCGAGCAAGTACCCGGTCTCACCCGCAGGTTCGGGCGACGGACCGAGCGGCTGCGGTCGACGCCCATCTCCACGGAAGGGGCATCGCTGCCTGACCCGCCGCGCGAGAAGTCGGCTGGTCCGACTTCTCGCGCGGCGCCCCGGGGTTTCGGAGCCCGCCCCATCGAGCAGATCCGGGAGGGGGCATGACATGTCCCCTCCCCCGAGGCCGATGTGAGGAGCACTCATGAGCCCCACCCGTCGTGACGTCCTGCGCTGGGGAGCCGGTGCCGGTGGCGCTCTCCTGGCCGCCGCCGCGTTCAGCCCCTCGGCCGCCGCCGCTACCGTCGGCCCGTCCTCCTGGATGAGCGCCCTGGACGACGCCACACCGCTGACCGCCCTGACGATCCCCGGCACCCACGACTCCTGCTGCACCGACCCGCTGCACGGCACCGAGTGGTCCCACACCCAGAACTGGGGCGTGCCCGAGCAACTCCAGCGCGGCATCCGCTTCCTGGACATCCGCTGCAACGGACTCGCGGGGACGGCCGACGAACTCGGCATCTACCACAGCGACAACTACCAGTACGTCCGCCTCCAGGACGTCCTCGACCAGTGCCGCGCCTTCCTCGCCGCCAACCCGGGCGAGGGCCTGGTCATGCGGGTCAGGAACGAGTACGCGGGCGGGAACCGGCTCGACGACACCGAGTTCCAGCGCCGGATCAACCACTACCTCGACGATCTCGGCTACCGGGGCCTGTTCTGGACGAACCCCTCGTGGCCCACGCTCGGCCAGGCCCGTGGCCGGATCGTCCTCGCCGCCGACTTCGGCAACCCCTGGTCCGTCATCCAGTGGTCCAGCGCCACCAACACCTGGTTCGCCACCCAGGACACCTTCCAGGGCATCAGTCTCGCCGCCAAGTCCCAGGCCGTCGTCGACTGGTTCGACCGCGCCTTCCTCGACCAGGGCTCCCCACGGATGTTCGTGAACTTCACCAGCTATGCCAACGGCGGCTGGCCCAAGGTCAACGCGGCCGCCATCATGCCGCCCGTCCACGACTACCTGAACGCCCGCCGCCAGCAGCCCGCCCACTTCGGCATCGTCCCGATGGACTTCCCCGACTTCCACACCGACGTCCTGCAACTGCTCATCGACAAGAACTTCATCGGCCGCTGACCGGGCCGCCGACTCCCGCCGGTGGGTAGCCTGCCATCATGTCTGATTCCTCGCCCTTCGCCGGCCCCACTCGCTTCGACGGCGACCGCGACCGCGTCGCACTCGTCGTTCCCGGGGTCGGGTACTCGCCCGCGAGGCCGCTGCTCCACTTCGCCCGTGCCGTGCTCCTCCAACACGGATGGACGGTGCAGGAGTTGTGGTGGCAGGTTCCGGGCGACTTCCGCGGGCTCACCGTGGACGACCGGATCGCATGGGTCGAGCGGCAGGTCGGCCAGGCCGTCGCCGCCGAGGAGGGGGCCTGTCGTCTCCTTGTCGGCAAGTCCTTGGGTTCGCTCGCCTGTGGCATCGCAGCCGATCAGAGGATGGCGGCGGCCTGGCTGACCCCTGTCCTGACCCTCGACCAAGTGGTCCGTTCGTTGCGCCGATCCGAAGCGCCGACGCTCCTGGTCGGTGGGAGCGCCGACAAGCTGTGGGATCGACAGGCCGCCGGGTCGGTGGGGCACGAGGTCCTGGAGGTGCCCTCGGCGGATCACTCCCTTGAGCTGGCGGATGATGCGGTGGGGTCGACCGGGGTGCTGCGGCAGGTCGTCTCGCGACTGGACCGCTTCGTCGGCTCGCTCGAAATCTGACGCGGCTCCGCGGACGTTCGTGGAGGGGTGTTGATCACACGGTCGTCGAGCAGGTACTCGCGCTGGCCCTCGTCCAGCCGCAGCACCCGGGGCGATCGCCTCCAGGACGCGGCCGGAGACGGCCGACCGTCGACCGCCGACCGGCCTCGTGCCACCCCGGTCGACCCGGGTGGCACGAGGCCGTTGCGACAACCGTGACCCTGCGCCGGCCTCAGCCGATGGACCGGGGGAGACGGGTGGTCAGGTACAGGATGGTGAAGGACCCGAGGAGTTGCAGACCCAGGCACAGGGCGAGGGCGCGGTCCATGCCGAGGCTGGGGGAGAGGGACAGGTAGAGGGTGCCGAGGGTGGCGACGCCGAGCGCGAGGCTGGACTGCTGGCCGGTGGCCAGGACGCCGCTGCCGACGCCGGCCCGGGCGGCGGGCACCTTGGAGAGCACGACCCGGAACAGCGGGGTGCCGATCAGGCCCTGCCCGATGCCGGCGAGGGCGACGCCGGGGGCCATCCGCAGCGGGGAGAAGTGCGCCCAGTCGGCGAGCACGGTGACGGCGAGGGTGGCCAGGCCGGCGGCCTGGACGACGGCGCCGGCGCTCAGCACCCGGCTGCCGTAGCGGCCGATCAGGCGGGGTCCGGAGAGCGAGGCCGTGAAGTAGCCGACGGCCATCGGGACGAGCGCCCAGCCGGCCGCGACCGGTCCGAGGTGGAGCCCCTGCTGGAGGGCGACGGCGATGACGAACATGAAGCCGCCGAAGCCGCTGAAGTAGGGCAGGGCGATGCCGAGGCCGCGCCGCATCTCGGGGATGCGCAGCAGGGACGGCGGCACCAGCGGGGTGGCGCCGCGCTGCTCCGCCCGGCGTTCGACCACGGCGAAGGCGACGGCGAAGACCGGGAACAGCCCGAGCAGCACCCAGGACCAGAGCGGCCAGCCGGCGGCGCGGCCCTCCATCAGCGGGACGAGCAGGGCGAGCAGCGCCGCGGTGAGCAGGACGGTGCCGGGCACGTCGACCCGGGCGGCCTGGGAGGCCCGGCTCTCCGGGACGTAGCGGACGGCGAGGACCAGGGCGAGCAGTGCGAACGGCACGTTCAGCAGGAAGACGGAGCGCCAGCCGGTGCCGAACAGGTCGGCGGCGACGAGCATGCCCCCGAGCACCTGCCCGATCACGACGGAGATGCCGCCGACGGCGCCGTAGATGCTGAGGGCGCGGCCGCGCCGGGCGCCGTCGGTGGCGGCGGTGATGGTGCCGAGGACCTGCGGGATCAGCAGCGCGGCCGAGGCGCCCTGGGCGGCGCGGGCGGCGACCAGGGTCCAGGCGCCGGGGGCGAGGCCGCAGGCGAGCGAGGTGAGGGCGAAGAGGGCGGCGCCGACGACGAAGAGCCGGCGGCGGCCGAAGATGTCGCCGAGGCGCCCGCCGAGGACGAGCAGAACGGCGAAGGCGATGCCGTAGCCGGCGGCGACGAGTTCGAGAACGGCGGGCCCGGCGGCCAGGTCGTGGTCGATGGTGGGCAGGGCGACGTTGACGATGAAGAAGTCGAGCATCGGCAGGAAGGCCCCGAGCAGGACGGTGACCAGCCCGGCGGTGCTGAGGGAGGGGGTGCTGAGGGAGGAGGTGCGCGCGGCGGTGGCCGCGGCGTCGGGGGTGACGGCGGCGCGAACCGGGTTGGGGGCGACGGCGAGTTGTTGGGTCACGGGTCATACGATCCGCTGCTCCGTACCCTGGTACCAGAGTGTGGTTATCCGGGTATAAGAAGTACCTGGCAACGGGATGCCGCCTGACGCATCCTAGGAACCATGAGCCTCACCACCCCGGCCGCGCAAGCCCGCACCACCCCCGACGACGCCCGCCGGCACGACCTGGCGGCCTTCCTGCGCAGCCGCCGCGAACGGATCGCTCCCGACCAGGTGGGCCTGCCGTTGACCGGCCGCCGCCGCACGCCGGGGCTGCGCCGCGAGGAGGTCGCGCAGCTCGCCGCCGTCGGGGTGACCTGGTACACGTGGTTGGAGCAGGGGCGGGACATCCAGGTGTCCACCCAGGTGCTGGACGCGGTCTCCCGCGCCCTGCTGCTGGACCCGAGCGAGCGCTCGCACCTGTTCACCCTGGCCGGCGCGGAGGATCCGGCGCCGGTGAAGGAGTGCCCCTCGGTCACCCCGAGCGTGCGACTGGTGCTGGATCAGATGGCGCCGTACCCGGCCGCGGCGGTCAACTCCCGCTACGACGTGCTCGCGTACAACGCCCAGTACACCGCGATCGTCGGCGATCTCAACGAACTGCCGCCGGAGGACCGCAACTTGATGTGGCTGGCGTTCACCCCCTCACGCTTCCGCGAGGTGCTGATCGACTACCGGACCGAACGCCTCGGCATGGTGGCCCGGTTCCGCGCCTCGATGGCCGACCACGGCGCGGAGCCCGCCTGGAAGGCGCTGCTGGCCCGGCTGCTCAAGGCCTCACCGGACTTCGCGGAGGTCTGGCAGCGGCACGACGTGATGCGCCCGGGCAACGGGATCAAGCGCTTCCAGGTGCCGGGCGTCGGGCTGCTGCACTGCGAGTACACCAACTTCTGGCTCGGCCCCCGGCTCGGGACGCGGATGATCACGTACACCCCGCTCGACGAGCGGACCCGCGAGCTGATGAATCGCCTGCCCAGCTGCCCGTAACGGCTGCTCCTGGCGGCGGACCAGGGCGGCTAGCGGCGGACGAGGGCGGCGCGGCCGAGCAGCAGGCACACCGTCGCGAGCGGCAGTTCGACGCAGAGCGCCATCACCAGGGCGGCGATCACCGCGTGGCCCGGGCCGGCGCAGGCGATGTCGGCCAGTGCGTCCCCGGCGAGCAGCAGGGCCACCGCCCCGCCCGCCCAGAAGGCGGCGGCGCTGCGCCGGCGCAGCAGCGCGTCCAGCGAGACCAGCGCGGCGAACTCCAGCAGGTCGAGCACCACCCACGGCGTCTCGTGGCAGGCGGCGAGGATCGCGAGCCAGGGCAGCAGCGCGACGGCGGCCACCGCCGGCACCCGCTCGAAGCGGGCGGGCAGCGCGGGCAGCGCGGGCAGCGCGGGCAGGGTGAGGACGGCGGCCGGGCGCCCGGCGACAACGGCGGTGCTCATGCCGCCCCTCCGGCCGCGGCCACGGCCCGCTCCCGGCGCCGCACCCGCTCCAGCGGCTGCCGCTCGGTGGCGTCCCCGCCGGGGTGCCGGACCAGCACCCCGGTGTACGGCCCTTCCGCCCAGGCGAGCCAGAACCGCCCGGCGACCGTGACCGCCTCGGCGGCGACGGTCGAGTGCGCGGACCGCAACGACAGCGCGGACCGGAACGGCCGGGCCAGCCGCCCGACGGTGAACGCCACCGTGGGCGCGCTGCCGTCGGCGGCCAGCCGGCCCCAGGCGAGCACGTGATACGCCCGCCCGCCGGCCGGACTGCGCCGAGCGCCGCGCAGCAGCTGCGGGGTGAGCCGGGCGGCGACCAGGACATCGGCCAACTCGCCGTCCTGGTACACCTCCAGCGCGTCCCGGCCGCGACGGGCGACCAGGCTGCGGACCGACCAGGGCCCGGCCCCGACCGTCAGCGTCCCCTCCGGCCCCGCCGCCCGGCGGAGCACGTCCCCGGGAACACCCCCGTGGCTCCCGGGGACGGGCCGCCGGTGCGGCGGGATGGCGGAGTGCGATGCGGTGCTCGTCATGCCGTCAAGCTTTCCGCCGATCACGGGCCGCTGTCGGTGGTGCTCCACTCCGAATCAGGGGTGTACCTAGATACACCCCTACTGTGAGCCCCCCTTCATGGTGGCCGTTGATCATCGCGCCCTACGCTGTCGGTCATGCCCTCCACCACGTTGCGCCGAGCGCTCGTCAGGAGCCTTCGGCGCCCCCCGTGGTCGCCCGAGGCCTGGCGGGACACCCGTTTCATAGCCGCCGGCATCCCGATGGCCCTGCCGGTCTGGCTGGCCGTCATCGAGTCCAAGCTGCTCTTCCCGGGGATCGTCCTGGTCCTGTGCTGCACCCGCCCGCTCACCGCCGCGCAGCGCGGCCGGCTGCGCGCCCTGCACGGGGTGGAGGTGCGGCCGCCGCGGCCCGGCGAGCCCTGGGCCTGGCTGCCGGGCCGGCTGCTGCTGGGCCTGACCTGGCGCCAGACCGTCTACCACCTGCTGGCCGGCCCGCTGCTGGCGGCGGGCGCGCTGGTCGTGCTGTACGCCTGGGGCGCCGGCCTGGTGATGGCCAGTGTGTACGGCTGGGTCTGGCTGATGCCCTTCGGCAGCCCGCTGCGCTCGGAGCTGGCCGGGCTGAACGCCGCGATCACGGTCGCCGGGGTGCTGCTGCTGGCCCTGATGCCCTGGCTGGCGGCGCTGACGGCCTGGCTGGAGGTGCGGGCGGCGACGCTGCTGCTCGGCCCCAACCGGGCGGAGGCGCTGGAGCGGCGGGTCGAGGAGATCGCCGAGAGCCGGGCCGGACTGGTCGACGCGGTGGACGCCGAGCGCCGCCGGATCGAGCGCGACCTGCACGACGGCGCCCAGCAGCGCCTCACCTCCCTGGCGATGAACCTCGGCCTGGCCCGGCGCACCCTCAAGGACGTCCCGCCCGAGGTCATGCAGGTGATCGTGGAGGCGCACGAGGAGGCGCAGGAGGCCATCGACGAGCTGCGCGACCTGGTCCGCGGCCTGCACCCGGCCGTCCTGGAGGACCGCGGCCTGGACGCGGCGCTGTCCGGGATCGCCGCCCGCGCCCCGCTGCCGGTGCGCCTGGACGTCGACCTGACCGAGACGGTCGCCCCGACCGTCGAGGCGGTCGCCTACTTCACCGTCTCCGAGGCCCTGACCAACGTGGCCAAACACGCCCGCGCGAAGCGGGTCGACCTCTCGGTGCGGACGGCCGGCGGCCGGCTGCGCCTGGTCATCAGCGACGACGGCGTGGGCGGCGCGGACCCCTCGCGCGGCACCGGGCTCACCGGTCTGCGCAAGCGCGCCGCCTCGGTCGACGGCACGCTGTCCGTTCTCAGCCCCCTCGGGGGGCCCACCACCATCACCGTGGAGTTGCCGTGCGTGCTGTGATCGCCGAGGACTCGGTCCTGCTGAGGGTCGGCCTGGTCAAGGTCCTGGAGGCGGTGGGCTTCGAGGTCGCGGCCGCCGTCGGGGACGCCACCGAACTGCTGGCCGCCGTCGAGGAGCACCGCCCGAACGTGGTGGTCGCCGACGTCCGGATGCCTCCGGGCTTCCACGACGAGGGCGTGAAGGCCGCGATGGTGATCCGGCAGCAGTGGCCGGAGGTCGCCGTCCTGCTGCTCTCCCAGTTCGTGGAGGAGCGCTACGCCGCCGACCTGCTGGCGACCAACACCAGCGGTGTCGGCTACCTGCTCAAGCAGCGGGTGGCCAACGTGGACGACTTCGTGGACGCGCTGCAGCGGGTCGCCGAGGGCGGCACCGCGCTGGACCCGGAGGTGGTGGCCCAGCTGCTGGTGCGCCGCCACCGGGACCCGCTGGAGAAGCTGACCCCGCGCGAGCGGGACGTGCTCGGCCTGATGGCGGAGGGCCGCTCCAACGCCGCGATCGCGGCCGCGCTGGTGGTCAGCGACAGCGCGGTGGCCAAGCACATCAACTCGATCCTCACCAAGCTCGACCTTCCGCCGGCCGAGGACAGTCACCGCCGGGTGCTGGCGGTGCTGCGGTTCCTGGAGGTCGGGTAGCGATGGGCGAGCCCACAGCGGTGTGGCAGCGGAAGGCCTGGCGGGTCACCGGGACGCTCTCGATCGTGCTCGTCATGATCGGCGGCGGGCTGCAGACCTGGGCGATGGTGGTGCAGCAGCGGACGACCTCGGTCAAGCCGTACGACGTCTCGATCCACAAGGTCAAGCTGGACACCGGCAGCGCCTCGGTACGGGTCAGGGCGGGCCGGGAGGGCCATGTGGTGGTCCGGCAGAACCTGGACTGGATGGTGCGCAAGCCGGTGGTGTCGACCACTGTCGACGGCGACGTGCTGACCGTCGGCATGCGGTGCCGGCAGATCCTGCCGTTCGCCGACTTCGGCTGCGGCGCCCAGATCGAGCTGGAGGTGCCGGCCGCGACCGAGGTCTCGGGAGCCGTGAGCTCCGGGTTCGTCGAGGTGGACGGCCTGAGCGGCGACGTCCGGATGGACCTCACCTCGGGCGAGTTGCGGCTGATCGGCACCTCCGGGGAGGTCGACGCGCACGCCACCTCCGGGATGGTGCAGGGCATCGACCTGAGCGCGGAGCGGGTGAACGCCGAGGTCGGCTCGGGCTCGGTGGAGCTGGACTTCGCGAAGGCCCCGCACTCGGTGGACACCAGGACCACGTCCGGCTCGGTGCGGATGAGCCTGCCGAAGGACACCCACTACGCCTTCACCGGCGAGTCGGGCAGCGGCAGCCGCTCGATCGACGCCAACCTGGCGGACGCCTCCAGCCCGAACCGCATCCACGCCTCGGTCGTCTCCGGCTCGATCCGGATCGACCAGGCGTAGGAACCGACCCGGCACAGGAACCGATCAGGTACAGGAACCGGCGCTCACCCGGGTGGGGGACAATGGAGAGTCCCGATCCCCCTGCCCCGAGGTCAGCCGCGCATGACAGCCACGCCCGCACCCACCGCGCCCGACGCCGAGTTCGCGCCGCTGGACATCGGCCCGATCCAGGTGTGGCCGCCCGTCGTGCTGGCGCCGATGGCCGGCATCACCAACGCGCCGTTCCGCACGCTCTGCCGCGAGCAGAGCGGCGGCAAGGGTTTGTACGTCTCGGAGATGATCACCACCCGGGCGCTGGTCGAGCGCAACGCCAAGACCATGCAGCTGATCAAGTTCGACCCGAGCGAGAAGCCGCGCTCGATCCAGCTGTACGGCGTGGACCCGGTGACCGTCGGCAAGGCCGCCCGGATGATCGCGGACGAGGGCCTGGCCGACCACATCGACCTCAACTTCGGCTGCCCCGTCCCCAAGGTGACCCGCAAGGGCGGCGGCTCGGCGCTGCCGTACAAGCGCAACCTGCTGCGCGAGATCCTGCGCGAGGCCGTGGCCAACGCGGGCGACCTGCCGGTCACCATGAAGATGCGCAAGGGCATCGACGACGACCAC
The DNA here is from genome assembly GCF_044744365.1 of Kitasatospora sp. NPDC087314. NCBI lineage: Bacteria > Bacillati > Actinomycetota > Actinomycetes > Kitasatosporales > Streptomycetaceae > Kitasatospora > Kitasatospora sp. NPDC087314. The sequence goes on from NZ_JBIUYE010000001.1 coordinate 166,852, forward strand.
CTCACCTTCCTGGACGCCGGCCGGATCGGCGCCGAGGAGGGCGTGGCCGCGATCGCCCTGCACGGGCGCACCGCCGCCCAGCACTACGGCGGGACGGCCGACTGGTCGGCGATCGCCCGGCTGCGCGAGTCCGTGCCGGCGCACGTCCCGGTGCTGGGCAACGGGGACATCTGGTCGGCGGACGACGCGGTGCGGATGATGCGGGAGACCGGCTGCGACGGCGTCGTGGTGGGGCGCGGCTGCCTGGGCCGGCCGTGGCTGTTCAAGGACCTGGTCTCGATCTTCGAGGGCGAGGTCGACTACGCCCGCCCGGACTTCGGCTACGTGGCGCGGGCGATGGTGCGGCACGCGCAGCTGCTCGGCGAGTGGCTGGGCGACGAGGCGCGCGGCGTGATCGACTTCCGCAAGCACGTCGCCTGGTACACCAAGGGCTTCTCGGTCGGCTCGGAGCTGCGGGTGAAGCTCGCCAACTCCTCCTCGCTGGTCGAGCTGGCCGAAACCCTCGCCCTGGTGGAGCAGTCCCAGGCCTGGCCGGCCGGCGCGGACGGCCCGCGCGGGCGCACCGCCGGCAACAACCGGGTGGTGCTGCCGGAGGGCTGGTTGGACGATCCGTACGACTGCGCCCGACCGGGTGCTGACGCCGAATCGGACACCTCTGGCGGATGACCTGTCCGTAGTGGCGAAATAGGCCCTCCCGGGCCCACTGCCATTCGGTCCCAGCCCTCTTGTCCAATCTGGACAGGAGGGCTCCTTTCTGGCGGTCCGATGTCACGGAACGGGCACGTTTCTGGACGGAGTGCGACGATCGGCGGAGGCGGACTACGTTCGACCGATGGGATGCGCTGGTGACGCTTGCCACATGCGATGGCGACTGACGGTGGGTCAGTGGACGAAGTGGACAGGTCGGCTGTGAAACGCTTCCCGAAGCCGGTCGGCCGGGGATCGGTCGATCCGGGTGCAGGAAATCAAGCCGGGGCAACGCGGGCGACCCGAGACCGCTACCGTCCGTCCGAATCATGCGATCTTCTGGGTCCATTGCTTCAAGACTTGAACGCGGGCTAGCGTCATCCGGACGATTTCGCCAACAGAGGTGAACGCCTTTATGTGCATTCGATCTAGCGGGTTACCACCGAGTACCGGCCTCGTACGGCCTATTCGGGGCAGAGAAGAACCTTCGAAATGGGTATGTTCTCCGGCGTCAGGGCAACCGCGTACGAGGAGACCGACCCGTGCCGTCCCAGCAGAAGTTTGTTTACTCCTTCACTGAAGGAAACAAGGACCTCAAGGACCTTCTCGGCGGCAAGGGCGCGAACCTGGCCGAGATGACCAACCTTGGCCTCCCCGTCCCTCCGGGGTTCACCATCACCACCGAGGCCTGCAAGGTCTTCCTGGAGACCGGCAGCGAGCCGGCCTCGCTCCACCAGGAGATCGGCGCCCACCTCGACGCGCTCGAGCAGGAGATGGGCAAGAAGCTCGGCCAGGCCGACAACCCGCTGCTGGTGTCCGTGCGCTCGGGCGCGAAGTTCTCCATGCCCGGCATGATGGACACCGTCCTCAACATCGGCCTCTCCGACGCCTCGGTGGTCGGCCTCGTCGCCCAGTCCGGGAACGAGCGCTTCGCCTGGGACTCCTACCGCCGACTGGTCCAGATGTTCGGCAAGACCGTGCTGGGCGTCGACGGCGAGCTGTTCGAGGAGGCCCTGGACGAGGCCAAGCACGCCAAGGGCACCGTCAACGACCTGGACCTGGACGCTTCCGACCTCCGGGAACTCGTCGAGGTGTTCAAGGGCATCGTCGAGCGCGAGACCGGCCGGGCCTTCCCGCAGGACCCGCGCGAGCAGATGGACCTCGCCATCCACGCCGTCTTCCACTCCTGGAACGGTGACCGCGCCCGCCTGTACCGCCGGCAGGAGCGCATCCCGAACGACCTCGGCACCGCGGTCAACGTCTGCAGCATGGTCTTCGGCAACCTCGGCGAGGACTCCGGCACCGGCGTCGCCTTCACCCGTGACCCCTCCACCGGCGCGCAGGGCGTGTACGGCGACTACCTGTCCAACGCCCAGGGCGAGGACGTCGTCGCGGGCATCCGCAACACCCTGCCGCTGGCCGAGCTGGAGAAGCTCGACAAGAAGTCGTACGACGAGCTGATGGCGATCATGCACACGCTCGAGAACCACTACCGCGACCTCTGCGACATCGAGTTCACCATCGAGCGCGGCAAGCTCTGGATGCTGCAGACCCGCGTCGGCAAGCGCACCGCCGCCGCGGCCTTCCGGATCGCCGTCCAGCTGGTCGACCAGGGCCTGATCGACCTGGACGAGGCCCTCATGCGGGTCACCGGCGGCCAGCTCTCGCAGCTGATGTTCCCGCGCTTCGCACCGAACGCCGAGTCCAAGCAGATCGCCTGGGGCCTCGCCGCCTCGCCCGGCGCGGCCATCGGCAAGATCGTTTTCGACTCCTACACCGCCGTCAAGTGGTCCCGCTCGGGCGAGAAGGTCATCCTGGTCCGCCGCGAGACCAACCCGGACGACCTGGACGGCATGATCGCCGCCGAGGGCATCCTCACCTCGCGCGGCGGCAAGACCTCGCACGCCGCCGTCGTCGCCCGCGGCATGGGCAAGACCTGCGTCTGCGGCGCCGAGGAGCTGGAGGTCGACACCAAGCGCCGCCGGATGACCACCGCCGACGGCCTGGTGCTGGAGGAGGGGGACGTCGTCTCCATCGACGGCGCCACCGGCAAGGTCTACCTCGGTGAGGTGCCCGTCCTGCCGTCCCCCGTCGTCGAGTACTTCGAAGGCACCCTGCACGCCGGTGCCGACGTCCAGGGCGGGCTCGTCCAGGCCGTGCACCGGCTGATGTCGCACGCCGACGGCCGCCGCCGGCTCGCCGTGCGCGCCAACGCCGACAACGCCGAGGACGGCGGGCGCGCCCGCCGCTACGGCGCCCAGGGCATCGGCCTGTGCCGCACCGAGCACATGTTCCTCGGCGAGGAGCGGCGCAAGGAGGTCGAGCACCTGATCCTGGCGGACAACGACAAGGACCGCGAGCTCGCCCTCTCCACCCTGCTGCCGCTGCAGAAGGGCGACTTCCTGGAGCTCTTCCAGGCCATGGACGGCCTGCCCGTCACCGTCCGCCTGCTCGACCCGCCGCTGCACGAGTTCCTGCCGGACATCACCGAGCTGTCGGTGCGCGTCGCCCTCGCCGAGGCCCGCAAGGACCCGAACGAGAACGACCTGCGCCTGCTCCAGGCGGTGCACAAGCTGCACGAGCAGAACCCGATGCTCGGCCTGCGCGGTGTCCGCCTCGGCCTGGTCATCCCCGGCCTGTTCGGCATGCAGGTCCGCGCCATCGCCGAGGCCGCCGCCGAGCGCAGGCTGGCCGGCGGCGACCCGCGCCCCGAGGTGATGATCCCGCTGGTCGGCACCGTCCAGGAGCTGGAGCTGGTCCGCGACGAGTGCGAGCGCGTGCTCGCCGAGGTCGCCCAGTCCACCGGCGTGCAGCTGGACATCAAGCTCGGCACCATGATCGAGCTGCCGCGCGCCGCGGTCACCGCCGGCCAGATCGCCGAGGCCGCCGAGTTCTTCTCCTTCGGCACCAACGACCTCACCCAGACCGTCTGGGGCTTCTCCCGGGACGACGTGGAGGCCTCGTTCTTCACCGCCTACCTGGAGAAGGGCATCTTCGGGGTCTCCCCGTTCGAGACCATCGACCGCGACGGTGTCGGCGCGCTCGTCAAGCACGCCGTCGAGGCCGGCCGGGCCACCCGACCCGACCTCAAGCTCGGCGTCTGCGGCGAGCACGGCGGCGACCCGGACTCGGTCCACTTCTTCCACGAGGTGGGGCTGGACTACGTCTCCTGCTCCCCCTTCCGGATCCCGGTGGCGCGCCTGGAGGCAGGCCGCGCCGCCATCGAGACGGCGGGCAGCGACTCGCGCTGAGAGAGGGTAGGCATCCCCTCCTCGGCCGCGGGCCGGACTGACCGCTTCCCTCCCGACGGGAGGGCGTACACCGGAGCTCGGCGCAGGAGAACCGGCGTACGTAACACGGCCGGGCGGGGACGGACAATGGCGTCCGTCCCCGCCCGGCCGTACGTCTGCGCCCGGCCGGGTGTGGCGGTGGCCACGTGTGTAGCTGGGCGGACGGAGCGTGCGGGCCTGCCAAGCTGGAGCGCATGACCAGACGCAAAAGCCCGCTCGTCGTCGTGGCCGTCCTGATCCTGGCCCTCGTCGCCGGGATCGGGTACCTGCTCGCCGGCAAGGGCGGCAGCAGCCACCCCAAGGCCGCCGCGAGCTCCACCGCCACCACGGCGGGCGCCTCGGCCGCCAAGCCCTCGGCCCCCAAGCCGTCCCCGCCGGCCGGCGGCACCCCCGCCCCGAGCGGCACCTGGGTGCCCGCCGACCCGGCGCTCGCCGACGTCTGCCGCACCAAGCTCCCCAGCCAGGCCCAGGACACCCTCGGCCTGATCGCCAAGGGCGGCCCCTACCCGTACAACCGCGACGGCATCGTCTTCGAGAACCGCGAGAGCCGCCTGCCGAAGAAATCCGGCGGCTACTACCACGAGTTCACCGTCGTCACCCCCGGCTCCAACGACCGCGGCACCCGCCGCGTCGTCACCGGCGACTCCGGCGAGCAGTACTGGTCGGCCGACCACTACGCCACCTTCCAGGAGATCGACCCGCGCTGCTGACCGCCGCCGCCCGCCCGCCGGGTCCTCAACGGGCCCGGCGCCAGGTGATGCCGGGGTGGGGGCCGTGCGGGCCGGTGGTGAGGAGGGCGGTCAGCTCGTGGAGGACCGGGGTGGGGTCGCGCCGGAGCTGGATCGGGGAGGTGCGGACCACGGGGAGGCCGACGGCGGTCAGCCGGTTGGCGCGGGCCAGGCCGCGTTCGTGGTCGGCGGGGCGCAGGTGCCAGGCGCGGGAGTCGATCTCCAACGCCACGCAGGCGTGCGGCCAGTAGGCGTCCGGGACGGCGAGGAAGCGGCCGCCCAGGAAGAGCACCGGGTTCCACAGCGGGTCGGGCAGGCCCGCGTGCGCCAGGAGTTCGCGAGCCTCGCCCTCGACCACCGACCGCACCCCGGCGGTGAGGTCCTCCACCACCCGGGCCACCTGCGGCAGCCCGAGCGCGCCCGGCCGGGCCAGCAAGTGGTCCAGCAGCTCGCCGAGTTCGCAGTGCCGTCGCTGGACGGCCTCCGCGCACAGCGCCCGGAACCGGCGCTGCCCGGTCTCGCCCGGCGCGAGGTCGGCCAGGGCCCGGGCGACGGTGGTGCTCCACAGCCCGTCGTCCCGCTCGAAGCCGCCCGGCAGCGGCCCGGCCGCCCGGTGGACCCGGACGAACTCGCGGTCGCCGACCCGGCGTTGACCGGGGATCAGTACATCGACCCGGCCGAGGTCCGCCGGGTGCCCGGCGCTCGGCAGTCCGGCGTCGGCCAGCACCGCGTCCCCGGTCAGCAGCACCTCGCCGGCCTGCGGCGCCCGCCCCTTCGGGCTCGCGTACGCCAGTGCGGCGCGCAGCCGCTGATGGGCGGTCAGCCTCCCGGTCTGCAGGCAGATCACCCGGGGCAGCACCTGCTGCCAGGGCCCGCCGGGGCGCAGCCGGTGGGCGATGGTGCCGGACGGCACCCCGAGTCGGCGCAGCTGCGCCCGGGTGACGATGTGCTGCTGGTCGGCGCCGAGCAGCACGACGGGGTCGAGAGGGTTCGCGCGGGTCATGCCCTGGGTGCTGCCCGCCCGGATCGGGGGTATGCGAAACATCGCCCGTCGGGGGCGCTCGCGGGAATGACGTTGACGGAGTGTCGGTCGAACCGTTCAGCTGGGGGCCATATGACGACTCCACCCACCAGCCCCGCGCTCGACGCGCTCGACGGCCTCTCCGTCGGCGACGCCTTCGGCGCCCAGTTCTTCGTCCCCGCCACCGCCGCCGCCCACTTCGCCGACCGCACCGACCCGCCCGGCCCCTGGCCGTGGACCGACGACACCGAGATGGCCTGCTCGGTGTACGCGGCGCACACCGAACGCGGCACGATCGACACCGTCGACCTCACCCAGGCGTTCGCCCTGCGCCACGACTTCGACCGGGGCTACGGCCCGGCCGCCAACCGCCTGCTGCGGCTGGTCCGCGAGGGCGGCGACGCCCGGGTCCTGGCGGCCGAACTCTTCGACGGCCAGGGCTCGTACGGCAACGGCGCCGCGATGCGGGTGGCCCCGCTGGGGGCGGCGTGCGCCGGGGACCTGGACGAGGTCGTCCGGCTGGCCGCCGAGACGGCGGTGATCACGCACACCCACCCGCAGGCGGTGGACGGCGCCATCGCGGTCGCGGTGGCCGCCGCGTTCGCGGTGCGGGCGCGGACCGAGACCATGACGCCGAGCGGCTTCCTGACCAAGGTCCGGCACTACACCCCGAGCGGCGCCGTCCACGACGCTCTGGCCGAGGCGGCCGCCCTGCTCGCCGAGCCGGATCCGTCGGTGGCCGCACGGGTGCTCGGCAACGGCAGCCGGACGTCCGCCGCCGACACCGTCCCGTACGCCCTGTGGTGCGCCGCCCGCCGGCTGGCCGACTACCCGGCCGCCGTCCGCGAGGCGGTCGCGGCCGGCGGGGACATGGACACCGTCGCGGCGATCACCGGGGGAGTGGTCGCCGCGTACACCGGTACCCGGGGCATCCCGGCGGCCTGGCTGGCGGCCCGCGAGTCGCTGCCGGCCTGGGCGTTCCCGGAGCCCGGGTCGGTCACCGGCGGCCGGGGCCGCGCCGACATGCTGGTCCCGCGCCCGCACCCGGTTCCGGACGTGATGTGGACGGAGGAGCAGTGGCAGCGGATCCGGACCGGCCCGGATCCGGCGGCGCTGGACCACCGGTGGTCCGTCCACACCCGGGAGGGCGCCGTCCGGATCTGCCACTCCCGCAGCGGCCACGCCGTCTGGGAGGTGGCCGTCGCCTCGGCGCGCAGCGGCCGGCGCCCGGTCTCGGCGGTCGTCGAGGCGAGCCGCAACCGCTGGATGGCCCTGCCGGGCGAGCAGCACGGCACGGCGCTGCTCGCCTGGATCCTGGCGACCGCCGCCACCGGCGAACGGGCGCCGCTCAGGCCGTGATCAGGTGCCCGGGACCGCCGCCGTGTCTAAGGCACTCCTGGTTGATCTCCGGATCCGGGGCGCTGGGCGAGGTGGCGGCGGCGATCCGCAGCTCGATGATGTCGCGCACCGCGGGCCACTCGGAGTCGAGGATCGAGTAGAACGCGGTGGAGCGCACCACGCCGTCGAGCCCGCGCGAGTGGGCCCGGCGGACGCCCTCGGAGGTGGCGCCGAGCCGCTCGATGGCGGTGCACGAGCGCTGGTTGCGGGCGTCGGCGCGCAGCGAGATCCGCTGCACCCCCCACTCCTCGAAGGCGTGGCGCAGCATCAGCAGCTTGGCCTCGGTGTTGATGCCGGTGCCCTGGGCGCGCGGCGAGAGCCAGCTGTTGCCGATCTCGGCGGCGTCCGGGACGGCCGTGGCCGGGTCGCCGACCGGCACCCCGGGCACCGGTGGCCAGACCACCGGGCCCTGCCAGTAGTCGAGTTCCAGGAACCGGGTGGAGCCGACCACCCGGCCGTCGGCGAGGTTCACCGTCGCGAACGGCAGTGACCGTCCCGCGGCCTGGTCGGCGAGGGCACGCGCGATGTAGTCGCGGGCCGCCTCCAGGCCGTGCGGGACGGGCGTGAAGGCGTAGGTCGTACGGTCCTCGGCGCCGGCCTTGGCGATGGCCTCGGCATGGTGCGCGGCGAGGGGCTCCAGCCGCACGGTGCGGCCGGTGAGGATGACAGGTACGGGCACGGAACCTTCGGTCCTTCATCGGTCGGAGGGTGCCTCCCGTGCCGGGGTGCGGCTCGGGCTGCGCTGGACGTTCGCCCCGGTCCGGAGTCCGCCCGCCGGGTACCCGTGCACGCCGGAGGACCGGTCGGGCGGGGCGGGGGCGGCGGCCCGGAGCGGGCGGCGCGGTGCCGGAACGGACACGGATCCTCGGACCGGTCCGGCGGGATGAGCGAGGGGACAGTGTGCGTCCGCGAAATGGCCGAGGAGGAAACGAGAGCGCGAAGGGAAGCAGGCGGCCAGGTGAAGGCAAGATGCGTCGTGGGTGGCTGGCCGAACACCGGTCCGGGACGTGGTCGACGGCGTTACGGACGACGTGACGACGACGCGACGATGCGAGGCAGCGAGAGGACGATACCCGCCAGAAGGCGGTGCGTCACTTCGCGGCACGCGAATGGCGGTGCGGGCCTCCACCGCACGCCCCCGGCCGGGCCGTTGAACACCCGTGACCAGGGGCTTTCCCCCCGGGTGCGATCATGATCCGGAGCGGTCGGCGGAGGCCGCCGGGCGCGCCTTCCCGGGCGGGCGGGAATTCCGGCGGTGCCCGGCACGCTGGAGAGGACGAGAAGCCGGTACGTCGTGACGAGTAGAGAACGGGGTTGGGTGCGCGGTGCGTGACTTCCAGGCGCTGTACGAGCTGGATCAGCAGGGCGTGGCCGCGGTGGCGGCGGCCAACGTGGAGCTGCGCGACACCGGTGCGGGCCTCGTGCTGCTCCAGCACTTCGAGGGCTTCATGGACGCCGGCGAGGCCGGCGGCCAGGTGGTGGCCCACCTCCTGGAGACGGGCTCGCCGCAGGTGGTGGCCCGCTTCGACCACGACCGCCTGGTCGACTACCGGGCGCGCCGCCCCGCGATGGTCTTCGACCGCGACCAGTGGACGTCCTACGAGCCGCCGGAGATCCTGCTCCAGCTCGTCCGCGACTCCGCGGGCGCGCCGTTCCTGCTGCTCACCGGCCCCGAGCCGGACGTCGAGTGGGAGCGCTTCGCCGGCGCCGTCCGCGAGCTGGTGGAGCGCTTCGAGGTCCGGCTGTCGGTGGACTTCCACGGCATCCCGATGGGCGTGCCGCACACCCGCCCGGTCGGTCTGACCCCGCACGGCAACCGGCTGGACCTGGCGGCCGGCTACCCGCAGTGGTTCGAGCAGGCGCAGGTCCCGGGCAGTGCCCAGGCGCTGCTGGAGTACCGCCTGGCCGAGGCCGGGCACGACGTGCTGGGCTTCGCCGTGCACGTCCCGCACTACGTGGCGCGCTCGGCCTACCCGGCCGCCGCCGTGCTGATCCTGGAGGCGGTGCAGTCCGCCACCGGCCTGGTGCTGCCCGGCAACCGGCTGCGCGAGCGGGTCGGCGAGGTGTACGCCGACATCGAGGAGCAGCTGGCGCACGGGGACGGCGAGTTGCGCTCGGCCATCCGCGGCATGGAGGGCCAGTACGACGCGGTGGCGGGCGCGGAGGGCCGGGAGAGCCTGCTGGCCGAGCCGGTGGACCTGCCGTCGGCGGACGAGCTGGGGCGGCGCTTCGAACAGTTCCTGGCCGAGCACGAGCGCGGCGCGGAGTAGGCCCGGAGCAGGCCCGGCGGGGCCGGATCAGCCCGGTCCGTCATCAGCGGCCGGGAGTCGCGGGAGTCATTCGGTGGCGCCGTTCGTTGGTTCTTGCGGCGTCGGGGGACGCGCCGCCGTAGGAGCTGTCCGCGACGCCTATCCCCGGGGGGATGCCATGCGCACGACCACGCGCGCGACCATGTCCAGGACCATGCGCCCGACCGCCGCCCTGACGGCCGGGCTGGCCGCACTCCTGCTCGCCGGGTGCACCGGTGCGGGAGGGGCGGACGGCGGTTCGGGCTTCGCGGGCGCGCTGCCCGCCAAGAGCCCGAAGCCCACCCCGCCGCCCACCGGCCCGTACGTGGCCCTCGGCGACTCGTACACCGCCGGCCTGAAGATCGCCCCGCAGGTGGGCGAGCCGAGGGGCTGCTCCCGCTCGGGGGCCAGCTACCCGTCCCTGGTGGCGAAGGGGCTCGGGCTGGCGGCCGACAAGTTCCAGGACGTCAGCTGCAGTGGCGCCCGCACCGGGGACCTCACCGGCGCCCAGGAGACCGACCACGGCACCAACCCGCCCCAGCTGGACGCGCTGACCCCGGCCACCCGGCTGGTGACGGTCGGCATCGGCGGCAACGACGCGGGCTTCATGGAGGTCGTCAAGGAGTGCGCCAAGGAGAACCTGGTGGACGCGGTGAAGGGCATGGTCGGCGCCACGCGCGCGGCCTCGCCCTGCCGCGAGCACTACGCCTCCGGCGGCACCGACCAGGTGCAGCGCAAGGTCGACGCGGCCGGTGAGCAGCTCGGCCGGATCCTGCAGGACATCAAGCACCGCTCCCCGCAGGCCCGGGTGTACGTGGTCGGGTACCCGACGCTGCTGCCGTCCGACCCGGAGACCTGCCGGCAGGTGCTGGGAAAGACGGTCGCCGGGGGAGACCTGGGCTTCCTCTCGGAGAAGGAGCAGCAGCTCAACGGCATGTTGAAGAAGCGCGCGGAGGGCGCCGGCGCGGTGTTCGTGGACGCGGCCACCCCCTCGGCCGGGCACGACATGTGCGCGGGCGAGGCCACCCGCTGGGTCGAGCCGCCGTTCCCGGCCCCGGGTCTGGCGGCGATCCACCCCAACGCCAAGGGGCAGGAGGCGGTGGCCGCCGCCGTCCTGAAGGCCGTCCGCGGCTGAGCCCGAGGGCGAGGCCGAGGGCGAAGGCGGCAGGCCGGGGCGGACACCAGCGCGTACCGCAGGATTCACGCCCCGGCCCGCGCCCCTTCGCGCGCGGCTCACCCCGGGTGTCGGGGGCGCGGCGTACGGTGAGGAGCATATGGATGACACCGCGAACCGCCTCGCCGCCACCCCGTTCCCGTACGACCGCACCGACGAGGCCCGCTGGGTCCCCGAACCGGACAAGCGCCCCGGCCGTACGGCCTTCCAGCGCGACCGCGCCCGGGTGCTGCATTCGGCGGCGCTGCGGCGGCTGGCCGGCATCACCCAGGTGGTCGCCCCGATGCGCAACGACTTCCCCCGCACCCGGCTCACCCACTCCCTCGAATGCGCTCAGGTCGGGCGGGAGTTGGGAGCGGCCCTGGGCTGCGACCCGGACCTCGTCGAGGCCGGCTGTCTGGCCCACGACATCGGCCACCCGCCGTTCGGCCACACCGGCGAGGAGGCGCTCGACCAGGCCGCCGAGGCCTGCGGCGGCTTCGAGGGCAACGCGCAGTCGCTGCGCATCCTCACCCGGCTCGAACCCAAGCGCTTCGCCCCGCCGGGCGAGCAGCCCGCCGCCCGGCTGGCCCCCTGGCCCGGCCGCAGCGTCGGCCTCAACCTGACCCGCGCCGCCCTCGACGCCGCCACCAAGTACCCGTGGACCCGCGGCGCGCACCCGGTCGACCCGACCTCGCCCAAGTACGGCGTCTACGCCGACGACCTGCCGGTGTTCCGCTGGCTGCGGGCCGGTTCCCCGGCCGGGCGCAAGTGCTTCGAGGCCACCGTCATGGACTGGTCCGACGACGTCGCCTACTCCACCCATGACGTCGAGGACGGCCTCCAGGCCGGCCACATCGACCCGGCCGCGCTGCGCGCGCCGAGCGAGCGGGCCGAGCTCTTCAAGGTCGCCGAGCGCTACGCCCCGGACGCCGAGCCGGCGGAGCTGGCCGCCGCCCTCGACCGGCTGCTCGGCCAGGACTGGTGGCCCCGCGAGTACGACGGCACGGCCCGCGCCCGGGCCGGGCTGAAGGACCTCACCAGCCAGCTGATCGGCCGCTTCTGCCTGGCCGCCGAGCAGGCCACCCGGGCCCGCTACGGCCCCGGCCGACTCACCCGGTACACGGCCGAGCTGGTGGTGCCGCGCGGTGTCCGGCTGGAGTGCGCGGTACTCAAGGCGGTCGCCGTCCGCTTCGTGATGCAGCGCGACGAGCAGGCCCAGCTGCGGGCCCGCCAGCGGATCGTGATCGCCGAGCTGGCGTACGTGCTCGCCCAGCGCGCCCCCGAGGGCCTGGACCCGGTGTTCGCCGCGCTCTACCGCGAGGCCGAGGACGACCGCGCCGCCCTGCGGGCGGTCATCGACCAGATCGCCACCCTCACCGACGCCTCCGCACTCGCCCTGCACGCCCGGCTCGTCGGCGCCGCCTGGACCTGACCCGGCCGGTCCGCTGCGCGGCCGGTCCGCCCCGGGTCCGCCGCTGGCTCGCCGCGACCGGCCGGCCGGAAACCCCGGCCACCCCAGTAGACTTCCGGGGTGGCCGGGCGGATCAGGGACGAAGACGTACAGGCGGTGCGCAGCGCACTGCCGATCGACGCGGTGGTCGGCGACTACGTTCAGCTGACCAACGGTGGCGGCGGCGAGTACAAGGGCGTCTGCCCCTTCCACGACGAGAAGTCCGCCTCCTTCTACGTGAACCCCGCCAAGGGCGTCTTCCACTGCTTCGGCTGCCAGGAGAACGGCGACACCATCGCCTTCCTGATGAAGATCGAGCACTTCACCTTCGCCGAGGCCGTCGAGCGGATGGCCGCCCAGGCCGGCATCACCCTGCGCTACGAGGAGGGCGGCTACAACCCCCGCCACCAGCAGGGCGAGCGGACCCGCCTGGTCGAGGCGCACAAGGTCGCCGCCGCCTACTACCAGGAGCAGCTGGCCGGGCCGGAGGCCGAGATCGGCCGCCGCTTCCTGGCCGAGCGCGGCTTCGACGAGGAGGCCGCCCGGACCTTCGGCGTCGGCTACGCGCCGGTGGGCTGGGAGCACCTGGTCCGCTACCTGCGCGGCAAGGGCTTCTCCGACAAGGAGATCCTGCTCGGCGGCCTGGCCTCGCAGGGCCAGCGCGGCGGTCTGATCGACCGCTTCCGGGGCCGGCTGGTCTGGCCGATCCGGGACATCGCGGGCGAGGTGGTCGGCTTCGGGGCCCGCCGCCTGCGCGAGGACGACAACGGCCCGAAGTACCTGAACACGCCCGAGACGCCGATCTACAAGAAGTCGCACGTGCTGTACGGCATCGACCTGGCGAAGAAGGAGATCGCCAAGTCGGGCCGCGCGGTGGTGGTCGAGGGCTACACCGATGTGATGGCCTGCCACCTGGCCGGGGTCACCTCGGCGGTGGCCACCTGCGGCACGGCCTTCGCCGAGGACCACATCAAGATCATCCGCCGGCTGCTGATGGACACCTCGCAGTACCGCGGCGAGACGGTCTTCACCTTCGACGGCGACGCGGCCGGCCAGAAGGCCGCCCTGCGGGCCTTCGAGGACGACCAGAAGTTCGCCGCCAAGACCTCCATCGCGGTCAGCCCGGGCGGCATGGACCCGTGCGAGCTGCGCCTGGCCCAGGGCGACGAGGCGGTCAAGCAGCTGATCGACAACCCCGTCCCGCTGTTCGAGTTCGCGCTGACCTCGGTGGTGGCCCGGCACCGGGTGGACACCCCGGAGGGGCGGTCGGCGGCGCTGGAGGAGGCGGCCCCGATCGTCGCCAAGATCAAGGACCGCTCGATCCAGCACGAGTACGCCGTCCGCCTGGCCGGCATGCTCGGCATCCTGGACGAGCCCTTCGTCGTCCGCCGGGTCTCCCAGCTGGCCCGCTGGGACCGCGAGCGCCAGCAGAACCCCAGGGGCGCCGACCGCGGCCGCCGCCCCGAGCCCGCGCCGGTGCGACCGGCCCAGCCCGCCTTCCGGCTCAACCCGCGCGACCCGGCCCAGTTCGTCGAGCGGGAGCTGCTCAAACTGGCGCTCCAGCACCCGGACCTGGTCAGCCCGGCCTTCGACCACTACGGCGACGACGAGTTCCCCACCCTGCCCTACACCGCCGTCCGGCAGGCCGTCGCCAAGGCCGGCGGCGCCGCGTACGGGGCGACGCTGCCGGACTTCACCAGCGCGGTGCGCGAGGCGGCCCCGGACGACCAGGTGCGTTCGCTGGTGACCGAGCTGACCGTCGAGCCGGTGCGCTCGCGCCGGAAGGTGGACGCGATCTACGCGGGGGAGTTCCTGGTCAAGCTGCGCCTGCTGGCGGTGGACCGGCGGATCGCCGAGGTGCGCGGCTACCTGCAGCGGCTCGGCCACCGGGCCGACGCCGAGCAGTTGCACGCGGTGCAGACCGAGCTGTGGCAGCTCCAGCAGTACGGCCAGCAGCTCCGCAGCCGGGGCGCCGCGGCCCTGTAGGCGCGGGCGGGCCGGCGGGAACGAGCGGCCCGGCAGGAACAGCGGAGAAAGTCCGCGCACGAGTCTCGGCCACGGAGCGTGGCGTACCGCACACTGGAGGGCGTCCCACCTCCGTCCAGCGCGGGTCCGCCAGAGTCGCGCCCGCCCCGAGGGATGCCCGTGGACCAAGGCCTTGCCGCGACCTCCGGTGCGCCCGCCGCACCGACCACCACCAGTACCCGACCGAACCCCGGCGGCCCGACCGGGGAGCAGGAGACGGACCACGGCCGGGCCGGGGCCGCGCCCCCGGACGGCGCCCGGGTCCCCGCCCAGGGCCTGCCGGAGGGGCACCCCGAGAGCCCGGAGCCGGACCTCGACGGCGAGGCGCCCGGGCTCGACGGCGAGGCCCCGGAGTCCGGCGGCGAGTCCCCCGGCGGCGAGTCCCCCGACGGCGAGTCCCCCGACGGTGGGGACGGGGAGGAGTCCCGCCCGCAGGCCGAGGGCGGCGCCGGACCGGCGGCGGACCTGCTCCGCCAGTACCTGCGCGAGATCGGCCGGGTCCGGCTGCTCACCGCCGTCGAGGAGGTGGAGCTGGCCCGCCGGGTCGAGGCCGGCCTGTTCGCCGAGGACCGGCTGAACGGCGACCCGCCGCCGCCCGACCACCTGGCCCGCGAACTGGACACCCTGGTGGTGCTGGGCCGGATCGCCAAGCGCCGGCTGATCGAGGCGAACCTGCGCCTGGTGGTGTCCGTCGCCAAACGCTACGTGGGCCGTGGGCTGACCCTGCTGGACCTGATCCAGGAGGGCAACCTGGGCCTGATCCGGGCGGTGGAGAAGTTCGACTACGCCCGCGGCTACAAGTTCTCCACGTACGCCACCTGGTGGATCCGGCAGGCGATGAGCCGGGCGCTGGCCGACCAGGCCCGGACGATCCGGGTGCCGGTGCACGTGGTCGAGCTGATCAACCGGGTGGTCCGGGTGCAGCGCGCCCTGTTGCAGCGACGCGGCCTGGAACCGACCGCGGCCGAGATCGCCGCCGCCCTGGAGCTGACCGAGGAGCGGGTGCGCGAACTGCTCCGGCTGGCCCAGGAGCCGATCTCGCTGCACACCCCGGTCGGCGAGGAGGACGACGTGGCGCTCGGCGACCTGATCGAGGACGCCGACGCCGCCTCACCCGCGGAGTCCGCCACCTTCCTGCTGCTGCGCCAGCACCTGGACGCGGTCCTGGCCACCCTGGGCGAGCGGGAGCGCCAGGTCGTCCAGCTCCGCTACGGGCTGGACGACGGCCGTCCGCGCACGCTGGAGGAGATCGGCACGGTGTTCGGCGTGACCCGGGAGCGGATCCGCCAGATCGAGTCGAAGACGCTGATCAAGCTCCGCGACCACGCCTTCGCGGCGCAGCTGCGCGGGTACCTCGACTAAGACCGACCGGCGCCTACGGCGAGGGCTGCGCGGTGGTCGGCTGGGCGGGGGACGGCTGCGCGGTGGCCGCCGAGCCCGTGCCGGTGCCCGGGGGCGGTGAGGCGGGGCCGATCGGGATCGGGGTGGAGGCCACCACGGCGGCCAGGTCGGAGACGGTCGGGGTGCAGACGTGCCCGGCCGGCTGGTACCCGCAGACCTGGAAGGTGGTGGCCGGGTCCGCCGCGTCCAGCATCGACGAGTAGTTGTCGTAGCCCCAGTGGATGAGCGCCGTCTCGCTCTCGCCGGAGCCGTCGGTGATGGTCGCGTAGTCCTTCGGCTGGCCCTCGGTGATCGCCGCCCAGGCCGCCTGGCAGGTCTGGCTGTACCGGAGGTAGACGACCACCTTGCCGATGACGTCGGTCTGCAGGGTCCGGGCGTCCTTGCCGCAGCCGGTGGCCTTGGGATCCTTGTGCGCGCAGCCGACGGCCTGGCAGATGGGGGTGGCCGGGACGGGCTTGGCCTCGGTGGCGGTCGGCGCGGCGGTCGGGACGGGCTCGGCGACGGCCTCCGGCTGCTCCTGGTGCCGGGTGATCCGCAGGCCGACGAGCACCAGCAGGGTCACCAGCAGGGCGGCGCCGACCGGCAGCGTCGCCGGGTGCCGCCGCCACGCCACCGGCGGCCTCCCGGCGTCGCCGGGCCGGTCGGTCCCGCCCAACAGGTCCGGCTGGTCCGGCTGGTCGGCCGCGGGCTCCTGCGCGGAGGGCCCTTCCGCCGGGGGCTCCGCGGCCGCCGCGTCCTCCTCGGGAGCCTCGGCCGGGACGGACTCGCCGTCCTCCCCGGGCGTCGCCACGGCCTGCTCCCACAGCGCCCGCAGGGCGGCCCGGTCGCAGTCCACCGCCCCCGCCAGCGCCTCCAGCGCCTGCTCGGTGATGACCCGCTTGCCGTTGAGCCAGCGCTCCCAGGAGGCCCGGCTGTAGTGCGTCCGGGCGGCCAGCTCGGACAGCGAGAGTCCGGCCGCGTCCTTGATGGTCCGGAGTTCCTCGGCCAGACGTCTGGCGGGTTCGGACAGCTCTTCGGGCAGGTTCTTCCAGGCGGAACCCATGGGGCCTTCCAACGATGCGAGACGGACACGGGGAACGGGGAACGCGGAACGGGCTCCGGCCTGCGGCGTCCGGGTGTCTCCGCTTCTCCAAACTCATCGGCCTGGCGTCCCAAACCCCAGGTCATGGCGCTGAGACGGACGGAAGTGTCTCACAACCCCCGGGAACGCTCGAACCCGCACGCGTTCGTCGTGCACAGTTCTCTGGTCGGTGTGGTTCGCCACCCGGCGGCGTCGTTCGGACCCGGACCGGTCACCGGTCCGAAGTCCGGCATCCACGTCCCGATTCCCCCACCGGCCGGGGCAGCCTCGCGGGGGGAGGCTGCCCCGGTTCGTCCGGGACGCACGGTGGGGAGGGCGCTTCGCTGCTCTCCCCACCGTGATCACGTCCCGGTGGCCGTCAGTGGTGGAAGCCCGACCGGGCCGGAATCCCGAGCTCCTTGAGCGGGCCGGGCTGGCGCCGCAGCTCCGGCATGATCCGGGTGAGGTCGGTCAGTAGCAGGTCGGCGAGGTCCCGGGAGAAGCCGTTGCGGCAGACCACCCGGAGCACCGACAGGTCCGTCCGGTTCGGGGGGAAGGTGTAGGCGGGCACCTGCCAGCCGCGCTCGCGCAGCCGCCGCGAGACGTCGAACACGTCGAACGGCACGTCGTCGGTGGTGGTGAAGGCGAAGACCGGCAGTTGGTCGCCGCGGGTCAGCAGCCGGAAGCCGCCCAACCGCCCGATCGCCCCGGACAGGTGGGTGGCGACCTCGCGGCAGGCGCCCTGGACGGCCCGGAAGCCGTCCCGGCCGAGCCGCAGGAAGACGTAGTACTGCGCCACCACCTCGGCTCCGGGGCGGGAGAAGTTGAGCGCGAAGGTCGGCATCTCGCCGCCGAGGTAGTTGACCCGGAAGACCAGTTCCTCCGGCAGCGCCTCCTGGTCGCGCCACAGGGCCCAGCCGACGCCGGGGTAGACCAGGCCGTACTTGTGCCCGGAGCTGTTGATCGAGGCCACCCGGGGGAGGCGGAAGTCCCAGACCAGCCCGGGGTCGAGGAAGGGGGCCACCATGCCGCCGGAGGCGCCGTCCACGTGCACCGGGATGTCGAGGCCGGTGCGTTGCTGGAACCCGTCCAGGGCCGCGCAGATCTCCGCGATCGGCTCGTAGGAGCCGTCGAAGGTGGAGCCGAGCACGCCGACCACGCCGATGGTGTTCTCGTCGCACAGCGCGACCGCCCGCTCGGCGTCGAGGTGGAAGCGCTCGCCCTCCATCGGCGCGGTGCGGGCCTCGACCTCCCAGAAGGTGCAGAACTTCTCCCAGCACACCTGCACGTTGCCGCCCATCACCAGGTTGGGCCGGGCCCCGGCCGGGTAGCGGTCGGCGTTGCGGCGCATCCAGCGGCGCTTGAGCGCCAGGCCGGCCAGCATGCAGGCCTCGCTGGAGCCGGTGGTGGAGCAGCCGACCGCGCTGCCCGGGTCGGGGGCGTGCCAGAGGTCGGCGAGGATCGCCACGCAGCGCCGTTCCAGCTCGGCGGTCTGCGGGTACTCGTCCTTGTCGATCATGTTCTTGTCCAGGCACTCGGTCATCAGCCGGGTGGCCTGCGCCTCCATCGAGGTGGTGACGAAGGTCGCCAGGTTGAGCCTGGCGTTGCCGTCGAGCATCAGCTCGTCGTGGATCAGCTGGTACGCGGTGTCGGCCGTGACGGGCCCCGAGCCGAGCCGGTGCAGCGGCGGC
The DNA here is from genome assembly GCF_044744365.1 of Kitasatospora sp. NPDC087314. Taxonomy (NCBI): domain Bacteria; kingdom Bacillati; phylum Actinomycetota; class Actinomycetes; order Kitasatosporales; family Streptomycetaceae; genus Kitasatospora; species Kitasatospora sp. NPDC087314. Next base: position 185,047 of record NZ_JBIUYE010000001.1, read on the forward strand.
GCCAGCTCCATCGTGCCCAGCGGGTCGGCGGCGCCCATGAACGGACTGATGCTCAGCCGGCGGTCGTCGCCGGCCCCCTTGTGCAGCGCCATGGGATCCTGCCGCCCTTCACGCCGGTGGCCGTGTCCCGTCCCACGCTGCCACCGGCCGCCGGGTGACGCATCTTCACCGGGCGGTTCGGGCCGGGCGTCAGGCCGCCGTCTCCGGGTGGATCTGCTCGCGGGCGGCGCGGTACTGCTGACGCACCGCCGAACCGATCGCCAGGTCCTGTTCCCCCTCGGGCTCGACGGTCTCGGCGTCCGGCAGCTCCCACGCCGGCGGCTCCGGGGTGCCGGCCAGCGCCCAGGCGGCCTGCCGGGCGGCCCCGCGGGCGGCGTGGGCGCCCGGCGGCGGCACCACGACCGGGACGCCGAACAGCGGGGGAGCGATGTGCCGGACGGCGGGCAGCCGCCCGGCCGCGCCGAGCAGGAACACCCGCCGCACCGCGACGCCCTGGGCGCGCAGCACGTCGAGGGCGTCCGCGATGTTGCACAGCATGCCCTCGACGGCGGCCCGGGCCAGGTGCTGCGGCGTCATCGACTCGGCCCGCAGGCCGGTCAGGGTGCCGGCCGCGTGCGGCAGGGCCGGCGTCCGCTCGCCGTCGAGGTAGGGGAGGAGCACCAGCCCGTACGCGCCGGGGGAGGAGTGCAGGGCGAGGTCGCTCAGGCCGTCCAGGTCCCGGCCGAGCATCGCCGCGGTGGAGCGGAGCACCTGGGCGGCGTTGAGGGTGGCGACCATCGGCAGGTGGCGGCCGCCGGCGTCGGCGAAGGAGGAGACCAGCCCGGTGGCGTCCACCACGGCCCGCTCGTGCACCGCGAAGATCGTTCCGGCGCTGCCGAGCGAGACCACCGCGTCGCCGGGGCGCAGTCCGAGGCCGAGCGCGGCGGCCATGTTGTCGCCGGTGCCGGCCGAGATCAGCAGGCCCTCGGGGGTGTGCCCGGCGGGTTCGGCAGGGCCGAGCACCTCGGGCAGCCTCAGTTGATGGCCGAGTGCCAGCTCGACCAGGTCCTGCCGGTACTCGCCGGTGATCGGCGACCAGTAGCCGGTGCCGGAGGCGTCGCCCCGGTCGGTGGTGCGGCGCTTGGGGTGGCCGAGCAGCTGCCAGATCAGCCAGTCGTGCGGCAGCAGCACCTCGGCCACCCGGCGGGCGTTGGCCGGTTCGAACTCGGCCAGCCAGCGCAGCTTGGCGATGGTGTAGGTCGGGGCGGGGACGGCGCCGATCGCGGCGGTCCAGGCGGCCGGGCCGCCGAGCTCGTCCAGCAGTTTGGCGGCGGCGCCGCCGGAGCGCGGGTCGTTCCAGAGGATCGCCGGCCGGACCAGCACCCCGCCCGCGTCCAGGCCGATCATGCCGTGCTGCTGCGCGCTGACGCCGATGGCGCGGACGCCCTCCAGCAGGCCGCCGGCCGCGGCGTCGCCGAGCGAGTGCAGCCAGATCTGCGGGTCGGCCTCGCCGAGGCGGGTGGCCGGGTCCTCGGGGACGGGGTGCGGCGCCTTTCCGGAGCGCAGGACGGCGCCGGTGTCGGTGTCGCACGCGACGATCCGGGTGCGGTTGGTCGAGCTGTCTATCCCCGCGACGATGGCCATGTCGAGATCATGCCTCAGCCCGGCCCGGGACGCGTCCGGGCCGGGTGAGGTGTTGCCCGTTCGGAACGCTGCCCAGGGCCCCGGTACACCCTGGCGTCACCGCCCCGTCACGGACGGAAGGTACCCCAGCCGTCGTCCTCGGCGCGGGAGCGGTTGAAGTACGGCACCCGCTCGGTGACGGCGTTCGGCAACCGGCCCCCGACCTTGTCCGCGACGGCGTCGGCGGCCTTCCCGGCGACCGCGCCGGCCTGGTGCCTGGCCCGGTCCGCCGCACCCTGCACCGTGGGGTTCTGGGCGATCTGCCGGGTGACCTTCGCGATCTGGTCGTAGCGCCGGCGCCCGGCCCGGGAGCCCAGGACGTACCCGGCCGCGAACCCCGCGGCCATCGACAGCTTCCACATGATCGGATCCACCCTCTCCTGGCGGCCTTCTGCCGCAATGCCCTACCCGTCCGTCGGGACGGCGAACCGTCCGTGCCCCCAGCATCCCCGGACGCCGTGCCGGGCGCTCGCCGGGCACGCCGGGCGGGCGCCCCGGCGGCCACCCGGCGAAACGATTGGCGGACCACCCCCCCGAGTGCGCTAATGTATGTCCCGCAGCGAGCGCCGAGGAGCCCGGGGAACCGGGGGCCGAAGCGGAAGCCGATCCCCCATAGCTCAATTGGCAGAGCAGCCGACTGTTAATCGGCAGGTTATTGGTTCGAGTCCAATTGGGGGAGCTCGGGAGAGGACTTGCAAGAGTGCTCCTCCCTTCCGTGGTACGGAAGTTGGGTACCGCGATCCCGCATAGCTCAATTGGCAGAGCAGCCGGCTGTTAACCGGCAGGTTTTTGGTTCGAGTCCAAATGCGGGAGCTGCATCGGGTCCGCCCGGTGACTGCTCAGAGCGAGGGCCCCTCGGATGACCGGGGGGCCTTCGTGTTGCCGTGCCCGCTGTCGCGTCCGTCACGTCTCCCGGACGGACGGCTCAGGTGGTCGCCTGCTGGTAGAGCGTGGCGACCCGCTGGTCGAAGGTGACGCTGTAGGACGTGCCGGGGGTCTCCCCGCCCTCCTGGTAGCCGCCGATCACGCCGACCACCACGCCGTTGTCGGTCACCCACGGGCTGCCGCTGGTGCCGTCGGTGTAGCCGCCGCAGTCGAAGCGCTCCTGGGTCGGGCTCTGCGAGCGGGTCCTGACCGCGCAGGTGATCGGCTCGTCGCGCTCGCTCGGGTAGCCGGTCACCGAGACGGCCAACCCGAAGCCCTGGTTGGTGGCGATCGGGTTGCCGCCGACGCTGTCCTCGACCTGCTTGCCGTCGACCGGGCCGACGGTGACGAAGGCCACGTCGTACTCGGGGTCGTCGTCGGACGCCCAGCGCGGGTCGACGGTGATCTGCCGCACCGGCCAACTGCCGTACGGGGAGAAGCCGTTGCGGTAGCCGGGGGTGAACACCAGGCCGTCCAGCAGGCCGATCCGGCGGCTCTGCACGCAGTGCGCGGCGGTGACCAGCAGGTTGCGCGCGGGGCTCTGGACGACGCTCGCGGTGCAGGCCCGGGGGCCCTGGGCCGTCCGGACCGAGAGGGTGCCGATCCGGTCGCGGGCGGCGCTCTGCTGTGCGACCTCGGCGGTGTGCGCCTGGTCCTGGCCGCCGCACGCGGTGCCGGCGGTGAGCAGCAGGGCCGTCAGCGCGACCGTCCGTGCCACGCGCGCGGGCCGTGCCGGGCGGGGGGCCATCGGGGCTCCGTCTCGTTCCTCGGGGCGGGCACCGGGCTCGTGCGTTCCGCCGTTCGTGAGGAAGATCTACCAGGCCGCGCCCGGTGGCGCCACTGTCTCCGCCCTCGTCACCCGGTGGCCCGGTCGTAGAGCGCCTGCACGCGGTCGCCGAAGTAGCTGCTGTACGAGGTGTCCGGGCTGTTGCCGCCCTCCTGGTAGCCGCCGATCACGCCGACCACGGTGCCGGTGCGGGTGCTCGGGTCGAAGTCGGTCACCCACGGGCTGCCGCTGGTGCCGCCGGTGTAGTCGGGGCAGTCGATCCGCAGCTGGGTGGAGCTCTGCTCGGTGGTGGTGTTGGAGCAGGTGATCGGGACATCGCTGCTGCCGGGGTAGCCGGTGATCCGCACGGGCACCTGGTAGCCCCGGCCGACGCCCAGCTTGTTGGCGCCGAGCACCTGTTGTACCTGCTGTCCGTTCTGGGCCTGGACGATCGCGAAGGCGACGTCCACGTCCGGGTCGGCGTGGTCCTTCCAGCCGTCGTCGACGGTGACGGCCAGCAGCGGCCAGACGCCGCTGGGGGTGTCGCCGTTGCGGTAGCCGGGGATGAAGACGAGGTCGCTGCGCTGGCCGAGTTGGGGGTCCCAGACGCAGTGCGCGGCGGTGACGATCAGATTGAGCCCGGCGCTGTCGACGACGCTGGCGGTGCAGAAGTGGTCGCCGTCCGCGTTGCGGGTGAAGACGGCGCCGACCAGGCCGTTGAGCACGGTGGGTCGGGCGGTGCGGGTGATCCCGGTGTGCTTGGCGACGGCCCCCTTCAACCGCTGCCGGTTCCAGCCGTGGCTGTTGCCGGGGCCCGAGGGCGTGGCCGCCGCCGAGGTGACCGTCGGTGCGCCCCCGTTGGGCCGCGTCGAGGTCGTGCAGCCCGCCGTGGCCAGCAGCACCGCGAGCGTTCCGGCCACCGCCCTCCCACGCATCGTCATCCGTCCAGGCTGCCCGCCCGGGCACCCGGGCGCCACCCGGACCGCGCGTCCCGGAGAGGCGCACACCTGTGCGCACCCATGCGCGCCCCCGGCGCGCATCACGGGTGATCGACCGGCTATGCTGCCCGGGACGGCCTTTCGGGGCCGTCTGCTGCTGCCGTGGCCGACGTCGGCGCACGCGGCGAACCGGGGCGGTAGCTCAGCCGGTTAGAGCAGGGGACTCATAATCCCTTGGTCGTGGGTTCGAGTCCCACCCGCCCCACTTCCAGCCTGCCGACCCTTTCCCGGGGCGGGCCACTGACCTGCGGAAACGCGCGAACCGCCTGGGAGAACTGTAGGCGAATGACCGCTGGGCGGTCGTGATTGCGCGCCGATGTTCACCCGCATGGGAACGTCCTGGGAACCTTGCGCTGACGGTCGGCGCGTCTGAGCAGCGGGTTTGCCGGCCGATGGCTCCGCCGGATGGTCGAACGGCCCCGGCTCCGCCGTTTCGCGGCGTTCGGCGGTCCTCCAATCCGGGTGCGGTGCGCGGCCGTGTCCGACGGCGCCTCGTCGCACCGGTGTCCGCGGATGACGACGGCCGAGCGGGCCGATGCCCAAATCCCTTGCGGCGGACCGGGGCTGAGCGTGGACCGGGTGGGCGGGCCGGCCTTCTGCGGGCTGTTCTGTGCGGCCGGGGGCGTCTCCGAAGCGGATGCGGTCCGTCCTCTGGTGTCGTCCACGAAAAAAGTGATATCACTTTGACAGCAGAAGCGGACACACTCGCTGGAGGAGCTGGTCCCATGGCCACACCGCGTTCCGCCGTCGACGTCGAAGACGGCCCTGTCCTGGACCTTCCGGTCCCCAAGATCACCGAGCGGGTGATCACCGGTGCCGCGGGTCTGCCGGTGCTCGGCGGCACGCTGCTCGGCCTGGTCGTGGGGGTCGGGGCGGTCATCGCCGGCGGTGTCCAACTGGCCGGCGGGGCCAAGGGCCTGGGCATCGCCCTGCTGGTCGCCGGGCCCGTGCTCGTACTGGGCTCGCTGCTGCTGATGTGCGGGCTGACCGTGGTCTCGCCCGGCGAGGCCCGGGTGGTCCAGTTGCTCGGCCGCTACCGCGGCACCATCCGCGCCGAGGGCCTGGCCTGGCTGAACCCGTTCACCAGCCGCCGCCGGATCTCCACCCGGATCCGCAACCACGAGACCGAGACCAACAAGGTCAACGACGCGGACGGCAACCCGATCGAGATGGCCGCCGTGGTGGTCTGGCAGGTCGAGGACACCGCCAAGGCCGTGTTCGAGGTGGACGACTACACCGACTTCGTCGCCATCCAGACCGAGACCGCCGTCCGGCACATCGCCAGCAGCTACCCGTACGACGCCCACCGCGAGGGCCAGTTGTCGCTGCGCGACGGTGCGGAGGAGATCACCCGGATGCTCTCCGCCGAGATCTCCGCCCGGGTCGTCTCGGCCGGCGTGCGGGTCGTCGAGTCCAGGATCACCAGGCTCGCCTACGCGCCCGAGGTCGCCCAGGTGATGCTCCAGCGCCAGCAGGCCGGCGCGGTGGTCGCGGCTCGCCGACTGATCGTCGAGGGCGCCGTCGGTATGGTCGAGGAGGCGCTGGACCGGCTCGCCGAGCGCGACGTCGTCGAACTGGACGAGGAGCGCAAGGCGGCCATGGTGAGCAACCTCCTGGTGGTGCTCTGCGGCGACCGTGGCACCCAGCCCGTCGTGAACACGGGCTCCCTCTACCAGTAAGGCGCGGGCGTTGGCGACGGAGCGGAAGAAGATCCTGCTGCGGCTGGACCCGGCGGTCCACGACGCGCTGGCCCGGTGGGCCGCGGACGAACTGCGCAGCGCCAACGCGCAGATCGAGTTCCTGCTCCGCCGCGCCCTCAGCGACGCGGGCCGGATGCCCGGCGGCGCGGCCCGGCTTCCCCGGCGCGGCCGACCGCCCAAGGAGAGCCCGGAGACCGGCGATTCGGACGCCGGTTGACCGGGCCCACCCCACCGTCCATCTGCTTGGAGTCCACCATGGACCTGCCCACCGCCCTGCCGGAGAAGCTGTACCTGCTCGCCTACAACCCCGAGCGCGAGCGGCTCACCGCCACCGACAGGCTCGACCTGGTGCTGCGGGCCGCCGCGCTCGCCGAACTCCTGCGGCGCGGACTGATCCGTGACGACGGCCGGCACCCGGCCGCCGTCGACGGCGCGCAGGCCGACGGCCTCGACCCGCTCTCCACCGCGATGCTGGAACTGATCCGGCAGGGGCGGCGGCGCAGCTGGCAGAGCTGGGTCGGCCGCCGCCAGGGCCCCGTGTCCCGGGCCTCCCGGGTGGTCCGGGACGGGCTGGCCGCGGCCGGCCGGATCCGGATCGAGCAGCGCCGCGTACTCGGGCTGTTCCCCTGCGCCCGGGTCACCCTGCGGGAGCCCCGGTTGCGCAAGTCGCTGGCGGCGTCGGTCGGTTCGGCGCTGAAGTCGCCGCTCAGCCGGGTCGACCCGGCGGATGCCGCACTGGTCGCGCTGGTCGACGCCGCCCGGCTGGGATCCGCTCTGACGTGGCGCCAGAGCCGCGAGTTCCGCACCCGGATCGACAAGTTGGCGCCCGCCGCCGGCCCCGTCCCGCGCGCCCTGCGCCGGGCCATCAACACCAGCCGCGCCGACGGCACGGCCGCCTGACCCACCCGCATCCCGAACCCGCACCCGAGCCCGGTCGCCGACACGGCGGCCGGGCTTTCCGCGTGCCAGGCCGCCGCCCCCATCCACCGATCGGTTGATCCCCCCTCCACCGCGTCCACCAGCGGCTCTGACCGTCCGGTCGATCCGCGGCGGTGGCCCCGCGCGGGAAGCTCGTTGCAGGCCGGGAAACGTGGCCGGGAACCAGCGGGGACGGACGGGAGGGAGCGGCGCGATGGCCGTGATCGAGGTGGCGGGGCTGAGCAAGGCCTACGGGCGGCGCCAGGTGCTGGAGGGCGTCTCCTTCGGCGTGGAGCGTGGCGAGGTGTTCGGCCTGCTGGGGCCGAACGGCGCGGGCAAGACCACCGCCGTGGAGTGCTGCGAGGGCCTGCGCCGGGCCGACACGGGGACCGTCCGCGTCCTCGGCCTGGACCCGGTGAAGGACGCCCACCGGCTGCGGCCCCGGATCGGCATCCAGCTCCAGCAGGCCCAGCTGCAGGGCGCGCTGCGGGTCGGCGAGGCGCTGGAGCTGTACGCCGCGCTCTACCCGAACCCCCGGGACTGGCGGGAGCTGCTGGACGAGTGGGGGCTCGCCGACCAGCGCCGGACGCCCTTCGACAAGCTCTCCGGCGGCCAGCGCCAGCGACTGTTCATCGCGCTCGCCCTGATCGGCAACCCCGAGGTGGCCTTCCTGGACGAGCTGACCACCGCGCTCGACCCGCAGGGCCGCCGCGACACCTGGGAGCTGATCCGGCGGATCCGCGACGACGGCGTGACGGTGGTGCTGGTCTCGCACTTCATGGACGAGGTCGAGGCGCTCTGCGACCGGGCCGCCGTGCTCGACGGCGGCCGGATCGTCGCCACCGGTACCCCCGCGGAGCTGATCGCCCGCTCCGGCACCGGCGGCACGCTCGGCTTCCGCCCCACCGCGCCGCTGGACACCGCCCGGCTGGCGGCCCTGCCGGGGGTCACCGGGGTGGAGGAGCGGGACGGCCGGGTCGAGGTCTCCGGGGTCGGGGACTTCGCCGACGAGGTCACCGGCCTGCTCGCCCGCGAGGGGATCGTCGTCACCGGGCTGCGGATCCGCGAGCACAGCCTGGATGACGCCTACCTCGCCCTGACCCGCCACGACTCCTGACCCGCCGTCACCGCGCCCGCCGTCACCACGTCCGAGGGGACCACCACCGTGAACCACACCGCCCAGCACGCGGCCCACCACACCGCCCACGCCGTCCGCCGCCTGGCCGTCGCCGAGGCCCGCCTGTTCCTCCGCGAGCCGCTGACCGCCTTCTTCGGCCTCGCCTTCCCCGTCGTGCTGTTCCTCGTCCTCGGCTCCGTCCCGGCCCTGCGCAAGACCTCGCCCGACATGCACGGCCTGAGCACCATCCAGCTGTACGCGCCGATCCTGGCCGTCTTCACCCTGCTGCTGCTCGGCCTCAACGGCCTGCCCTCGTTGCTCGCCGCCTACCGCGAACGCGGCGTGCTGCGCCGGATGTCCGCCAGCCCGGTCCGCCCGGCGCTGCTGTTCGGCGCGCTGCTCCCGCTGTACCTGGCCGTCGCCGTCGTCTCGGTGCTGCTGGTGGTGGTGGCCGGGCCGTTGCTCGGGGTGGCGCTGCCGCGCCAGCCGCTGGGGTTCCTGCTGGCCTTCCTGCTGGCCGCCGCCGCGCTGCTGTCGATCGGCCTGCTGCTCGCCGCGGTCGTCCCGTCCGCCAAGGCCGGCAACGCGGTCGGCGCGCTGGCCTTCTTCCCGATGATGTTCTTCTCCGGGATCTGGCTGCCGCGTGAGTTCATGCCGGCCCTGCTCAACCGGATCGGCGACTTCACCCCCAGCGGGGCCGCCGTGCAGACCCTGCAGGACGCCTGGGCCGGGCACTTCCCGCACGCCGTGGGCCTGCTCACACTCGCGGCGTACGCGGTGCTCGCGGGTGCCGCGGCTGCCAGGCTGTTCCGGTGGGAATGATCAAGCGGCCACCGGCCGACGAGGACGCGCTCGGCGACTGGCTGGACCGGCTGGACCGGCTGATCGGGCCGCTCTGCTACGTCGCCCTGCTGATCGCCACCGCCCTGGCCCTGCTGGTCCCCGTCCCGACCGCGCGCTCCGCGGCCGCCACCCTCCCGGTGGCGGCCGCCACGCTGCTGTGGCTGCTCCTGCGCTCGGCCCTGGACCGCAGGCCGGGCCCGGACGGCCGCGCCCGGTACACCGGCGCCCACTTCGCCGTCCTGCTGGCGCTGACCACCGTGCTGGTGCTGGACAATCCGCTCTTCGGCTTCTTCGCCTTCGCCGGCTACCTGCACGCCGCCCGGTACCTGCGGGGCCGGGGCCGGATGGCGGGCGCGGCCGCGGCCACCGTCCCCACCTCGCTCTCCCAGGTCGGCGGGGTCCTGCCCGACAGCCTGGCGAAGTTCGGCGGACTGCTGACCGTCGTCGCCTTCAACCTGATGGTGGTCGGGTTGATGTTCGCGCTCCGCGAGGTCGCCGACCGGCTGAGCGCCCGCCGCAAGGCCGCCAACGCCGAACTCGCCGAGGCCAACCGGCTGCTCACCGAGATGCTCGCCGAGAACGCCGGCCTGCACGCCCAACTCCTCGTCCAGGCCCGGGAGGCCGGGGCCGCGGACGAGCGCCGCCGGCTCGCCCGGGAGATCCACGACACCGTCGCCCAGGGCCTGGCCGGGATCGTCACCCAGCTCCAGGCCGCCGAGCAGAGCCGCGCCCAGGACGCCGCGGCCGCCGACCGCCACCAGGCGAACGCGGCGGCCCTCGCCCGGGAGAGCCTGACCCAGGCTCGCCGGGCCGTCCACGCGCTGCGCCCGATCGAGCTGGAGCGGGCCGCCCTGCCGGAGGCGCTGGCGGAGCTGGTCGAGCAGTGGCGCGAGCGCAACAGCGCCGCCGCCGGGCTGACCGTCACCGGCGAGGCCCGCCCGCTGCACCCCGAGGTCGAGGTGACCCTGCTGCGGATCGCCCAGGAGTCGCTGGCCAACGCGGCCAAGTACGCCCGGGCCTCCCGGGTCGGCGTCACCCTCTCGTACATGGCGGGCCTGGTCACCCTGGACGTCCGGGACGACGGCGTCGGCTTCGACCCGGCCGCCGAGCCCGCCTCCCGGGCCACCGGTGGCGGCTACGGTCTGGACGTGATGCGCCGCCGGGTACAGCGCCTGGCTGGGCGGCTCGACCTGGAGACCGAACCGGGCGCCGGCACGACGGTGTCCGCGACCCTGCCGGCGATCAGCGTGGAGGAGTAGAGCCGTGAGCGACGGAACGACGATCAGACTGCTGTTGGTGGACGACCATCCGGTGGTCCGGGACGGGCTGCGCGGGATGTTCACCGCCGCCCCCGGCTTCGAGGTGGTCGGCGAGGCCGGGGACGGCGCCGAGGCGCTGGTCCTGGTCGCCGCGCTGCGCCCGGACGTGGTGCTGATGGACCTGCGGATGCCGCGGATGGACGGCGTCACCGCGATCCGCGAGATGGCCGAACGCGGCCTGCCCGGGCGGGTCCTGGTGCTCACCACCTACGACACCGACGCCGACGTGCTCCCCGCCGTCCGGGCCGGCGCCACCGGCTACCTGCTGAAGGACGCCGCCCGGGAGGAGTTGTTCCACGCCGTCCGGGAGGCCGCCCGCGGCGCCTCGGTGATCGCGCCGACCGTCGCCGCCAAGCTGCTCGGCCAGGTCCGCGCGCCCGCCCGGGAACCGCTCAGCCCGCGCGAGCTGGAGGTGCTGGAACTGGTCGCCTCCGGCGCCACCAACCGGGAGGCCGCCGCCCGGCTGTTCATCAGCGAGGCCACCGTGAAGACCCATCTGATCCACGTCTACGCCAAGCTCGACGTCAAGGACCGCGCCTCCGCCGTCGCCGCCGCCTACAACCTGGGCCTGCTCACCCCGACCGGCCGGTCGTAAGACCGACCGGCACAGGGTGGGCGTCGCGACGCCCACCCACCAGGAACCGGTCGGTCTAAGCTGGCCGGATGCTCGAACCCGCCCTGCTGCCGACCCCGCTGGTGGACTGCACCGACGAGACCTTCGCGCGGGCCGGGGTGGAACTGCGGCTCAAGCGCGACGACCTGCTGCACCCGAGTGTCCCGGGCAACAAGTGGCGCAAGCTCGGGCCCAACCTGGCGGCCGCCGTCGCGCAGGGCCACACCCGGCTGCTGACCTTCGGCGGGGCGTACTCCACCCACCTGCGGGCGGTCGCCGCGGCGGCCGGGGCGCTCGGCCTGGAGAGCGTCGGGCTGGTCCGCGGCGAGGAACTGGCCGACCGGCCGCGCAACTGGTCGCTGCGGGCGGCCGAGCGGGCCGGGATGCGGCTGGAGTTCCTGACCCGGGCCGAGTACCGGGAGGCCACCGGCCGCGCCGAGGACGGTACCGACGCCGACGCCGGTACGGCGGTCGGCCCGCACCGGCGCTGGGGCCCCTGCCTGGTGCTCCCGGAGGGCGGCTCCAACGCGCCGGCCGTGACCGGCGCGGCGGCGATCCCGGCCGAACTGCCCGACCTGGGCGGGCACGACGTGGTCTGCTGCCCGGTCGGCACCGGCGGCACCCTGGCGGGCATCGCGGCCGGCCTGCCGCCGGGCGCGCGGGCGCTCGGCGTGGCCGTGCTGCGCGGCGGCGAGGGCTACCTGGAGGGCGAGGTCACCCGGCTCCACCGGGCCGCCTACGGCCGGGAGTTCGGCAACTGGCGGATCGACCACGCGCACCACGGCGGCGGCTACGGCAAGGTCCCGGCCGAACTGGCCGTCTTCGCCGAGCGGTTCGAACGCCGCCACGGCATCCCGCTGGAACGCCGCTACGTGGCCAAGCTGCTCGCCGCGCTGACCGACCTGGCCGCGGCCGGCGCCTTCCCCCGCGGCACCCGCCTCACCGCCGTCGTCACCGGCCTGCCCGACCCGGAGTAGGGCCGGGCAGGCCAGGTGGCGGTCCGGCGGGGCACGCCGGCCGGGCTCACCCGAAGGTCAGGTCGGCGCACGGGTCGGTGTCGGCGCCGCGGGAGTTCTCGGCTATGCCGGTGGGAACCCCGCTGGGCACGCCACTCGGGGTGCCGCTCGGGGCCGTGCCGGGGGCACCGCTCGGGCTGCCGCCCGGGTCGCCCGGCGCGGCGGGGGAGGGCGACACGCCCGGACCGCTCTCGACCGCGTCCAGCTTGGTGGCGGGGCTCGGCCGGAAGTCGCGGCCCAGTGTCACGGTGATCGCCTCGGAGCCCGGCTCCTCGACCGCGCGCGCCCCCGGGAAGAGCGCGGCCACCTGGTCGGCGGCGGCCTTCAGGGTCGGGTCGTAGCTGATCTCGGTCTGCAGCCGGCCGCCGGTGGGCTTGCCGAGCGCGACGTTCTGGAAGCCCCGGGCCCGCAGCACCGCCGCGCCGGAGTTCGACAGGCCGGAGGTGCCGACGCCGTTGACCACGAGCACCGGTGCGGCGGCCTGCTCGGGCGCGAGCGGCCCCGAGGTGCCGGCCGCGCCGTCGGGGCCGGGCGCGGTGGGGGAGGGGGCCGGGGTGCCGGTGCCGGCGGTGCTCTGCCCGTCCAGCGTGCGGTCCTCGCGCAGCAGCCGCCACAGCGTGTTGGCGTCGGGCTGCACCAGCTGGACGCGCTCCCCGGCGAAGCGCCAGGGCGCGGTCACGAAGGTGATGTCGGACAGCTTGATGTCCTGCAGCGAGCGGGTGAAGTCGACCAGCTTCATCGCGGTGCCGAGCCCCTCGTCCACGGTGAGCGAGCGGGTGGCCGCATCGGCCAGCGGGAGCAGGGTGGGCAGGGAGAAGCCCTGGCCCTGCACCTTCTTGATCATCGAGGAGACGAAGGCCTGCTGGCGCTTCATCCGCCCGATGTCGGAGTTGTCGCCGAAGCCGTACCGGGCTCTCAGGTAGTCCACGGCGGGCTGTCCGGAGAGCTTCTGCATGCCCTTCTTGAGGTGTATGCCGTGCGAGTCGACGTCGTTGGGGACGCAGACGTCCACGCCGTTGATGGCCTCGGTCATCGCGGCGGCGCCCTTGAAGTCGACCACGATGGTGTGGTCGACCCGCAGGCCGGTGAGCGTCTCGACGGTGTTCTGCGTGCAGGCCGGGTTGCCCTTGGGGAAGTCGCCGACGGTGAAGGCCGAATTGAACATCTGGCTGGTCCGGGGCGAGGTCCAGGTGCCGTTCGGCAGCTTGCAGGACGGGATGGTGACCAGGGTGTCCCGGGGTATGGAGACGCCGACGGCGTGCTTGTGGTCGGCGTAGACGTGCACCAGCATCGCGGTGTCGGAGTGGCCGACGCCCTCCTCGCCGCCGCCGATCGCGTTGTTGCCGTCGTCGCGGGTGTCCGAGCCGAGCACCAGGATGTTGACCGGCACCGAGGCACCGGGGGTGGTCGGGACGGGCGCCGGCGGGCGCTCGGTGGCGACGCCGCCCGCGTCGAAGGTGGTGATGTTGTTGTCCAGCCGGTGGTAGAACCAGGCCCCGGCGCCCACGACGGACAGCACCAGGACGGCGGCCAGGCCGATGGCGGTCCGCAGGTAGCGGCGTCTGCGCGTGCTGCTGCCCATCCTCCGTGTCCCCCCGTCTTTCCGTCTCTCGTGTTCGATGTTCGAACGTTAGACGTTTCGACGGACGGTTCGGTTACCTCCGGTGGCGGTACGGATTTCCCTCCGGGGATGTGATGCTGCTCACGCCCCGGGGGTGGCGGCTCCGGTGAGCATCCGGCGGAGCAGGTCGCGCAGGACCGTCCGCTCCTCGTGGCCGAGGGCGGCCAGCGGCTCGCGGGCGAAGTTGAGCGACTCGCGCAGCTCCGCGGAGGCGGCGGAGCCGGTCTCGGTGGCGGCGACCAGCTTCACCCGGCGGTCCTGCCGGTCGGCCTCCCGGGTCACGAAGCCGCGGGCTTCGAGCCGGTCGACGATCCCGGTGATGTTGGACGGCTCGCAGCTGAGCGTCTGGGCGATCTGGCGCATCGGCATCGGTCCGCGCCGCAGCAGGGCGAGCACCTTGGCCTGGGCGCCGGTGAGCGAGCGGGCGGCGGCGGCCTCTTCGTACTCGCGGTGGAACAGCGCGACCAGGTTGGCCATCAGGTCGACGACCTCAAGGGTGATCTCGTCGGACTGTGGCGTGGCGGCCAGGGTCGACTGGGTGTCCATACGGCACAGTCTACCTGAAAAGTTGACAACATGAACCTTTCATGCCCATCGTTACTTCAGTAGCTCAACCTTTCATGTACCAGAACCACTAAGGAGCGTCCCCATGGCAGAGCAGGCCGCGCCCGCGACCGCCCGTGAATGGCACCTCGCCGCCCGTCCCCAGGGCTGGCCGGTGCCGACCGACTTCGCCCTGGTCGAGGCCCCGGTCCGGACCCCGGGCCCGGGCGAGATCCTGGTCCGCAACGCCTACCTCTCGGTGGACCCGTACATGCGGGGCAGGATGAACGACGTGCGCTCCTACGTCCCGCCGTTCAAGCTCGGTGAGGCCATGGACGGCGGCGCCGTCGGCTACGTGGTCGCCTCCGAGGCCGAGGGCTTCGCTCCGGGCGACGCGGTGCTGCACGGCCTCGGCTGGCGCGAGTACGCCACCCTGGACGCCCGCCGCGCGGTCAAGGTCGACCCCGCCGCCGCGCCGCTCTCCGCCTACCTCGGCGTGCTCGGCATGACCGGCCTCACCGCCTACGCCGGGCTGCTCGCCGTCGGCGGCCTCAAGGAGGGCGACAAGGTCTTCGTCTCCGGCGCGGCCGGCGCGGTCGGCGGCATGGTCGGCCAGATCGCCAAGCTCAAGGGCGCCTCCCTGGTGGTCGGTTCGGCCGGCTCGGCGGAAAAGGTCGCCAAGCTGGTGGACGACTACGGCTACGACGCCGCCTTCGACTACAAGGACGGCCCGGTCGCCGAGCAGCTGGCGCAGGCCGCCCCGGACGGCATCGACCTCTACTTCGACAACGTCGGCGGCGACCACCTGGAGGCCGCGATCGGCGCGCTCACCGTGCACGGCCGCGCCGTGCTCTGCGGCGCGATCGCCCAGTACAACGAGACCACCGCCCCCGCCGCCCCGCGCAACCTGGCGCTCGCGATCGGCAAGCGGCTGCGCCTGGAGGGCATGCTGGTCGGCGACCACGCGGCGCTGCAGCCGCAGTTCGTCGCCGAGGTGAGCGGCTGGCTGAAGTCCGGCGAACTGCGCTCCGAGGAGACCGTGGTGGACGGCTTCGAGCGCACCGCGGACGCCTTCCTCGACCTGCTGCGCGGCGTCAACACCGGCAAGATGGTGGTCCGCCTGGACGGCTGATCCGGCGTCAGGCCACCGAGTCGCCCCGCCGCCCCACCGGGCGCGCGGGGCGGTTTGCGTACGGGCGCGGGGGAATCGGTCGCACTACCGCATTCCGGCCGGATCCGAAAGTGTGTCATCCATGGTGCGGGGCGGCGCGGTACGGTGGGTCCCGCCCGACGATGGGGCCGTTCGGGGGAGAGATCCAGCCGAGGGGTAGACCTGGTTGAGGATTCGACTAGCATTGAGCGAAAGCCTGTCCGTTTTGCTCAATTTAGTAGCTTAATGTCGGCTAACGTGGGTAACTGTGGATCAACTGCAGGCACGAGGCAGCTGGGGAAGGCGACCCTCGTCCACAGCCTGGAGGTCCCGGTGACGACACGTGGAGTTCTCTACATCCACTCCGCGCCCCGCGCGCTGTGCCCGCACGTCGAGTGGGCCGTCGCGGGGGTGCTCGGTGTGCGGGTGAGCCTGGACTGGATCCGCCAGCCGGCCGCGCCCGGACACTGGCGTGCCGAGCTCTCCTGGCAAGGGGAGCCCGGTACGGCCTCGAAGCTCGCCTCCGCGCTGCGCGGCTGGCAGCTGATGCGGTACGAGGTCACCAGCGAACCCTGCGCCACGGCGGAGGGGGAGCGGTACAGCAGCACGCCCTCGCTCGGCATCTTCCACGCCGTCACGGGCATCCACGGCGACATCCTGATCCCCGAGGACCGGCTGCGCGCCGTCCTGCTGCGGGCCCGCAGCGAGGGGGCCGACCTGGAGGCCGAGATCGCCCGGCTGCTGGGCAAACCCTGGGACGACGAGCTGGAGCCGTTCCGGTACGCGGGCGAGGGGGCGCCGGTGCGCTGGCTGCACCAGGTGGTCTGAGCCGACCTCCCGAGAACGTGCGAGAGGGGCCGGCGCTCACTGCGAGCGCCGGCCCCTCTCGATGCGCCGGTCCGGCGCGGTGGCTCAGCGGGTGCGGAAGGCCAGCACCACGTTGTGGCCGCCGAAGCCGAACGAGTTGTTCAGCGCCGCGATCCGGCCCTCGGGCAGCGTGCGGGCCTCGCCGCGCACGATGTCCGCGTCCACGTCGTCGTCCAGCTCGTCGACGTTGATGGTCGGCGGGGCGATCCGGTTGTACAGGGCCAGCACGGTGGCGACGGTCTCGATGCCGCCGGCGCCGCCCAGCAGGTGGCCGGTCATCGACTTGGTCGCCGAGATGGCGATGTGGTCGAGGTCGTCGCCGAGTTCCTTGCGCAGCGCCTTCAGCTCGGCGGTGTCACCCTGCGGGGTCGAGGTGGCGTGCGCGTTGACGTGCACGATCTCGGCCTTGTCCAGGTCGTTGCGCTCGAACAGGTCGGCCAGCGCGCGGGCCACGCCGGCGCCGGTCGGCTCGGGCTGGGCGATGTGGTGGGCGTCCGAGGACAGGCCCTGGCCCACGGCCTCGCAGTAGATCCGGGCGCCGCGCGCCTCGGCGTGCTCGACCGACTCCAGCACGACCACGCCGGCGCCCTCGCCCAGCACGAAGCCGTCCCGGCCCTTGTCGTACGGGCGGGAGGCGCGCTCGGGGTCGTCGTTGCTCTTGGACATCGCCATCATGTTGGCGAACGCGGCGATCGGCAGCGGGTGGATCGCCGCCTCGGTGCCGCCGGCCACCACGACGTCGGCGCGGCCGGTGCGGATCATCTCGATCGCGTAGCCGATCGCCTCGGCGCCGGAGGCGCAGGCGGAGACGGGGGTGTGCACACCCGCGCGGGCGCCGACCTCCAGGCCGACGTTGGCCGCCGGGGAGTTGGGCATCAGCATCGGGACGGTGTGCGGGGAGACCTTGCGGGCGCCCTTCTCCTTCAGCACGTCGTACTGGTCGAGCAGGGTGGTCACACCGCCGATGCCGGAGGCGATGACCGCGCCCAGGCGCTCGGGGGCGAGCTTGGAGGAGTCGTCGGTGGCCGGGGTCTCGTAGCCGGCGTCGGCCCACGCCTCCCGGGCGGCGATCAGCGCGAACTGGGCCGAGCGGTCCAGCTTGCGGGCCAGCGGGCGGGGGAGGATCTCGCCCGGCTCCACGGCGGTGCGGGCGGCGATCTTGACGGGCAGCTCGGCGGCCCACTCCTCGGTCAGGGCCGCCACTCCGGAGCGCCCGGCGACCAGGTTCTCCCAGGTGGTGGCGGCGTCGCCGCCCAGCGGCGTGAAGGCGCCGATACCCGTGACGACCACGGTACGGTTTTCAGCGGTCACTGGTTTCTTCTTCTCTCACGTTGTGCGGGGTCGGCGGCGAGCCGAGGAAGGGCCCGGCCGGGCGCCCGGTGGGGCGTCCCGGCCGGCGGGTCGGCCTGGCTCTCGGGGAGCCGGGTCGACGAGTCAGCCGTCCGAGGCGTGGTGAACGCCGGACGTGCTGGACGGATCGAACGGATCGATCGGTCAGGCGTTGGTGAGGATGTACTCCACCGCGTCGCCGACGGTCTTCAGGTTCTTGACCTCGTCGTCCGGGATCTTGACGTCGAAGCGCTCCTCGGCGGCCACGACGACCTCGACCATGGAGAGCGAGTCGACGTCCAGGTCGTCCGTGAAGGACTTCTCGAGCTCGACGTCCTCGGTCGGGATACCGGCGATCTCGTTGACGATCTCGGCGAGACCTTCCAGAACCTCGTCCTTGGTAGCCATACTGGCTGCTCCTCTTCGGTGTTGAACGCGTCCGACCGGCGGGCCGGACGCAGGCTTGTGGATGAGTGGGGCGAAACGCGCCTAGGGGAGCGTAACGACTGCCGCGGCGTACACGAGACCCGCCCCGAACCCGATGATCAGTGCGAGGTCGCCGCTACGGGCCTCGCCGCTCTCCAACATGCGCTCCATCGCCAGCGGGATGGAGGCCGCGGAGGTGTTGCCGGTCTCGGCGATGTCGCGGGCGACCGGCACCGAGTCGGGCAGCTTGAGCGCCTTGATCATGGCGTCGGTGATGCGCATGTTGGCCTGGTGCGGGATGAACGCGCCGAGCTGGTCGGCGGTGATCCCGGCGGCGTCCAGCGCCTGCTGGGCGACCTTGGCCATCTCCCAGACCGCCCAGCGGAAGACCGGCTGGCCGTCCATCCGCAGGGCCGGCCACTTCGTCTCCTCGCCCACGCCGTTGACGGCGCCGGGCTTGGCGAACGCGGTGTCCCAGGCCTGGGTCTGGGTGATGACCTCGGACTGCGAGCCGTCCGAGCCCCAGATCAGCTTGCCGATGCCGGGGGTGTCGGACGGGCCGACGACCGCGGCGCCGGCGCCGTCGCCGAAGATGAACGCGGTCGAGCGGTCCGACTGGTCGGTCAGGTCGCTGAGCCGCTCGACGCCGATCACCAGCACGTACTCGGCGTTGCCGCCGCGGATCATGCCGTCGGCCAGGCCCAGGCCGTAGCCGAAGCCGGCGCAGGCGGCCGAGATGTCGAAGGCCGGGGCGGTGCCGCAGCCGAGCCGCTCGGCGATCTCGGTGGCGATCGCCGGGGTCTGCTTGAGGTGCGAGACGGTCGCGACGATCACGCCGCCGATCTGGTCCGGGGCGATCCCGGCCTGGGCGATGGCCTTGCCGGCGGCCTGCACCGACATCTCGGAGACGCTCTCCTCCGGGCCGGCCCAGCGACGCTCGGCGATCCCGCTGCGGGTGCGGATCCACTCGTCCGAGGAGTCGATCCACTCCAGCACCTCGGCGTTGGGGATCACCCGGACCGGGCGGTAGCCGCCCACGCCGAGGATGCGCGAGAACTGCGCCCCGGTCGCGGGCCGGATCTGCGGCTTCGTCATGCCTGGTTCTCCTGGTCCTGACCGCCGTGTTCCGCGACGAGCGCGCGGGCCTTGTCCAGGTCGGCGGGGGTCTTGACGGCAAGCGTTGCCACACCCTTGAGGTTGCGCTTGACCAGTCCGGTGAGGGTGCCCGCCGGGGACAGCTCGATGACGGCGGTCGCGCCGAGTCGGCCCAGGGTCTCCATGCAGAGGTCCCAGCGGACCGGGTTGGAGACCTGGGACACCAGGCGGTCGAGCACCTCGGTGCCCGTGTCCACGACCTCGCCGTCCCGGTTGGAGACGTAGCGCACCTGCGGGTCGGCCACCGTCAGCGTCGGCGCCAGCTTGGCCAGCCGCTCGACCCCCGGGGCCATGTGCTCGGTGTGGAAGGCGCCGGCCACCTTCAGCGCGATCAGCTTGGCGCCGGCCGGCGGGTCGGCCCTCAGCGCGTCCAGCTGGGCCAGCGTGCCGGCGGCGACGATCTGGCCGCCGCCGTTGTTGTTGGCCGCCGTCAGGCCGTGCTCGGCGAGCTTCGCCGCGACGGCCTCCGGGTCGCCGCCGAGCACGGCGATCATGCCGGTCTCGGTGACGGCGGCGGCCTCGGCCATCGCCTGGCCGCGCTCGCGGACGAAGGCCAGCGCGTCGTGCGCGCTCAGCACCCCGGCGCCGGCGGCGGCGGTGATCTCACCGACGCTGTGGCCGGCCACGGCGCCGACCAGCTTGCGGGCGACGTCCTCGTCCGGGAACAGCTCACGGGCGGTCATCAGGCCGGCCGCGACCAGCAGCGGCTGGGCGACGGCGGTGTCCTTGATCTCCTCTGCGGAGGCCTCGGTACCGGCGTGCACCAGGTCGAGCCCGGCGACCTCCGACCAGCCGCGCAGGCGGTCGGCGACACCGTCGAGCTCCAGCCAGGGGCTGAGGAAACCGGGGGTCTGGGCACCCTGTCCAGGGGCGACGATTACGAGCACGGTTCAACCCTCTCTCGCCAGGCGCCCAGGGGCGGGTAGGCGACGGTAACGAAGAAAACCATCCGGGATTGTAAGGTCCCTACATTCGGCTCAGCTCGGCTCCCCGGCGGCGGTGAGCCGGCCGAGGGCGAGCGCGATCCGCAGCGTGAACGCCGAACGTACGTCGGACGGGGCGTACCCCGTGACATCGGTCACACGTCGTAGCCGGTAGCGCACCGTGTTGGGGTGGACGAAGAGCATCCGGGCGGCGCCCTCCAGCGAGGAGGCCTGCTCCAGGTAGACGCTCAGCGTTTCCAGCAGCGCCGAGCCGGCTTCGTCCAGCGGTGTGTAGATCTCCTCCACCAGCTGGCGGCGGGCGGCCTGGTCGCCGGCCAGCGCCCGCTCGGGCAGCAGGTCGTCGGCCAGCACCGGGCGGGGGGCGTCCGGCCAGGCGGCGCAGGCGCGCAGGCCGGCCGCGGCGGCGTGCGCCGAGCGGGTCGCCGAGAGCAGGTCCGGCACGGTCGGGCCGACCACCACCGGGCCCGGCGCGAACTGGCCGATCAGCGCCCGGGCCGCGTGCACCGGCTCCTTGTCGCCGCCGACCACGACCACCAGGCGCTTGCCCAGCACCCCGGTCAGCACGTGCAGCTTGGCGTACCGGGCGGCCCGGCGGATCGCCTCGACCACCAGCTCGCTGTCACCGTCCGGGGCGCTGCCCATCACCACCCGGACCTGGCTCGGCTGGCCCCAGCCGAGCGCCGCGGCCCGGGACAGCACGCCCTCGTCCGCGTCGCCGGACAGCAGCGAGTTGACCACCAGCGCCTCCAGCCGGGCGTCCCAGGCGCCGCGCGCCTCGGCCGCCTGGGCGTACACCTGGGCGGTGGCGAAGGCGATCTCCCGGGCGTAGACCAGCACGGACTCGCGCATGTCCGACTCGTCGCCGGGGGCGGCCACCTCCTCGATGGCCTCCTCCATCACCTCGATCGTGGTGCGGATCAGCTCGACGGTCTGGCGCAGCGTGATCGCCCTGGTCAGCTCGCGCGGGGCGGTGCCGAAGACGTCCGTGGAGATGGCCTGCGCGGCGTCCGGGTGGCGGTACCACTCGGTGAAGGCCGCGATGCCGGCCTGGGCGACCAGGCCGATCCAGGACCGGTGCTCCGGCGGCATCCGCCGGTACCAGCCGAGCTGGTCGTCCATCCGCGCGATCGCGGCGCTGGCCAGCTTGCCCGAGGACTTCTCCAGCCGCTTGAGCGTCGCCGCCCGGCGCTCGGCCCGCTCGGCCGCGACTCTGCGCTCCTGCGCGGTCAGGCGGGGCGCCGCCCGGCCGGGGCGGTCGCGGCCGGCCCTGGGGGCCGGGCTCTTCCCGGTCGGTTCGGCTGTGGGACTCGGTTCGCTCTTGGAGTTCGCGGAAGCGGCTGGCACAAGGACAAGACTGCCTCACGCGAGTGACTGCTCGTGCACACCCCCCGGCGAACGCGACACGGTGGCACCGGTCACACCCGCTACGGTGGGGTCCGTGACCGACGCCGCCGCCCGCCCCCGCGCCGACCTGCGCCGCACCGCCGAGCGCTACCTCTCCACCCCGGCCGAGGGCGTCGAGACCCGACACGCGTTCTCCTTCTCCGGACACTACGACCCGAAGAACACGCACTTCGGCGCGTTGCTCGCGTGCAACGAGGAGCTGCTCGCCCCGGGCGCGGGGTTCGAGGAGCACAAGCACCGGGACACCGAGATCCTCACCTGGGTACTCGAGGGCGCGCTGGCGCACCGGGACTCCCAGGGGCACGGCGGGGTGGTCCGCCCCGGGATGATCCAGCACCTCGGCGCGGGCTCGGGCGTCACCCACACCGAACGCAACGTCGGCGGGGCCGCCGGCCCGGTCCGCTTCGTCCAGATGTGGCTCCAGCCGGACGTGTTCGACGCACCCCCGGTGTACGGGCTGCGCAGGGTGGAACCGGCCGACGACGGGTTGACGCTGCTCGCCTCCGGCCTGGAACGCGACGCGGGGACGGACGCCCTGCGGCTGCGCCGGAGTGACGCCGCGCTCTGGCTGGCGACCGCGGGGCCGTGGCAGCCGCTGCCCCGACTGCCCGAGGCCGCCTGGCGGTACGCGCATCTGACGGCCGGTTCGCTCGGCTACCGGACGATCCCGGGGCCGAAGGGCGGCGGCCGTTCGATGGCTCCGGGCGACAGCGTGCGGATCACCGGGGACGCCTTCGCCGACCCGACGGCCGGCGAGACCGGCGCCGAACTCCTGCTCTGGGAGATGCACTCGCCGGTCTCGTACGGCTGACGGCGTCCTACCGGACCTCGGCCAGCACCGCGTCCGAGAGGGGAGGCCAGACCTCGGCGGCCCACGGGCCGAAGTCCCGGTCGGTGAGCGCGACGCAGGCCACGCCGGCCTCCGGGTCGACCCACAGGAAGGTGCCGGACTGGCCGAAGTGGCCGAAGGTGGCGGGCGAGTTGGCGGTGCCCGTCCAGTGCGGGGACTTGCCGTCGCGGATCTCGAAGCCGAGGCCCCAGTCGTTCGGGCGGCGGTGGCCGTAGCCGGGCAGGACGCCGCTGGTGCCCGGGAAGGCGACCTCGCGGGTGGCCTGCCGGACGGTGGACGGGTCCAGCAGCTTCGGGGACTGCAGTTCGGCGGCGAACCGGACCAGGTCCGCGACCGTGGACAGGCCGCCGGCGCCGGCCGGGGACTTGTGCGCCGTGTTGAGCAGCGTGTCGTGCATGCCCAGCGGCTCGAACACCGCCTCGGCGGCGTACCGGGAGAACTCGATCCCGGCGGCGTCGGACAGCGTCCGCGCCAGCGCGTCGAAGCCCGCGTTGGAGTACAGCCGGCGGTTGCCGGGCTCCGCGAACACCCGGTCCTCGTCGAAGCCCAGGCCGGAGGTGTGCGCGAGCAGGTGGCGGACGGTCGAGCCGGCCGGCCCGGCCGGGTCGTCCAGCTCGAAGACGCCCTCCTCGACCGCGACCAGCACCGCGTACGAGGTGAGCAGCTTGGTCACCGACGCCAGCGGGAACAGGTGCTGCTGCGGCCCGTACGTGCCCAGCACCGCGCCGTCCGCCCCCCGGACCACCGCCGCCGCGGCGTGGGGCACCGGCCAGTTCTCGATCATCCGCAAGCTCTCCATGCGCCCGACTCTAACGAAGGCCCGAAAACAGGTGGCGGGAGCACCCGGCTGGGAGGCTTGCTTGGAGTGCACTCCAACTCGATAGCGTCGTTGTCACCGCTCACCACAGGGGGTAACCGATCATGGCCACGCTCGCACCCGTTGAACTCGACCTGCAGAGCTGCGCCGAGGTCTTCCACCGGCCGGTCGGCGATCCGGACCGGACCCCGCGGCACACCATCAGCGAGGTCGCCGCGGCCAGCGGACTCACCGCCCACACGCTGCGCTGGTACGAGCGGATCGGCCTGCTCGACCCGGTCGACCGCTCCGCCAGCGGCCAGCGCCGCTACAGCGACGCCGACCTGCACCGGTTGGCCTTCCTGGGCCGGCTGCGGCTGACCGGCATGCCGATCGCCGACATGCTCCGCTACGTGGAGCTGGCCCGCCAGGGTGAGCGGACCTTCGAGGCGCGACGCCAGCTGCTGGTCGACCAGCGTGAGGAGGTCCGCCAGCGTGTCGCCGACCTCCAGGCCACTCTCGCCGTCCTCGACTACAAGATCGACCTGTACTCCGGCCGGATCGCCGCGTCCGAGGGACCGGCGGTCTGCCGCCACGAGTAGCCGCCACCAGCACGCCGTACGCAGAGGAAGAAGCAGAGCCAATGACCGTCCCCACCCTCCCCACCGTCCGACTCGGAGCCGACGGCCCGTCCGTGGGCGTCCAGGGCCTCGGCTGCATGGGCATGAGCGAGTTCTACGGCCCGACCGACCGCACCGAGGCCCTCGCCACCCTGGACGCTGCCCTGGAGGCCGGCGTCACCCTGTTCGACACCGCCGACGCCTACGGCTTCGGCCGCAACGAGGAGCTGATCGGCCCCTTCATCCGGGCCAACCGCGACAAGGTGGTGCTCGCCACCAAGTTCGCCCTCGAACGCAAGGAGGAGGACCCGTCCTACCGCGGCATCCGCAACGACCCGGCGTACATCCGGGCTGCCGCGGACGCCTCGCTGCGCCGCCTCGGCGTGGACGAGATCGACCTCTACTACATGCACCGCCGCGACCCGGCCGTGCCGCTGGCCGAATCGGTCGGCGCCATGGCCGAGCTGGTCCGGGCCGGCAAGGTGCGCCGGCTCGGCCTGTCCGAGGTGACCGGCGCCGAACTGCGCGAGGCGCACGCGATCCACCCGATCGCCGCGCTGCAGTCCGAGTGGTCGGTGTTCGCCCGGGACGTCGAGCGCACGGCGGTGCCGGCCGCGGCCGAACTGGGCGTCGCCTTCGTGCCGTACTCGCCGCTCGGCCGGGGCTTCCTGACCGGCGCGTTCCAGGCCGCCGAGCAGCTCGCGGCGGACGACGTCCGGCGCACCCAGCCGCGCTTCACCGGCCCCAACGCGGCGGCCAACGCCGAACTCCTGGCGCCGCTGCGGGAGATCGCGACGGACCGCGGGGTGACCCTCGCACAGGTCGCGCTGGCCTGGGTCCACCAGCGGGCGGAGGTGCACGGGCTGACCGTCGTGCCGATCCCCGGCACCCGCAAGCGCAGCCGGCTCGCCGAGAACACCGCGGCCGCCACGCTGCGGCTCACCGCCGGGGAACTGGCCCGGCTGGAGCCGGTGGCGGGCGAGGTGGCCGGGGACCGTTACCCGGACATGCGCTTCACCCAGGTCGGGCGGGAGTAGGTCCGGTGTCCGGTGGGGGAGCGGCCGCCCGTGCCGCTCCCCCACTGCCGGGACAGGGGCCGAACCGGGTGGGCGCCGCTCAGACCTCCCGGCCCAGCCAGGCGGCCAGCCGGGTGTGCACGTCGGCGTCCGGTGCGACCGGCCGCACCGCGGCGAACGGGACGGGGCCGCCGCGGTGTTCGGCCGACAGGACGGCTTCGGCGACGGCCAGCGCGGCGTGTGCCAGCGCGTCGTCCAAGGGCTGGTCGGAGCCGAGCGCGCGGGCGATGTCCCAGGTGTGGGCGACCGTCTCCATCAGGTAGCCGCCGACCGCGATCCGGCCGGGCACCACGCCCCAGGGCGCGTGGGTCGGGCGCTCCAGCGCGGCGTCGTCCGCCCAGGCCGCGGCGGCCCGGGCGCGGGCCCGGTCCAGCGCGCCCGGCCAGGCGTCGTCCGGCAGGTCCCCGGTGGCCGCGACGACGTCCTCGGCCCGGCCTCCCTCGCCCATGTACGCGAATCGGTGGACGCCGCCGACCACGTGGCCCAGCAGCTGCCGCAGCGTGAACTCGGTGCACGGGGTGGGCCGGTCGAGGGCCTCCGGGGTGATCTCGGCGAACAGCTTCGCCAACTGGCCGAGGGCGAGCAGGTACTGCGGGCGGGCGTCCTGGACGAAGGTCACGTGGAGTCAGCTCCCTGATGTCGGGCGGGCTTTCGGGCTCGGACGGCAATCTCCCAGTAAAACCTGACAACCGCCGTCAGGATTGCTGGGATTCTGCTGCCATGAAGGCCGACCGCCTGCTCTCGATCCTGCTCCTGCTCCAGACCCGCGGCCGGGTGCCCGCCACCGAACTGGCCGAGCGCCTGGAGGTGTCCGTCCGCACCATCTACCGCGACGTGGAGTCGCTCTCCGCCGCCGGCGTGCCCGTGTTCACCGAACGCGGCCGGCACGGCGGCATCAGCCTGCTGCCCGGCTACCGTACCGACGTCACCGGCCTGACCGCGGACGAGGCCCGGGCCCTGTTCGTGCTCTCCGCCCAGGGCGCGCACAGCGACCTCGGGCTGGACGGCGCGCTCGGCTCGGCGCTGCGCAAGGTGATGGCCGCGCTGCCGGCCCCGCACCGCCCGGCCGCGGAGCGGGTCACCGAGCGCATCCTGGTCGACCCGGCCCGCTGGATGCAGAGCGGCCCGGCGGCCGGTGCCGCGGCCGGGCCGGAACTGGGCGAACTGCAGTACGCGGTGTTCGCCGACCGGCGGTTGCGGCTGCGCTACCGGCACAGCGGCACGCCCGCGCCGGTGGAGTACACCGTCGACCCGTACGGGCTGGTGAGCAAGGCCTCGGTCTGGTACCTGGTGGCCGATCTGCGCGGTGAGCCCCGGCTGTTCCGGGCCGACCGGGTGCTGGCCGCCGAGACCACCGACGAGGCGGTGCGCCGCCGTCCCGGGGTGGGGCTCGGGGACGCCTGGGCGGTGCTGCGCGAGCAGGTGGAGCGGCTGCCGAAGGAACTGCCGGTCCGGGTGCGGGTGCGGCGCGGGCGGCTGGACATGTTCGTCCGCATCCACGGTGGCCGGGTCACCGCGCCGCCACCGGAGGGGGGCGCCGGGCCGGCCGAGGAGTGGGTCGAGGTGGCGATGGTCTTCCCGGCGCCGGCGGCCGTCCGCTCGCTGCTCGCCTTCGGCGCGGACGTCGAGGTGCTGGGCCCGCCCGCGGCCCGCCGCGAGCTGGCCCGGGCGGCGGCGGACGCCCTGCGCCTCTACCAGGACTAGGGAGGCCCCAGGGCCCTTCCGGCCGGCCCGCAGGGGTCGGGCGGGCGGGATCAGGAGCTCGGGGCGGGCCGGACGACGTCCTGGTAGTGGCCGAGCGAGATCG
Source organism: Kitasatospora sp. NPDC087314 (assembly GCF_044744365.1). Lineage (NCBI taxonomy): Bacteria > Bacillati > Actinomycetota > Actinomycetes > Kitasatosporales > Streptomycetaceae > Kitasatospora > Kitasatospora sp. NPDC087314. The sequence goes on from NZ_JBIUYE010000001.1 coordinate 211,511, forward strand.
CCGCGAAGTTGTGCAGGCTGTCGGTGCCCTCGGTGAAGTAGCCGTTGTGGCCGGCCGCGCGGGCCGAGGAGATCTGCTCGGCGCCGAAGCCGCTGCCGGTCGGGTCGGCGCCGTGGCCGAGCCCGCCGACCTCCAGGTACGGGACGTTGCCGATCCAGTCGCTGGGGTTGCGGGTGGCCCAGACGTGCACGCCGGTGCCCAGCTCGCTGGTGCTCTGCACGCCCATGCCGGGGCTGCCGAACACCATCAGGTCGGTGACCCCGGAGACGTCGGAGGGCGAGGCGGCCGCGCGCGGGATCTCGGGGGCGGCGTTGCCGCAGACCACGGAGCCGTACGAGTGGCAGAGCAGGGCCGGGGGCGCGTCCGGCCGGGTGGTCTCCTTGAGCCCGGCGAGCAGCCGCTGCAGCCGGGGCGCGCCGACGTCGGCGAGCCGGGAGGTGACGGCGTCCGGGCCGAGGCCGGAGGGGGTGACGTAGCCGGTCCAGGCGATCACCGCGGTGCGGGTGTTCGGCGCCTGCTTCTGCTCTTCGGCGTACAGCGCGCGGGCCATGCCGGCGGGGGAGCGCAGCGGTTCGACGGTCTGGTCGAAGTGGCCGAGGTCGGCGTCCGAGCCGGGCACCAGGACGGAGATCCGCTCGGCGTCGGCGAGGTCGCCCCACACCTCGGTGACCAGGCCGCGGCCGCGCGGGTCGAAGGCGAGGACCTGGCGGTCGGGGGAGAGCAGGTGCTCGACGTCGTTGGCGCGGGAGACGGCCAGCTGGCGGGTGTCGGAGTCGAGCTTCGGGTCGGCGGCGCGGGCCCGGGCGTGGTCGCGCTCGGCGGTCAGCGCGATCTTGTTGGCACGGTAGCGCAGGCCCAGCGGGGCGCCGTCGAAGTTGCCGACGACCAGCGGGTAGTCCTGGATCAGCCGGTCCAGCTCGGTGGGGGCGAGCGAGGCGAAGAACTCGGCGGTGGCGGCCGGGCTGGTGGTGGCAGGGTCGGGCAGGGTGCGGCCGAAGGTGTGGTCCCGGCCCCAGGCGGCGCTGCCGGCCGGGGGCGTGGAGATCGCCAACTGCTCGGTGGAGGCGGCCGCCTGGGCCGCCGCGGCGCCGGCGTCGGCGAGCACGGCACAACCCGCGAACGCCCCGATCAATACCCGCTTCCAGCGTCGACGGTTGCGCACCGCACCAACTCCCTTGGGGCCCGTCACCGTTTCTCGGGCGGTGCCCGGAGGGTGCGATAAGACTGCTTGCTTCCTTGCGCAAGCGTAGGGTGCCCCGGGAGGTGACGCGCCCGCCCAAACTGTGGGATGGATCACATGAACCGGCGGTGTCGTTTCGGCGTCAGGGCGTGTCGTGCGCGTCGAACTCGCGCAGCATGCGCTTGGGTGCCGTCCGTCGCCAGGCCTCCACGACCAGGTCGCGCAGTTCCTCCGGGTCGACGCGGTCCAGCCGGACGCTCACCCAGCCGTGCCGCCCGACGTACGGGGCGCTGGAGAACACCTCGGGCTCGGCGGCCAGCAGTTCGGCCTGGTCCGCGGGGGAGGCCTTGACGGTGACCGCCAGGCCCCCGGGGGCGCCCATCGCGAAGATCCTGCCGCGCACCCGCAGGGTCTCGATGTCCCAGGTCGGTTCCTGCGCGGCCTCCGGCAGGGCGAGCGCCATCGCGCGGAACTCCTCGAACGTCACCATGGCGGCAGGTTAGACCGACCGGCGCCGACAACGCGCCCCCGGTGCGCGCGAGGCGTACCGGGGGCGTGCGGTCCGGTCTGGCCGATCTGGCCGATGTGGCCGGTCAGCCCAGCGAGGCCCAGGCATCGCAGGAGCGGTCGCCGGAGACCAGTCGGTCGGGGTGGCCGCTGCCGTCGGCGATCGAGATCCGGCGGTAGCTCTGGCCGCAGAACGCCCAGTACTCGCTCTGGCCGCCGACCCGTTGGCAGTCCGGGACGGGCAGGAAGCAGTCCACCCGGCTCAGGCCGTTCAGCGAGCCCCACTGGGAGATCTCACGGTCGGTGCGCTCCCGGACGTCGGTGTGCGCGGAGCCGTCGGCGATCGAGCAGAGCCGGTACTGCTGGCGGCCGCTGGTGGTGTGGAACACCCAGTACCAGCTCTTCCCGCCGACCCGCTGCTGGTCGGGCACCGGCAGCCAGCAGTCCACCTGGCCGACGCCGCTGAGCGAGCCCCAGGCGGTGAGGTCGCGGTCCGCGCGCTCCAGCGCGGTGGTGTAGCGGCCGCCGCCGCAGGTGATCGAGACGGCCCGGTACTGCTGGCGGCCGCTGGTGCTGTGGAACACCCAGTACCAGCTCTTCCCGCCCGGGTTCTGCAGGTCCGGCATCGGCAGGATGCAGTCGACCCGGCCGACGCCCTGCAGACAGGACCAGGTGGTCAGCCAGGTGTCGTCCTCGACCTTGCGGTCGGTGTGGGCGGAGCCGTCGGCCACCGAGATCAGCCGGCACCGGTCGCCGTGGAACGCCCAGTACTGGCTCTGCCCGGCCCGGCGCTGCTGGTCCGGGACGGGGAGGAACTCGTCGCACGGGTACGCCTTCACCGGCTGCGGCTCGGGCTGCCGGCCGCCGCCCTGCTGCTGGGTCTGCCCGGTCTGCCCGCCCTGGCCGGTGGTCTGCCCGCCGCCCTGCGGGGTGAGCCGGCCGTCGCAGAGCGCCTTCAACACGCTGATGGACGGCATGAAGGCGTACACCGAGCCGGTGGTCTGCACGAACTGCTGGAAGCTCACCGGGGTGTGCCTGATCGTGCCGTCCTGGGCCCGGCTCTCGAAGTCGACGTCGGGGGCCTCCTGGGTGACCGGGTCCTTGCCGGGGACGGGCCGCGGCCCCGCGTGCCCGGGCGGGGTGGTGTCCGTCTGACGGTTGGGCGGGAAGTTCGGCTGGTCCATCCAGTCGGCCTGGATGAACTCGAACTGCCGCTGGATGTCGGCCTGGTAGCAGATGAACAGCAGGCCGCGCGGGTCGTCGGGACCGCCCGGGCCCTCGGACGCCGGGTCGAACGGGGCCCCGTACGGCGTGCCGCGGCGCATGATCCGCCGGCCGTCGAGGTCCTTGGCGGCGATCGGCTCCTTGTCCGGGCTCTCCTGCAGGGCGGCGCGCGGGCTGGTCTTGCGCAGGTGTGACCAGAGCGGGGTGACCAGGCCCTCCAGATCGTCCCGGAAGTCGAAGTCGTTGTCCGAGGCCGCGCTCGGGGTGTTCGGGACGTCCCGGTCCTGGTGCTTGCAGACCGGGGCGCCGGAGCGCCAGCGGCCGACCATCCGGGCGGCCAGCCACTCGGTGGTGGCGCTGTCCGGGACGGCCTTGGCCTGCTTGAGCTCCCGCAGCTTGATCGAGACCTGCGACCACCAGCCGGGGACGTCCTGGGCGAGCCGGCGGATCACCTGGAAGGAGCCGTTGCGCGACCAGACCGGGTACTGGTCCTTCGGGAAGCTGAACGGGTCGTTGTCCTCGCCGCAGACGAACTCGCCGGGCGGGATGAGCCGGGTGCCGGGGTGGCCGTCCATCTCCTCAGGCCTGGCCGGGTCGGGCCGGTCGAAGTCCCTGATGCCGGGCTCGCTGATGCCGTCCTTGAAGCCGAAGTGCTCCTTGCCGCGGCGGCTGCCCAGCAGGGTCTGGGCGTTCTGCTGGTAGACGATCAGGACGCGCTGCTCGGCGGCCGCGATGCGCTGGGCCTCGATGGCCGCCTGGAGGTCCTTCTCGCTGTCCGCGGAGAGCTTCAGCACGGCGTGGATCGGCTGGTTCTTGCCGTTGCCGAAGAGCCAGTTCTCCGGGGAGTTGTCGCCGGTGTCACCGAGCGCGCCGGCCCGCTTGGCCGAGCCCTCCTTGAACGCCTCCAGGCCGCTGCCGACCGGCGGGGGCGTCACGAACGGGTCGGTGGTGGAGAGCGCGCGCAGGCCCTCGTAGGTGAAGCTGACGCCCAGCCAGGTGGCCTTGAGCGTCTTCGGGTCGTCGCCGCCCGAGGACTTGCGGGCCTCGCTGAACGCCTCGTTGAAGGTGGCGACCTCGCGGGTGGTGGCGATCTGCGGGACCAGTTGGCGCAGCCATTCGCGGGCCCGGCCCGCATCCTCGAACTTGAGGAACAGGACGCTGACGTTGTCCTTCTTGAAGCCGGCGAGGATGTCGCCCTGGATCTCGTCACTCTCGCGCAGTCTCAGATCCGGTGCCATGGGTGGGTTCCTTTCTGGGTGGGGTGGTCAGGCCGAGGAGCTGAGCTGGATCCATTTCGCGACGCTGGGTACGCCCTGGTCGTTGAGCAGGAAGAGCATGTACCAGCCGGGCGGCGCGGCCTTGGCGTCCGGCGGGGCCTGGAGCTGGAGCCGGTTGCCGGCCCGGCTGGTGATCCGCAGGTCGAGGTGGCGCTGACTGGTGTTGACCGAGTGGGTGGAGGTGGTCGGCGACAGCAGGACGGCCTTGACGGCTTGGCCCGGGGTGGTGCTGGTGACCGTGAAGGTCCTGTCGTAACCGACCGGCGAGGTGGGCGGGTTGTCCAGCGCGGGCCGGTCGCCCTGGTGCAGGTAGGCGGGCTCGTAGATCTCGATGGTGCCGTTCATGGTGACCGGGCCCGTGGTGCCGGGGACTCCGCTCACCGTGCCGTTGACGTCCGTGTTGTTGGCCAGCTGCTGGAGTTCGTCCCCGGTGACCATGACGCGTCCGTCCGGCAGGACCACGGCGTTGGAGTGGTAGCCGCGCGGGAGCCGCTGGACCGGGCCGAGCTTCCAGTTGCCCTGGTCGTCGCGCAGTTCGACCTGGCGGTACTTGAGGTCGGCGTTGGGGTTGTACGGGCCGTTGCCGTAGTCGCGGATGTCGTACGCGCCGTTGACGGTCATCAGCCGGCCGTTGGGCAGCAGGAGGGTGTCGTCCTGGGTGCGACCGAACGCGCGGGACTTCTCGGCGGTCCAACTGCCGTTGGAGAAGCGCAGGGTGCTCGGGTTGTCGCGGTCGCCGCCGAGGACCAGGGCGGAGTCCGGGCCGTTGACGCCGCCGGGCAGCATCACGGCGGAGCCGTAGTTGCGCTTGCGGCCGTCCGGGCGGGCCGTCAGGTCGCTGCGGGACTCGGCGACCGGGTCGAACTTCCACTGCTCGTTGGGCTGGCGGCCCAAGCCGTAGACGTTGCCGTCGTTGAGCGAGAACAGGTGCGGGTAGTCGGTGGTGAACGGGCCGTCCGCCTTGAACCGGTCCACCGGGGTGTTCCTCGGGGTGTCGTTCTTGCCCTGGGGGACGGGCGAGCCCTTGGCGGGGAAGCGCTCGACCACCGGGGTCGGGGTGCCGTAACCGAGTTCGGACTGGCCGGACATGATCAGCTGCCGGCCGTCGGCGCCGGTCACCACCGAGGGGTACCAGCGGCCGACCGACATGTCGGGGTTGCGGGTCCAGGTCTCGGTCCACGGGTCGAAGATCAGCGAGAGCTTGGCGCCGGTGCCGCCGTTGCCGCCCAGGTTGCCGCCGAAGACGCCGAGCATGCCGTTGGGCAGGAAGGAGTGGCCGGAGCAGAAGAACGGCACCGGGCGGGGCTCGTTGAGGCCGTCCGGCATGTCGGCGACCGGCGGGGTGACCTGCTTGAAGGCGTCCTTGCCGGTGCCCTTGGCCGGGTCCCAGAGGAAGGCCCGGCCGGCGTTCTCCTTGCCGGTGGTCTGGGTGGGGGCGGGTTCCTTCTCCGGGTTGGTCTCGATCCGCTCGAAGGAGAACAGCAGCACCTTGCCGGTGGGCAGCAGCGCGACGTGGTCGCCGAAGTCGGGGGAGGGGAAGTACTCCTTGAACGCCCCGAAGACCTTCGGGTCGAAGGCGGCGTTGGTGCTGGACTGGGAGGCCGTCAGCGCGTTGTACCGGTTGGTGCGGGTGGTCTGCGGGTAGTCGCCGATGCCGCGGATGGCGGCGCGGGCCCGGGCGTGCTCCTCGGCGTGTTCGGCGCCGAGCGCGGCGACCTCGTCGTCCCGCATCTCGGCCATCACCCGGGGGGAGGCGACGTGCGGGACGAGGTCGTTCTGCCCGGGGGTGACCGGCCCGCCGTGGGCGGCGACCGGCCCGACGGCGCCGAGCAGGGTGCCGGTGGTCACCGCGCAGACCACGGCGGTGGCCGACAGCCGGCGGCGGGCCCGGGGCCGGGGCTGTGGGCGTGATGGGGACGGGGACATGGAACTCCTCGGAGAAGGGGTGTGCGGGGAGGAGCGGCGAATGCGGACGGACGGGCCGTGGGCGGGCGCGGTCCAGCGGTGGTCGCCGACCGTCACAGGACATCACAGTGCGTATCGGTTCGCATGCGGATGCATCCGGGTGTGGACCACCCGCGCCGAACCGTCGGCGGAACGGCCGAAGGGGCGCGGACCGGTCGGTCCGCGCCCCTTTCGTGCCTCACCCTCCGGTTTCGTGCATCACCCTCCGGCGCAGGTCACACCATGCCCAGCGCGTACGCGGCGAACAGCGCCGCGCCCGCCGCGGCCAGCGCCTTCCCGGCCCGGGAGAAGGCCGTCCAGGGCCCGTCGAACCGCCGGGTGAACCACCCGATCGCCACCAGCACGGCTCCGAACAGCGGAAGCAGCGCCACTCGGGCGGCCACCCAGCCGAACGAGTCCGGCGCGGTGGTCAGCCCCGGCAGGGCGCCCAGGCCGGCCGCGCCGGGCACCGCCACCGCGAGCATCGCGCTCTGGTGCCAGCAGAAGATCGTCATCGCCGAGAGGTTGACCACCACCACCGGCAGCCACAGCAGCGGACGGCGGGTCAGCAGGCGGCCCAGCCGCTCCCGCAGCAGCACCGCGGCGCCGCACTGCGTCGCCGCCAGGGCCAGCACCAGCAGGGACGGCGGGTGCGAGTTGGTCCGCTCGACCCCGGGCACCCCGACCATGCTGGCCGGGTAGTGGAACACCACCAGCAGGGTGGCGAACAGCGCGCCGCCGCCGAGCAGCAGCACCCGGGCGGTCGGGCGGCCGAGTCGGCCCTGCGCCCACAGCACGCCCAGCTGGTAGCCGAACAGCCAGCCCGGCAGGATGTTCAGCAGCCCGACCCAGGACGGCATCGCCTCCGCCCACGGCCCGTACCGCAGCAGGTCGACCGTGGCGACGGCGGCCACCAGGGCACCCGCCGACCAGCCGCCCAGCCGGCGCCCGGCCGCCACGCAGAGCGGGGTGAGCGCGGTCAGCCCCAGGTAGACCGCGATGTACCAGAGCGGCTGCACCACCAGCGTCGCGCCGGTCCGCACGGTGTCCGAGGGGACGCCGAGCGCGGGCAGCAGCGCGATCAGCAGCGCCCAGACGGCCGTCACCCCCAGCACCGGGCGCAGCAGCCGCACCGTCCGGCCGCGCATCCACCCCAGGTACGTCACGCCCTTGGCCCGGGCGCGCTCCAGCGACTGGACCGAGGAGTGGCCGCCGACCAGGAAGAACACCCCGAGCATCTGCAGCACCCAGCTGATCGGGGCGAGGCCGCCGAGCGCGGAGAGCGGGCTGGCGTTGTGCAGGGCGCCGTCGGCGGAGAGCGTGAAGCCGCCGAGCAGCCAGTGTCCGACCGGTACGGCGAGCAGGGCGAGGGCGCGCAGCCCGTCCAGGGCGCGGTCGCGGGTCTCGGGGGTGCGCGCGTCGACCTGGCGGGCGGCGCTGCGCAGGGCGGTGAGCGGGTGGGCCATGGTGGTGCTCCTTTCGGTGGAGGGCGGTCAGCGGCCGAGCGCGACGGCGGCGAAGGCGGCGAGGGAGGCGGTGCCGGGGGCGAAGTAGCCGGCGTGGCCCTCGGATCCGGTGGCGGGCAGCGGGCGGGCGCCGAAGCCGGGGGCGGTCGGGTCGGCGCCGTGGCCCAGGCCGAGCACCGAGACGTAGGGGACCCGGCCGATCCAGTCGGAGTCGTTGCGGGCGGTGGCCCAGAGCGGGACGCGCGGGTCGAGGTCGGCGGCCGAGCCGACGCCCATCCCCGGCGAGCCGAGGACGACCACGCCGGAGGCCTGGTCGGGGCCGGGGCGGGCCAGGCCGCAGACCACCGAGCCGTAGCTGTGGCAGAACACCGTGGCCGGGGCCTGCGGGCGGGTGCTGACGGCGAGTCCGTCGAGCAGCCGGGTGAGCCGCTCGGCCCCGGCCCGGGCCAGGTCCTCGGTGGCGGCGTCCAGACCGATCCCGAGCGGGGTGGTGTAGCCGGTCCAGGCGATCACGGCGGTCTGCCGGTCGGTGGCCTGGTAGAGCGAGCGGGCCATGCCGGCGGGGGTGCCGTACGGGCTGGAGGCGCGGTCGAAGTTGTGCAGGTCGATGTCCGAGCCGGGGACGACGACGGCGGTGCGGCGGGCGGTGGCGAGGTCGCCGAACACCTCGGCGATCTGGCCGCGGCCGCGCGGGTCGAAGGCGAGGAACTGGCGGCCACCGTCCAGCAGGGTGCGGTAGCGCTCGGCGCGGTCGCGGGCGGCCTCGTGGTCCTGCGGGGTGAGCGCCGGGTCGGTGGCCCGGGCGAGTTCGCGGCCGCGTTCGGCGGTGAGGGCCAGGGTGTTGGCCCGGTACCGGAGTTGGACCGGGGCGCCGTCCAGGTTGCCGACCACCAGCGGGTGCCGGACGGCCAGCGCGTCCTGCTGAGCGGGCGTCAGCCGGGCGAAGAAGGCCGCGACCTCGGCCGGGGTGGTGGTGGCCGGGTCGGGCGGGTGGACGCCGAGCGCGGTGTCGGCCACCCAGGCGGCGCTGCCCGGCGGCAGGCCGGTGACGGCCTGCTGGGCGTCCGCGGAGAAGCCGCCGAGGCCGAGCACCGCGGCGAGGACCACCCCACTGGCCGCGATCGCTCTCCTGACCCGAAACTTCCCCATGTCCGGCCCCTCCCTTGTCCGTTCGACTTCGACGGAGAGGAAGGTAGAAATGCGACGGCCCCGCGGACGTCACACCGCGGGGCCAACTCCCGGGTGCTACCGGGGTACTACTGGGGGTGCAGGAAGGGGTACTGCAGGGGGTGCGGCGCGGAGGCAGGCGCGGACGGCGGCGCGGACGGCGGCGCGGACGGCGGCGCGGAATGCGGCGCGGAATGCGGCGCGGAGCGCGGCGCCGGGTCGGGCCGCGGGCCTCACTGGCCCGGGGTCACCAGGCCCGACTCGTAGGCGAGGACGACGGCCTGGGCCCGGTCGCGCAGGTCGAGCTTGGCGAGGATGCGCCCGATGTGGGTCTTGACGGTCTGTTCGGCCAGCACCAGCCGGGCGGCGATCTCCTGGTTGGACAGGCCGCGGGCGATCAGCTCCAGCACCTCGGTCTCGCGCGGGGTCAGGCCGTTGAGCCGCAGCTTCGGGTCGCGCCGCCGGGCCGGCCGGTTGCGGGCGAAGTCCTCGATCAGCCGGCGGGTCACCGAGGGGGCGAGCAGCGCCTCGCCGGCCGCGACCACCCGGACCGCGGATATCAGGTCGGCGGGCGGGGCGTCCTTGAGTAGGAAGCCGCTGGCCCCGGCGCGCAGCGCCTCGTACACGTAGTCGTCCACGTCGAAGGTGGTCAGCATCATCACCTTGGGCCGGTGCGCGCCGGGTACGGCCGGGTCGAGCAGCCGGCGGGCCGCCTCCAGGCCGTCCATGACGGGCATGCGGACGTCCATCAGCACCAGGTCCGGGTGGGTGCGGCCGCTCACCTCCAGGGCCTGCGCGCCGTCCGCCGCGTCCCCCACCACGTCGATGTCGCTCTGGGCGTTGAGCAGGGCGGCGAAGCCGGCCCGCACCATGGCCTGGTCGTCGACGATGATCACGCGGATGGTCATGCGGGCTTCTCCCGGGGGGTTTCGAGGGGCAGGACGGCGGCCACCTTGTAGCCGCCGTCGGGCATCGGGCCGGTCTCCAGCCTGCCACCGACCAGCCGGGCGCGTTCCCGCATTCCGATCAGTCCCTGCCCGGTGCCCTCCATGGAGGCCTCCAACGACTCGGTGTGCTTCGGCGGCGGCGTGTTCACCACGGTCAGCAGCAGGGTGGGGCCCTCGTCGACCAGGCAGACCCGGACCTTCGAACCGGGCGCGTGGCGCACCACGTTGGCCAGCGCCTCCTGCACGATCCGGTACGCGGAGAGGCCGACCGCCTGCGGCACCGCCTCGGCCAGCCCCGGATCCACGGCCAGCTCGGCCGGGACCCCGGCCCGCCCCACCGTCTCGATCAGCTGGGGCAGTTGCGCGATCCCGGGCTGCGGCACCTTCTCGGCGGCGGACTCCTCGCTGCGCAGCACGCCCAGCAGCCGGCGCATCTCGGCCAGCGACTCGCGCGCGGTGCCGGCGATGGCGGTGAACTCCTCGGTGGCCTCGGCCGGTACGCCGGTGATCCGGTACGGCGCGCTGGCCGCCTGGACGGCGATCACCGACATGTGGTGGGCCACCACGTCGTGCAGCTCCCGCGCGATCCGGGCGCGCTCCTCCAGCAGGGTGCGCCGCTCGCGTTCGGCCTCGCTGATGTGCTCCTGTTCGGCGAGCAGCCGGCGGGCCTCGGTGCGGTCCTGGACGGCCCAGCCCAGCAGCAGGGCGGCGCCGCCGAGGGCGACCAGCAGCATGGTGGTGCCGTCGTCGGAGTGCGGGAAGCCGAGCGTGGTGGTGAGGAGGGTGAGCAGGATCGTGGCGATCCAGACCGAGATCAGGGTGGCCCGGCTCTCCCGCAGCGCGAGCGCGATCAGCAGGAAGACGTACGCCAGGATCATCGGCGCCGTCCACGGCCAGGTGCCGCCGTGCTGGTCGTACCGGGCGGTGATGGAGGCCGTGGTGACCAGGGTGGCCGCGCTGATCCACCAGGCGGCCAGCGGCCGGGTGATGGCGAGCAGCAGCGGCGCGGTCTGGGCGATGGTGAGCGCGCCGGCGATCGGCAGGGCGACGTTGTAGTAGCCGACCAGGGCGGCGATCCCGGTGGGGATCAGCGACGCCTGCATGATCAGCGCCACGACGTACGGCAGCCGCCGCAGCCAGGCCCGGGGGGAGTCCCCGAGCAGCGGGGCGTGCCCGCCGGTCGGGGTGGTGAGGTGGAGCCGGAGCGAGCGGAGCAGCCGGACGGTCTGCGCGCGGACTTCGGCCTTGCTGATCGTGTTCATCGCGGGCCAGCCTAGGAGGGTGGTGTCCGCCCGTCGTCGCACTGGGGTCGAACATCGGGGGTGCTACCGGGGTAGGGGGTGATACCCGGGTGGTACTGCGGGCGGCACTGGTCCGGACCCTACCGGGGTCCTGCCCGGGGTCGGTTCCGGACCTACTGCGGCCCCTGCCGCGGGCCGGTGCGCCAGTGGCCGGCCAGGGCCGGGCCGAGCTGGTCGAAGTGGCGCTCGATGACGGCGACCATGCCCTCGGGCCCGGTGGGCTCCTGCTCGGGGGTCCAGGACAGGTGGGCGGCGCGCAGCACGCTGCCGAAGACGGCGGCCAGCACGGTGGGGCGCAGGTCCCTGGTCGGGTCGAGGCCCTCGCGCTCGGCGAGCACCTGGACGACCACCCGCTCCTGCTCGGTGACCCGGCGCAGGTGGGTGGCGAGCAGGGCGGGGGTCTCCTCGATCATCCGCATCAGTTCGAGGGCGGTGGTGATCGAGCCGGGGCCGGAGCGGTGTTCGGAGCCGAGTTCGAGCCAGGACTGGACGATCGCGGCGCGCAGCGCCTGCAGCGGGGACTCGTGGGCCGGTCGGCGGCGCAGGCACGCGATGAAGTAGTCCTCGGCCTCGGCCATCACGGCGAGCGCGACCTCGTCCTTGTTGGCGAAGTAGCGGAAGAAGGTGCGCTGGGAGACCTCGACGGCGGAGGCGATCTCGTCGACGGTGGTGCGGGCGAAGCCCTGGCCGAGGAAGAGCACGTGGGCGGCCTGGACGAGGGCGTCCCGGGTCTGCTGCTTCTTGCGCTCGCGCAGCCCGGGCAGCCGTTCGGCGGTGACCGGGGCGGCGGTGGGGGTGGGGGTGCGAGCGGCCATGGTGGGGCCTTCCGGGCGCGTGCGGGCGGGGTGGGAGCACAACCTTAGCGTTCTGACAAATGTCAGCCAGGGCCAGAAGTCAGTGTTTGCCGAATGTCAGACGCTGACATAATCTGCCGGAAGTGGCGCTCGCCGGCCGGGCACTCGTGGGGACGGGTGGGCCGCGGCGCCACTCACACGTTTCGTTCTCTGTCACGCCCCCGGAGGGCCCCAGATGAGCCAGTCCGTCGTCAAGAACGCCAAGGCGGACGTCCCGCCGCAGCGCACGCCACCGGGCGGGGGAGGTCTCAAGGGGCACCCCTGGCTGACCCTGCTGACCGTCGCGGTCGGCGTCATGATGGTCGCCCTGGACGGCACGATCGTCGCCATCGCCAACCCGGTCATCCAGGCGGACCTGAAGGCGGCGCCCTCCGAGATCCAGTGGGTGACCAGCGGCTACCTGTTGGCCCTGGCGGTCTTCCTGATCACGGCCGGCAAGATCGGCGACCGCTTCGGACACAAGAACACCTTCCTGGTCGGCGCGGTCGGCTTCGCCGCCACCTCGGCCGCGATCGGCTTCGCCGGCAACATCCAGACCGTGATCGCCTTCCGGGTGCTCCAGGGCCTGTTCGGCGCGCTGCTCCAGCCGGCCGCGCTCGGCCTGCTGCGCGGCGCCTTCCCGGCCGAGAAGCTCAACATGGCGATCGGCATCTGGGGCGGCGTGATCGGCGCCTCCACCGCGGCCGGCCCGATCGTCGGCGGCCTGCTGGTCGAGCACGTCAACTGGGAGTCGGTCTTCTTCATCAACATCCCGGTCGGCCTGATCGCGCTCGGCCTGGGCCTGTGGATCCTCAAGGACGTCCGGGCCGAGAAGGCCGCCAAGTCCTTCGACGTGCCCGGCATCGTGCTGCTCTCGGTGGCGATGTTCGCGCTGGTCTTCGGCATCATCAAGGCCCCCGAGTGGGGCTGGGGCGACGCCCGCACGCTGCTGTTCCTGGGCGGCGCGGTGGTCCTGATGGTGCTCTTCGCGTTCTGGCAGGCCCGGGCCGAGGAGCCGCTGATCCCGCTCAGCCTGTTCCGTTCGGTGCCGCTGTCGGCGGGCACCCTGCTGATGGTGCTGATGGCCTTCGCGTTCTTCGGCGCGATCTTCTTCGTGACCTTCTACCTGCAGAACGTGCACGGGATGTCGCCGGTTTCGGCCGGCGTCCACCTGCTGCCGATGACCGGCATGATGATCGTCGGCTCGCCGGTGGCGGGCATCGCGATCGGCAAGCTCGGCCCGCGGATCCCGATCGTGGCCGGCATGCTGATCACCACCGCCGCGATGTTCGGCATGTCCACCCTGGACGCGGGCTCCGGCACCGGCGTGATGTCGCTCTGGTTCATCCTGATGGGCCTGGGCATCAGCCCGGTCATGGTCGGCGCCACCGAGGTGATCGTCGGCAACGCCCCGCTGGAGCTGTCCGGGGTGGCCGGTGGCCTGCAGCAGGCCGCGATGCAGGTCGGCGGCAGCCTCGGCACCGCGGTGCTCGGCGCGCTGATGGCCGCCAAGGTCACCGACGTGCTGCCCGGCAACTGGGCCAAGGCCGGCCTGCCGCCGGTCCAGGGCGCGGACGCGGAGGGCCTCAAGCAGGCCGCGCAGCTCGGCATCGCCCCGCCGGCCCCGGCCGGCACCCCGCAGCAGGCGGTGGACGCGATGGCCGGTGCCGTGCACGACTCCTTCGTCAGCGGCATGTCGCTCGCCTTCGCGGTCGCCGCCGTGGTGGCCTTCGCCGCCGCCGTGCTCGGCCTGCTCACCCGCCGTGGCGCCGTCGACGCGGGCCCGGCCGTCCACATCTGATCCCCGCCCCACACCAGCGGCCCCGGACTCGGCGGAGTCCGGGGCCGCCGTGCGTCCTCATCCGCCGCCCGGGGTCAGACCCGGGCCAGGGCGACCAGCGGAATCGTCCGGCCGGCCCCGGCGCGGTAGTCGGCGAACCGCGGCCCGGTGGCGATCTGACGGGCCCACAGCGCCTCGTGGTCCTCCGGCGCGACCAGGGTGGCCAGCGCGGGGTAGCGGTCGGTGCCGACCTCGACGGTGACCTCGGGGTGGGCCAGCAGGTTGCGGTACCAGAGCGGGTCCTTCGGGCTGCCGCCGTTGCTGGCGAAGATCACCAGCCGCTCGCCGTCCGGCAGGTAGACCAGCGGCGTGGTGCGCGGCTCGCCGCTGCGGGCGCCGAGGACGGTGAGCAGCAGCAGCGGCCGGCCGGTGAACTCGCCGCCGACGACACCGCCGTTCGCCCGGAACTCGGCGATCACCTCTCGGTTGAACTCGCTTCCGCCGTCGGCGGGTTCGGGGTGCTGTCGACCGGGGTTCCCGGGTGCGATCTCGTTCGTCATGGGGACGAGACTAGGGCCTGACATCGGTGCGAGGGTCGAGGCACGGGGCGGGAACGCCGAAGGGCCGGGCCTCCGTGCGGAGGCCCGGCCCTTCAGGGTCTAGCGGGTGATCAGGCGTCGCCGCCGGCGGCACCCGGGTCGGCCGCGGTCACGTCGAGCAGCTGGTAGCGGTCGATCGCGTCCTTCAGCGCGCTGCGGTCGACCTTGCCCTGCTTGGCGAGCTCGGTGAGCACCCCCAGGACGACCGACTGCGCGTCGATGTGGAAGAAGCGACGAGCCGCACCGCGGGTGTCGGCGAAGCCGAAGCCGTCGGCGCCCAGCGACTGGTACTGGCCCGGCACCCAGCGGGCGATCTGGTCCGGCACCGCGCGCATCCAGTCGGACACGGCGACGACCGGGCCCTCGGCGCCCTGGAGCTTCTGGGTGACGTACGGCACGCGCTGCTGCTCCTCGGGGTGCAGCAGGTTGAACTCCTCGGCCTCCACCGCGTCGCGGCGCAGCTCGTTCCAGGAGGTCGCGGACCAGACGTCGGCCTTGACGTTCCACTCCTCGGCGAGGATGCGCTGGGCCTCCAGGGCCCACGGCACGGCCACGCCGGAGGCGAGGATCTGGGCCGGGATCTGACCGGCGGTGCCCGGCGCGTACCGGTGCAGACCCTTGAGGATGCCCTCGACGTCGACGTTCTCGGGCTCGGCCGGCATCTTGATCGGCTCGTTGTAGACGGTCATGTAGTAGAACACGTCTTCACCGTGCGGGTGCTGCTCGCTGGAGCCGTACATCCGCCGCAGACCGTCCTGGACGATGTGCGCGATCTCGAAGCCGTACGCCGGGTCGTACGCGACGACGCCGGGGTTGGTCGAGGCCAGCAGGTGCGAGTGGCCGTCGGCGTGCTGCAGGCCCTCACCGGTCAGCGTGGTGCGGCCGGCGGTGGCGCCGATCACGAAGCCGCGGGCGAGCTGGTCGGCCATCTGCCAGAACTGGTCACCGGTGCGCTGGAACCCGAACATCGAGTAGAAGACGTACACCGGGATCAGCGGCTCGCCGTGGGTGGCGTAGGACGAGCCGGCGGCGATCAGCGAGGCGGTGCAGCCGGCCTCGGAGATGCCGTCGTGCAGCATCTGCCCGGTCGGCGACTCCTTGTAGGCCAGCAGCAGATCGCGGTCGACCGACTCGTAGGTCTGGCCGAGCGGGTTGTAGATCTTCGCCGACGGGAACAGCGAGTCCATGCCGAAGGTGCGGTACTCGTCGGGCGCGATCGGCACGAAGCGGTTGCCGATGCCCTTGTCCCGCATGAGGTCCTTGAGCACCCGGACGAACGCCATGGTGGTGGCGATGGTCTGGTTGCCGGACCCCTTCTTGACCGCCTTGTACGCGTCGTCGCCGGGGAGTTCCAGCTGACGCGGGCGCACCTTGCGGGTCGGCACGTAGCCGCCCAGCTCGCTGCGGCGGTCGTGCATGTACTGGATCTCTTCGGAGTCGCGGCCCGGGTGGTAGTAGGGCGGGTAGCCCTCGTCGAGCTGCTTGTCCGTGATCGGCAGGTGCAGCCGGTCGCGGAAGCGCTTCAGGTCCTCGACCGTCAGCTTCTTCATCTGGTGGGTGGCGTTGCGGCCCTCGAAGTTGGGGCCGAGCGTCCAACCCTTGACCGTCTGGGCCAGGATGACCGTCGGCTGGCCCTTGTGCTCGCGGGCCGCCTTGAACGCCGCGTAGATCTTCTTGTGGTCGTGACCGCCGCGACCCAGGTGCTGGATCTGCTGGTCGGTCATGCTCTCGACCATCTTGCGCAGGCGCAGGTCGCTGCCGAAGAAGTGCTCGCGGATGTACTGGCCGGTCTCGGTGGCGTAGGTCTGGAACTGGCCGTCCACCGTGGTGTTCAGCTTGTTGACCAGGACGCCGTCGCGGTCCTGCGCGAGCAGCGGGTCCCAGCTGCGGTCCCAGACCAGCTTGATCACGTTCCAGCCGGCGCCCCGGAACTGGGACTCCAGCTCCTGGATGATCTTGCCGTTGCCGCGGACCGGGCCGTCCAGGCGCTGCAGGTTGCAGTTGACCACGAAGGTCAGGTTGTCCAGGCCCTCGCGGGCGGCCAGCGACAGCTGGCCCAGCGACTCCGGCTCGTCCATCTCGCCGTCGCCGAGGAAGGCGTAGACCTGCGAGTCGGCGGTGTCCTTGATCCCGCGGTGCTCCAGGTAGCGGTTCATCCGGGCCTGGTAGATCGCGCCGAGCGGGCCGAGGCCCATCGAGACGGTCGGGAACTCCCAGAAGTCCGGCATCAGCCGCGGGTGCGGGTAGCTGGACAGGCCGTACGGGGCCTTCGACTTCTCCTGGCGGAACGCGTCGAGCTGCCGCTCGGACAGTCGGTCCAGCAGGAACGCGCGCGCGTAGATGCCGGGGGAGGCGTGGCCCTGGAAGAAGATCTGGTCGCCGGACTCGCCCTCGGCGTCCTTGCCGCGGAAGAAGTAGTTGAAGCCGACGTCGTACAGCGACGCGGAGGAGGCGAAGGTGGCGATGTGGCCGCCCACGCCGATGCCCGGGCGCTGCGCCCGGGAAACCATGACGGCCGCGTTCCAGCGGGTCGCGTTGAGGATCTTCCGCTCGATCTCCTCGTTGCCGGGGAAGAACGGCTCGTCCTTGGTCGCGATGGTGTTGACGTAGTCCGTGCTGCGCATCTCGGGCACGGCGACACGCTTCTCGCGGGCGCGCTCGATCAGGCGGAGCATCAGGTAGCGGGCACGCTCGCGCCCCCGCTCGTCGATGGCCGCGTCAAGCGACTCCAGCCATTCCGCGGTCTCCTCGGGATCGAAGTCCGGGACCTGACTCGGAAGGCCGCCAATGATGATCGGGTTGCGATCGGATCCGGAAGCCACGCTGTTCCTTCACTGTCGGTCGAAACTGAGGTGTGTCGCGCCGCCTCCATCGTGCTACCGCGCTCGGAGATCCGTCATCTCTACCGATCGGTAACCGTTCCGCCTGGTGGGCGGGACGGTCTGGTGGTGCGCGGTCCGGGCGTCTTCGCCCGCCCCGCACACCCCCGGGTGTTACGAACAGAGGTGGTCCGACCTGGTTTCCCGTCCGCCCGATGGCGGGCGGCCGGGGTGAGGGCCAACAGGAGACTCTACGCCCGCGTACGCGCGGACCCGAATGCCGTTCGCATCTCGGGCACGTGTACGGCCTGTGGGCCGGGACCACCCGAAGCATCGTTGTCCTACACAGAGAAGGGCAAATCGGTGTGATTCCCGACACGTCCGGACGGCGTGTCCCGGTGCGACACGTCAACCTTTGGGGGGGATCGGGGGTCGGGTACTTGCGCGAACCGCCGCGCCCGTGTGGACTACGGCCACAGCCTCGGCATGGACGCCGAGCCGAATACTGGAGGTTATTCCCGTGAGCGCGACCGCGGACCCCGCGGACAAGTCCAACCCGGCGGCCCGTCTCGGCTTCGAAGAAGGCCAGATCATTCAGGAGCTGGGGTACGACGACGACACTGACCAGGATCTCCGCGACGGCATCGAGGAGCTCACCGGGACGGATCTCGTCGACGAGGACTACGACGACGTCGCCGACGCCGTCCTGCTGTGGCACCGCGACGACGACGGGGACCTCACCGACTCCCTCGTCGACGCCCTGGAGTACCTGGCCGAAGGTGGTCTGATCTGGCTGCTGACGCCCAAGACCGGGCGCGACGGCCACATCGAGGCGTCCGACATCGCGGATGCGGCCCGCACCGCGGGTCTCTCCCAGACCAGCTCGATCGCGGTCGCCAAGGACTGGGCGGCCACCCGGCTCGCGACCAAGTCCACGGCCAAGCCGGGCGGCAAGCGCTGAGCGGATTCTGAAGCCCCGGACCGGGCCCCGCCGGAGGATCCCTCCGGCGGGGCCCGGCCGTTTCCGGCGTGCGGTGCCGGGCGCGGACGCGTTCGCCCAGGGCGAAAGGGGTGGAGCGCGGAAGCCCGGGCCTCATCCGTTCGGCGGAACGCGGGTGATCGGATGCGAGGATGGCGCTGGGCCGCGCCGCCGCGCGGCGTGGTCGCGTCAGAAAGGTCCCGTCCATGGCCATCGAGGTCGGCACCGAGGCTCCGGACTTCGAGCTCAACAACCAGCACGGCGAACCGGTCCGCCTCTCCGACTTCCGGGGCGAGCGGAACGTCGTCCTGGTCTTCTACCCGTTCGCCTTCACCGGTGTCTGCACCGGCGAGCTCGGCGCGATCCAGCGGGAGCTGCCGCGGCTGCAGGACGACCGGGTCCAGGTGCTCGGCGTCTCCTGCGACTCGCAGTTCACCCAGCGGGTCTTCGCCGACCGGGAGGGCCTGGAGTTCCCGCTGCTGGCCGATTTCTGGCCGCACGGCGAGGTCGCCCGCGACTACGGCGTCCTCGACGAGCGGAAGGGCTGCGCCCTGCGCGGCACCTTCGTGATCGACACGGCGGGCGTGGTGCGCTGGAGCGTCGTCAACGACCTCCCGGACGCCCGGGACGCGCAGGAGTACCTGAAGGCCCTCGACGCGCTCTGACGGCCCCGGGAGCCGCGCTGCGGGCCCCGTCCGGCCGAACTTCGAACAGCCGCGCCGGGCCCGTTCGCGCATCCGGACGGGAACCGCGCACTACGCTCGGTCCGTTGGCCGGGTGGCGCAGGAGCCGCTCGCCGGCCGGCGCCTCGAACCGCACCACCGGGGGCACCAGGGCGTGCCTCCCGATTCTTGGAGGACAAGTGGGTGTCAGCCTGAGCAAGGGCGGAAACGTCTCGCTCACCAAGGAGGCCCCGGGTCTTGTGGCCGTGGTCGTCGGCCTGGGCTGGGACGTCCGGACCACCACCGGGACGGACTTCGACCTGGACGCCAGCGCACTGCTCTGCAACGACCAGGGCAAGGTCGCCGCGGACGGGAACTTCGTGTTCTTCAACAACCTGAAGAGCCCGGACGGCTCCGTCGAGCACACCGGTGACAACCGCACCGGCGAGGGCGAGGGCGACGACGAGGCGATCAAGGTCAACCTGGTCGGCGTCCCGGCGGACGTGCAGAAGATCGTCTTCCCGGTCTCGATCTACGACGCCGAGAACCGCGGGCAGAACTTCGGCCAGGTGCGCAACGCCTTCATCCGCGTGGTGAACCAGGCCGACAACACGGAGCTGGCCCGTTACGACCTCTCCGAGGACGCCTCCACCGAGACCGCGATGGTCTTCGGTGAGCTGTACCGCAACGGTGCCGAGTGGAAGTTCCGGGCCATCGGCCAGGGCTACGCCTCCGGCCTGCGGGGCATCGCCCAGGACTTCGGCGTCAACGTCTGAGCCGTCGGCAGCCGAGGCGGCGGCGCGCAAGCCGTGCACGGGGCGGCCCCGGACCTTCGCGGTCCGGGGCCGCCCCGGCTTCGTGTCGGCTGCGTGCGCTGCGAGGATGTGAGTTCAGGAAGTTCAGCCGGCCAAACGGGGCCGGCCGGGGTCGCGGGGGACTACACCTTGTAGACGCGCCCCGGAGAAGGCAAGGGAGGAAGAACAGTCATGGTGGTCACGCTCGCCAAGGGCGGGAACGTCTCGCTCACCAAGGCCGCGCCGAACCTGACGCAGGTCCAGATCGGCCTCGGCTGGTCCGCCCGTTCGACCACGGGCGCACCGTTCGACCTCGACGCGAGCGCCCTGATCTGTGGTGGCGGCCGGGTGCTCGGCGACGAGTACTTCGTCTTCTACAACAACCTCAAGAGCCCCGAGGGCTCGGTCGAGCACACCGGCGACAACCTCACCGGCGGCGACGAGACGGGTGACGACGAGGTCGTCCTGGTCAACCTGGACCTGGTGCCGGCACAGGCGGACAAGGTGGTCTTCGCGGTGTCGATCTACGACGCCGAGGCGCGGCTACAGAACTTCGGGCAGGTCCGCAACGCCTACATCCGGGTCGTCAACTCCCTCGACGGCCAGGAGATCGCCCGTTACGACCTCTCCGAGGACGCGTCCAGCGAGACCGCGATGATCTTCGGCGAGCTGTACCGCTACGCCGGTGAGTGGAAGTTCCGCGCGGTAGGCCAGGGATACGCCTCCGGCCTGCGTGGCATCGCCCTCGATTTCGGCGTAAACGTACAGTAAGGGCGAAAATCAGAACAATCGCACCCAACCAACGATCATGAGAACAGAGGGCAGTGCGGGGGTGACCTGACCGGGCGCGGCCCGGTCAGGGCGTCTCGGGACGAGGCCGCCCCCCGGCACGGCCCGAAACCCGAAAGGTAACCAAGTCCCGTGTTCCTCCGCACTTTCGGCTGGTCGTTCGCGATCACCGTCATCGGCCTGATCGCGGCCGGACTGCTCTGGGGGGCCCAAGGATTCGGCATCGTGCTGATCCTCTCCATCCTGGAGATCTCCCTGTCGTTCGACAACGCGGTGGTCAACGCCACGGTGTTGAAGCGGATGAACCCGTACTGGCAGAAGATCTTCCTGACCGTCGGCGTGCTCATCGCCGTCTTCGGTATGCGGCTGGTCTTCCCGCTGCTGGTGGTCGGCCTCACCGCGAAGCTCAACCCCGCGACCGTCATCGACCTCGCGCTGCACTCCGACAAGACGCACGACGGCCTGACCTACGGCCAGTACCTGGAGGCGGCCAACCCCGCCATCGCGGCCTTCGGCGGCGTCTTCCTGCTCATGATCTTCCTCGACTTCCTGTTCGACGAGAAGGACCACAACTGGCTGGCCTGGATCGAGCGCCCGCTGGAGAAGGTCGGCAAGCTGGACGCCTTCTCCAGTGTCGTCGCCCTGGTCGTGCTGGTGCTGGCCTCCAACTTCTTCGCCGGGGAGCACGCTGAAACCGTTCTGCTCGCGGGCGTCCTCGGTCTGATCACCTACCTCGTGGTCGGCGGCCTGTCCTCGATCTTCGAATCGGGCCTGGAGGAGGAGACCGAACGCGAGGAGGAGGCGGAGAAGTCCGGCAAATCGATCCTCCAGGTCGGCGGCAAGGCGGCGTTCTTCCTCTTCCTCTACCTGGAGGTCCTGGACGCCTCGTTCTCCTTCGACGGCGTGGTCGGCGCGTTCGCCATCTCCAGCGACATCTTCCAGATCACCCTGGGCCTGGGCATCGGCGCGATGTACATCCGCTCGCTGACCGTCTTCCTGGTCCGCAAGGGCACCCTGGACGACTACGTCTACCTGGAGCACGGCGCGCACTACGCGATCGGTGCGCTCTCGGTGATCCTGCTCGTCGGGATCAAGTACCACATCCCGGAGATCGTCACCGGCCTGATCGGCGTCGCCTTCATCGGGCTGGCGCTCGGTTCGTCGATCCTGCGCAACCGGCGCGAGGGTGCGGACGACGAGAAGGAACTGGTGAGTTCCGGCACGTAGCCCTCGGGCATGCGGGAACGGCCGCCTCCGGGGTTCCGGGGGCGGCCGTTTCGCGTCGCGTCGTGCGCGGTCAGCCGAGCTGCTGCTCGATCGCGCGCAGCTTGCGCTCCAGCGAGTCCAGCTTCGGCATCGACAGGGTGTCGTCGTCGGCCGTCAGGTCGACGGTCGAGCTGCGGTAGGACGAGCCCGAGGCCGTTCCGGCGGTCGAGGAGGCCGAGTCGGCGGACGAGGACGAGGAGTAGGACGACGAGTACGACGAGCCGACGGCGGCGCGCGGGCGGCGGCCGGCGTCCAGCGCGCTCAGCGAGGCCGGCTCCAGCGAGCCCGGGGCGGACTGGTGCGAGGCGGTGGTGTCCGACCCGGCGGCTAGGGCAGGCTCCGTAGCGCTCGGGCCGTCTCCGGCAGCCGTGAGCGCGGGCACCTGGCGGCCGCTGCGGGCCCGGGCGAGCATGCCGCCCTGACGGGAGATGGCCTTCAGCTCGGCCCGCTCGCGGCGGTCGGCGGTGCGGGCGCGCGCCTTGGCGTCCAGCTTCGCCTGGCGCTCCTCGCGCACCTCGTCGACCGCCTCGTCCAGGCTGCGGACGTTCTCCAGCAGCATCAGCGACCAGGCCGCGTAGGTCTCGCGCGGGGCGCGCAGCCAGCGGACGATCCGGATCTGCGGCAGCGGGCGCGGCACGAGCCCCTGCTCGCGCAGCGCGGCCTTGCGGGTCTGCTTCAGCGCGCGGTCGAAGAGGATCGCCGCCGAGATCGACATGCCGGAGAAGAACTGCGGGGCGCCGTCGTGCGACACGCCGCGCGGGGCGTGCACCCAGTTGAACCAGGCCGAGGCGATCGCGAACACCCAGACCAGCAGGCGCGAGCCGAGCGCGGCGTCGCCGTGGCTGGCCTCGCGGACGGCGAGCACCGAGCAGAACATCGCGGCGCCGTCCAGGCCGAACGGGACGAGGTACTCCCAGCCGCCGGACAGCCCCAGGTTCTCCTTGCCGAAGCCCACCAGGCCGTGGAAGGACAGCGCGGCCGCGACACCGGCGCAGCAGAACAGCAACGTGTAGGAGGAGATGCCGTAGATCATCTCCTTGCGCCGCCGACGCTCCTCGCTGCGCTCCCAGGAGTCGCCGGCCTCTTCCTTCTTCGTGTTCTTGAAACGCAGCGTCGCCAGCAGGATGGCGACGAACAGCAGGGCTGCGCCGCCGACGACGGTCCAGACCAGCTGTATGGAGGTCAGGTTCATTGCGGGTCGGGCCTCGGGTTTCCGCAGGGGACGGGTTCACAGAGCGACACAGGCGGTCAGCTCCCGGTGCGTCGGGATCGCCTGACGGTTCGTTCGTCGCCGCACGGCGTTCCCGCCGCACCCGCGCAGGGGCGGACGGGACACCTGTGCGGCTAGACGATATCGCGTCCGAAGGGGCGGCATGTTACGGGAGGGCGGCTTCCTCCTGCCAATCGACCCGCCGGTGAGCGCCGGGGGCCCCACGGGGTAGGGGAGAGGACGGTTCGGGTATCGGACGGCCGGGCTGATGCCCGATCATGGAGCGGCGGACCGTCAGATCGCCTGGCGGGGGCAGGGGGAGGGGACGGGATGGTCTCGATCTGGGAGTACCTGCGCGGGGAGCGGAACTACACCTTCGACAACCCCGGTGGTCAGCACAAGGTCATACTCACCAAGTCGACCCCGCAGCACGCGATCACCGGGGCCGCGGCCACCACCGGCTACCTCTACGTCAACCTGCACTGGACCACCCGCTCCGGGGCCGTCCGGCCGAGCGCGGGGGACCGCGTCAAGCGCTTCTTCAGCCCGCGCATCCTGAGCCCGCTGGAGCCGGACTCGGTGCAGAACCAGCAGGTCAACGTCGACCTGGACCTGGCGTGCATGTACGAACTGTCCGACGGGAGCAGCGGCGTGGTGCAGCCGCTCGGCGGCTACTTCGGCGACCTCCAGCATCCGCCGTACATCAAGCTCAGCGGCGACGACCAGTACGGGGCGCCGTCCGGCGAGACGATGTACGTCAACCTGGAGAAGAAGGACAAGTTCAAACGGCTGCTGATCTTCGTGTACATCTACGACGGCACGCCGGCCTTCGAGCAGTCCCACGCGGTGGTGACGATCGTGCCGCAGACCGGTCCGCGAATCGAGATCAAGCTGGAGGAGCGGGCCCGGGCGGCGCGCTCGTGCGCGGTGGTGCTGATCGAGAACGCGGGGGACAACCAGCTGACGGTGCGCCGTGAGGTGCGGTACGTCAACGGGTTCCAGGCGGACATCGACCGGCTGTACGGGTTCGGGATGCAGTGGCAGCGCGGGTACAAGAGCCAGTCGGGCGGCTCCGAGTAGGGCGGCGTCGGGTGGCGGGGTGCTGGGCCGCCCCGTCGGCCGTGTCCGCCCCGCCGTCGGCTTCGGCTAGCGGGGCTGGAACTGCGGGCCCTGCGGCGGCAGGGCGAACTCCTCGCCGGTGGGCGCCTGCGCGGGCTGCTGTGCGGCAGGCTGGGCGGGCTGCTGTTGGCCGGTGCCGGGGTGCGGGTAGCCGTAGCTGCCGGGGTGCTGCTGGTTCGGGTAGCCGTAGCCGGTGCCCTGCTGCTGCGGGTACGGCTGGGGGGTGGGCTGCGGGTAGCCGTACCCCGTACCGGGCTGCGGCTGGTGCGGATAGCCGTACCCGGTGCCGGGGGGCTGCTGCGGCTGGGGGTAGCCGTACCCGGTGCCGGGCTGGTGGGCCGGGGGCGCGGGCGGGGTCGGCGGCGCGGCCGGGGGCGCGGTGGGCGGTGCGGTCGGCGGGGGTGTCACGGTCGGCGGCGCCGAGGGGGGCGGCGGCGGGGTCGGCGCCGTGCCCGCGGCGGCCGCGGCGGCCTGCGGCTGCGGCTGGGACCGGGGGGTGGCCGGGGGCTGCCGGACGGCCGGGGCCAGGGTGAAGGTGTCGGGCTCCGGCGGGGCGGTCGGGCGCGGGGCGGGCAGCGGGGTGCTGCGCGGGTCGACGGCGGCGGTGGGGGTGGACGTCGGTGCCGGTGCCGGTGCCGCGTCGGCGGCGGCCTCCGCCTCGTCGTCGACGGTGATCCCGAAGTCGGTGGCCAGGCCGATCAGGCCGGAGGTGTAGCCCTGGCCGATCGCCCGGAACTTCCAGGCCCCGGCCCGCCGGTACAGCTCGCCCGCGACCAGGGCGGTGACGTTGTCGCCGTCGGAGATCGCGAACTCGGCGAGCGCGGGCACGCTGTCGCCGGTCGCGGCGTCGAAGAGCATCAGGCGCAGCCCGGCCACCGAGCGGAAGGAGCCGCCCTCGGAGGAGCCGGCCAGCACCACCCGGTCGACGTCGGCGGGCAGCTTGGCGAGCTCGACCTCGATCGTGTCGATGATCTCGGCGCCGCCGGAGGTCTGTTGCTTGGGCAGGTGGCGCACCAGACCGGAGGGGTGTCGCGGCTGGTTGTAGAAGACGAAGTCGGCATCCGAACGGACCCTGCCGTTGGCGCCGAGCAGCAGCGCGGACGCGTCCACGTCCGGCGCACCGGGCGTGGCGCTCCAGCGCAGCACGGCACGGACCGCCGCCGCCGGCAGTGCGATGTTGGCGCCCTTGGCCATCACGTGCGTCATAGCGGACCATCCTGCCCGTTCGCCACCCCTTCGGACAACGTGACCGAGGCCGCCGCAACGGGGTCGGACTTTGCCAAGAATTGCGCTAACCGTGGGTTTGCTGGTGCTTCTCCCGTGAATCCGTGATCCGGACGGCGGTGTTCCGGGATGTTCCGGGAGTTCAGTGCCGAGGAACCGCGGACGGCCGGAATCCGTCCGTACGATGGGCGGTCGAAGGGCCCACCGGGGTCGGACGATGGGGGGTTCGCCGGCGTCCGTCCGGGAACCACCGCGCCCCGTGGACCGGTTAACCATGGTGTCGTCCCGCTGAATCGTGGTGTCGTCCCGCGCCGCCGCACGCCCCGGCAACGGACCGGTGGCCGTCAATCCTCTGAGGAGAGCACCTTGCGCCATTTCGGCCATCTCGCCGACGACGTACGCGGCCGCCTCTTCCTCGAACAGCCCCGGCCGTTCACCGACCGGAGCGAGCCCGCGGTGCTCGCCACCGCCCTCGGCGGCACCCTCTACAGCCCCGCCACCCGGCCCGCGTTGGCCGCCGACATCCGCAAACAGGCTGCTCGGGGCGTGGTTTCGATGGTGCTCTGCCTGGAGGACGCGATCGCCGACCACGAGGTGGACGCGGGGGAGCGGAACCTGGTCGAGCAGTTGAATGACCTGGTCATGGATTTCACCGACTGCACACAGGGTCACCCCCTGCTCTTCATCAGAGTCCGAGCCGCCTCCCAGATCCTCGACCTGGCCGAGCGGCTCGGCCCGGCCGTCGGCCTGCTCACCGGCTTCGTCCTGCCGAAGTTCACCACCGAGACCGGCGGCGCGTACCTGGCCGCCCTCGCCGCCGCCGAGGCCGCCACCGGGCGACGGCTGTTCGCCATGCCCGTCCTGGAATCGCCCGAGCTCGCCCACCTGGAGACCAGGCGCGAGCAGCTCTTCGGCATCGCCGAACTGCTCGCCGGGCACCGGGAGCGGGTGCTCGCCGTCCGCCTCGGCGTGACCGACCTCTGCTCCGCGTACGGCCTGCGCCGCTCGCCCGACCTCACCGCGTATGACGTCGCGCTGGTCGCGGCGGTGATCGGCGAGGTGGTCAACGTGCTCGGCCGGGCGGACGGCACGGGGTACACCGTCACCGGTCCGGTCTGGGAGTACTTCCCGGTGCAGGAGCGGATGTTCAAGCCGCAGCTGCGCCGCACGCCGTTCGCCGAGTCGTCCGGGACGGCCCTGGCCTCCGGCGAGGAGGTCCGCCGGCGGATCATCGAGCACGACCTGGACGGGCTGATCCGGGAGATCGAACTCGACCGGGCCAACGGCCTGCTCGGCAAGACCTGCATCCACCCCAGCCACGTCCCCGCCGTGCACGCCCTGTCCGTGGTCACGCACGAGGAGTACTGCGACGCCCGGGACATCCTCCGGCAGGAGCAGGACGGCGGCGGGGTCCTGCGCTCGGCGTACACCAACAAGATGAACGAGGCCCGGCCGCACCGCGCCTGGGCGGAGCGGGTGCTGCTGCGGGCGGAGGTGTTCGGGGTGGCCCGGGAGGACGTGAGCTTCGCGGAACTGCTCTCGGCCTGCCTGTGCGGGGGCTGAGGGGGGCTGCACCGCGTTGGGCCGCCGTGCCGATCTGAACGTCCTGACCGATCTCGACGCCGTAGCCGATCGCAACGCCGTGACCGATCTCGACGCCGCAACCGATCCGAAGACCGCACCACCGCACCATTCGAAGGCAGGACCAGCAGTGACAGCACAGCAGACGTGGACCGGCCGGTGGGTCTCCGACCGGGCCGGCATCGCCCTGACCGGATCGGACCGCCTCCCCGAACTCGTGGGCCTGGCCCTGCGCGAGAACCGCAAGCGCGCCCACCTGCTGGTCTCCACCGTGCTCGGCAAGCACGTCCCGCAGCGGCCCGCGGTCGTCCACGGCGCCGGGCTCGAACTCGGCCGCCGGGTCCACGCGTTGCTCGGTGACGAGGCCGCCGCGCGGGCCGTCGTCCTCGGCTACGCGGAGACGGCCACCGGCCTCGGCCACAGCGTCGCCGACGGCCTCGACGCCCCGTACCTGCACTCCACCCGCCGCCCGGTGCCCGGGGTGCCCCCGCTCGGCGGCTTCGAGGAGGAGCACTCGCACGCCACCTCGCACCTGCTGCTCCCCACCGATCCCGAACTCCTCGCCGGTGACGGCCCGTTGGTGCTGGTCGACGACGAGTTCTCGACCGGCCGGACGGTCCTCAACACCATCCGCGAACTGCACGCCCGCCACCCCCGTGGCCACTACGTCGTGGTCGCCCTGGTCGACCTGCGCTCCGCCGCCGACCGCCGCCGGCTGGTCGACGCCGCCGCCGAACTCGGCGTCCGGCTCGACCTGGTGGCCACCGCCACCGGTGCCGTCGAGCTGCCCGCCGACGTCCTGGACCGCGCTGAGCGGCTGATCGCCGAGGTCGCGCCCGCCCACGCCCCCGCCGTGCCGGCGGGTGCGCCCGCGCCGCTCGTCCGGGTCGAGCTGGACTGGCCCGCCGGGCTCCCGGACGGCGGCCGGCACGGGTTCACCGCCCGGCACCGCGCCCGACTCGACGCCGCCCTGTCCGGGTTGGCCGGACAGCTGGCCGAGGCGATACCCGCGACGGCGCGGCGCGTGCTGGTCCTCGGCTTCGAGGAGCTGATGTACGCCCCGCTGCGGCTGGCCGACGCGCTCGCCGAGCGGCTCGGCGGCGACCGCGTCCGCTACTCCACCACCACCCGGTCGCCCGTCCTCGCCGTGGACGACCCCGGCTACGCCATCCGCACCCGCCTCGCCTTCCCCGCCCACGACGACCCGCAGGACGACGCCTCGCGGGAGCGCTACGCCTACAACGTCGCCCCCGGCACCGACCCGGCCCGCCGCTTCGACGCCGTCGTGCTGGTGGTCGACGACGTCGCCGACACCGCGGCCCTGCACGAGGGCGAGCGCGCCCTGCTCGGCCAGCTGCGGCAGGTCACCGACCAGGTGGTGCTCGCGGTGCTGCCCTCCCACCGGCCGTCCCGCCTGCCGTCCCCGCTGTACGGCCCGGAGTTCTCCTCGTACCGGCCCGACGAGGTGGCCTGGCTGCTCAAGGACCTCTCCGGCGTCCCGCTCGAAGCCCCCACCGAGGAGCGCGAGGAGGCCGTCCAGAGCGGCGGCGCGCACTACGCGGAGTCGCTGCCGGTCGAGTACCAGACCAGCCCCGAGTACCAGGAGCTGTTCCACCAGGCACTGCGCGCCTCCGCCCGCCGGATCGCGCTCGCCGTCGGCACCGTCGCCGAGACCCTGCTGCGCGAGCGAGGCCCCGGCCTGGTGCTCGCCTCGCTGGCCCGGGCCGGCACGCCCGTCGGCATCCTGATCCGCCGCTGGCTCGGCCACGCGCACGGCCTCGACACCCCGCACTACGCCGTCTCGATCGTCCGCGGCCGTGGCATCGACCCGGTCGCCCTGCGCTACCTGGCCGCCCACCACCACGCCGGCGACGTGGTGTTCGTCGACGGCTGGACCGGCAAGGGCGCGATCACCCGCGAACTCGCCGACGCCCTGGCCGGCACCGGCTTCGATCCGGACCTCGCCGTCCTCGCCGACCCCGGCCGCTGCGTGCGCACCTACGGCACCCGGGACGACTTCCTGATCCCCTCCGCCTGCCTCAACTCCACGGTCTCCGGCCTGATCTCGCGCACCGTGCTGCGGCCCGGCCTGATCGGCCCGGACGACTTCCACGGCGCCAAGCACTACGCCGAACTGGCCGGCGGCGACGCCTCCGCCGCGTTCCTCGACACCGTGGCCGACCACTTCGCCGCCGTCCGCGCGGAGGCGGTCGCCGCCGCCGGCCGGCTGTCCGCCGACCCGGACCGCACGCCCGACTGGGCCGGCTGGGCCGCCGTCGAGCGGATCAGCACGGAGTACGGCATCGACAGCGTCAACCTGGTCAAACCCGGCGTCGGCGAGACCACCCGGGTCCTGCTGCGCCGCGTCCCCTGGCGGATCCTCGCCCGGCGCGGCGCCGGCGCCGACCTCGACCACGTCCGGCTGCTCGCCGCCCAACGCGGCGTCCGGGTCGAGGAGGTGGACGGCCTGCCGTACTCGTGCGTCGGCCTCATCCACCCCCGTTACAGTCGAGGGGCGACCGGCGCCTCCGGTACGGCCGTTCTGGTGAAGGAGTCCTGATGCACCCGGATGTTCTCGTGGCCAGCGACCTCGACCGCACGCTCATCTACTCCAACCGGGCCCTCGCCCTGGACGTCCCCGACCGGCTCGCGCCCCGGCTGCTCTCGGTCGAGGTGCACGACGGGAAGGCGCTCTCCTTCATGACCGAGCAGGCCGCCGCGCTGCTCGTCGACCTCGTCCGCCAGGCCTGCTTCGTCCCCGCCACCACCCGCACCCTCGCCCAGTACGAGCGGATCAACCTGCCCGGCCCGACGCCCGGTTGGGTCCCCGCGTACGCGATCTGCAGCAACGGCGGGCACCTGCTCGTCGACGGCGTGCCCGACCCGGACTGGCGCGCCGAGATCACCGCGCGGATCGCCGCCGGCGCGGCCCCGTTGGAGGAGGTCGTCCGGCAGCTCGCGCTGAGCGCGGACCCGGAGTGGACGCACAAGCGCCGCGTCGCCGACGGCCTGTTCGCCTACCTCGTCGTCGAGCGCGCCGGACTGCCCGGCGGCTGGCTCGACGAACTCACCGGCTGGTGCGCCGAACGCGGCTGGACCGTCTCCCTCCAGGGCCGCAAGGTCTACGCCGTGCCCGCGCCGCTCAGCAAGAGCGCCGCCCTGGCGGAAGCCGTCCGGCGCTCCGGTGCGACCACGGTGCTCGCGGCCGGCGACTCGCTGCTCGACGCCGACCTGCTGCTCGCCGCCGACGCCGCCTGGCGGCCCGGGCACGGCGAACTCGCCGACGGCGGGTGGACCGCCCCCGGCGTCACCGCCCTGGACGAGGTGGGGGTGGCGGCGGGGGAGGAGATCGTCCGACGGTTCCTGGCCCGGGTGGCGGCGACCCCGGTCGCGTCCTAGCCGCGGTCGGGTCCTAGCCGCGGTCGGGTGCCCCCGGCCGCCGGTGGTTGCCGCTAGCTGCAGCAGCCGCCGCCGCAGCAGCCGCCCCCGCCGCCGGAGGGGGCCTGCTGCGGGGCGCCACCGGAAGCGGAGCCGGTGACGGCGACGGCGGACAGCAGCTTCACGGTGTCCTCGTGGCCCTGTGGGCAGACGGCGGGGGCGCCGGCCTGCGCCATCGGGCGGCGGAGCTCGAAGGTGGCGTCGCAGGTGCGGCAGCGGAAGTCGTAGCGTGGCATACCGGCAGGGTACCCAGGCCGTCCGGCGGACGGTTACCGCGGCTTGTTCACCGTGCTCACCTCGTCCACCTTGTTCACCGCAGTTCGTTCACCGTGCTCACCGGGGCCCGCCCAGATCGCCGCGGATCAGCCCGATCACCCGCGCCGCCGTCTCCCGCACGCCCGCCAGCTCGGTCAGGAAGTGCCAGTAGTCGGGGTGTCGGCCGGCCGCCTCCAGGGTGGCCACCGCCCGGTCCAGCCGCGCCACCGCCTCGTCCAGCGGGGCGGCGTGCCGCGGGTCCGGCGCGCTGCGGCCCGCCATCGCCAGCCGCTGCGCGTCGCGCAGGGCGAACCGGGCCCGCTCGACCTCCCGGTTCGGGTCGTGCTGCACCTCGTTCAGCTGCCGCAGCCGGTCGTTCACCGCGACCACCGACCCGTCCGCCGTGTCCAGCAGGGCGCGCACCGTACCGATCGCGCCCGTCGCGTCCGCCCAGCGCTGCTCGTCCCGGGCCCGGGCGGCCTCGGCCAGCTTCCGCTCCGCCGCCCGGCCGGTCTCCGCGACCTGCTCCGACACCCGCTGGAGGTCCTGCCAGCAGGCCGCGCTGAACCGGCGGCGCAGTTCGCTCAGCGCCGGCTCGACCGTCGCCGCCTTGGTCTCCAGCGCCTGGATCCGGGTCCGCAGGCTCGCCACCCGCCGGTCGATCTCCCGCGCCCGCTCCGGCAGCTGCCCGGCGTCGGCCGCGATCGCCTCCGCGCGCTGCTTCACCTCGTCCGCGCGCCGCAGCGTCGGGGCCACCCCGTGCCGGGCCGGCCCCTCGTTCAGCAGCCCGAGTTCCGGTGCCAGTTCGGCCAGCCGGGCCGCCAGGTCGTCCGCCCGCAGCCCGGCGCCGCGCACCGCGTCCAGCGCGTTGCTCGCCTGGAGCAGCGCGCGCTTCGCCTGCTCGACGGCGGGGGTGACCCGCATCAGCTGCTGCTCGGCGCGTTGCAGGACGGGCTGCAGCCGCTGCAGGAAGTCGTTCAGCTCCGCCCGGGCCGAGCCCAGCTGCCCCTTCACGTCCTCCAGCTGCCGCCGGGCCCGCGTGGCCGCGCCGGCGTCCAGCGCCTCGTCGTCCAGGTTGTACGCGTCCAGCGCACCCAGGTAGTTCACGGTGACCTGGTCCACCCGGCCGGAGATCGCCTCCAGGTCGGCCAGCACCCGCCGTGCCGTCGCCTCGTCCTCGGCCGCCCGGACGGTCTCCACCGCCAACTGCACCTCGCGCTGCGTCGAGTCCAGCTCGTAGAACGCCTCCTGCGCGGCGTCCCGGGCCGCCTTGGCGTCCGCCCGCACACCCTCCCCGCCGCGCCGGCCCCACCAACCGCCGCTCC
The DNA here is from genome assembly GCF_044744365.1 of Kitasatospora sp. NPDC087314. NCBI lineage: Bacteria > Bacillati > Actinomycetota > Actinomycetes > Kitasatosporales > Streptomycetaceae > Kitasatospora > Kitasatospora sp. NPDC087314. The sequence continues at coordinate 243,197 of NZ_JBIUYE010000001.1, forward strand.
CGGCGGAGGCCAGCGCCACCGTGCCCAGTGCACCCGCCAGCACCACCGGCACCACCAGCGCGTCGGCCAGCGCACCCCCCGCCCGACGCCACCCCCGCCCGCTCCCGCCGGCCACCGTCACTGCGCGCTCCCTGCTCCGACCCGCTGATCCGCCCCCATTCTTCCCGATCACCCCACCCCACCGGCACCCCACCCGTCCCACTCCCCGACCACCGACACCACACCACCCCCCGGGACCAGGTACCCTAGGCAGTCGTCGTGCCCCCACCGGGCCGCGACAGGGGGCGCGTAGCTCAGCGGTAGAGCGCTGCTCTTACAAAGCAGATGTCGGCGGTTCGAAACCGTCCGCGCCCACCGACACGAAGGGCCGGTTCGGGAGGAGTGATCCTCCCGAACCGGCCCTTCGCCGCTCCCGGGGTCCTCCAGCAGGGCGATCTGCTTGGAGAGCGCCGAGTCCGTGATCTCGATGGCCTCGCGAGTGGACTTGAAATCGGCTTCGCCGACCGCGGCCGGCGCGGCCTTGATGGAGAACCGGATCGGCGCGTGGATGACGGTGTCGAGCGACCACCATGGAGCCTTCCGGCCCGGAGTAGCCGTTCCAGCCGGCCAGGAGCTACTGCTCGTCGATGACCGCCAACTTTCTCGGCAGTGACTCGTCGTCTGGAAGAGCAGATGTCGTCGGGTGTGAAAGCATCCGCACCCACCCCCCTCGGAGGGGCGATCCCGGAGACACTTTGCTCCTGGGTCGGCCTTTCGGCGTTGGGGCCGGCTGAACGCCCGAGATACGGCGGCTTGATGCGATCAGATGCGGCGGGTGGCGGAGGTGGCGGGGGTGGCGGGGGCGGGTGAGGATCGGGGGAGGTGGTGGGCCCCGAGGGGTGGTGTGTGGATGAGCGGGCAGGTCGGGCAGGCTCGATCGGAGTTGTCGGCGCGGTTGAACTGGCTGCGGGCGGCGGTGCTGGGGGCGAATGACGGGGTGGTGTCGACGGCCGGGATCGTGACCGGGGTGGCGGGGGCGGCGGAGTCGCGGACGGTGCTGCTGGCGGCGGGGGTGGCCGGGTTGCTGGCGGGGGCGATGTCGATGGCGGCCGGCGAGTACGTGTCGGTCAGCACCCAACGGGACACCGAGCGGGCCGCGTTGGCGAAGGAGCGGCGGGAGCTGGCAGACGATCCGGAGGGGGAGCTCGACGAGCTGACCGACTACTACCGGGACAGCGGGCTGACGGACGGCCTGGCCCGGGAGGTGGCGGTGGCGTTCACCGCGCGGGACGCGTTGGCGGCGCACGCGCAGAGTGAACTCGGCATCGACCCGCAGGTGTTGACGAATCCGTGGCAGGCGGCGCTGGCCAGCGCGGCGGCGTTCACGCTGGGCGCGCTGGTGCCGTTGCTGGCGGTGCTGCTGCCGCCGGAGTCGTGGCGGCTGGCGGTCACGGCGGCGGCGGTGGTGGCGGCGTTGACGCTGTCGGGGTGGGTGAGTGCCCGGCTGGGCGGGGCCGGACCGGGCCGGGCGGTGCTGCGCAATGTCGTGGGCGGGCTGCTGGCGATGGCGGTGACGTACAGCGGGGGCGTACTGCTGGAACGGTTCACCGGGTGAAGCCGTCCGGGGACTGCCGGGAGGCGAGGTCGTGCGGGTTGTGTTTGTGTGGCTGCAAACCGCTTGGGAGAGGTGAAGCGCCGTGACCATGCCCCCGTTCGGATCGAACGATCCGTTCTCCGATCTGCTCAGCCGGTTCTTCGGGATGAGCCCGATGGCCTCCCCGCCCGCGGTGCAGCGGGTGCCGATCGGACGGCTGCTGAGCGAGTCCTCGCAGGAGTTGTTGGGACTGGCCGCGCAGCGGGCGAGCGAGGACGGGAGCAGCGATCTCGACACCGGGCACCTGGCCTGGGCGGCCACCCGGGTGGAGCCGTCGCGCCGGATGTTGGAGCGGGCGGGGATCGACCCGGACCAGCTGGCCGGCGACCTGGAGCGGTCGCTGCCGTCGGGGGGCTCGGCCACGGTGGACGGGCAGCCCGCGCTCACGCCGTCGGCCAAGCGCGCGCTGCTGGCCGCGCACGCCCGTTCGCAGGCGGCCGGGGCCTCGTACATCGGGCCGGAGCACATCCTCGGCGCACTGCTGGACCAGGAGCGGTCCGGGGCGGGGACGGCGTTGCGCAACGCGGCGCCCTCGCAGGAGGCACTGAAGACGGTGTTGGACGGGCGCGGCGTCGGCGGGGAGCGCAGCAGCACGGGCGCGCACCCCAGCGAGACGCCGATCCTGGACGAGTACGGGCGGGACCTCACCGAGGAGGCGCGCTCGGGGCGGCTGGACCCGGTGGTCGGGCGGGCCGAGGAGATCGAGCAGACCGTCGAGATCCTCTCCCGGCGGACCAAGAACAACCCGGTGCTGATCGGCGAGCCGGGTGTCGGCAAGACCGCGATCGTGGAGGGGCTGGCACAGCGGATCGTCTCCGGGGACGTGCCGCAGAGCCTGAAGGACAAGCGGGTGGTCACCCTCGACCTGACCGCCCTGGTGGCGGGCTCCAAGTACCGGGGCGAGTTCGAGGAGCGGCTGAAGAAGGTGATCGACGAGGTCACGGCGGCCGAGAAGAGCGTGATCCTCTTTCTGGACGAGCTGCACACCGTGGTCGGCGCGGGCGCCGGCGGCGAGGGCTCGATGGACGCCGGCAACATCCTCAAGCCGGCTTTGGCGCGCGGCGAGTTGAGCGTGGTCGGCGCGACGACGCTGGACGAGTATCGCAAGCACGTGGAGAAGGACGCCGCGCTGGAGCGCCGCTTCCAGCCGGTGCTGGTGCCCGAGCCGAGCGTCGAGGAGACGATCGAGATCCTGCAGGGGCTGCGGGACGCGTACGAGGCGCACCACCAGGTGCGGTTCACCGACCAGGCGCTGGACGCGGCGGCGACGCTGTCCGACCGGTACGTCAGCGACCGCTTCCTGCCGGACAAGGCGATCGACCTGCTGGACCAGGCCGGTGCCCGGGTGCGGCTGCGCAGCCTGAGCGGGTCCACCGAGGCGACCGGGGTGCAGGACCGGATCACCAAGCTCAAGCGGGAGCTGGAGGAGGCCGTCGCGGACGAGGAGTTCGTACGGGCGGCCAACCTGAAGGCCGAGCTGCGGCAGACCGAGGACGAGCTGACGTCCATCGCCGAGTCCCGCGAGGAGGTCGTCGACGTGACCGCCGACGACATCGCGCAGGTGCTGTCGTCCCGGACCGGCATCCCGGTCGCGGAGTTGAACGCGACCGAGAAGGAGCGGCTGCTCAAGCTGGAGGACCATCTGCACGAGCGGGTGATCGGCCAGGACGAGGCGGTCACCGCGGTGGCCCAGGCGGTGCGCCGGGGCCGGGCCGGGATGGGCGACCCGGACCGGCCGACCGGCTCCTTCCTCTTCCTCGGGCCGACCGGCGTGGGCAAGACCGAGCTGGCGAAGGCGCTGGCGGCGCTGCTGTTCGGCGACCCGGACCGGATGATCCGCTTCGACATGAGCGAGTTCCAGGAGAAGCACACCGTCTCCCGGCTGGTCGGCTCCCCGCCCGGGTACGTCGGCTACGACGAGGCGGGGCAGCTGACCGAGGCGGTCCGCCGCAAGCCGTACAGCGTGCTGCTCTTCGACGAGGTGGAGAAGGCACACCCGGACGTCTTCAACCTGCTGCTCCAGGTGCTGGACGACGGGCGGCTGACCGACTCCCAGGGGCGTACGGTCGACTTCCGCAACACCGTGGTGATCATGACCAGCAACATCGGCTCGCAGCGCATCCTCGACCACGCCGGGAACGTGGACGAGATCCGCGACGACCTGATGCGCGACCTGCGCCAGCAGTTCCGGCCGGAGTTCCTGAACCGGATCGACGAGGTGATCGTCTTCCACGCGCTCACCCGCAAGGACCTGCTGTCGGTCGTGGGCCTGCTGCTGGAGCGCAGCCGGCGCCGGCTCAAGGCGCAGGACGTGGAGCTGGAGGTCACCGAGGCGGCCAAGGAGTGGCTGGTCAACCGTGGGTACCAGCCGGAGTTCGGGGCCCGGCCGCTGCGCCGGACGATCCAGTCGGAGCTGGACAACCGGCTCTCCAACCTGCTGCTGGACGGCACGGTGCAGGAGGGGGACACGCTGATCGCGGACGTGAGCGACGGCGAGCTGGTGGTCACGCTGGCCCGGCCGGAGGCGTCCGCGACCTTCGAGGAGGCGGAGGAGAAGGCGCAGGAGGCCGCGGCAGAGGGCTGAGCGGGAGGGGAGCGGGTGGGACCGGGTTCGGGCGTACTCCCGTGGGAGTACGCCCGAACGCCACTGGTGGAGGACGCGTGGGGAGGCGGCGCGGGTCTAGCCTTCCGGGCATGATGCCGCCCACGTCCCCGCCGACGGAAACGCCGGGCCCGCCGCCGCATTCCCCGGGCCCGCGACCGCCCTCGGGGGAGCCGCCCGAGCCGTGGCGCCCGCCGTGGGTGCGGGCGGCCGACGCGGGCCGGCCGCTCGGGCTGGCGGCGGCGGTCGCCGTGGTCCAGGTGGTCGGGTCGACGTTCGCCGGGCGGAACCAGGGCGGGCGGGTCCCGCTGGACGCCGTCGGCTACCTCCTGCTGCTGATCGGCCCCGCCCTGCTGGTGCTGCGGTGCCGTCGGCCGGTCGTGGCGGTGGTCGGCACCTCGGTGGTGACGGCGGCGTACCTGGGCGCCGGGTACCCGTACGGGCCGGTGTTCGTCAGCTGGCTGATCGCCTGCTGCACGGCGATCGGCTCCGGGCACCGCCGGGTGGCCTGGGCGGGCCTGGGCGGGGTGTACCTGGTGCACGTCCTGATCACCTTCGCGCTGCCGGCGGACTGGCAGCGCACCCCGCCGTCCGCCTTCTCCTGGCAGGCGGAACTCGGTCTGTTGGCCTGGCTGTTGCTGGTGGCCGCGGGCGCCGAGCTGGTCCGGTTCCGGCGCGAGCGGATCGCCGCCCACCGGGCCTACCGGCAGCAGCTGGAGCAGCGCCGGGCCAACGAGGAACGGCTCAAGATGGCCCGGGAGTTGCACGACATCCTGGCGCACAGCCTGTCGCTGATCAACATCCAGGCGGGGGTCGCGCTCGCCCTGCTGGACCGGCGGCCGGAGGAGGCCCGCACCGCGCTGGTCACCATCAAGTCGACCAGCAAGGAGGCGCTCGGCGAGGTCCGGCAGGTGCTCGCGACGCTGCGCGGGCCGGAGGCGGCGCCGCGCGGCCCGGCCCCCGGTCTGGACCGGCTGGACGAACTCACCGACCAGGCCGACCGGGTGGGCCTGGCCGCCGAGGTGCAGGAACGCGGCGAGCGGCGCGCGCTGGCCGCCGGCGTCGACCTCACCGCGTTCCGGATCGTCCAGGAGGCGCTGACCAACGTGATCCGGCACTCGGCGGCGCGGCAGGCGGTCGTCGTCCTGGACTGGACCGATCCGGCCGCGCTGGTGGTCCGGGTCGAGGACCCGGGCCCGGCGGTGTTCGGCGACGCCGGCGGGTCGGGCAGCGGGCTGGCCGGGATGCGGGAACGGGCGGCCGCGTTCGGTGGCACCATCACGGCGGGGCCGCTGCCGGGCGGCGGCTTCCGGGTCCGGGCGGAGCTGCCGACACCGAAGGTGGAGAGTGAGTGATTCGGGTACTGCTGGCGGATGACCAACTGCTGGTCCGGGCCGGGTTCCGGGCCCTGCTGGACCTGCAGGACGACCTCGCGGTGGTCGGCGAGGCGGACGACGGCGAGGCGGCGCTGCGGCTCGCCCGCGAACTCGTGCCGGACGTCGTGCTGATGGACGTCCGGATGCCGCGGATGGACGGCCTGGAGGCGACCCGGCGGATCGCCGAGGACCCTGCGCTGTCCTCCGTACGGGTGGTCGTGCTCACCACCTTCGAGCTGGACGAGTACGTCTTCGAGGCGCTGCGCTCGGGGGCGGCCGGCTTCCTGGTCAAGGACACCGACCCGGCCGACCTGCTGCGGGCCATCCGGGTCGCGGTGGCGGGGGACGCGCTGTTGTCGCCGGGGGTGACGCGGCGGCTGATCGGCGAGTTCGCGGCCCGTTCGAAGGCGCCCGAGGCGGCGCCGGGCGGGCTCTCGGACATCTCCATGCTGACCGAGCGGGAGCGGGAGGTGCTGGCGCTGGTCGGGATGGGGCTGTCCAACGAGGAGATCGCCCGGCGACTGGTGGTCAGCCCGCTGACGGCGAAGACGCATGTCAGCCGGGCGATGGTGAAGCTCGGGGCCCGGGACCGGGCGCAACTGGTGGTGCTGGCGTACGAGTCGGGGCTGGTGCGGCCGGGCTGGCTGGGCTGAGGGTCCGCCGTGCGGCGGCGCGCCGGGCTGCCGGGTCCCGCTGCCTGCGCGCCTGCCGCGCCGTGCTGCCTGGTCCCGCTTGCCTGCCGCGCCGTGCTGCCTGCCCGCCGCGCACCACCCGGTGGTCCTGCCCGACCGCTCTACTTCCGGCCCGGCGTGTCGCGGCCAACCCGTACTCTCCCGGGAGTACCCCAACTGCCGCTGCTGGTAGGACGCGTGATGAGGCCGCTTGGCGGGACGCTCTGGTCACCTCGGGAACCGCCCGAGGTCTGGAGGCCCACCGCCGAGGAGATGAACCACCATGTACACGCTGCTGGCCGATTGGGGAGGGCACGGGCCCGGTCCCTGGATCCTGCTGATCCCGCTGGTATGGATCGCCGTGGTGGTCCTGGTGATCACCGTGCTGCGCCGGACGCTCTGGCGGCGCGGCTGCGGAGCCGGGGCCCGGGCGGACCACCCGCTGGCCGTCCTGGGCCGCCGCTACGCCGAGGGCGACATCGACGCCGAGGAGTACCGCGCCAAGCGTGCCGTGCTCAGCGAGTCGCCGCGGGACCAGTTCCGAGGGGGTGCCGGGAAGTGACCACACTCGACCTCGTCCGCGGAACCGCCGCCCGGGTCGCCGACGCCGTCAAGATCTACGGCGTCGGCGGCACCGAGGTCCGCGCGCTGGACCACGTGACGGTGGAGTTCCCGGCCGGGCGGTTCACCGCGATCATGGGTCCGTCCGGCTCGGGCAAGTCCACCCTGATGCACTGTGCGGCCGGGCTGGACACGCTGAGCGCGGGCAGTGCCCGGATCGGCGACGTCGAACTCGGCTCGCTGAACGACCGGCGGCTCACCCTGCTGCGTCGGGAGCGGATCGGCTTCGTCTTCCAGGCCTTCAACCTGGTGCCCACGCTCACCGTCCGGGAGAACATCACCCTGCCGCTCGACCTCGCCGGGGCGGCCCCCGACGAGGACTGGTTGGTGGCGCTGATCGACGTCGTCGGCCTCGGCGACCGGCTGCACCACCGCCCGAGCGAGCTGTCCGGCGGCCAGCAGCAGCGGGTCGCGGTGGCCCGGGCGCTGGCCGGGCGGCCGCAGGTGGTCTTCGCCGACGAGCCGACCGGCAACCTGGACTCCCGCTCCGGCGGCGAGGTGCTCGGCCTGCTGCGCCGCGCGGTGGACGAGATGGGCCAGTCCGTGGTCATGGTCACCCACGACCCGACGGCCGCCGGCCACGCCGACGAGGCGCTGTTCCTCGCCGACGGGCGGCTGGTGGACCGGATGGAGCGGCCCACCGCCGGTCTGGTGCTGGACCGGATGAAGGCCTTCGAGCGGGGGCGGTCATGACGTCGACGAGCCCGCTGACGGTCGTGGCCAGGCTCAGCCTGCGCTCGCTGCGCGCGCACAAGCGGCGGCTGGCCGGCACCTTCCTGTCCATCCTGCTCGGGGTCGGCTTCCTGACCGGCACCATGGTGCTGGGCGACACCCTGCGGGCCAACTTCGACACCCTCTTCGCCGATGCGAACGCGGGCACCGACGTGGTGGTCCGCAGCGCCGACGTGCTGGACTCCCCGGGCACCGCCGGCGGCGTGCGGGCGCCGGTGGACGCGGCGCTCGCCGATCGACTGCGCGCCGTCCCCGGAGTGGCGGCCGCCGAGCCGTCCGTCCAGGGCGCGGGCCAGCTGGTCGGCGCCGACGGCAGACCGATCGGCGGGCAGGGGCCGCCCACCCTCGCGGGGAACTGGCTCGCCGACGGCCGGCTCAACCCGTACCGGCTGACCGAGGGCCGGGCGCCGGCCGCCCCGGGCGAGGTGGTGGTGAACCGGGGCGCGGCGAAGAGCGGCGGGCTGCACCTCGGCTCCACCACCGTGCTGCGCACTCCCGATCCGGTGCCGGTCACCGTTGTCGGCATCGCCACCTTCGGGGCGAGCGCGGACGGCATGGGGCCGAGCACCTTCACCGCGCTGACCTTCGCGGACGCCGAGCGTCACCTCACGCCCAGGGGCGCGGGGCAGGCCAGCTCCATCCAGGTCCGCGCGGCGGGCGGGGTCACGCAGCAGGAGCTGGCCGCCCGGATCACCCCGCGGCTGCCGGCCGGCGTCCAGGCGATCACCGGCACTGCGGCCACCCAGGAGAGCACCCAACTGCTGTCCGGGCGGTTCCTGGGCATGTTCACCACCCTGCTGCTGGTCTTCGCCGGGATCGCCCTGCTGGTCGCGACGTTCTCCATCCACAACACCTTCGCCATCGTGGTCGCCCAGCGCACCAGGGAGAACGCGCTGCTGCGGGCGCTCGGCGCGGTCCGCGGCCAAGTGCTCGGGGCGACGCTGGCGGAGGCGCTGGCGGTGGGTCTGTCGGCCTCGCTCGGCGGGCTGTTGGGCGGGATCGGCGTGGCGGCCGGGCTCAAGGCGCTGTTCTCGGCGCTCGGTTTCGCCCTGCCGACCGGCGGCATGGTGATCAGGGCGGCCGCCGTGGCGCTCCCGCTACTGGTCGGGACGCTGGTCGCGGTGGGCTCGGCACTGCTGCCCGCCGTTCGGGCCGGACGGACGGCTCCGCTGGCGGCGCTGCGGGACACCGGCGTGGACCGGGCGGCCCAGGGGCGCGCGGGCGCTGCCCGGGTGCTGCTCGGCGGCCTGCTCCTGGCGGGCGGCGTGCCGGTCGCCGTCCTCGGCGCCACCGACGGCCCGTCGGTCGCGCTGACGGCGGGCGGGGCGCTGGCGGTGCTGGCGGGGGTGGTGGTGCTCGGGCCGGTCGCGGCGGCGTTCGCGGTCCGGACGCTGGGTGCGCCGCTGCCCCGCTTGCGCGGAGTCTCCGGCCTGCTGGCCCGGCGCAACGCGGCGCGCAACCCGCGCCGGACGGCCGCCACGGCGAGCGCGCTGATGATCGGGGTCGCGGTGGTGACGCTGTTCACCGTCTTCGGCGCGTCGATCAAGGCCACGCTGGACGCCACGGTGAGCAAGTCCTTCGCGGGTGATCTGGCCGTCACCACCTCCTCGTTCGGGGCCGGCGGCAGCGGGATCAGCCCCAAGGTGGCGGACACGCTCGCCGGGCTCCCCGAGGTTCGGCAGACGGTCGGGCTCGGCCGGGGAGTCGCCCGGATCGACGGGCTGGGTCGGACACTGGACGTCACCGACCCGGCCCGACTGTCCGGCATCGTCGACCTCGGCCGGGTGGACGGTTCGCTCGACGCGCTCGGCGTGGACGGCCTCGCGGTCTCCCGCAGCGAGGCGCAGCAGCGCGGTTGGCGGCTCGGACAGGCCGTCACCGTGGGCTTCACCGACGGTACGAGCGGGCCGTTCACCATCCGCGCGCTGTACGAGGGCGGCGGGCTGGCCGGCGACTACCTGATAACCCGCCAGGCCTGGGCCCCGCACCGGGGGCAGGACGCGGACACCATGGTCGCGGTCGGGCTGCGCGGTGGCGTCTCCCCGGGCGCGGGGAAGGCGGCGGTGGAGAAGGCCCTGGTCCCGTTCGGCAGCCCGCAGGTACAGGACCGGGACGCGTACGCGACGAGCGCGGCCTCCGGCGTCGACATGATGCTGTCGGTGGTCTATGCGCTGCTGGCGCTGGCGGTGCTGATCGCACTGCTGGGCATCGCCAACACGCTGACGCTGGCGGTGTACGAGCGGACCAGGGAGCTGGGGCTGCTGCGGGCCGTCGGACAGACCCGGGCCCAGCTGCGCGGCATGGTGCGCTGGGAGTCGGTGCTGGTGGCCGCGTTCGGGACGGTCGGCGGGCTCGGGCTCGGGGCCTTCCTCGGCTGGGCGCTGGTCCGGGCCTCGGACAGCGCGGGGACGGGCTCGTTCGCGATACCGCCGGGGCAGCTGACCGTGGTGCTGGCGGCCGGGCTGCTGGCGGGCGCGGTGGCCGGGCTCCGCCCGGCGGGCCGGGCGGCACGGCTGGACGTCCTGCGGGCGATCGCGGCGGAGTGAGAGCGCTGGGTGAGAGCCCAGGGAAAGGAGAGCCGGATGCACCGGAAGGAGGCCCACCGTCCCCGCCCGGCCCGGGTGGTCAGGACGTTTGGGCCTGCGGGAACACCTCCCGCAGCAGCGGGTCCGGCAGCCCGCGGCGGCGCCACTCGCGCGGGTAGCCGAGCGAGACCTCCTCGAAGGGGACGCCGTCGTAGCTGGTCTTCCGGGGGATGTGCAGATGGCCGTAGATCATCGCCGCGGTGTTGAAGCGACGGTGCCAGTCGGCGGTCAGCTCGGTGCCGCACCACTGGGCGAACTCGGGGTACCAGAGGATCTCGGTGGGGTGGCGAACCAGCGGGTAGTGGTTGACCAGGACCAGCGGTACGTCCGGGTCGCAGGCCGCCAGCCGCTGCTCGGTCAGCCGGACGCGCTCACGGCACCAGGAGTCGCGGTCCGGGAACGGGTCCGGGTAGAGCATCCGCTCGTCCGCGCAGACGATGCCGCTCTCGTAGGCGGCTGCCAGGGACTCCTCCTTGGTGGTCGTGCCAGGCGCACGGAAGGAGTAGTCGTAGAGGAGGAAGAGCGGGGCGATGCGGACCGGTCCGCCGGCACCCTGCCAGAGCGGGTACGGGTCCTCGGGGGTCACGACGCCGAGGCTTCGGCAGAGCTCCACCAGGTGGTTGTAGCGGGCCACACCGCGCAGCTGCACCGGGTCCTCGGGGTGGGTCCACAGTTCGTGGTTGCCGGGGGCCCACACCACGCGGGCGAAGCGTTCGGCGAGCAGCCCGAGCGCCCACTCGATGCTGGTGGTGAGCTCGGCGACGTCCCCGGCGACGAGCAGCCAGTCGTCGGGGGTGCTGGGTTGCAGCTTCTCCACCAGGTCGCGGTTCTCCTGGTAGGAGATGTGCAGGTCGCTCACGGCGAGGAGCCGCCCGCCCGCCCCGGTCGGCTCCGACGGCGCGTCGCTGCGGTACTCGGTAGTCACTCCTGCCCCCTGTGGTCACCCGTCCGTTGTCGCCACAGTACGTGGCGGACGGGGGCCGTGGGGCGGGTTGGCGGGATCAGTCGTTCGAAGGCCGGTTCCGGCGCGGGCGCCTGACGGGTCGCCCCACCACGTAAGCCCCACCACGTAAGCCCAGCCACGTAAGCCCAGCCACGCGCGCCGAACCACCGGAAGCCGGACACGGGCCCGACTCAGGAGCCGAACTCCATGAGCACCCCGTGAGAGGTGGCAGTGGTGGTGGCGAGGATCGCCAGTGAGGCGATGCCCAGGGCCAGCCCGAGGACGGCGCGGCCGCGCCGCCGGGTGCCGCGGACCAGGGCCAGCGTGGCGAGGGTGATGGCGAGCGGCCCCAGGACGACGTTGAAGAGGAGCAGACCGGGGAGGCCGAGCAGGAAGGAGGCGACGGCCAGGTTGTCGGCCTCGCGGGCGTCGCCGTGGGCCTCGTCGTGGGCGTCGCTGCGGGCGCCGCTCTGACGGTTCGTGACAGTGCTCATGACGGTGGCGGGTCCTCTCTGGGAAGCGGCCGGGTCAGCGCTGCCGCAGCCGGGCGAGGCCCTCGCGGGCGCCGAAGGCGAGCAGCCAGGCGGTGATGGCGGCGGAGGCGGTGAGGAAGACGGGGAGCGAGGTGTGCGCGGCGGCGCCGATCAGGACGCCCATGGCGACCAGCGCGGAGAACAGGATCACGGCGGGCCCCTCCGGCCGTGGCAGTACCGGCCCGATGTCGAGCTCGGCCCGGTACCGGCACCGGCCCGGTGTCGATTTCGGTTGACAAGTGTTCACTGACTTCGGCCTCACTCTACGCCCGACTGGCCAATTTCGGCAAACACTTGTTTACTGAATGGCGTGAGTCACACCGTTGGGGCCAGACAGGCCCAGAAGCAGCAGAGTCGGCGGGCGTTGCTGGATGCGGGCCTGCACCTGCTGGCCGATCAGAACCTGGCGAGCCTGGGCGTGCGCGAGGTCACCCGGGAGGCCGGGCTGTCCCCGGCCGCGTTCTACCGGCACTTCCCGGACCTCGCCGCGCTCGGCGTGGCGCTGGTCGAGGAGTCGCTGGCGAGCCTGCACGTCATGATCCGGTCGGTGCTCGCCGAGGCGGGCGGCGCCGAGGAGCTGATCGACCGTGCGGTGGACGTCATCGAGCGGCACGTGCGCGAGCACCGGGCGCACGTCCGCTTCCTGGCGCGCGAGCGGCATGGCGGGGTCCGACGGGTCCGCGAGGCGATCGGTGCCGAACTCGGCCGTTTCGCAGCCGAGGTGGGGGAGGCGTTGGCGCTTCAGCCGGTCTCGCGCGGGTGGAGCGAGCAGGACCTGCGCATGCTCGCCGAGCTGTACGTGGACCACATGGTCTCGACGGCGTCGGCCCTGTTGGAGGCGCAGGAGTCGGATCCGGCCAGGGAGCGGCGGATCGCCGCGACCGCGCGTCTGCAACTGCGCCTGATCAGCCTCGGTCGGCGTCACTGGCAGGCGAGTTGACCATGGCTCGCCCCGGGTGGGGGCTGGAACGAGCCATTGCGGCCGGAGTGGTCTCTTGGGCATGTCTTGACTCTTGACAGTGGGTCATGTCCGCGCCAGCTTTGGTGGACCCCCACACCGAGAGGTCTCTCATGAAGAAGCCGCTCATAGGCATGCTCGCTACGCTCCTGGTCGCCGGGGCCACCGCCCTCGCCGGGGCCCTCCCGGCTCAGGCCGCGGCCCCGGAGGCCCCCACCGCCTCCGTCGAGGCCCAGGGCGCCCAGGCCCAGGGCGCCGAGCTGCAAGGCGCCCAGCCCGCGGACACCAAGGACACCAAGGCGGCCCCCCTCGCCGCCGTCACCTTCGCCGGAACGGTGGCGCTCAGCAACTGCTCCGGTTCGCTGGTCCGGATGCCGGGCTCGGCCGCGAGCGACCCGGCCCTCATCCTGTCCAACGGCCACTGCCTGGAGTCCGGTATGCCCGGCCCCGGCGAGGTGGTCCTCAACCAGCCCTCCAGCCGGACCTTCACCCTCCTCAGCTCCACCGGCGGCAAGCTCGCCACCCTGCGCGCGACCAAGGTGGTCTACGGCGCCATGACCGACACCGACGTGTCGATCTACCAGCTGAACACCAGCTACGCCTCGATCCAGTCCCGGTACGGCATCGCCCCGCTGACCGTCTCCGCCGCCCACCCCACGCAGGGCGCCTCGATCCGGGTCGTCTCGGGCTACTGGAAGAAGATCTACTCCTGCTCGATCGACGGTTTCGCCTACCGGCTGCACGAGGCCGACTGGGTCTTCAAGGACTCGGTCCGCTACACCTCCGGCTGCAACGTGATCGGCGGCACCTCCGGCTCGCCGGTGGTGGACGCGAGCACCGGTCAGGTGGTCGCCGTCAACAACACGATCAACGAGAGCGGCGAGTCCTGCACCCTCGACAACCCGTGTGAGGTCGACGAGAACGGCGCGGTGACGGTGCACCAGGGCATCGGCTACGCCCAGGAGACCTACGGCATCCCGGCCTGTTTCGCCGCCGGCAACCGATTCGACCTCACCCTGCCCGGCTGCACCCTGGTCAGGCCCTGACCGCCGTCCCGGTCGTGATCACCACCCCGCTGCCGACAGCCGCAGGGTCCCGGATCACCACCCCGCCGCCGACAGCTGCAGGACCCCTGACCACCACCACCCCGCTGACAAACGCGGAGCTCCTGACCACCACCTCGCCCCCGGCCGCCGTCCCCGCGACGGAACCGAGGCGACCCCGCTGACCAGCACCGTTCCCCGATGGGCCACCCGCGACCGGCGGGTGGCCCATTCGGCCGTCTACCAGGCGGCCGCCGCACCACCCACGCCGCAGAGTTGTGCCGACAAGGCGGCAGTCATGTCCGTTGATCCGATGGAGAGTTGATGACCACCACGCTACGCAGGCTGTTGGTTTCCGTCCTGCTGATACCGCTGCTCGCGCTCGGCGGCCTGGCGACCCCGGCGCTGGCCGCCGGTGCCCAGGGCGTCGGGGCCGCCGAGGCCGCCCACGGCCGGAGCCCCGCCGACGACCCGAACGCCGACATCAAGGACCGCCTGGCGGCGATCCCCGGGGTGACCATCACCGCGGAGCAGCCCACCACCACCGGCCACCGCTACTTCCTGGCCACCTACACCCAGCCGATCGACCACTTCCGCCCCTGGCTGGGCACTTTCCAGCAGCGCTTCAGCGTGCTGCACCGCGGCTACGACCGCCCGACCGTCTTCTACACCAACGGCTACACGCTGGGCACCACCCCGTCCCGCACCGAGCCGACCCGGCTGGTGGACGGCAACCAGGTGTCCATCGAGTACCGCTTCTTCACCCCGTCGCGCCCCGACCCGGCGGACTGGTCCAAGGCCGGCATCCGCCAGCAGGCCGCCGACTCGCACAAGCTGGTGACCGCACTCAAGCGGATCTACCAGCAGGAGTGGCTCTCCACCGGCGCCAGCAAGGGCGGCATGTCCTCCACCTACTTCCGCCGCTTCTACCCGGACGACGTCGCGGGCACGATCGCGTACGTGGCGCCGAACAACACCGATGTCAACGACTACGCCGCCTACACCGACTTCTTCCGCACCGTCGGCACCCCCGAGTGCCGGGCCGCGCTGAACGCCGCCCAGCGTGAGCTGCTGGTGCGCCGCGACCGCCTGGAGACCCGCTACGTGGCCGACAACAAGGCGGCCGGCTCCACCTTCAACACCCTCGGCACGCCGGACCGGGCGTACGAGGCGGGCGTGCTCGACGTGATCTGGGCGTTCTGGCAGTACAGCCTGGAGTCGGACTGCGCCAAGGTCCCGGTCGCGGCCACCGCGACCGACGACGAGCTGTACGCGTGGTTCGACTCGCAGTCCGGCATCACCGGCAACAGCGACCAGTCGCTGGCGAAGTACACCGCGTACTACTACCAGGCCGCCACCGAGCTGGGCGCGCCGTTCTTCGACGTCTCGTACCTGAAGGACGTGCTGCACTACGACTACAAGGAGCTGTACGCGGCCCGCTCGTACGTGCCGAAGGAGATCCCGACCACCTTCAACCCGAACGCGATGCGGGACATCGACCGCTGGGTGAAGCGTGACGCCGAGCGGATCATGTTCGTCTACGGCGGCAACGACCCGTGGGGCGCCAAGCCCTTCAAGCTCGGTCGGGGCAGTGACGACAGCTACGTCTACACCGTGCCGGGCGGCAACCACGGCTCCAACATCGGCAAGCTGCCGGCCGCCGAGTCGGCGGAGGCGACCGCCAAGGTGCTGGAGTGGGCCGGTCTGGCCGACCAGGACACCGCCCGTTCGCTCGCCAAGGCGCAGCAGATCCCGCCGTTCGGCCCGCTCGACGAGGAGGGCCAGAAGCTGGAGCGCCGCCCGCTGTAACCGCGGGGCCCGCACGCACCGGTAGCGCACCAGGAGGAGGCCGCCCCCAGTCGGGGCGGCCTCCTCGTGCGTACGGCAGGGCCGGCGGACCGGTCCGGCCCCTCCCCGAAGCAGTGAATCAGTGCTTCAATACTTCTGTGGCCTACCGACGCACCCCCGCCGTCCAAGCCCGCCTGGATGCCCAGCGCGAGACGGTGCTGCAGGCCGCCGCCCTGCTGCTCGCCGAGCGCGGCTACGGCGGCTGCACCATGGCCGCCGTGGCGGACCGCGCCGGGATCGCCACCGGAAGCCTCTACCAGCACTTCGCCAACAAGGCCGAGCTGTCCGTGCAGCTGTTCCGCCGGGTGGTCACCCGCGAGATGGCCGCCGTCAACGCGGCCGTCGCCCTCCGGGAGACTCCCCAGCAGCGGATCGCCGCCGTCGTCGAGACCTTCGCGGCCCGCGCCCTGCGCGCGCCCCGGCTGGCGTACGCGCTGCTGGTCGAACCGGCCGACGTGGTCGTGGACGGCGAGCGCCTGGTGTTCCGCCGGGCGTTCCGGGACGTGATCGCCACCGAGATCGCCGCGGCCGTGGCGAGCGGCGAACTTCCCGAGCAGGACCCGGTGCTGACCGCCGCCGCGCTGGTCGGCGCGGTCGGCGAGGCCCTGGCCGGCCCGCTCACGGCCGCACCCACCAGAGCCACCGCACCCACCAGAGCCACCGCACCCACCAGAGCCACCGCACCCACCAGAGCCACCAGCACCACCAGCACCACCGACTCCGCCAAAAGCACCGACACCGCCGCCCCCACCGAGACGGCCACCCCCACCGAAAGCGCGGTCACCACCGACGTGGTCCCCGCCCTGGTCTCCTTCACCCTGCGTGCCCTGGGAGGACGCGATGACAGCGACGCATGAGGTCACCAACCAGGTGCCCCTGCCGTACGGACACGACACCGCCGCCGATCCGACCCTGCTCGCCGCCCTGCACCGGGCCGGCGCCGGCTGGGCCGAGCCCGAACTGCGCGAACTCGGCCGCCTGGCCGGCTCCGAGCAGGCCGCCGAGTGGGGCCGGCTGGCCAACGAGAACCCGCCGGCGCTGCGCACGCACGACCGCTTCGGCCACCGCGTCGACGAGGTCGAGTTCCACCCGGCCTGGCACGAGCTGATGCGCACCGCCGTCTCGCACGGCCTGCACGCCGCACCCTGGCGGGACGAGCGGCCCGGCGCCCACTCCGCCCGCGCCGCCAAGTTCTTCGTCTGGGGCCAGGTCGAGGCCGGCCACACCTGCCCGATCTCGATGACCTACGCGTCCGTCCCGGCCCTGCGCGCCAACCCCACCCTGGCGGGCGAGCTGGAGCCGCTGCTGGCCGCCACCACGTACGACTTCGGGCTGCGCGAGCCGCGCACCAAGCGCGGGCTGATCGCCGGCATGTCGATGACGGAGAAGCAGGGCGGCTCGGACGTCCGCACCAACACCACCACCGCGACCCCGCACGCGGACGGCACCTACCGGCTGACCGGCCACAAGTGGTTCACCTCGGCGCCGATGTCCGACCTCTTCCTGACGCTCGCCCAGGCGCCGGGCGGGCTCAGCTGCTTCATGCTGCCCCGCGTCCTGCCCGACGGCGGCCGCAACCGCCTGCACCTGATGCGCCTCAAGGACAAGCTCGGCAACAAGTCCAACGCCTCCGCCGAGTTGGAGTACGACGGCGCGGTCGGCTGGCTGGTCGGCGAGGAGGGCCGCGGGGTGGCGACCATCATCGAGATGGTCAACATGACCCGCCTGGACTGCACCATCGGCGCCGCCTCCGGCATGCGGTACGGCGCCACCCGGGCTGTTCACCACGCCCTGTACCGGCGGGCGTTCGGCAGGCTGCTGGTGGACCAGCCGCTGATGCGCAACGTGCTCGCCGACCTGGTGGTGGAGTCCGAGGCGGCCACCGCCGTCGCGATGCGGCTCGCCCAGACCACCGACCTGGCCCTGGCCGGGGACGAAACCGCCACGCTGGTACGGCGGCTGGGCCTGGCGGTGGCCAAGTACTGGGTCTGCAAGCGGGGCCCGGCGCACGCCGCCGAGGCGCTGGAGTGCCTGGGCGGCAACGGTTACGTCGAGGAGTCCGGGATGCCCCGGCTCTACCGGGAGGCGCCGCTGGTGTCGATCTGGGAGGGCTCCGGCAACGTCGCCGCCCTGGACGCGCTGCGTGCCATGGCCAAACGACCGGAGACGGTCGAGGCCTTCCTCGGTGAGCTCGACGCGGCCGCCGGGGCGGACCGCCGACTGGACGCGGCCGTCGCGGACCTGCGCAAGCAGCTCACCGACCTGACCGACCTGGAGTACCGGACGCGCAGGCTGGTCGAGTCGATGGCGCTGGCCTTCCAGGGCTCGCTGCTGGTCCGCCACGGCAGCCCGGCGGTGGCCGACGCGTTCTGCGCCACCCGGCTCGGCGGCGACCACGGCGCCGCCTTCGGCACCCTGCCGTCCGGCGTCGACACCGCCGGGATCATCGACCGCGCCCGCCCGGTGCCCGCATGAGCACGGGGGAAGTGGGCGGGGTGGGCGAGGTGGACGAGGCGGCGGACGTCCGGTCGTTCTGGCAGGCCCTGGGCCTGCCCGGCCTCGTCGACGTGCACACCCACTTCATGCCGAAGAGCGTCCTCGACAAGGTGTGGGCGTACTTCGACGCGGCCGGTCCGCTCATCAACCGCCCCTGGCCGATCACCTACCGCCAGGCCGAGGCCGAACGCGTCCAACGGCTGCGGGAGTTCGGCGTCCGCGCGTTCACGTCGATGCTCTACCCGCACAAGCCCGGCATGGCCGCGTGGCTGAACTCCTGGGCCGCCGACTTCGCCGCCCGCACTCCGGACTGCCTGCACACCGCGACCTTCTTCGCCGAGCCCGAGGCGCCCGCCTACGTGGCGCGGGCGATCGAGGACGGCGCCCGGGTGTTCAAGGCGCACCTGCAGGTCGGCGGCTACGACCCGACGGACCGCCGGCTGGACGAGGTCTGGGGACTGCTCGCCGAGACCGGCACCCCGGTGGTCAGCCACTGCGGATCCGGGCCGGTGGCGGGCAAGTTCACCGGTCCCGGCCCGATCGGCGAGGTGCTGGACCGGCACCCGGGGCTGGTCCTGGTGGTCGCCCACCTCGGGATGTCCGAGTACCGGGACTTCCTCGACCTCGCCGAGCGCCACCCGGGCGTCCGGTTGGACACCACCATGGCGTTCACCGACTTCGTCGAGGCCGACGACCCGTTCCCGCGCGCCGAACTGCCGCGCCTGCGCGGTCTCCAGGACCGCGTCCTGCTCGGCAGCGACTTCCCCAACATCCCGTACCGCTACGTCCACCAGCTGGAGGCGCTGGCCGGGCTGGGCCTGGGGGAGGAGTGGCTGCGCGCCGTCTGCCACGACAACGCCGCCGCGCTCTTCGGGCTCGACCCGGCGAGCTGATCGCCGCACCACCTGATCACCGCACCGCACCACTGATCACCTGGTCACCCCACCACTGATCACCGCACCGCCCGCAGCACCCCCAGCGCGTCCGCGTGCAGCCCGGGCGCGGCGGCGAGGAAGCTGTCGGAGCCGGCCGTCCAGGCCGCCCCGGCGGCGTCCGTGACCGTCGCGCCCGCCTCGCTCGCGATCAGCGCGCCGGGCAGCAGGTTGCCCGCGTCCCGGCCGTACTCCCAGAACAGCGCCAGCTGCCCGGAGCCGACCTGCGCCACCTGCAGCGCGGTCGGCCCGAGGTTGCGCACCGCGAGTGCCGCCCCGGCCATCGCGGACAGCGACTCGCCCGCCCGGCGCAGCGCCACCGGGTCGGCGCCGACGTACGGCGGCTGGCTGGTGGCGGCGACGGCCGCCCCGAGCTCGCGCGGCAGCGGCGCGACCGGCCGCCCGTCCAGCTGCGCCCCGCCGCCGAGCACCGCCCGGTAGGTGCGCCCGCCGCGCGCTTGCCCGCCGCCCGACTCGGGGGCGTGCACCACGGACAGCACCGCCGCGCCGTCCCGGACCAGCGTCGCGGTGACCGCCCAGTGCGGCTGCCCGAGCAGGTACTGCACCGCGCCGTCGGTGGCGTCGCACAGCCACCACTCGCCCTTGGCGGGCACCGAGCCGTCCAGTTCCTCCGCCGCCCACCCGGCCTGCGGGCGCAGTGCGGTCAGCCGCTCCCGCAGCTCGGCGGCGGCCGGGCCGTCCACCTCGGCGAAGCGGGCCATGGCCTCCTCGGCGGTCCGCGCCGGGGTCGGTTCGGCGGGCCGCCGCGCCGCGAGCTTCGCCCCGACCTCGCGCGCCGCCGCCGTCACCCCGTCCGCCAGTGTCCACAGCTCCACCGTCGCCTCCGTCGCCGCCCGCACCTCCGTCGCCGCCGCCCTCGTCACCAGCGCGTCCATCGCCACAGCCTCCATCGCAGCAGTCCCTCCACTCCGGCCGGACTCCCCGGCCGCTCAGGACAAGGAGTACCGTCAGGGCTGCCGAACAGGACGATCAATCCCCGCCGGACGACGGAGATCGGACACCATGGACCTCGCCACCGCTGATCCGGACACCATGCTGGACGTCCTCGACCGCCGCCTGGTCTGCGCCCTCCAGGTGGACGGGCGGGGCGAGCCGGGCCGGATCGCCGAGGTGCTCGGCGTCTCCACCCGGACCGTCACCCGCCGCCTAGCCCGGATGCGGCAGGCCGACGTGCTGCGGGTGGTCCGGCTGCCCGACGTGGAGGACGCCGCCGTGGGCGCGCTGCTGCTGCGGGTCCGGGTGCTGCGCGGCACGGTGGACGCCATCGCGCAGGCGCTGGCCGACCGCCCCGACGTGCCGTTCGTCGACGTGATGCTCGGCGGGCACGAGGTCGGCGCCGTCATGCTGAGCGACGCCGGGGCCCGCGACCGGCTGCTGTACGGGCAGTTGCCCGCGACCACCGCCGTCACCGAGACCACCACCCACGCCGTCCTGCACGCCTTCGCGGACGCCGGGCAGTGGCAGGCCGGCTACCTGACCGAGGCGGAGGCCGCCGCGCTCGCCCGCCCCGCCGGCCCGCGCCCCGCCGCACCCCCGCCGCCGGACGGACTCGACCGCGCGCTGCTGGCCCGGCTGGGCGAGGACGCCCGGCAGTCCCACGCGGCGCTGGCCGCGGCGGTCGGCGCCGCCGAGTCGACCGTCCGGCGCCGACTGCAGCGGCTCGACGAGGCGGGGCTGCTGCGCACCCACGCCACCGTCGACCCGAGGCTGCTCGGCATGGCCGTGGACGCAAACCTCTGGCTGGACGTGCCGCCCGGCCGGCTCGCCGAGGTCGGTACGGCGCTGGCCCGCCACCCGCAGGTGCACGGGGTGTTCGCCACCAGCGGCCCGGCCAACCTGCTGGCCACCCTGTTCTGCGCGGACCACGGCGGGCTCTACCGCTTCCTCACCGACACCCTCGGACCGCTCGGGGTGGCCCGCGCCGAGACCACGATCACCGCCCGCGCGGTGAAGCGGGCGGGAGTCCTGCTCCGCCGCCCCGGCCGGCCGTGAGCCGCCGGACCTGACCTGACCTGCACCAGCCGTGCCCGCACCAGCCCTTGCCCGCACCGGTCCTTACCTGCGGGGTAATCGACGCCCGGCGCCCGGGCGGGCAGGGTGGTGGGACCCGGGCGGCGCCACGACCGCCGGGCCCCACCCCGTCAGGAGGCTGATCCGCCATGTCCGCGAACGCCCTCACGCCCGTCGGCCCCGGCTCCGTCCTCTCGCGGTGGACGGTGCGCGGCGTACTCGCCCTGGACGCGCTGGTCACCGGCGGAAACGGCCTGGTCTACCTGGCCTTCGCCGGCCCGGTCGGCGACCTGCTCGGGGTCGGCCGGACCACCCTGCTCGACCTCGGGGTCTTCCTCACCGTCTACGCCTTCGGGGTCGGCGCCCTGGCCGCCCGCCGCCGGCCGCCGCGGCTCGCCGTGCAGACGGTGATCGACCTCAACCTGGCCTGGGTGGTGCTCAGCCTGGTCTCGATGGCGGCCTGGTTCGAGCCGACCACCGCCGGGGCCGTCTGGATCCCGGCGCAGGCGGCGGTGGTGGCCCTGTTCGCCGTCCTGCAGTTCACCGCGCTGCGCCGGAGCGACAGCCGTGCCGACAGCCGTGCCGACGACCGCGCGCGCCGCCGCGCGGACAACCGCGCCTGAACCGGGGTCAGCGCTCCGGGCCCACGGCGGCCTGCAGGAACCGCACCGTCTCCGTGTCGGCCGGGAGGAAGGTCTCCATGGCCAGCTCGGAGACGGTCACGTCCAGCGGCGTGTTGAAGGTCGCGATGGTGGAGAGGAAGGACAGCACCCGCCCCTCGTGCCGGATCCGCATCGGCAGCGCGAACGGGAACAGCCCGGTGTCGTCCCCGTGCTCCCCGTCCGGGCCCGGGGCGTCCGCCGGCTCCGGGTAGCCGCGGACCTCCTCGTACAGCCGCCGCAGCAACTCGGCGCTGACCAGCTCGATCCGGTGCTCCATCCGTTCCAGCAGGTGCCGCCGCCACTGCGGGTAGTTCACGATGCGCGGCGCCAGCCCGTCGGGGTGCAGGGCGATCCGGATCGCGTTGAGTGGCGGCTGCAGCAGGTGCGGGGCGACGCCGTCGAGGAGCAGCCCGAGCGAGCGGTTGGCCGCCAGTACCCGGAAGCTCCCGTCGACGACCAGCGCGGGGTACGGGTCGTGGGCCGCGAGCAGCCGCTCCAGGCCGCCGCGCAGCGCGTCCATCGAGGGGTCGTCCAGCGGCGTCTCGGGGAAGTGCGGGGCGTAGCCGGCGGCGAGCAGCAGGGTGTTGCGCTCGCGCACCGGGACGTCCAGGTGTTCGGCGAGCCGCAGCACCAGCTCCCGGCTCGGGCGGGACCGGCCGTTCTCGACGAAGCTCAGGTGCCGGGCGGAGGAGTCCGCCCGCAGGGCCAGTTGCAGCTGGCTGAGCTGCCGCCGTTCGCGCCAGCCGCGCAGCAGGGGGCCGACTCCGGTACCCGTCGGGCTGCCCATGCCCGCCATGATCGTCATGGCCAGGACGGTACTGGACCGGGACCGCCCCGCGGGAGAGGGCCTGCCGGTCGGTCTTAGACGCCGGTGCTCGACCCCGGCCGGATGACCATCAGCACCACGACCACCGCCCACAGCAGGTTGAACACCCCGGCCGTCATCGGCAGCAGCCGCAGGCCCTGGACGGCCTTGGCGTGCTGCTCGTCCGGGGTGTCGGGGCCGAGCGCGTCCACCGCGGCCTGCTGTCCGGGCAGCACGAAGAGCAGCAGCGAGAGCGCGGCGATCGCGGTGAGTACCATCGAGACGATCAACCAGGACTGCCCGAGCACGTCCATCACCTGGGCCAGGCCGATGCCCAGCACCGGCACGGCGACCCCCAGCAGCGCGTAGACCTGGGTGATCCGGTGCAGGAGCCGCAGCACGCCCGCGTCCGAGGCCTGGTCCGGCCCACCGGCCAGCGCGGCCTTGGCCCGGCGCGGGAACATACTGACGGCCACCGCGACCGGGCCTATGAACAGGACCGACACGAGGACGTGCAGGCTCAGCAGGAACTTGGCCATGGCGGGGACACCCTCAATTCGGCGGTGGGCAGCTGGTTCGGCGGGCGTCCGGTGGCGACGCGCCCGCGACCAGGCACGCTAACACCGCTTATCCGGCGGCCTGCCGCCCGCCCCGTCCCGTCCTGCCCGCCCCGTCCTGCTCAGTCCGCCGTGGTCAGCTGGATGATCCGCGGCGCGGCGGTGCTGACCGCCGCGACGGCGGCGCCGTACTCCGGGTCGGTCCAGTCGAGCAGGTGCAGGTCCTGGTGGCGGCTGCGCAGCGGGGCGCCGGGCGGGACGTCCAGGGGCAGGGCGGAGAGGTCGACGGACGCCAGGGAGTCCAGGGTGGCCCGCCCGATCTTGATCAGCGACTCCTTGCGCACCCACAGCCGCAGGAACGCCCGGTCCGGTTCCGCCGCCGCCTCGACCAGGCGCAGCTCGGCGGGGGAGAGCACCCGGCGGGCGACCGCGCCCAGCGACCCGCCGCGGGCGGCCAGCTCGACGTCCACGCCGACCGGCTGGAATCCGGCCCCCGCCGCGACCACGCCCCGGGTGTGGGACAGGCTCACGTGCACCCCGGGGTGGTCCGGCAGGTACGGCTTGCCGTGGTCCGCCAGGCCGCAGTCCGGGCACTGCTGGGCGAGCGTGACCGCGGCGGCCGGGACCCCGAGCAGCCGGGCGGCGCAGAGCCGGACCAGCACGTGGCCGGCGGTGAAGTCGGTCCGCCCGGACTCGTGCCGGAAGCGTGCGGCGCGCTCGCGCTCGACGGGGGTGAGCAGGTGCTCGCCCGCCTCGGGGTGCCGCAGCACGGCGTCGGCGGGCGCGACGGCGACGAGCGGCGTGCTCTGGTCCTGGGCCTCGGAGGTCATTCCCCCAACCTAACCGGCGCGGCCGCCGCCCGGGGCCGGGTCGGGTGGAGACGGCCGCTGCGCCGTTCGGTTGGTTTTCGAATCCGATCTGAGGATCTGCAGGGTAGGAATCGTCCGATTTGAGGTTTGATATGCCGAATCTGTTGGATCGCCAGCAGATAGTACGAATAAGCAGGTTATGCGCGCCTGCTCCTTTTCCTATGCGCGGAGGAATGTGTCGATGGGTCAGGGCACCGGTATGTCGGATCACAGAACGACCGCCGTGAAGAGAACACCCGCCACCCGCGGCCGCCGGGCCGTCCGGGTCGCCGTGGCGACCGCCGTCGCCGCGCTGCCGATGGCCGCCGTGCTGACGGTCGGTTCGGCCGCGCCGCTGGCCCCGCCGCTGGGTGCCTGTACGGGGACTGGCTGCCCGGCCACCTGGCCGCCGCCGAACAACGGCGACTTCACCGGCCGGGACGCCAGCATCAACGTCTTCACCGGCGGCGACTACACGGTGACCGGCCGCGCCGCCGAGGCCGAGGGCAAGATCGTCGCGCTGGGGAACCTGACCGTCGACAAGAGCCAGGGCGGCGGCGCCTACAACATGGGTGTCGTGGGCGTCGGTTCGCGCGTCCCGCCGCCGAACGGCAGCGACTTCGTGACGACCGGCGGCAGTGTCGACGTCAGGAGCGGCAACCGGATCCTGATCGGCGGCAGCGACTCCAAGGGCCAGGCCTTCGGCAACCTGCGGCACGCCGGCAGTGTCTCCGGCACGGTCAACATCGACCCCACCGGCCGGTCGATCCAGGACCCGAACGCCGCCGCGCCGTACCGGACGGTGCTCACCCAGATCGAGGAGGTCTCCGGCTGCGTCGGCCGGGCCACCGCGACCGGCACGGTCAACGTCACCAACAGCGAGGCGACCTTCACCGGTGACGGGACCAGCATGAAGCAGGTCTTCAACGTCACCCGGAACCTCGCCTCGCCGAGCGGCGGGCAGATCGGACTGGTCTTCAACAACATCCCGGCCGGGGCCACCGTCGTGGTGAACATGCTCGGGGCCAGCCCGGTCATCAACACCTACACGGGCACGGCGCTGCCCGGCGACCAGACCACCCGGATGCGCTCCAAGCTGATGTGGAACTTCCCCACCGCGACCTCGGCCGAGATCCGCGGCAGCGCCCAGTTCCAGGGCTCGGTCATGGCCGGGAACCCGGGCGGCACCACGACCATCGCCCAGCCGGGCTTGGACGGTCGGGTGTACCTCGCGGGCAACCTGATCCACACCGGCACCGGCGGCTACGAGATCCACAGCTACCCGTTCGACGGGGACCTGCCGGACTGCAAGGTGTCGCCGAGCCCGTCGCCGTCGACCTCGCCATCCTCCTCGCCGTCGTCGTCCCCCTCGTCCTCGCCCTCCTCCTCCCCGTCGTCTTCACCGTCCTCCTCGCCGTCGTCCTCCCCCTCGTCGTCACCGTCGTCGTCGCCCTCCTCCTCCCCGACGCCGTCCCCGACCGCGAGCTCCACCTCGCCCTCGGCTAGTCCGTCCAACTCCGGTCACCCGAGCAGCCACCACCCGACCAGCCACCACCCCACCGGTCACCCGAGCAGCCACCACCCCGGTCACGGCGGTGAGTTGCCCTCCACGGGTGCGGGCAACGCCCCGGTGGTCTTCGGCCTGGCCGGCGTCGGCCTGCTCGGCCTCGGTGGCCTCGTCGTCCTGGCCGCCCGCCGTCGCGGCCGCCACAGCTAGGGCCTGTCCGGCCCAGAGCCCCAGGAAGCAGCGAACAACGGCCCAGGCCGCCCGCGTCGTCGACCCCGACCGGGCGGCCTGCGCCGTGCTGGGGCGGGCCCGCCCGCGGGCATGCGGCGGCCCCCCGCCGGGTGGGCGGGGGTCAGTGGGAGTCGAAGAAGCGGTCCACCGTGCGGCGGTCGGCGGCGACGGCGTGCACCGGCTCGCCGACCACCCGGCCGGCCAGCGTGACGGCCAACTCGCCCACATCCTGCCGGAGTCGGTCGGCGGCCTCGGCCCGGTCGGCGGCGATCCGCGCGTGCGAGGCGGAGACCAGCCGGTCCCGGTCGCGGATGCCCTC
This sequence comes from Kitasatospora sp. NPDC087314, assembly GCF_044744365.1. Taxonomy (NCBI): domain Bacteria; kingdom Bacillati; phylum Actinomycetota; class Actinomycetes; order Kitasatosporales; family Streptomycetaceae; genus Kitasatospora; species Kitasatospora sp. NPDC087314. The sequence goes on from NZ_JBIUYE010000001.1 coordinate 269,130, forward strand.
CGCACGGGCTTCGGCGACGGCGGCCGCGCCCTGTTCGGCGTACTCCTGCCGGATCCGGGACGCCTCGTGCCGGGCCCGTGCGAGCTCCTGCCGGCCGGCGTCGTGGGTGGCCTCGGCCTCGGCGCGGACGGCCTCCGCGCGTTCGGTGCGGCCCTCGGTCGCGTCCCACCGCTCGGCCTTCACCCGCTCGATGCGCGGGAGGATGCCGAGGCCGAGGGTCCACATGACCAGGAAGAACAGGGTCAACCCGAGGGCCAGCATGAAGGGTTCGGGCTGGAGCGGTCCGAGGTCGATGTTCACGCAAGCCTCCCCTTGGTGCTGACGGACAGTCAGCGGGGAGCTTTCCCGGCGATGATGAGGATCGAACTTTACCTGGACATGACCTGCGTCACTGCCCCATGACGTACTTGACGGTCGGGCCGGTGGTCCAGCCGCCGTCCACCGCGAGCTCCGCGCCGGTGACGTAGGAGGCGTCGTCGGAGAGCAGGTAGACCACGGCGGTGGCGATCTCGGGCGCCTCGCCGACCCGGCCCATCGGGGTGTTGGGGTAGTTGCCCTCGCCGCGCTGGATGCCGACCGAGGCGGTCATCGGGGTGTAGGTCATGCCCGGGTGGACCGAGTTGACCCGGATCCGTTCGGTGCCCAGCTCGACCGCGCCGATCTTGCTGAGGCCGCGCACGCCCCACTTGGAGGCGCCGTAGCCGGCGGTCAGCGCCAGGCCCATCAGGCCGGCCGCCGAGGAGATGTTGACGATCGACCCGCCACCGGCCGCGCGCATCGCCGGGACGACCGTCTTCATGCCGATGAACACGCCGGTCAGGTTGATCTCGACGACCTTGCGGAAGTGCTCGACGCTCTCGTCCGCCAGCAGCGAGCCGGTGGATATGCCGGCGTTGTTGACCAGGCCGTGCACCGCGCCGAACTCCGCCGCCGCGAAGTCCACCACGCGCCGCCAGTCCTGCTCCGAGGTCACGTCGTGCCGTACGAACCGTGCCCGGTCGCCGAGTTCGGCGGCGGTGGCCTTGCCGTCGTCCGCCAGGACGTCGGTGATCACCACGTTGCCGCCGGCCGCGACGGCGAGCCGGGCGGCCTCGGCGCCCAGGCCGCGGGCGCCGCCGGTGATGATGACGGTCTTGCCGGTCAGGTCGTTCACGACGTGCTCCTCCGGGGGGTGGGGGCGGAGAGCATGGCGGCGGACATCGTCACCAGGTCGGCGAGGAAGGTCTCCTCGTCGGTCAGCGGGGTGGACCCGGTGAGGTACTGCTGCGCCCGGTCGGCCAGGGCCGCGCCGATCAGGGTGAGGGCCAGGTCGATCCGCTCCAGCCGGATCGGCTCCGGCAGCGCGGCGATCCGGTCCTCGACCAGTTCGATCAGCCGCCAGTAGCCGCCGCCCGCCAGCGTGGGGTGCGGGGTCCGGGTGCGGACCCCGCTGCTGTGGCTGACCTGGGCGGAGATCCGCAGGCAGTGCCGGCCCTGGTCGGTGCGCAGTTCGGTGGCCTCGGCCGCGACCAGGGCGTCGAGCAGCCCGGGCAGGTCCGCGTCCGTCAGTGCGGGCAGACGCGGCGCGAGGGCCTGCTCGGTGCGTTCCTGGCGTCCGGCCATGATCGCGTCGAGCAGGCCCTCGCGGGAGCCGAAGTGGTACTGCACGGCGGACGGGTTGCTCTGTCCGGCCAGTCGGGTGATGTCCCTGGTCAGGGCGGCTTCCACGCCTCGGGTGGCAAACAGTTCCTCCGCCGCCCGCAGCAGCCGCTCGCGGGTTTCGTGGCCCGCCGACGTCCTTGCCATGCCCGCAACGTTAATGCTGCACATTATTAACGGCAAGGAGCGCCCCCGGCGCCGCCACCCCGGAAGGCTCCGGCTACGTCACCTCGCCCCGGCGGGAGAACCGCTCCGCCCGCCACTCGCCGCTCGCCAGCACCTCGGCCAGCTGCCGGGCCGCGTCCCAGACCTCGGTGTACGACAGGTACAGCGGGGTGAAGCCGAACCGCATGAGGTCCGGTGCGCGGAAGTCCCCGATCACGCCGCGCTCGATCAACGCCTGCACCACCGGATAGCCGTCGGCGTGCCGCAGCGCGACCTGGCTGCCCCGTCGGGCGTGCTCGCGCGGGGTCGCCACCTCGATCCCGTCCAGGCCCTCGACCAGGCCGATGAACAGGTCGGTCAGCGCCAGGCTCTTCGCCCGGACGGCGGCCAGGTCGGCCCGCTCCCAGACGTCCAGGCTGGCGCCCAGCGCGGCCTGGCCGAGCAGCGAGGGCGAGCTGGTCAGGAAGCGTCCGACGCCCGGCTTCGGGTCGTACCCGGGCTCGAAGGCGAATGGGCGGGCGTGCCCGAACCAGCCGCTCAGCGGCTGCAGTGGACCGGCCGCCAGATGCCTCCCGGCGACGTACAGGAAGGCCGGTGAGCCGGGCCCGCCGTTCAGGTACTTGTAGGTACAGCCGATCGCGAAGTCCACGCCCGCCGCACCGAGTTCGACCGGCAGCGCGCCCACCGAGTGGCAGACGTCCCAGATCATCAGCGCGCCCGCGGCCTGCACCCGGGCGGTGATCCCGGGCAGGTCCAGCAGCTCGCCGGTGCGGTAGTCCACCTGCGACAGGACCACCGCGGCGACGTCGCCGTCCAGGTGCCGGTCCAGCTCCTCCGGCCGGATCAGCACGCTGCGCGCGCCCTCGACCAGGCCGGTGGCGCCCTCGGCGATGTACAGGTCGGTCGGGAACGCCTCGCCGTCGCCCAGCACGGTGCGCCGCCCCGGGCGCAGCCGCAGCGCGGCGACCAGCACCTTGAACAGGTTCACCGAGGTGGTGTCGCAGACCACCACCTCCTCCGGTTCGGCGCCGATCAGCGGGGCGATCCGCCGTCCCAGCCGGTACGGCTGCTCGAACCACCCGGCGTCGTTCCAGCTGCGGATCAGCTCCCGGCCCCACTCCTCCTCGACCACCTGCCGCACCCGCTCCGGGGTCCGCACCGGCAGCGCGCCGAGCGAGTTCCCGTCCAGGTAGACCACCCCCTCCGGCAGGGCGAACTCCTTGCGGAACGCCGCCAGCGGGTCGACGGCGTCCAGCGCCGCGCACTCCTCGCGCGTGATCATGTCGATCCCCTCGTTCACAGCTCGTCCCGGATCGTCCACAGCTCCGGGAACACGTCCTGCTCGGCGGACTTGCGCAGCCAGCTCAGGCCGCTGGAGCCGCCCGAGCCGGGCTTGCCGCCCATGGTCCGCTTGACCGCGGACAGGTGGCGCTGGCGCCAGCGGGTGACCCGCTCGGCGACGTCCAGCAGCGCCTCGCCGAGCGGCTGCAGGTCGGCGTACTCCGGGTCGGTGTAGACCAGGCGCCAGGCTGCGGCGACTTCCTCGTCGGCGCGGTAGCGCTGCTCGGAGGGCTCCGGGCGCAGCGGCAGGCCGCGGCGGGCCAGCAGGGCCAGCGCGTCGTCGTACAGACCGGGGGAGCGCAGCGCCTCGGCCAGCTCGGCCTGGGTCTGCGGCATCCCGTCGTACATCGTCAGCAGCGCGGCGTTCTTGTTGCCGAGCAGGAACTCCAGGTGCAGGAAGGCCGAGGACTGGAAGCCGGAGGCCTGGCCGAACGCCGAGCGGAAGGCGTTGAACTCCTGCGGCGTCATGGTGGCCAGCAGGTCCCAGGACTCCACCAGCACGTCCTGCGCCTGGGTGCCGCGCCGCAGCGCGGCCAGCGCGGCGGGCAGGTCGTCCTCGCGCAGCGCCCGCTGGGCGAGCGTCCACTCGTGCCGCAGCAGGTCGAACAGCAGCTCCATCACCTGCGTGGTGATGATGAACGACAGCTCGGCCGGCTCCTTGCTCTGCGGACGCTGCAGGCTGTGCAGCTCGTCCAGGCACACGTAGCGGGCGTACGGGGTGCCCCGACCCGGCTCCCCGTGCCGACCGAACGACAGGTCGGGTGTCTCCACCGTGTCGTGCCCCATCCCGTGCCTCCTGATCCACCCGGGTGTGTCGCCCGGACCGGCGACCAGGCGGATGGCCTGGTTCCGCCGGGGTGCCCATTGTGCGGCGGTGCGACCCCCCGGTTGAATGGTCGACGGACACCGCAACCGCCGTTGCGGCTTTCGATCGCGAGGCGTTCCGCCGATTCGCTTTACGATCGCGAAACCGCCCGTTCCAGTCACTCCGGGAGCCGCCATGGACGCCGTGGACCGCCGCCTGCTGGCCGAGCTGCAGACCGACGCCAGGCTCTCCTACAACGAACTCTCCCGCCGGGTGAGCCTGTCCGCACCCGCGGTGGCCGAACGGGTCCGCCGGCTGGAGGCCGACGGGGTGATCACCGGCTACCACGCCCACGTGGACCTCAGCCGGGCCGGACTGCCGATCACCGCGCTGGTCCAGATCCAGTGCTACGGCCCGCGCTGCGTGCTGCGCGACCCCCAGGTGGCCGCCTGGCCGGAGGTGCTCCAACTGCACCGGGTGACCGGCGGGGCCTGCTGCGCGCTGCTGGTCGCGGTGCCGACGATGGCCGATTTCGAGGCCCTGTGCGACCGGCTCGGCGGCTACGGCCAGCCGTCCAGCTCGATGATCCTCTCCAGCCCGGTGCCCTGGCGGCCGGTGGTCGCGCCGTAGCGCCGTAGCACCGTGGTGCCGCTCGCCGTGGCGCCGTGCGACCGGAGCGGTAGGTTCCTCGGCATGCCGAACGAGCGTCACATCCTGCTGCTGCCCGGGAGCCTGCGGGCCGGCTCGACCAACGAGACCGTGCTGCGCACCGCCGCCGCCGTGGCCGCCGCCACCCCGGGCCTCCGGGCCACCTACTACGCGGGGCTGTCCGGCCTGCCGCACTTCAACCCGGACCACGACACCGACCCGCTGCCCGAGCCGGTGGCCGCCCTGCGCGCCGCCGTCGAGGCCGCCGACGCGCTGCTGGTCTGCACCCCTGAGTACGCCGGGACACTGCCCGGCTCCTTCAAGAACCTGCTGGACTGGACGGTCGGCGGGACGGAGATCTCGGACAAGCCCACGGGCTGGATCAACGCGGCCGGCCCGGGCCGGGGCCAGGGCGCCGAGGCCACCCTGCGCACCGTCCTCGGCTACACCGGCGCGGCCGTGCTGGACGAGGCCTGCGTGCGGATCCCGCTGGACCGCCGGGCGGTCGGCCCGGACGGGCTGGTCGCCGACCCGCTGGTGCGGGAGCGGATCGGCGAGGTGCTGGCCCGGCTCGCCGCGGGCTGATCGTGGAGCCGATCACGGGCTGACCGCCGGGCCCACCGCGGGCTGACCGCGGGGGCGCGGCCGGGCTCAGTGCCCTTCCAGCATGTGCACCCCGAGCCCGTCCAGGCCGTTCAGGAACAGTTCCACGCCGACCGCCGCCAGCAGCAGTCCGAGCAGCCGGGAGAGCACCTCCAGCGAGGTGCGGTGGGTGCGCCGCATCAGCGGCGCGAGCAGGGCCACGCAGACGTAGTTGATCACCACGACCGCGAGGTACGCCCCGGCGACGACGGCCTTCCAGCCCCATTCGTTCTTGGTGAGCGAAGCGACCAGGACGGCGGTGATCGCGAGCGGGCTGGCGATGTACGGCAGCAGCAGCTCGCGGATGCCGTCCACCATGTGGTTCGGCAGGTGCTCGTCGTCGTCGCTCTCGGCGCCGAGGTGGAGACCGAAGACCAGCGCGACCGCGTAGATGAAGAAGATCGTCCCGCCGGCGAGCTGCAACGACTGGTCGCTGATGTGGAACAGCGTGGTGACCTCGTCCGCGGTGAAGCCGAGCACCAGGCCGATCGCCGCCGAGATCACCGTGCTCCACGCGGCCAGCCGCCGCAGCTCCTGGGTGCTCCGGGTGGAGGCCAGCCGGGCGAAGGCCAGCAGGGTCTTCGGCGGGCCGACCACGGCGAAGAAGGTGATGAACGCGCTGCTCAGGTTGAAGACGAACATGCGCCAAGCATGGCCGCGGGGCCCGGCGCGGCCGCTTCGCCACGCCCCGCGGCCGGGCATGGCGTGGCGTGAATCTCACGGGCGGGCGGTTCATTCCGGAAGACCGGCGAATTCCCCCGGATGGCGGCCCCGGCTCGAACGGGTGCGCGCTGTCGGGTCCCATGGAAGTCGGATCACCCCCCCCGGGAACGAGGATGCGACATGTGTCTGAACCGTAAGGACCTGGGCCTGCTGGCCCTGCGCGGAGCGGTCGGCGGGGTGCTGATCGCGCACGGGACCCAGAAGCTGTTCGGCTGGTTCGGCGGCGGCGGCCTGGAGGGCACCACCCAGGCGATGGAGCACATGGGCTTCCACCCCGCCCGGCAGAGCGCCATCGCGGCGGGTGCCGGCGAGGCGGGCGGTGGTGTGCTGCTGGTCGCCGGGCTGGCCACCGGGGCGGCCGGCGCGGTGGTGGCCGGGACGATGGCCGGCGCGGTCGCGGTGCACGCGCCGGGGGGCTTCTTCGCGACCTCCGGCGGCTACGAGTACCCGGCCTTCCTCGGCGCGACCGGGCTGGCGCTCGGTCTGGCCGGTCCGGGGCGGTACTCGCTGGACCACCTGACCTGCCACGTGCTCGACCGGCCGTGGATGGGACTGCTGGCCTTCACGGCGTCCGTCGCCGGGGCGTACGGCGTGGTGGCCCGGCGCCGGCACGTGGTGCGGCTGCGCGAGGAGCGGGCCGCGGTGGAGGCGGACGAGCAGGAGGGCTCGGGGCTGTCCTGACGGCGCGGGCGCCGACGCCGGTGCCGACGCGCGGTGCGGTGCCGACGTCCGGTGTCACCCGGAGGCAGTAGCCCTGCTGGCGCTCCCCCTGCGGCCCTCGGAGGGTGGGCGGGGAGGTGTGCCGGACAGCCCGGCGCCGGGGCAGAAACGAGGGACCGTATGGACCGCCAGCCGCACACCCGGACCGGTTCGAGCCCGCGGGTCACCGCGCGGCGGCCGGACGCGCCGCCGGCGCGCCGCCAACGCCGGCCTGCGGCTTGGGCGTTGGCCGTGGCGGTGGTCGGCGCGGCGGCGCTGGCGGGCTGCTCCTCCTCCGGCGGGAGCGCGGGCACCGCGGCCTCCTCGGCCGCCGCCGCGATCGAGCAGGGCGCCTCGGCCGCCGCCTCCGCCGCCTCGGCGCTGGCCTCGGCGGCCGGCGGGGCGGGGGCGGTGATCTCCTCGGCGGAGGCGCGGGCCTCGGCGGCGGTGTCCGCGGCCTCCTCGGCGGTCGCCGGGATCAAGGGCGGGCTGGACGCCAAGGGGGACGTGTCCGTCGGGGCGGTGGGCACCGGTCCGGACGGCAAGGCGCAGGTGGAGCTGACCGTCACCAACCGCGGGCAGCAGTCGTACCGGTACGTGATCCAGATCAACTTCACCGACGACTCCGGCAAGCTGCAGGACGCGACCGCGGTGACCGTCCAGGACGTGGCGGCCGGGAAGAGCGCCCAGGCCACCGCGCGCAGCAACCGGGACCTCTCGGGAAGCCTGAAGGCCGCGGTGGCCAACGCGGTGCGCTACTGACGCCCAGGTCGGCGGGGGTATCCGGGTGGGGGTCGAACCTTAAGCGCGGCTCAAGGCCCAACGGGACCCCTTGACGGGGGAGTTGGTCTAGTCCATTTTTATTGCCCAGGTGCAGGGAGCCCCTGAACCGGCGTCAACGGCCTCGTGCCGCGGGCGCCGGTTCGGCACATCCCGGTGTCCGTCACGGCCCGATCCCGCTGATCCGCTCGATTCCCCACCCCCTGATCTGTCATGTCCCGGTCGCCCGACCCCACCTCGGGCGCACCCCCCCGGGGCGACGGAAACCCCCACAACCAGGAGTCACGCACCCATGCTGCGTTCACGCATTGAAAGGGCCGGGGTCCCGGCTCCGGCGGGCGGCCGCCGACGTCGTCCGAAGAGCCTGGCCGCCATCGCGGCCGGCACCGCCGCCTCCGTGCTGCTCGGCGCGGGCCTCGCGCTGACCGGCGGCGGCGCGGCCAACGCCGCCACCACCAACAGCACCGGCGCGCCCGCCACCAGCGGTGGCATCAAGGTCGCCTACTACGACCAGTGGTCGGTCTACGCCAACGCGTACTACCCGAAGACGATCCAGGACACCGGCGTGGCCGGGAAGCTGGACTACCTGATCTACGACTTCGCCAACATCCACCCGACCGACCTGGGGTGTTTCGAGGCCACCAAGGCCGCCGACGGGAACGACAACAACCCCAACGCGGGTGACGGCGCGGCCGACGCGTTCGCCGACTACCAGAAGAGCTTCGGCGCGGACATCTCGGTGGACGGCGTCGGGGACGTCTGGAACCAGCCGATCGCGGGCAACTTCAACCAGCTGAAGAAGCTGAAGGCGAAGAACCCCAACCTCAAGATCCTGCTCTCGATCGGTGGTTGGACCTACTCCAAGTACTTCTCGCCGGCCTCCGCCACGGACGCCTCGCGCAAGCACCTGGTCTCGTCCTGCATCGACATGTTCATCAAGGGCAACCTCCCGAGCGACGCCGGCTACGGCGGCCCGGGCACCGGTGCCGGCATCTTCGACGGCATCGACATCGACTGGGAGTACCCGGGCGGCGGCGGCCACACCGGCAACATCTCCAGCCCGTCCGACAAGCAGAACTTCACGGCGCTGCTGAAGGAGTTCCGCACCCAGCTGGACGCGCAGGGCAAGGCCGACAACAAGACCTACGCCCTGTCGGCGGCGGTCGGCGCCGGCCAGGACAAGATCATGAACGTCGAGACCGACAAGATCGGTCAGTACCTGACCTTCCTCGACGTCATGACCTATGACATGCACGGCGGTTGGGACCCGCAGGGTCCGACCAACCACCAGGCCCCGCTCTACTCCGGCCCGAACGACCCGTCGACCCCGGCCAAGCCGGGCAACGGCAAGTACTCGATCGACAACGCCATCAAGGCGTGGACGGTCGGCGACAAGGACTACGGCATCCCCGGCGGCTTCCCGGCCAACAAGATCAACATGGGTGTCCCGTTCTACTACCGCGGCTGGACCGGCGTCCAGAACAACGGCAAGAACGGCCTCTTCCAGCCCGCCGCCAGCCCGGCGGCCGGCGCGGCGATGTCCGGCAACGTCCCCGGCATCCAGATGTACAAGGAGCTCGCGGGCTTCGTCGACAACCCGTCCAAGACCTTCTGGGACGACGACGCCAAGGCCACGTACTTCTACGACGGCAACACCTTCTGGAGCGGTGAGGACGCCAGGTCGATCCAGGCCAAGCTCGACTACGCGCACTGCAACGGCCTCGGCGGCTCCTTCGCCTTCTCGCTGTACGACCTGGGCACCAAGACCGCGCTGTTCGACAAGATGGTCGACGCCACCAACGGCTCCTCGTCCGCCTGCCCGGCCCCGCCGACCGGCACGCCGACCCCGACCCCGACCGGCACGCCGACCGGCACCCCCACGGGCACGCCGACCGGCACCCCGACCGGTACCCCGACCTCGCCGGCCGGCTGCCCGGCCGCCCCGAGCTGGGACGCCAACGCCACCTACGCGGCCGGCGGCACCAAGGTCTCCTGGAAGGGCCACTACTACACCAACAAGTGGTGGACCAAGGGCGACGACCCGAGCCTGAGCGGCCAGTGGGGCGTCTGGACCGACAACGGTCCCTGCTGACCGGTCGGACATCACGAGCTGAGGGCCCGACGGACCCTCGCAGTACCTGAACCACGCAGTCCGGCCCGCCGGGGGAGCACCCCCGGCGGGCCGGACTCGTCGGCTTTCAGGCCAGGTCGGCGGTGCGCCCGAGCGCGTCCGGCTGGCTCTCCTCGATCCGCCGCAGCATCCGCGCGAGCAGCGCCGACAGCACGGCCCGCTCCTCACCCGAGATGTCCTGGAGCAGCTCCTCCTCGAACACCGCCGCCATCCGCATCGACTCCAGCCACTTGTCGCGGCCGTTCTCGGTGAGCTCGATGATCACCCGCACCCGGTTGGTCTCGTCCCGCTCCCGGGTGACCAGGTCCTCGCTCACCATCCGGTCGATCCGGTGCGTCATCGCGGCCGGGGTCAGGCCGAGCCGCTTGGCCAGCTCGCCCGGCCCGAGCTGGTACGGGCTGCCGGAGACCACCAGTGCCTTGAGCACCTCCCACTCGGCGGCCGTGATCCCGAGCACAGTCAGCTGCCGGTCGTAGGCCACGCCCATCCGTCGGGCGACCCGGGACATGGTCTGCACGATGGTCTCCACCTGGGGGTCCACGGTGGGGAATTCCCGCTGGTAGACGGCCACCTGCTCGGCGATGCCGAGCTCCCTGGGGGTGGCCGGCGCGGGCTTGTCCGTAGTCATGCGGACCAGTGTCGCACGGGGGCGTGCATCTCTTAAGCCTTTGACTCCACACTCTTCCGGTGCTAAGACTTTATCTCGTCAAACTTTAGCTCTGAAATCTTCTGGACTTAAGAGTATCCAGTTGAATCCAGGAAGGGATGTGCACGGTGATCGGCACGGTGAAGCAGCGGGGACAGCAGCGACGCGGGGCGGGCGGCCCGCTGCGCCGCGTCCAGATCGGCAACGCGCTCAGCGCGTTCGGCAGCGGGTTCACGATGCCGTACATGTTCGTGTACGTGGACCAGGTGCGCGGGCTGGGCTCGCTGGCGGCCGGGATGGTGTTCACCGTCTTCGCGCTGGCGGCGCTCGCCGTCCTCCCGTTCACCGGCCGCGGCATCGACCGGTACGGGCCCCGCCCGGTCCTGCTGGTCGGCTCGGCGCTCGCCGCCACCGGCGCGTTCGCCTTCGGCCACGCCACCGGCACCCCGGCCCTGCTGGTCTCCTCCTTCCTGTTCGGCGCGGGTGTCACCACCTGCCAGCCGGCGCTCGCCACGATGATCGTCCGCTGCTCGACGGCCGCGACCCGCTCGCACGCGTTCGCGCTCCAGTTCACCCTGATCAACCTGGGCATGGGCATCGGCGCCCTGGTCGGCGGGCAGATCGTGAACGTCGCCGACCCGGCCAGCCTGACCCGGCTGTTCACCATCGAGGCGGCGACCTTCCTCGGCCTGGCGCTGGTCACCGGCACCGCCCGGATGCCGGCGGCCCCGCTGATCCCGCTGCACGAGAAGAACGAGGGCCCCACCGGCCTGCGCGCGCTGGTCGCCGACAAGGCGATGCTGCGGCTCTGCCTGCTCGCCGGGCTGATCTTCTTCACCTGCTACGGCCAGTTCGAGTCCGGCGTCGCGGCCTTCGCCACCGACACCGTCGGCACCGCGCCCTCCACCCTGGGCTTCGCGATCGGCGCCAACGCGCTGACCATCGTCGTCCTGCAGATGTTCATGGTGCGGATCACCGCGCGCCGCCGCCGCACCACCGCGATGGCCGCGGCCGGCGTGGTCTGGCTCGGCGCCTGGGCGATGGCCCTGGTGGCCGGCCTGATCCGGACCGAGACCATGGCCGCCACGGTCGCCATCGTCTCGATCTACGCCCTGTTCGGCGTCGGCGAGTCGCTGCTGGCGCCCACCATGGGCCCGATCGTCGCCGATCTCGCCCCCACCCGACTGCTCGGCACCTACAACGCGGGGTACGCCCTGGTGAAGCAGATCGCGATCGCGGTCGGCCCGGCCGTCGGCGTGCTGCTGGTCGGCTCCGGCACGTGGCCGCTCTACCTCGCGGCCATGGCGGGCTCCACGCTGCTGATCGTCGCCATGGCACTGCGGCTGCGCCCGCACCTCACGGCGGAGCAGGACAACGCCGCTCCGGCCGTGGTCCGCACCCCGGTCGTCCGGGAGCTGCAGACCGCCGCGTGACCGCCGTTCGAACAGGCGTGCCGACGGGCGTCGACCAGGTCACCTGGTCGGCGCCCGTCGCGCTTGGCTTCACGACCACCGCCACATAGTGTCAGTGGCTGTTGCCGCCCGGCCCCGGCCGGCGCAGCAGACACGGGCAGAGCAGACAGGCGGATCGGCGAGGCAATGACGCAAACGGCGCTCACGCACCCCCCGGTGGCCCCGGCCCCCGTCACCCCGGCACCGGCCCCGCGCCGGCTGCTCCGCCGGGCGGCCGACTGGTCCGGCTGGCTCGGGCCGATCGGCGTCGCGCTCTTCGCCGGCCTGCTGCGGTTCTGGAACCTCGGCTACCCCAACGCCTTCGTCTTCGACGAGACGTACTACCCCAAGGACGCCTGGTCGCTGCTCCGACAGGGCTACGAGGGCAGCTGGCCGGACCACGCCAACGCCGACATCCTGGCCGTCCCGCAGGGCATCCCGCTCACCTCCGCGCCCGAGTTCATCGCCCACCCGCCACTCGGCAAATGGGTGATGGCGATCGGTGAACAGCTGTTCGGCCTGCACCCCTTCGGCTGGCGGTTCATGACCGCCCTGCTCGGCACCGTCACCGTGCTGATGCTCGCCCGGATCGGCCGCCGGCTCTTCGGCTCCACCCTGATCGGCTGCACCGCCGCGCTGCTGATGGCCGTCGACGGCCTCCAACTGGTGATGAGCCGGGTCGGTCTGCTCGACGGCATCCAGATGTTCTTCGTGCTCGCCGCCTTCGGCGTCCTGCTGATCGACCGCGACCACGTCCGCGCCCGGCTCGCCACCGCCACCGACGGCGACCGGGCCCGGCTCGGCCTGCGCCCCTGGCGGATCGCCGCCGGGGTGTTCCTCGGCGCCGCCTGCGCGGTCAAGTGGAACGGCGCGATGATCCTCGCCGCCTTCGGCCTGCTGACCGTCCTGTGGGACCAGTCCGGCCGCCGCGGGGCCGGCGCCCGCCGCCCCTGGCGCTCGATGCTGCGCCGGGACGCCGTGCCCGCCTTCCTCGCCATGGTCGGCTCCGCCCTGGTGGTGTACGTCGGCGCCTGGGGCGGCTGGCTCGCCAGCGGCCGCAGCGGCGAGGGCGGGTACGACCGGCACTGGGCCGACGGCCGGGCCGGCCTGTCCCCGGACCGCTTCCTCGGCATCCCGCTGCCGCAGGTGCCGATGAGCTGGGTGCCCGCGCCGCTGCGCAGCCTGTGGCACTACCACTCGCAGATGTACGACTTCAACACCGGGCTGAGCACCCCGCACACCTACCAGTCCAACCCCTTCAGCTGGCTGGTCGACGGCCGCCCGGTCTCCATGTACTGGGAGCAGGTCCCGGCCGGGCAGCGCGGCTGCACCGCCTCCGGCGGCTGTGCGGCCCAGATCCTCGGCCTCGGCACCCCGCTGCTCTGGTGGACGGCCTGCTTCGCCCTGGTCTACCTGCTGTGGCGCTGGTTCTTCCGCCGGGACTGGCGCTCGGGCGCCGTGCTGTGCGCGGTGGCCGGGATCTACCTGCCCTGGTTCCAGTACCAGGAGCGGACGGTCTTCTCCTTCTACATGGTCGTCCTGGTGCCCTTCCTGTGCCTGGCCGTCGCCCAGCTGCTCGGCGCGATCCTGGGCCCGGCCGGCTGCAGCCCCGAGCGCCGCCGGATCGGCGCGGCCGGCGCCGGGCTGATCGTGCTCGCCATCGTCGGCTGCTTCGCCTTCTTCTACCCGCTGTACACGGCGGAGGTGATCCCGATGACGTCCTGGCAGGACCGGATGTGGTTCACCAGCTGGATCTGACCCCGGTGCTCCCGTCCGCCGCGGGCGCTCCGGCCCCGGTGCCGCCCGGCACCGCAGGCGGTCCGACGCCGGTGCCGCTCGCCGCCTCGGGAAGCCAGCTGCTGCCGGTCACCCCCGTGCTCGGGGTGGTCGCCGCCGTCCTGCTGCTGGCCGCCGTCGCGGTGGCCGGGTGGGGCCTGCTCGGGCACGGGCACGCGGTGCTGCGGGCGGGGCTGCGCGCGGTGGTGCAGCTGGCCGTCGTCGCCGCGGTGATCGCCTGGGTGGTCGGCTCGCTCTGGTGGTCGGCGCTGTTCGTGCTGCTGATGTTCACGGTCGCGGTGCGCACCGCCGGGCGGCGGATGACCCCCGGCCCCGGCTGGGTCTGGGCCGCCGCCCCGATCGGCGCCGGGGTGCTGCCGGTGCTCGCCCTGCTGCTGGCCGTCGGACTGCTGCCGCTCAAGGGCCTGTCGGTCATCCCCGTCGCGGGCATCCTGATCGGCGGCGGGCTCACCGCCACCTCGCTGGCCGGGCGGCGCGCCCTCGACGAGCTGCGGCAGCGCCGGGGCGAGGTGGAGGCGGCGCTGGCGCTCGGCTTCGCGGAGCGCGACGCCCGGCTGGAGATCTGCCGCACGGCCGCCGCGACCTCGCTGGTGCCCGCGCTCGACCAGACCCGGACGGTCGGCCTGGTCACCCTGCCCGGCGCCTTCGTCGGCATGCTGCTCGGCGGTGCCACGCCCGTCCAGGCCGGGGCGGTGCAGTTGTTCGTGCTGGTCGGGCTGCTGGCGGTGGAGTCCGTGGCGATCGTGGTGGTGCTGGAGCTGGTCGGGCGGGGGCTGGTGACCGCCGGGGCGCCTGACGGCGTCGGGTACCCTTGAGCACGTTGAAGGGGAGTAGCCCTCCACCGGACCGTCGACATACTGGCCCCCACGGGCCCGGCGCCCGGGGCACCTGATCCGCAGGGGCGGTGCCGGCGAGACCTTCGGCCGCAGTGCTGTGACCATGACCAGTGCTGTCGGGCCGAAGCGTCCCCTGACGGAGCTGCGGAGGCCGGGCAGCCAGACCGAGGGAACCCCCCTGATGAGCTTGACCGTTGCCGCGTTGACCTTCGGCATCATCTTCCTGGCCGAACTGCCGGACAAGACCGCGCTGGCCAGCCTCGTGCTCGGCACCAAGTACCGCGCGAGCTACGTCTTCGCGGGCATCGCCGCCGCCTTCGCCCTCCAGGTCGGCATCGCGCTCGCCGCCGGGCACCTGCTCGCGCTGCTGCCGCACCGCTGGGTGGAGGGCGTGACCGGCGTGCTGTTCCTGGCCGGCGCGGCCATGCTGCTGTTCCACGGCGGGGGCGAGGAGGAGGACGGGCACGCCGCCAAGGAGCCGTCCTCGCCCAGCTTCTGGAAGGTGGCCGGGGCCAGCTTCGTGGTCGTCGCGGTCGCCGAGTTCGGCGACCTGACCCAGATCATGACCGCCAACCTGGCCGCCAAGTACACCGATCCGCTGGCCGTCGGCCTCGGCGCGTGGCTGGCGCTGTGCGCGGTCGGCGGGATCGCCATCGTGGGCGGGCAGAAGCTGCTCAAGCACGTGCCGATGAAGCTGATCATCCGGGTGGCGGCGGCGATCATGGTGCTGCTGGCGGGGATCAGCATCTTCCAGGCCGTCACCGGCTGAGCCCGGTCGGCGGATGCTCAGCAGCCCGGGTCGGCCTCCAGGACGGCCCGGGTCTTCGGGCCGTAGACGTTGGTCTCGCCCTTGATCCGGTTGCTGAGCTGGTAGTCCCTGAGCGCACTCTGGGTCCAGTAGTCGAAGGTGCCGGTGATGATCGACTTGTCGACGTATCCGCACTCGGCGGTCCACAGCCGCTGCTGCATGTCCTTGACGTCGGGCCCGGTCATCCCGAGCTGGAGCACCCTGGTGGTCGCGGTCGGCGTCGGCGTCGGGGTGGGGGTCGGGGTGGGGGTGGGCGTCGGTGTCGGGGCCTGGGTGGGCGTCGGGGTGGGAACGGGGACCGGGGCCGGGGGAGCGGCGACCGGGGCCTGGGTGGTCGGCCCCGGCACCGGGGTGGCGGTCTTCGTCGGGCTCGGCCGGCTGGTCCTGGTCGGCGTCGGGCTCGGCGCCTCGCTGGTCGGCGGCGGCGTGGTCGGGTCCGTCGGCGCGGGGGTGACCGGCTCCACGGGCGCGGGCGCCACGGTGGTGGGCAGCGGCTGCGCCTGCCGGGTGGCCGGGGCCGGCGAGGGCGTCACCGCGTACGCGATGCCGATGGTGAGCGCCACCAGGCCGGCGCCCACCCCGGCCAGCAGCAGCTTGTGCCGGGCGAGCGGGTTCCGCGCGGCCTGCTCGGCGGCCCTCCGCGCGGCCCGGCCGCCGACGGCCTCCGGCTCCGGCTCGGCGCCCGGCGTCGCGTGGTCGAAGGGGAAGAAGCCGAGGTCGTCGCCGGGCGGGGCCTGCGCCGCCGTCGCCGCCGCGTAGGCGCCCGGCCCGGAGGCGGGCACCGGCGGCAGCACGGTGGTGGCGTAGGCGTCGGCGTCCGGCCCCAGGGGCGGAACGGCCGGCGGGGGAGCGACGGGCGGCTGCGCGGCGGTGCGGGGCGGCTGCGCCGAGGCGACGGGGGGCAGCACGGTGGTCGCGAAGGGGTCCACCGGCGGGACGTCCGCCGGTGCCTCCTCGGCGACCTGGCCGACCGCCTGCGGCACGTACGGGCGCACCAGCGGCGGGCC
Source organism: Kitasatospora sp. NPDC087314 (assembly GCF_044744365.1). Taxonomy (NCBI): domain Bacteria; kingdom Bacillati; phylum Actinomycetota; class Actinomycetes; order Kitasatosporales; family Streptomycetaceae; genus Kitasatospora; species Kitasatospora sp. NPDC087314. The sequence continues at coordinate 285,247 of NZ_JBIUYE010000001.1, forward strand.
CTCCAGGTGCGGGAGGACGGCCGTCTCGGTGAGGCTCGGGTCCGGGACGCAGCCGCACCCGGTGGAGCGTGCGGCGCCGCACGTCGGGCAGTGCTGGTCCGGCATCGGCCGGTCCTCCTCGGTTCTCGGGCGGTCTCCGTGGGTCCGGGGCGTTCCCGGGCTCACGATCGCGCCTGATTATGCAGGACGTCCCGGAGGGTGGACAGGGGCGTCCGGCGGCGGGTGGGGGTGTTGTGCCGGTTGGTGGCGGTTGGCTCCTGAGGAACGGACGGGATGCGGCGGACGTCCCCGGATGCTTACGTTCGGCTCAACCCGGCGGAACAAACCGGGGCATTTCTGACAGCATGGTGAGCTGGGAGTGATCATCCGCACGGCCTGCCGCACCGGCCGGGCCCGCGACCCTACGGAGACGCCATGACGGACCCTCCCCCAGCCTCTGGCCGGGAGTACCCCCACGCCGCGCCCGACCGGGGCCCGGCGGACGTGCCCGGGCCGCCGGAGGTCACCGTCCCCAGGCTCTGGGTGCCGATCGGCGCGCTGCTGCTGGCGATGCTGCTCGCCGCCCTGGACCAGACCATCGTCTCCACCGCGCTGCCCACCATCGTCAGCGACCTCGGGGGCCTGGAGCACCTCTCCTGGGTGGTCACCGCCTACCTGCTGGCCTCCACCGCCGCCACCCCGCTCTGGGGCAAGCTCGGCGACATGTACGGCCGGAAGCGCTTCTTCCAGGCCTCCATCGTGATCTTCCTGCTCGGCTCGGTGCTCTGCGGCATCGCCCAGAACATGGGCGAACTGATCGCCTTCCGCGCCCTGCAGGGCCTGGGCGGCGGCGGGCTGATGGTGCTCTCCCAGGCCATCGTCGGCGACCTCGTCGCACCGCGGGACCGCGGCAAGTACCAGGGCCTGTTCGGCGCCGTCTTCGGCGTGACCAGCGTCCTCGGACCGCTGCTCGGCGGGCTGTTCGTCGACCACCTCAGCTGGCGCTGGGTCTTCTACATCAACCTGCCGGTCGGTGCCGTCGCCCTGGTGGTGATCGCCGCGGTGCTGCACGGGCTGGAGGTCAGGCGCGAGCACCGGATCGACTACCTCGGCACCGCGCTGATCGCGGCCGTCGCCACCTGCCTGGTGCTGATGACCTCGCTCGGTGGCACCACGTGGGCCTGGACCTCCTGGCAGGTCGTCGGCCTGGGCGTGCTCGGCCTGGCACTGCTGCTCGCCTTCGTCGAGGTCGAGCGGACGGCCCGGGAGCCGGTGCTGCCGCTGCGGCTGTTCCGCTCGCGGACGTTCAGCCTGGTCGCGGTGATCTCCTTCGTGGTCGGCTTCGCGATGTTCGGCGCGCTCACCTACCTGCCGACCTTCCTCCAGGTCGTCATGCAGGTCACGCCCACCACGTCCGGCATCCACATGCTGCCGATGGTGCTCGGCATGCTGCTCACCTCGATCGGCTCCGGCCAGATCGTCGCCCGCACCGGCCACTACCGGATCTTCCCGATCGCCGGGACGGCCGTCACCACCGGCGGCCTGCTGCTGCTCTCCCGGCTGGACGAGCACAGCAGCACCGCCGAGATGAGCCTCTACTTCCTGGTCTTCGGCCTCGGGCTGGGGCTGGTGATGCAGGTGCTGGTGCTGATCGTGCAGAACTCGGTGGGCTACCAGGACCTCGGCGTCGCCACGGCCGGGGCCACCTTCTTCCGCTCCATCGGCGCCTCCTTCGGCGTCTCCGTCTTCGGCACCCTCTTCGCGAGCGGGCTGCGCGACCGGCTCGCCGACGCCCTGGTGGGAATTCCGCTGCCGCCCGGGTTCCACCCCGAGGTCATCACCTCCGACCCCCGCGTGATCACCCGGCTCCCGGCCGCCGCCCAGGCGGCCGTCCACCACGCGTACGCCGAGTCGATCACCCGGGTGTTCCTGTACGCGGTGCCCGTCGCGCTGGTCGCCTTCGTGCTGTCGCTGTTCCTGCGCGAGCAGAAGCTGCGCTCCACCGTCACCGCCCCGGACCTCAGCGAGTCCATCGGCCTCAACCCGGTCGAACGCTCCTCGCTGGACGAGATCGCCCGCTCCCTCTCCGTCCTGAGCAGCCGCGAAGCCCGGCGCGACCTCTTCCGACGGATCACCGCCACCGCCGGGCTCGACCTCAACCCCGCCTCGAGCTGGCTGCTCCTGCAGATCCACCAGCACGGCTCGGCCGAGCCGGCGGAACTCGCCGAGCGGCGGATCGTCCCGATCGCCGTCGTCGACGAGGCCGTCCGGGAGGTCGAGGGTCGGGGCCTCGCGGCCCGCTCCGGCGGCCTGCCGCTGCGGCTCACCGAAGCCGGGGAGGAGGTCGCGCTGAAGCTCGTCGCCGCCCGGCGCTCGCAACTCGCCGAACTGCTGGGCGACTGGGACGAGAAGCAGTCCACCGACCTCGCCGACCTGCTCACCCGCCTCAGCTCAGCCCTCTGCGCCGACCGGCGCGACCGCCCCGACCGGACCTGGCCCGAGCCGCCGTACCGCGGCGAGGGGCGGTCGTTCTAGCCGTCGTCCCGGGCTGGGGGGCCGCGTCGCGGGCCCGGCAGGTTCCGCCGAACAGCCCCTAGCCGCCGCAAGCCGCCTGCCGGGCAAGCCAGTCGGCGGCGGCGTCGAGGACCGGGTCGGAGCCCATGCGGGCGCCGACGGTCACGTCCGGGGCGATCGGCCCGGTGTGGATCCGGCCGGTGCGGTCCGCCTCGGCGGCGCCGGTGAGGAGGATGACGGCGCCGTCGGAGAGGCGGTGCGGCGCGTTGCCGGTCGGCACGCCGTAGGTGAGGTCGCCGAAACTGCGGGTGGCCGGGCGGCCGATGAAGGCGATGGCGACGGCCTCGCCCGCGCTGCCCGTCCCGCGTCCGGTGAGCACGGCGACCGGCGGGCCGGGGGAGGCCAGTGGGGTGGCGCCGTTGGTGGAGGCCAGCGGGGCGTCGTCCAGGTACGGCACGCCGTCGCGGATCGACCAGGCGCTCCGCCGGCCGTCCGCGGTGACGAAGCCGCCGACCGGGCCGTCGCCGAGGATCGGCGCCGCGACGGCGAGCGGCGGCCACATCCCGCCGCCGCTCTCGTCGCGCAGGTCCACCACCCAGCCGCAGGCGCCCGCCCGGTCGGTCTCGGTGACGGCGGCGCGGCCGCGGGCGACGTACTCGGTGTAGGTGCGCTCCGCGCCGTTCACCCGGGGAAGGGCCAGGTAGCCGATGCCGCCGGGGAGTTGGCGGGTCGTCGGCGCGTCGACGACCTCGGGGTCGGCGTCGACCTGGCCCGCCTGGTCGGGCGGGTAGAAGCGGCTGTGGTGGTCGCCGAGCGCGCCCACGGCGCCGCTGATCGCGGGGTAGGTGTCGGCCGGGGTGCGGGCCTCGGCGGCCTGGGTGAACGCCTGGGCGCGGACGTCCTTCCAGTTCACCTCGGCGGTGTTCAGGGACTGCTGCTGGAGGAGGTCGAGGGCGTCCGAGAGGTAGCCGCGCGCCTCGGGTGCGAGGCGCGCGCCCTCCGCCTGGGGCCCGGCGGAGCAGCCGGCCAGCAGCAGTGCGGCGATGGCGGTTGCTGCGGTGGCTGCGGCGATGGCCCGGCGCGGCCTCATGGGCTCCCCCTGCGGTTCGTACGGACCCTGATGGTGACTCACGGGCTCCCGAACCAGCGAGGGGTGTCGAGGCGGAACGGGTCGCCGGGAGCGAGCAGGCGCAGGGCCGTCTCCACCTCGCGCAGCCGCTCCTCGCCGAGGGTGGCGGACCACTCGGCGCGCAGCTCGTCGAAGATCCGGGCCGAGCGGACCAGGCAGTCCACGCCGCGGGCGGTCAGCCGGACCACTTTGCGGCGGGCGTCGGCCGGGTCGCTGCCGCGCTCGACGTAGCCGAGCTGCTCCAGGTTCTCGACGGTCTTGCCGGCGGCCTGCTTGGAGACGCCGAGGCGGCGGCCGAGTTCGACGGCGGTGGTGCCGTGCGGGCCGATCGCCTGGAAGACGAAGCCGTGCATCGGACGCAGGTCGGGGTGGCCCTCACGGGCGATGCGCTCGTGGAGCTCGTCGATGATCGTCCGGAAGGCGAGCAGGAGGCGCAGCGGGAGCTCGAAGCCGGGCGGGGCGGGTTCGCTTGACACGGATAGACAACCTCATTGACCATATAGACAACGCCATTGACCATCTTAAGGGGTTTCTCAACCATGCCCGTGATCCGCCACACCGACGCCCGTCGCATCGAGACGCCGAACGCCGTCATGACCACCTACGCCTCGCCCACCCAGGGCTCAACCGCCCTCGCCATGTGGAAGGTTGACATGGAGGCCGGCAAGAGCGGCCCGCTGCACGCGATGGACGTCGAGCAGATCTGGACGTTCGTCACCGGCTCCGCCACCGTCGAGCTGGCCGATGGCCCGGTGACGGTCGCGGCGGGCGACACCCTCGTCCTCCCGGCCGACGTCGCCCGCCAGATCACCACCGCCGACGGCTTCACCGCCGTCGTCGCCGGGCCGTCCCCCGCCCACGTCTACAACCCGGACGCCGTCACCCCGCCCGGTGCCTGCGGCCTCGCGCCGAAGGACGACGAGCGCCTCCTCCCGCCGTGGATCGCGTGACCCGTCGGGTGTGAGGTGTAGGACACTGCTGGCAGCAACCGAGCCGGCGGCCGTCCACGCGCCCCGGCAGACGAGGAGAGGTGCGGCATGTCCGTCGTCAAGATCAACGTACTGACGGTCCCGGCCGAGCAGCGCGAGGTGCTGGAGCAGCGCTTCGCCTCGCGGGCCGGCACGGTGGAGAACTCGGACGGCTTCGAGTGGTTCGAGCTCCTCCGTCCGGTCGAGGGCACCGACGACTACCTCGTCTACACCCGCTGGCGTGACGAGGCCTCCTTCCAGGCCTGGATGGAGGGCCCCATGAAGGCGGCGCACCAGGGCACCGGCGGAGGCGGCGAGCGGCCCAAGCCCGCCGCCTCCGGCTCCACCGTCTGGTCCTTCGACGTCGTCCAGCAGACCGGCCCCAAGGGCGCCTAGGGCGCTCTGCTGCTCTGTTTTTCGGGCCCTTCCCCTGACAGGGCGGGGCCCGAAGTGCTACTCAGCTGCCCGCGATGATCGAGAGGTGTGCGGCGGCAGCCTTGGACAGGCTGTCGAGGAGGGCTTGGCCCTTCTGCGCCGTTCCCAGGGAAGGCTGTCCGATGATGCCGTTCTTCGTGTAGCCGGCCATGCCGAGGGTGAGCAGGTGAGGGCGCCCGGGGGCGGAGTGGTCGTCCTGCTCGATGCCCTCGCGGATGAGCTCCGGGGCGCCGTGGAGGAGGAGCGACACCTCCAGCTCGCCGCCGTGCATGTCCTCGGCGCCGCTGCTCTCCAGCCCGGCGGCATCGCGGGCCTGGTGCCAGTCCTCGCGGACGGGGAAGAGGGCGACGCGCGGGCCGGAGGTGTTCGCCTCCTGGACGACGTTCGAGAGGACGTAGTTGCCACCATGGCCGTTGACGATGAGCAGGCCGGGAACGCCGGACGCCTGGAGCGACTTCCAGATGTCGTTGACGACGGCGTAGAGGGTGGCGGCGCTGATGCTGACGGTGCCCGGCATGTGGGCGTGCTCGTGCGAACAGGACACCGTGATGGGCGGCAGGAGGAACAGGTCGTAGTCGGCGGCGATCCGCTGGGCGATCAGGCTGGCGACAACGGTGTCGGTGGTGAGCGGCAGGTGGTCGCCGTGCTGCTCGAAGCTGCCGACCGGCAGCACGGCGATCTTGGCGCCGCGCTGGCGTTCGTCTGCGGAGGTGGCGGCCGTGATCAGTGCGTCCATGGTCCCACCCTCTCTCATTAACTTGTCGCAGGTCGAGAGGGCGCTGTTCCGCTCATCAGCTTCAAGCGGCCGGTGAAGGTGGCGACTTCGGTCACGCCGCTCCACCGCTGGAGGGCCCTGTCGGCGGCGGACAGCTCCGCCATCGTCCGCGCTGACTCGGTGTCGATGGCGATCGACAGCGCCCGGTCCGCCGCCGCGGCTGCCTGCTCCGGCTCGCCGGACACCGCGTAGGCGCGGGCCAGCCGGGAAAGGTACACACCCTGGTCGTTGCGGTAGACCGGAGGGAGCGTCCGGAGCTCGGCCTCGAACATGGCCACCGCCGTGTGCGGGTCCCCCAGTTCGAGCAGGCAGTTCGCTCGCTGCATCTCGATGTACGTCGGGGTGCAGTACGCCATGTCGAGCGCGTCGTCGCGGTGCTCGTCGTCCGGTGACGCGGCCAGTTCGTGGGCCTCGTCGAACTTGGCCTGGGCGAAGCGCTGATTGCCCATGAGCGCGTGCCCCTGGGCCTCCTGCTGCGCGGCCAGGGCCCGGATCCGTGGGGTTGCTCCGGGCGAGCGCTGGGCGGCGCGTGCGAGCCCGACCGCCTGTTGTGCGCTGCGGCGGGCCGTGGCCTGGTTGCTCTTCCTGAACAGGAGGTAGGCGGTCATGACATCGTCGCCGGACTCCTGCGCCCACTCCATGGCGCGGTCCGACCAGTACATGGCCTGCTCGAAGTCGCCCAAGTCCTGGTTCAACCAGCCCAGGAACTCGGCGGTCCGGGCGCCGATGGCGAGGATCTCGTCCCGGGCGCTCCCGCCGGTGGTCTGCTGGAGGCGGTCGAGCACCTGGACGTGTCGGGTGACCGAGTCGAGCGCGTAGCGGGAGCCCAGGAGATTGGCGGTCCTGTAGTGGCCAGGCATGAGGCCGCGGAGGTGGCTGACGAAGAACTCGGGGTCGAAGGGTGAGCCGGGCCTTGTGTCGGCAGGATGGGGCTCGACCGTACAGCGCCGAGCCTTTGTCGGCACGGCTGCTTGTTCCCAATCCCGGGTGGCCAGACCCAGCATGTGACCGGGAATGTGCAGCCCGTCTGCGATGCGTTCGACGAGATCGATCTTCTCGATCCGCCGCTTCCCCGCCATCACCTCACCGACGCGGCTCGGGGTCAGGTCACAGGCCCGCGCGATGAGCGAAGGGTAGATGCCAGCCAGCTTGAGCAGCCGGAACACAGCGGAGAAGTCCCGTTTCCGGCACGCCGTGATCATCTCAGGGTTGGCGAGCAGCCCTGATGGAAGCCGGTCCGGAACGCGAGCCTCGGTCACCATTGCCCCCGTTGTCGATCAGCCGTTCCTGTGCGGAAGTTGATTGATTGTGAGTTTACCCACACTGGGTATTCGGGCTGGGTACGTCGACCGCAGCGCCTCCCGGCAGCCTGGAATCACGGGCGGGAAAACCTGTTCCGGCCGCTGCCGGGCATCGGGAGGGTGGTGCACGTGATCAGCTCGGGAGAACCCCGGGACGACGCCGATTCCAATGAGCCGGACGCCGGGATAGCCGCGTTCGGGGCGATGCTCACCCGGCACCGTAAGTCCGCCGGTGCGGCCAGGGAACACCTGCGGAAGTTCCTTGCCGGGATGCCCGACGGCACGGCCCTCGCGGTGGACGGGCAGCTCGTGCTCACGGAGCTGGTGTCCAACGCCGTCGTCCACGGCAGGGTTTCGCCGGGTCGGGAGATCGCCGTCCGGTTCGAGATGATCTGCGGCCACCTCCGCATCGAGGTGCACGACGCAAGCAGCGAGAAGCCGGCGATCCAGCGGTCCACTGCGCCCGACGAGTTGTCGGGCCGGGGGCTGTTCCTGGTGGAGGCCTTGTCCGTGGAATGGGGCTGCGCGCCCCGCCCCGAAGGTGTCGGAAAGATCGTCTGGGCCTTGGTCGGCCCGGGAAGCGGTGTGAGATGAAGAACGGTCGGGTGTTCGGATCGGCGGCGACGCGATGCTTCTACTGCGGTGCGGGTCTGCGGAAGGCCGTGGCGCGGTACATCGTGGCCAACGGCCAGACGGCGGGCGTCCACATGTGGCACCCCCGTCGCGTGGGGGAGGTGTCGGCGCGATGAGGACGCTTCGAGACCACGACGGGACGGAGCCGATCTCCGTCAGCGGCGAGGCGGAAGCCGGGTCGTACCCGATCCCGGTGGTGGTTGAGGTCCGCGGAGTCACGGAAGCCGCACACTTCTCGCGGCTGCCGGACGCGCTTACCGCGCTCCTGGGATCGCTCCGGGCCCTCCCGCTCAGCACCGAACAGCAGGACTACTTCAGCGAGCTGTTCGGCCCCTCCGGGATGCAGAAGATCGGGTGCCGGCTGGCCACCTACGGCGAGGTACGGACGCTGGCGTTCGTTGGCCTGACTCCGTACCTGGTCCGGCTCTACCCGGTCGAGCGGTGACCGTCGGCGAACGGCTCCGGGTGGGGCATGACCGGCTGCTGACCTGGTGGCTCCTGAACGGCCAGTTCTCCTGGCCGGTACGGGCGTTCTCACCGAGGCGGCGCGCCGCGCATCGCGACGTCGCCGGATGGTGCGCCGATCCCGCGTTCATCGACGTCGCACGACTACGGCTGATGCGTCAGATCTGGCTGGAGCGGACCCGGTCGAGGGCACCGACGACTACCTCGTCTACACCCGCTGGCGTGACGAGGCCTCCTTCCAGGCCTGGATGGAGGGCCCCATGAAGGCGGCGCACCAGGGCACCGGCGGAGGCGGCGAGCGGCCCAAGCCCGCCGCCTCCGGCTCCACCGTCTGGTCCTTCGACGTCGTCCAGCAGACCGGCCCCAAGGGCGCCTAGGGCCTGGCCGGCCGCAGGCCGGACGGTCGGCCCTCTTCCTGCCCGGTGAAGGCGCGGTTCCCGGCGAAGGCCGGTGAACCCCTCCTCCACCGGGGCGGTTGAGGGCCCGACGCGTCCTCGCGACCGCGCGGGGCGCGTCAGCCGCGGAAGAGGTTGTGGCCCACGTCGGAGGGGACCAGGTCCTGGGTGGGCTTGCTGTCCGGGCCCGGGACGTGTTCGCCGGGGATGGTGGCGGTGCTCTCGCGGTGGAGGAGGGAGACGCCGTCCTCGGACCAGATCTGCCGGTACCCGTGGTCCAGGAGGAGCTGGATCCGCTCCGCCTGCTGCGTGTCCGTGGCGAAGGGGAACGAGCGCTTGTTGGAGCGGGTGAGCACGTACTCGCGTCCTCGTGGGGTCCCGTCCACCAGGACCACGTCCGTCCTGGCGGTCAGCCGCGGCGCGATCTGGTTGTCGGCCTCGACCGAGGCGCCGTCGGGGATGAGCGCGGCCGCCCGTACCAGGGCGGCCTCGCTCGGTTTGGGCTGCCAGGAGGACGGCACGGCGAGCTGCGCCAGTCCGAGCGGTACGGCGGCGACCAGTGCGCAGCCCGCCGTCGCCAGGCCCAGCGTGCGGGCCCGCCGAGCGGTCCGCTCGGCGGCGGTCAGCCTGCCCAGCACCTCGATGGCCGCCGTGAGCAGGATCGGCCAGAGCATGGAGTCGTAGTGGCGGGCGATCGACCAGTGGTTGGGGTTGCTGGAGAGGATCCGCTCGGCCAGGAGCGGGAGCGCGCACAGCACGGTCGCCGACCGCAGCGGCAGCAGGCACATGGTGCCGAAGAGCCAGAGCAGCAGCAGCGGCTTGAGCGGCTGGTCGAGGGCGGCCTGCACCAGGAGCAGCGGGTCGTGCAGCAGGTGGCGGACGGCATCGCCGCCATCGGAGCCGAGCTTGGCGTAGTTCCAGTAGTAGCCCGGCTCGCCGCCCATCGCCGGGATCAGCCACTTGATCGCCACCGCCGCGGCGAGCGGGCCGCCCAGCAGCAGGCCGAGGCCCGTGCGGCGGCCGGCGCGGTCGTCCGTACCGCGGGTGCGCAGCAGCAGCACCAGGCCGTACGCCCCGACCATGAGGCCGAGGTCTTCCTTGGTGCAGCAGAGCAGCACGGCGCTGAGGACCACGGTGCCGTACTTCCGCGCGAGGCCGCGCTCCAGCATCAGCAGGGTCAGCGGGACCGCGAAGGCGACCTCGTGGAACCCGACCCGGGAGGCGACCAGCAGCGGCCACCCGAGCGCGTAGACGAGGCCGGCGAGGTCGGCGGCCCGACGGGCGGCCTTCGGTTCCGCGGCGGCGAAGCAGTGGGCGGTGATCCGCCGGATCAGCGGTACGCCGACCGCGAAGAGCAGGGCCTGGCCGATGATCAGCGAGCGCGGGTCGTCCCAGATCCAGTACAGCGGCGCGAGGAGGGCCAGGACCGGGGAGAAGTGGTCGCCCAGCAGGGAGAAGCCCGGCGGGAACTCGTGGTGGTAGCTCTTCAACGACGAGACGGGCAGCCCGAAGTGGGCGTACCCGCGCACGCCCTGGTCGAAGATGCCGAGGTCGAAGCCGCCGAGCGACACGGACGTCCAGCCCTGCATGCCGATGGCGCACATGACGGCGAAGCAGAGGAGGCCGAGCAGCGCGGTGCGCCGGGCCGGTGTGCGCACGAGGGCCGGGGAGGGCTTGCGGACACCGGGTGCGGCGGTGGGCGGTGACGGTGCGGACGCGGTCTGGGTGGTCACGTCAGACCTGACTCGTCAGCGCGGCGTCGCGGTCGGTCCTGCTGCGCGGGAGGGACCAGCCGGTTCCGGATCCGGTGTCGGCCTGGCGCCGTGCGCGGTACAGCCGCAGCCCCACCACGGTGAGGACGGCGATGCCCAGGGGCGGGTAGATCGAGCCGGGCAGCTGCCAGTACCAGGCGACGCCGCGGCCCCACCGGTGGGGCGCCGTCCACATGGCGTGGGAGAGGAACACCGCCAGCGTCACGCCGAGCAGCACCTTGCGTGCCCTGGTCCTGGCCTCCACGACCAGCAGCGCGATCAGGGGGATGCACCAGACCCAGTGGTGGGTCCAGCTGATCGGCGAGACCAGCAGCGCGGTGAACGCGGCGCAGACCGCGCCCCAGGCGTCGGCCCGGCGCAGGATCCGGGCGGAGCGCCCGGCGAGGACGGCCACCGCGAGGCCGAGCGTCCCGACGATCGCGGAGGCGGCGAGCCCGACCAGGCCCGGGTCGTTGACGTCGAGCAGGCGGCAGATGGCCCCCCGGAGCGACTGGTTGTCCATGAGGACCGTGACGCCGACCCGGCTCGGGTCCCACAGGTAGTTCGTCCAGAACCCGTAGGAGGCGTCGGGCAGCGCGATCCAGCCGATCAGGCCGGCCGCCAGGAACGTGCCGCCCGAGACCATGGCGGCCCTGATCCGCCCGGTCAGCAGCAGGTACACGGAGAACAGGCCCGGGGTGATCTTGATGGCGGTGGCCAGGCCGATGCCCACGCCCTTGAAACGACTGCGGTCGGGCCGGGTCAGGTCCCACAGGACCAGGCACAGGATGGCGAGGTTGACCTGGCCGTACTGGAAGGTGGTGTACACCGGCTCCAGCCAGACGCTCAGGCCCGTCGCGAGCAGGACGGCGGCCGGACGGTGGCGGGCGGCGGGCCACCCGACCAGCCGGAGCGAGAGGTGGACGGCCAGGGCGAGCAGGGCGAGGTTGAGGAGCATCACCAGGACCCGCAGGGTGCTCACGTCGAACCAGGTGCTCGGCACGAAGAGCATCGCGGCGAAGGGCGGGTAGGTGGCCGGCAGGTCCCAGCCGGGCAGCCGCATCGCGTACAGGTCCTGGCCGTGGACGACTGCGGCGCCCTCGGCCCGGTACACGAGCATGTCGACCATGGTCGCCGGGTGGAAGAAGTGGCGCACGACGGCGAAAGCCGCCAGTGACACCCCTGCCACGACGGCCGCTACGATGGTCCAGGACTTCGATCTTGTGGGTGCCGGGGCGTCGGTGGACTCCTCCGTCTTTTCCTGCCGTGCCCACCGTGTAAGACCGAACTCCCGCACTGCGATGGCACCTCGTTGAGATAGACCAGATCGTTCCGTCGTCAGCGTCTGGGCCCACCCACCATAACCGACCCCTCTGAGGCCGACCGCGACTCGGTCCGGCCGCCGCCTCCGGCCCGGGGCCAGCTCAGGCCGGGGTGAGGGCCGTCCCGCGCGGGGCGGTGGGGGCCGTCCCGCGCGGGACCCGTTCGAACAGCTCGGTGCCCAGGCTCCGTTCCAGCGTGCGGATCTGCTCCGAGACGGAGGGCGGCGCGAGGCCGAGCGCCATGGCGGCGGCGGTGACGGTGCGGTGGACGACGACCGCCTCGAAGACGCGCAACTGACGAAAGTTCCACCGGCTCCCCCGAACGCCCTCGCGCTGCTCCGTGCTGTCCGTGCTGCTTCGTGCTGCGGGACAGCGTATAGAGGGGCCCGGAAGTAGCAATGTTTATCCCGGGGCCCCGCGCGTGGGCGTCCGCGGAGGGTCAGTGGTTCTTGAACTCCTCGATGGCCGTCCGCACCGTCTGGTGCGTCGTGGGGCTTCCGGCGTGTCCGGCGTCCTCGATGATGTGGAGTCGCGCGTCGGGCCAGGCCTTGGCGAGTTCCCACACGGCCTGGACCGGGCAGCCCATGTCGTGTCGGCCGTGCACCAGGACCGCCGGGATCCCGGCCAGTTTGTGGGCGTTGCGCAGGAGCTGGTCCTCCTCCAGCCAGGCGCCGTTGCTGAAGAAGTGGGCGCAGATCCGGACGAACGCGATCTGCTCGTCGACCTCCTGGTCGCTGTACATGCCGGGCACGCCGTTGGGCTCGGTGGAGACGACCGCGTCCTCCCAGGTGAGCCAGTCGGCGGCGGCCTTCTCCCGGACGGCCCGATCGGGGTTCTCCATCAGCCGCGCGTAGGCCGCGAGCAGGTCGCCGTCCCGCTCGGCGGCGGGGACGCCGTCGCGGAACCGGTCCCACGCCTCGGGCTGGAACCGCCCGGCGCCCCGGTAGAGCCAGTCGAGCCCCGTGCGGCTGCTCGTCATCACCGCCAGGAAGACGATCTCGGTGACCCGCTCGGGGTGCTGCTGCGCATAGGCCAGGGCGAGCGTGGTGCCCCAGGAGGCGCCGTTGAGCAACCACTTCTCGATGCCGAGGTGCTCGCGCAGCTGCTCCATGTCGTCGACCAGGTGCCAGGTGGTGTTCAGACTCATGTCCGCGGCAGGGTCACTGGCGTGCGGGGTACTGCGACCGCAGTTGCGCTGATCGAAACGGACGACGCGGTAGCGCTCGGGATCCCAGGCCCGCATCGGGCCCCGCGGCGCGCCCCCGCCCGGGCCGCCGTGGACGTGCACGGCGGGCTTGCCCTCGGGGTTGCCGTACTGCTCGTAGTAGATGCGGTTGCCGTCTCCGGTGTCGAGGAACCCGGTGTCGTAGGGATGGGTCGGAGCGTAGAGATCAACCATGACCGTCGAGCCTACGGAGCGATCGCGGTCGGGTTCCACTGGTTTCCGCCTCAAACTGTCGCATTGACAAGGGTATTGCGTCGAAGGGGCGGGCGGCGTGGAGGGCCGTGCGGTCACGGCTTGGTGGCTGCGCTCGGGGTGCTGTGGCCGTTCTGGTGCGCGGCGGTGGCCGGAGCGGGGAGGCGTTCCTGGTGGTCGTGGTCCTGCGGGTAGAACTGCCGGGCCCAGTGCCGCAGGGCGCCGATCGGGCCGTCGCCGGGAGCGAGTCGCGGCGGCGACAGGTACTTCTTGGTGGACCAGATCGGGAAGTCGGCCGCGGTGAACTCGCAGCTCCACTTGAACATCGGGCCCGACAGCAGCCGCGAGAGCGACCGGCTGACCGCCCTGCCGAGCGCGGGCGGCAGGGCGGCCGGCGGCGCGAAGGAGAACCGGCTCGCCTGCCGGAACTGCATCCGGCCGGGAGCGACCATGGTGGCCATCACCAGGGAGCACATCTCCAGTCCGAGGGCGGGCGTGCGCACGTCGCTGTGCAGGCAGCTGAGGCCGTAGCCGTCCACCTCGATCTCGACCTGGCGCCGGCCCAGGAGCGGGAACTCCTCCTGCACCCGCATCGAGACGTGGAACGTCACGCCGTCGAAGGCGACCGGTGCCGCCAACTCGCCCCGGGCCCAACCGTGGAGGGTGAGGAAGTGGCCCAGGTCCACGGCGTTCTCCATGACGTCCTGCGCATGGCCGGGCATCTCCCAGGCGGCGTGCCGCGGCGGCCGGTCGCCGAGGACGTGCCACGCCGGGATCTCCCAGTCCGGCTGCCGGCCGTCGTGATGGCGCCAGACGAAGACGGCGTCGTTCACCTCGCGCACCGGCAGCTGTGCCAGGGCGGCCTTCGGCGGCGTGGTGCCGTAACCGGTGCGCACGCACCTGCCGTCCGGGTCGAAGGCGAAGCGGTGGAAGGGGCAGACGAGGTCGTTCCCGTCGACCTCGGCGAGGCCGAGATGGGCCCCCAGGTGCGGGCAGTACGGGCGGGTCGCCCGGATGCGGCCGTTCCGCAGCCGGTACAGCACGACGTCCTCACCGGCCAGTTGACGGGTGAGCACCGTGCCGGGCTTCAGCTCGGCGCTGAAGGCGAGCGCGGACCAGCCGTCGGGGTAGGGCAGCCCCGGCGGCAGGGCGAGGTCGCCCGCGGTCGGACGGCTGCTGACGGAGTGGACCTGTTGTCCGAACGCGCGCAAGAGTTCTCCTTCTGCCCGGTGGCGGATCGAGTCGGCGGCGCAAGGGGAAATCGGGAAATGTGAAAATCAGACCAAAGGAAATTCCGTGGTTCTGCGCCAATCTGACGGGGCAATTTGTTTCCGGATGAAATGCGTCCCACATGCTAGTCACAGATGGAGAGGGGTTGCACGAACAATCAGGATGGCAAGGGGTAAATGTGATGATCCATTGGTTTGGCGGCGCCAGGCCGCCTTGTTCGGGTGACGCCGAACCCGCGCTACCGTCAGGGGGATGCCGAGCGACCACCCCACCCCCTCCGAACCGAACGCCGCCGCTCCCGGCATGCAGATCCGGCACCGTCCCGCGTGACGGCCCGGCGCGGGCGCACCCGGTGGTCGGCCGGAAAGAGCCGAGAAAAGTTCGGACGGCGTGTCGAGAACCCGCGCCCGGCTCCGTCCCCGTGGTGAACGCGACCACAATGGGTCGCACCAGTACCGAGGAGAACCACGATGGCCAAGTACCTGCTGCTCAAGCACTACCGCGGCGCTCCGGCCCCGGTCAACAACGTGCCCATGGACCAGTGGACGCCGGAGGAGATCTCGGCGCACATGCAGTACATGCACGACTTCGCGGCCCGGCTGGAGCGGACCGGCGAGTTCGTCGACGGTCTGGCGCTCGCCCCCGAGGGGGCGTGGGTCCGGTACGACGGTGAGGGGCGCCCGCCGGTCACCGACGGCCCGTTCGCCGAGACCAAGGACCTCATCGCCGGCTGGATGGTGATCGACGTCGACAGCTACGAGCGCGCGATCGAGCTGGCCGGGGAGCTGTCGGCCGCTCCCGGGGCCGGCGGGAGGCCGATCCACGAGTGGCTGGAGGTGCGCCCGTTCCTGGCCGCGCCGCCCACCATCACGGAGTGACCTCCCCGATGGACGAGGCCCTGCTCCGGAGCCTCACCCCGAGCGTGCTCACGATCCTCGTCCGCCGCGGAGCCGACTTCGCGGCGGCCGAGGACGCCGTCCAGGACGCGCTGGTCGAGGCGGTCCGGGTCTGGCCGGCCGACCGACCCCGGGACCCCAAGGGCTGGCTGGTCACCGTGGCCTGGCGCAAGTTCCTCGACGCGACCCGGGCGGACACCGCCCGCCGCCGGCGTGAGGACCGCGTCGACGAGGAGCCGGCGCCCGGGCCCGCACCCGCGGCGGACGACACGCTCCAGCTCTACTTCCTGTGCGCCCACCCGTCGTTGACGCCGTCGTCCGCGGTCGCGCTCACCCTGCGCGCCGTGGGCGGGCTGACCACCCGGCAGATCGCCCGGGCCTACCTGGTGCCCGAGGCGACCATGGCGCAGCGCATCAGCCGGGCCAAGCGCACCGTCTCCGGCGTGCGGTTCGACCGGCCCGGCGACGTCGCCACCGTGCTGCGCGTCCTCTACCTGGTCTTCAACGAGGGCTACTCCGGCGACGTCGACCTCGCCGCCGAGGCCATCCGGCTCACCCGGCAGCTCGCGGCCGCGATCGACCACCCCGAGGTGGCGGGGCTGCTCGCGCTCATGCTGCTCCACCACGCCCGGCGCGTCGGCCGGACCGCGCCCGACGGCAGCCTGGTGCCGCTCGCCGAGCAGGACCGCGGTCGGTGGGACACCGGGGCGATCGCCGATGGCGTCGGGATCCTTCAGGCGGCTCTCGCCCGCGACCGGCTGGGCGAGTTCCAGGCCCAGGCGGCCATCGCGGCACTCCACGCCGACGCGCCCACCGCCGAGGAGACCGACTGGGTGCAGATCGTCGAGTGGTACGACGAACTCGTGCGCCTGACCGCCAGCCCGGTGGTCCGGCTCAACCGCGCGGTGGCCGTCGGCGAGGCCGACGGACCGCGCGCCGGGCTGGCGGCGCTCGCGGGACTGGACGACGCACTGCCCCGGTACGCCGCGGTGGCGGCGTACCTCCACGAGCGCGACGGCGACCTGGCGACGGCGGCACGGCTCTACGCGGAGGCGGCCCTGAAGGCGCCCAACCTCGCCGAGCGCGACCACCTGACGCGCCAGGCCGCCCGGCTCAACGCCCGCCGGTCTCGCTGAGGGGCGCGGCCGGTCCCGTGCTGCTCGGCGAACCGTTCGCCTGAGCACGAGTCAAGATCCTCCGGGTCACGGGTCTGTCCCAGCGGGCGACGGCCGCGAACAGGTGCGGAACGGTGGCGGGAACCGCCGTCCCGGCTGGCCGGCGGCGCATCCCGGCGGGGTGCGCCCGGTGGTGGCGGGTGTGGTCCCCTGCTGTGTGTGTAACAGCACTGTATTGGGGGGTGGTTGGGCGGAACGGTTCGCCGGGCGGGTGGGTCCTGGTGATCAGAAACGCCCGCTCGTACCGACCCGTACCGAGCGCCCGGCACCGGCAACCGATACTGAGGAAGAACGATGCGCGTTTACAAGCTCCCCTTCGCAGCCCTGGCCGTTGCCGCGAGCCTCTCGTTGACGGCCTGTCAGAACGACAACGGTGGCACGGGGCAGAACAAGCCGTCGTCCGCGTCCACCGCGCCCACCGCATCGTCCGCGTCCACCGCGTCGTCCGCGCCCACCCCGCCCGCCGCGCCTGCCACGTCCACCTCGGGCGGCGGGTCGGGCCCCGGTGGGACGGTCTCCGGCGGGACGGGTACGGCTGCTGGGACCAGCTCCACCGACAACGGCAAGGGCGGCAAGTGCCGCACCGACGACCTGGAGATCACGGCGGTGGAGCGCACGATCGACGGCGACACCGACGGCACCGTCGTGGTGGAGCTGAAGAACCACAGTGGCCGGGACTGCGCGATCTCCGGGTACGCGGGCGTCGACCTGAAGACCAATGCGGGGTCGCTGTCCGCGAAGCGCTCCGGTGAGCCGGTCGTTCCGGGCGTCGTCAAGAACGGGAAGTCGACGTTCTTCGGTATCAGCTACCCGCTCAACAAGTCCGGCGGCTCCGGTGTCCGCGTCACGGGGCTGGTGGTGACCCCGCCGGACGAGACGAAGTCGGTCACCCTTCCCTGGCCGGGTGCCGGCACGCTGCCCGCCACGAGCGGCGCCGGCTCCCCGGTGAAGGTCGGCCCGATGGGAAGCGCCGGTCAGGGCGAGTGACCCGCACGTCCTGGACGTCTGCCGTCGAAGTGGTCCCGGGCGCCGCACATCCAGATGATGGATCCGCGTGGCCGGAGCCCCCGCCGGGTAGCTCACGGAACCTCAGCACGGCTGCCGGACAGGCCAGTTGACCGGGACGGCCGCCCACGGGCGGGGCCTCGCCCGGACCGGCCCGGCCCGGCCCGCGCGGGCGGCCGGTCGTTCAGGTGAAGTTCCCGGGCGGCAGCCGGGGACACCGGGCGCCCTGGGGAAGCCTCGTGTGTGACGGCCGCTCGTTCGGAGCGGCCGCACCGGACCACGGAGACCTCCCCCCATGCGTCTGTCCCCACGCTCCGCCGCCCTCGCCGGCGCCGCCCTGTCCGTCGCCGCCCTGGTCGGCCCGGCTCCCGTCGCCACCGCCGGCACCGCTCCGCCGCCCCCGGCAGGCCGGTACCTGAACCTGCACCAGTGCGTCTACCACGGCCCCTTCCTGCCGACCAGCTTCGACCTCATGACCACCCTGGTCCCGAGCAGGGACGGACGGTTCAGCGCCGGGACGAACGTCTCCGACACCCCCGTCCCCGCCGCCGTGTGCGGTCCGGGGGACGGGAACTACGAGCCCAGCGTCTACACGGCCGCCGAAGGCTACGACCGGACGGCCGGGCGCTACCTGAACCTGCACCAGTGCGTCTACTGGCGCGACTTCGACCAGGACCACCTCACCACGGTGGTCGGGACCACGGACGCCAAGTTCGTCGCCGGCACCAACGTCTCCAACTCCCGTGACACCGCCCCGATCTGCGGCGGCGGAGGCGCCGACCTCCCCATCCCCCTGCTGTCGAGCGCCACGCCGCTGGACCTGACCGCCGGACGGTACCTGAACCTGCACCAGTGCATGTACTACTACGACGGCTTCCGCGACCACTTCACGACCTTCGCCCCGAGCGGAGACGGGCGGTTCAGGGCCGGGACGAACATCTCCGACACCCCTGACACCCAGCCGTCCTGCGGCGCCGGGGACGGTCGGTTCAAGCTCATCCCGGTGCTCTCGGGCGTCAAAGCCCTCCCCTTGGGCTGAGGCCCGCGGACCTCGCTCCTCACCGCCCCGCCCCGGCCCGCCGAGGGCGGCCCGCCAGGTGCCGGACGGGCCGCGCCGCCACGAGTGCCCCGGGCGGGACACCATGTGCGGGCGGCCCGTCGCGGTCGCGGGGCGGCTGCGCGGTGAGTGTCAGACGGTGTCGCGGACCTTGAGGTAGCCGTTCTCGACGAGGAACTTCTGGTTCGGGTTGCCGGCGCCGCACTGGTAGATGAAGGCGTTGTCGCCGTTGTTGCGAGTAGTGCCGACGTCCAGGCACATCTCCTGATCGCTGCCCGCCGTCGACTGCAGGACGAAGGAGCCCTGGCGCAGCAGCCAGGTCTGGTTGGCGATGGCGGCCCGGGAGTACTCGCAGGCCCAGATGCGGACGTTGTCCCCGTTGAAGCCGGTGTTGTCGGCGTCGAGGCACATCTCCTGCCCGGAGCCCACGGTGCCGGCGACCTTGACCCGGCCGTCGTCGAGGACGAAGCGCTGGTTGGTGTGGTCCAGGCACTGCCAGATGCGGACGTTGTCGGCGTTGAACCGGGTGTTGCCCACGTCCAGACACATCCCGGTCGGGATCCGGGGCGGGGTGGCGACGTCGAGGGTCCCGTTGTCGATCGTGTAGACGGTGCCGTTGTTGGGGTCGGTGTAGCGGAAGCTGCCGTTGCCGCGCGGGAGCGTGGTGTCGGCGGGCGCCGTGGCATCGACGGTGACCTGCGGCAGGAAGCGGAAGTATCCGTTGGACGGCCAGCCGCTGCGGCTCCCGTTGAGGCCGTAGCCCTCGCAGGTCAGGGTGCGGTTCCCGGTGCCGAGCGCGCAGTTGCGCAGGCCGACGTTGTTGGTGCCCCAGGAGGAGCCGTCGCCGCTGTACTGGGTGGGGACGGTGGCCTGCGGGGCGAAGGTGGTGTTGCCGGGTGCGGTGAAGACGGCGGTCATGCCGGAGGGTGGGAGGAGGCCGGGGCCGCCGGTGTTCTGGTACGTCCACGGCACGGCGGCGGTCTGGCCGGGGGCGATGGTCACGGTGGTGGGCACGTCGCGGCCGATGAAGGTGACGGCGGCGGCGGGGGACGCGAGGGCGACGGCGAGGGTGAGGGTCGTCGCGGCGACGACCGTGCTGCGGGCGAGGGTTCTGATCACGGTCGAGATGATCGTGGACGCATCGGGCCGTCGGCGGTGCGCGGCGCGGCCGGGGCACGGGGGTTCACCCGCTCGGCGGTTGGAAGGTCACGGGTGCGTCGAAGGCGGCCCGGCGGGTGGTGCGGCGCAGCGCCCGCAGGACGGGGGTGCCGAGGGTGAGGCAGAGGACGACGGTGAGGGCTGCGCGGGGGAGGTCCCACCCGAGGGACGTGGTGAGGCAGTAGGCGGCGAAGCGCACCAGGTTGGCGGGCAGCGGGTCCCCGGGGACGAAGGAGAGGGAACCGGACAGGCCCGCGATGTACGGCCAGCCCTGGAGGTTCATGATCGTGCCGTAGAGGACGGCCGACAGCGCGCCGTACCCGGCCAGCAGGGCGAGTTCGCGCCGGCCGCGCAGACCCGCCGCGCCCGGGAGCAGGCCCGCGCCGAGGCAGACCCAGCCCATGGCGAGCATCTGGAACGGCAGCCACGGCCCGACGCCGCCGGTCAGCAGCGCGGAGGCGAACATCGACAGCGCGCCGAGGACGAAGCCGAAGCCCGGGCCGAGCACCCGCCCCGACAGCACCATCAGGAAGAACATCGGCTCCAGGCCCGCCGTGCCCGCGCCGAGCGGCCGCAGCGCCGCGCCCGCCGCCGCCAGCACCCCGAGCAGGGCGACGGACTTGGCGTCCAGCCCGGGTGCGCCGCCGCCCGCCGTACGGCCCTCGGAGATCTGGGCGATGACGACGGCGAGCAGCAGGGGCAGCAGCAGCGCGAACAGCCAGGGGGCGTCGGTGGCGTGGCCTACCAGGGCGGACTTGGTGGAGGCGAGCAGCGGCCAGCCGAAGGCGGCGACGCCGACCAGCGAGACCAGCAGCAGGGCCGCCCGGGAACGGCGGCCGAGGGGGACGGGGCGGCTCATGCGCTCAGTGCCTCCGCGACCTGGTGGACGGTGAGCCACGGGCCGGGCGCGAGCACCTTGGCGACCTGCGGGGCGAAGGCGGGGGAGGAGACCACCACCTCCGCCGTCGGGCCGTCGGCGACGATCTCGCCCTCGGCCAGGATCACCGTGCGGTGCGCGAGTTCGGCGGCGAGCTCGACGTCGTGGGTGGCCAGCAGGACGGCGTGGCCCTCGGCGGCGAGGTCGCGCAGGATCTCCACCAGCCGGGCCTTGGCGGCGTAGTCCAGGCCGCGGGTCGGCTCGTCGAGCAGCAGCAGCGGGGGCCGGGCGGTGAGCACGACGGCCAGGGCCAGGGTGAGCCGCTGGCCTTCGGAGAGGTCGCGCGGGTGGGCGGTGTCGGCGATGCCGGGCAGCAGCCGTTCGACCAGGGCGCGGCAGGTGCCGGGGGCGGCGCCCGCGTCGGTGTCGGCGGCGGCGCACTCGGCGGTGACGCTCTCGCCGTAGAGGAGGTCGCGCGGGTCCTGGGGGACGAGGCCGACCTCGCGGATCAGTTCGGCCGGGCGGGTGCGGTGCGGAGTGCGGCCGCCGACCGTCACGGCGCCGGAGGCGGGGGTGTGCAGGCCGACCAGGCTGCCCAGCAGGGTGGACTTGCCGGCGCCGTTGCGGCCCATCAGGGCGGTGATCCCGCCGGGGCGCAGCACCAGGTCGACACCGCGCAGGGCCTGGACGGGACCGCGCCGGACGGCGAGGCGGGCGACGGTGGCGATCGGTGCGCCCGTCGGGTCGGGGGCGGCGTCCGGGCGGCGGCCGTCGAGGCGTTCCCGCAGCCCGGCGGCCTTGCGGCGGGCGTCACGGACGGACAGCGGCAGCGGCCGCCAGCCGGCGAGCCGGCCGAGGCCGACCACCGGCGGGTGCACCGGCGAGTGCGCCATCACCTCGGCCGGTTCGCCGAGGACGGGCGCGGCTCCCGGGGTCAGCAGCAGCACCTGGTCGGCGTACTGGACGACCCGCTCCAGCCGGTGCTCGGCCATCAGCACGGTGGTGCCGAGGTCGTGCACCAGCCGCTGCAGGACGGCCAGCACCTCCTCCGCGGCGCCCGGGTCGAGCGCCGAGGTGGGCTCGTCCAGGACCAGCACGCGCGGGTGCACGGTGAGCACCGAGCCGATCGCGACGCGCTGCTGCTGGCCGCCGGAGAGCGAGGTGAGGGCGCGGTCGCGCAGGTCGGCGAGGCCGAGCAGGTCCAGGGTCTCCTCGACCCGGCGCCGCATCACGTCGGCGGGCAGGCCCAGCGACTCCATGCCGTAGGCGAGTTCGTCCTCCACGGTGTCGGTGACGAAGTGCGCCAGCGGGTCCTGCCCCACCGTGCCGACCAGGTCGGCGAGTTCACGCGGCCGGTGCTCGCGGGTGTCCCGGCCGCCGACGGTCACCCGGCCGTGCAGGGTGCCGCCGGTGAAGTGCGGGACGAGCCCGCTCACCGCGCCCAGCAGGGTGGACTTGCCGGAGCCCGACGGGCCGACCAGCAGGCAGAGTTCGCCCTCGGGGACGGTCAGGTCGACGCCCTCGACGGCGGGTGCGGCGGCGTCCGCGTACCGGACGGAGACCTGCTCGAAGGTGATCACGAAGCCCTCCGGGGCGGGGTCGGGGCGGCGAACGCCGGTATCAGGCCGAGCAGGACGGCCAGGACGGCGGCCAGTGGCAGCACGGGGACGGTCGGCGGGACGACGGTGGGGGCGAAGGCGGCCGGATCCTGCGTGGAGAGGTAGCTGACCAGTCCGGCGACGGCGGCCCCCGAACCGACGGTCAGCCACTCGGGCAGCGCCCAGGGGTCCGGCCGGTAGCGTGTTCTGACGGACCGTCGGCTGCCGAGCCGCAGCCCGGCGAAGGCGGCGGCCAGGCCCAGCAGCAGCACCGGCGGCGCCCAGCCGGCGCCGCCGGCGGTCAGCAGCCCGTACGCGGCCAGGCAGATCCCGAGCAGGCCGGCCAGGGTGAGCGCGGCCGTCGCCCGGGCGAGCCGGCGCGGGACGTCGGCGGTGCGGCCGAACCCGCGGGTGTCCATCGCGGCGGCCAGCGCGATGGAGCGCTCCAACGCGCCCTCCAGGACGGGGAGGCCGACGCTCAGCACGGCGGCGACGCCCTTGTCCGTACGGCCGCGCAGACGGCGGGCGGCGCGCAGGCGGCGGACGTCCGCGACCAGGTTCGGCGCGAAGGTCATCGCCACCACCACCGCCACGCCCGCCTCGTAGAGTGCGCCGGGCAGGGCGCGCAGCAGCCGGGCCGGGCTGGCCAGCGCGTTCGCGGCGCCCACGCAGACCAGCAGGGTGGCCAGGCGCAGCCCGTCGTACAGTGCCGCGAGCAGGCCCTCGACGGTCACCCGGCCGCCGATCCGTACCCCCTGCGCCCAGGTGGGGAGCGGCACTTCGGGCAGCGTGAACAGCACGTGCGTGCCCGGGATCGGCGACCCGAGCAGGACGGCGAACACCAGCCGGATGCCCAGCACCAGCAGGCCCAGCCGCAGGAACGCCCCGTACGAACGCGACCAGGGCGCGTCGCCGCGCCGGGCCGCGACCACGTACCCGGCGACGGCGGCGAGCAGCAGCAGGATCGCCGGATTGGTGCTGCGGGTCGCCGCCGCGCCCAGCCCGAGCGCCCACAACCACCAGGCCCCGGGGTGCAGTTGGCGGGGGCCGGTGGGCGGGCGGGTGCTCCGGGCGGTGCGCATGGATCAGTCCAGGTGGGTGTTCTGGGGCTCGGTCTTCCGGGAGGGTCAGGAGGTGCGGCGGCGGCGGGCCTGCCAGACGGCGCCGCCGGCCAGCACGGCGAGCAGCGCGCCACCGGCGATCAGGCCGACGTCCGGACCGCCGCCGTCGCCGCCGGCCTCGGGGTCGGACGGCTTGGCGGCGGCGCCGAGCTGCTCGGCGCAACCGGCCTTCGGGAAGCCCGCGATGGCGCAGAGCAGGCCGTTGCCGTCGTAGCGCAGCGGCGGGGCGACGGCGGCCAGCACCTCGGCCGAGGTGGCGTTCGGGACGACGGTGGCACACGCGTTCCGCTGCTCGGGCGGCGTCTCGGCGGAGCCGGAGTCGGCGGCGGTGCCGAAGTCCAGCACGACGGCGACCCGCTTGCGGCCCGTCTGCGCGGGCGTGTCCGCGCAGACGGCGGCGAAGCCGCTCGCCGCCCGGGGCTGCGCGGCCTGCTGCCCGCCGTCCGGACTCACCGCGAAGCGCCAGCCGTCCACGGCGCCGTCCGGCGGCACGTACACCGCCGGGCCCTGCTGCTGGTACGCCCACCCGCCGTCGGCGCCGCGCCAGAACGACCAGTACCGGTACCCGGCCGCCGCCTGCGCGGGCGCGGCGGCGGCCAGGAGCACCACCACGCCGGCGAGCAGGGCCACGAGCGAACGGCGGCCGTCGCGGCGCCGGCCCGGGTGGGGTGTCACAGCTGCTGGCCGCGCTTGCGCTGGAGGCTGAGGAGGATGCCGCCGCCGACGCCGACGAGCAGGCCGACGATGATCAGCCAGTACTGGCCCATGCCGTCGTTCTTCTTCGGGGCCCCCGTGGTGGCAGCCGGGCCGGCGGTCGCCTTGGGCGCCGGGCCGAGCGCGGTGAGCTGGCCGGTCAGGGCGCCGGTGTCGCCGTGGGCGGCCTGGGTGACGAGCAGCAGGCTGGCGGTGGCGGCGGCGTCGGTGCCGCCCTTGGTCCAGGTGGCGCCTTCCTTGGCGAGCCAGTCGACGGCGCCGGCGGCCTGCTGGGGGTGGCCGCTCTGGATGAGGCCGAGGGCGGCCCAGGCGGTGGCGTTGTAGTCGGGCGTCGGGGCGGCGCCGGGGGTGGTGAGGGTCAGGTGGTGGTCGCCCGCGGCGAGCTGGGCGGCGAGGTACGCCCCGGCGGCCTCGCCCGAGTCGGCGTGCGGGACCGGCGCGGAGGGGGCGCCGTCCTGGCAGGTGAGCGCCTTGGGGGCGGCGTCGGCGCGGACGGTGGTGGCGACCGGCAGGTGGCCGCCGGCCGCGGCGAGCGAGGCCTGGGCGCTGGCGAGGGCGTTGGGGGCGAGGGCGCCGCTCGGGTCGGGCTGGTAGGCGAAGGCGCCGCGCTGGTCGGCGGGGGCGGCGCAGCCGAGCTGGAAGAGGGCGAGCCCGTCGTAGGCGTTCTTGCCGGCCTTGGCGACGCTCGCCGGGTCGGCCTTGGCGGCGAACAGGGCGTTCACGGCGAGGCCGGTGGAGTTGGCGTCGCCGGGGCTGCCGGGGTTGTAGGGCCAGCTGCCGTCGGCGTTCTGGGTGGCCTTGAGCCACTGGACGCCCTTGTCGACGGCCTCCTGGTGCCCGCCGAGCGCGACGAGCGCCTGGACGGCGACGGCGGTGGCGTTGCTGTCCTCGGTCTTGGCGTCGCAGGCGGCCCCGGCGGCCCGGAACGAGGGCCAGCCGCCGTCCTCGCACTGCTGCCCGGTGAGCCAGCCGACGGCGGAGTCCGCCGGGGTGACCTCGGCCGCCGCGAGCGCGGTGAGGGCGAGGGACTGCCGCCAGACGCCGTCGTACGTCGGGTCGCCCTTGCCGTACAGGCCGTCGGGGACGGCCGCGGCGGTCGGCGTGGGGCTGTCGGCGAGGGCCGGTCCGGCGGTGGCGCCGGCGAGCAGCGCGGCGGACAGGGCGGCGGCGCCCAGGCGGGCGGCGGTGAGCATGGTGGAGATGTGCCTTTCGGTGAGCGGTGGTGGCCTGGCGGGGCCGTTCCGTAGTCCTCGACGGTGCCGGGCGGTGCGCGTGGCGGGCCCGGGCGGGCCGCTCGCCCCTCCACGGGCGGTCCGACTCGCCCGGGCCGTCACGGGCGCCGGGCTCACGGTTGCGGGGTCAGCGCCGGATTCGCACCGGCTTCCCCCGGGGGAGGAGCGGGATGAAGTTGTGCT
Source organism: Kitasatospora sp. NPDC087314 (assembly GCF_044744365.1). NCBI lineage: Bacteria > Bacillati > Actinomycetota > Actinomycetes > Kitasatosporales > Streptomycetaceae > Kitasatospora > Kitasatospora sp. NPDC087314. The sequence continues at coordinate 310,577 of NZ_JBIUYE010000001.1, forward strand.
GCCCGTCGACTCTAACCGCCGGGGCGGCCGCGACGGCCCGCCGGAGTAGGAACAGGTTCCAGTCGGGGCCGGTTCAGGGCAGCGTGAGCAGCCGGGCCGCGGTGTGCAGGTCGGCCCGGACCTCGGCGATCGAGGCGCGGCCGGAGAGCCAGGCGACCAGCGCCGAGTGCCAGGTGTGCTCGATCACCCGGACGGCCGCACGCTGGCTCTCGCTGGGCGGCCCGGACTGGCCGATGGCGTCCAGGATGAGCTGCCCGGTGGCGGTGCTGACCTGGTCGACCTCGGCACCGACGGAGCGGTCGGCGAAGGACAGCGCCCGGACCATCGCCTCGGCCAGCAGCGGTTCGCGCTGGAGCGCGTGGAAGGCCCGGGTGAGCGTGTCGGCGACGCGCGGGGCCGGTTCGGGGTCGGTCGGCGGGTGCCGCCGGATGTGCTCCTGGAGGCCCTGCAACTGCTCCAGCATGACCGCGACCAGCAGGTGCACCTTGGACGGGAAGTACCGGTAGAGCGTGCCGAGGGCGACCTGCGCGCTCTCCGCGACCTCCCGCATCTGCACCGCCTCGTACCCGCCCCGGGCGGCCAGGGCGGTGGCGGCCCGCAGGATCCGGCGCCGGCGTTCGGCCTGGCGGGCGGTCAGCGGCGGCTCACCCGGTTGGGCGGGTGGCGACGCGGCGGGGTTCATGGGGGTGGTCGGCGGCGGCAAGGAGTGCTCCCGGGGCGCGTGGGTGGCGGCGTGCTCCACAAGGTCGGCAGGATCGGCGTGGCGGGAATCACCAGCCCTGACTCCGGAGCGAAAGCTACGGGCCGGTATCTTCGAGGTCTCTCATTGTTCACATGGTCGATGACGAGTTCCCCAGCCACTGAAACCTGATCTACTTTAGCGACCGGCAGCACAGATAGCAGCTAGAGATGAGGGCCCGAGGATGACCGCGCAGCCGCTGCGGATTGCCCTGCTGTCGTACCGCGGGGACCCCTTCTGCGGCGGTCAGGGCGTGTACGTACGGCACCTCTCCCGTGAGCTGGCCAGGCTCGGCCACCACGTGGACGTGATCGGCGCCCAGCCGTACCCCGTGCTGGACGAGGTCGACGGCCCCGGCTCGGTGCGCCTGGTCGAGCTGCCCAGCCTGGACCTCTACCGCGCCGACGACCCGTTCCGCACGCCCGCCCGCGGCGAGTTCCGCGGCCCGGTGGACGTGCTGGAGTTCGCCACCATGCGCACCGGCGGCTTCCCCGAGCCGCTGACCTTCTCGCTGCGGGCCCGTCAGTACCTGGCCCGGCACAAGGGCCGCTACGACGTGGTGCACGACAACCAGACCCTCGGCTACGGCCTGCTCGGCCTGGCCCGGCACGGCTTCCCGCTGGTCACCACGATCCATCACCCGATCACCGTGGACCGGCGGTTGGAACTGGACGCCGCCGACACCCGGGTGCGCCGGCTGTCGCTGCGCCGCTGGTACGCCTTCACCCGGATGCAGCGCCGGGTCGCCGCCCGGCTGGACCACGTCATCACCGTCTCCGGCACCTCGCAGCGCGAGATCGCCGAGCACCTGGGTGCCGCGCCCGGCGCGATCTCGGTGGTGCCGATCGGCGCCGACACCCGGCTCTGGTCGCCCTCCGAGGCGGTCGCCCGGGTGCCCGGACGGATCGTCACCACCTCCAGCGCGGACGTCCCGCTCAAGGGTCTGGTGTTCCTGGTCGAGGCGCTGGCGAAGGTGCGCACCGAGCGCCCCGCGCACCTGGTGGTGGTCGGCAAGCCGCAGAAGGAGGACGGCCCGGTGGCCGAGGCGGTGCGCCGCTTCGGGCTGGCGGAGCACATCGAGTTCCGCAGCGGGCTGACCGACCGGGAGCTGGTCGACCTCTACCGCTCGGCCGAGGTGGCCTGCGTGCCGTCGCTGTACGAGGGCTTCTCGCTGCCCGCCGCCGAGGCGATGGCCACCGGCACCCCGCTGGTCGCCACCACCGGCGGCGCGATCCCCGAGGTGGCCGGGCCGGACGGGGAGACCTGCCTGGCCGTGCCGCCGGGCGAGGCGGACCGGCTGGCGGCGGCGCTCGGTCGACTGCTGGACGACCCGGAGCTGCGCGCCCGGCTCGGCGCGGCCGGCCGCGAGCGGGTGCTGGCCCGGTTCACCTGGGAGCGGGCCGCCGAGCTGACCGCCGAGGCCTACCGCGCGGCGATCGCCACCGGGGCCGGCGCCCGGGCCCGCTCCGGTCCGGGCTGGCGGTACGTGCCCTGAGCCTCCGGCCGCCGGCCCGGCGCGGGTTCGATCTGACGCGGCGTCAAGTCCGCTTGGTAGCAATAGGAATGGGAGCCCTGCAGTGCTGACCGTCGATTTCTCGCGCTTCCCGCTCGCCCCCGGCGACCGGGTGCTCGACCTGGGTTGCGGCGGGGGCCGGCACGCGTTCGAGTGCTACCGCCGCGGCGCCAACGTGATCGCCCTCGACCAGAACGCCGAGGAGATCGCCGAGGTCACGAAGTGGTTCGCCGCGATGGAGCAGGCCGGCGAGGCCCCGGAGGGCGCGTCGGCGGTCGCGATGGAGGGCAACGCGCTGGCGCTGCCGTTCGAGGACGAGTACTTCGACAAGATCATCATCTCCGAGGTGATGGAGCACATACCCGATGACAAGGGCGTGCTCAACGAGATGTTCCGGGTCCTCAAGCCGGGCGGGCTGCTCGCCGTCACCGTGCCGCGCTGGCTGCCCGAGAAGATCTGCTGGACGCTGTCCGACGAGTACCACGAGGTCGAGGGCGGCCACATCCGGATCTACCGGGGCGACGAACTGCTCGGCAAGCTCAAGGACGCCGGCCTGGAGCCCTACGGCACCCACCACGCGCACGCGCTGCACTCGCCGTACTGGTGGATCAAGTGCGCGGTCGGCGTGAACAACGACAAGGCGCTGCCGGTCAAGGCCTACCACCAGCTGCTGGTCTGGGACATCGTCGGCACCCCGGTGATCAGCACGCTCACCAAGGCCGCCGAGCGGGCGCTCAACCCCGTCATCGGCAAGAGCTTCGTGGCGTACGCGTCCAAGCCCCGGCGCGTGGGCGCATGACCGCCGCCGTCCCCGAGGTGCTGCTGCTCGACGGGGTGCTCGACGCCGACCAGGCCGCCGGCACCGTCCGCAGCATCCTGGCCGAGCAGCGCCCCGACGGCGCCATACCCTGGTTCGCCGGCCACCACCTCGACCCCTGGGACCACACCGAGGCCGCGATGGCCCTCGACACCGCCGGCGAGCACGCCGCCGCCGAGGCCGCCTACCGCTGGCTCGCCGCCAACCAGAACCCGGACGGCTCCTGGTACGCCGCCTACACCGACGGCGTGGTCACCGACCGGGCCAAGGAGACCAACTTCTGCGCCTACGTGGCCGTCGGGGTCTGGCACCACCACCTCAGCGCCGGTGACGACGCCTTCCTGGAGTGGATCTGGCCCGTCGTCCGGCGCGCCCTGGACTTCATCGTCCGCCTGCGGCTGCCCGGCGGCCCGATCGCCTGGCGCCTCGACGAGGACGGCGCCGCCGCCGACGAGGCGCTGCTCACCGGCTCGTCCAGCATCCTGCACGCGCTGCGCTGCGGCCTGGCCATCGCCGAGTACCTGGAGGAGCCGCAGCCCGACTGGGAGCTCGCGGCCGGCCGGCTGGGGCACGCCGTCGCCCGCCACCCCGAGCGGTTCCTCGACAAGGACCGCTACTCGATGGACTGGTACTACCCGGTGCTCGGCACCGGACTGCGCGGCGACGCGGCGCTGGAGCGGATCGACCGGGACTGGGACCGCTTCGTCGTCCCCGGCCTCGGCGTGCGCTGCGTCAGCGACCGCCCGTGGGTGACCGGCGGCGAGAGCGCCGAACTCGCCCTGGCGCTCTGGGCGGTCGGGCGCTCCGACCGCGCGGTGGAGATCCTGCGCTGGATCCAGCAGCACCTGCGGCACGAGGACGGCTCGTACTGGACCGGGTACGTCTTCGAGGACGACGCCGTCTGGCCGGAGGAGCGCACCACCTGGACGGCCGGCGCGCTGCTGCTCGCGGTGGCCGCGCTCGGCGGCGACCCGGCGACGGTCGCGGTGTTCGGCGGGGAGCACCTGCCGGCCGGGCTGGTGGTCGAGGACTGCTGCTGAGCCCGTAAGGGCGATCGGGTCCGTACGGACAGCGCGAAGGGGCGGGACCGGAGAGATCCGGTCCCGCCCCTTCGTCGTACCGGGGGCGTCAGCCGCGCTGGATGCCCGAGGTGTCGGTCAGCAGGCCGGCGCTGCCGTCCTGCAGCTGGGCGACCAGCGCGCTGCCGCGCTGCTCGACCGCCAGGTACCAGGTGCCGGGCACCAGCTCGCCGACCGGGGCGCCCGCCGGGTTGTCCTTCGGGGACAGCGAACGCGGGGCCGGGACGGCGAACCAGAACGGCGCGAAGTCGGCCGCGGGGGCCGCCGGGGCCGGCTGCTGCTGCGCGGCCGGGACCGGCTGCGGGGCCGGGGCGGCCGCGTCCTGCGGCTGACCGGTCTGCACCGGCTGGCCCGGCTGCGGCTGGCCGGCCGCCGGGTAGCCGTAGCCGCCCGGCTGGGCGCCGTACGCCGGGGCCTGGTTCGGGTCCTGGCCCGGGGCCGGGTAGCCGTACTGGCCGGGCTGCGGCTGGCCGGGCTGACCCGGGGTCGGGTAACCGCCCTGGTAGGGGACGGCGGCCGGGCGGTCGGTGACCAGCGGGGCCTTCAGCGCGGGCACCAGCGGTGCGGCCGCGGCCGCACCGGCCAGCACGATCAGCGCGATCAGGCCGAGCCAGGCGCCGAAGCCGTGGCCGAAGCTGCCGCCGGACGGGCCGCCGCCCAGCGACCAGACCGCCGTCCACAGCGCGGTGACGGCGAACGCGATGCCCCACTGGTCCAGCCGCAGGCCGAGCACCTGGCGCCCGGCCGCGGCCGCGCCCTGGAAGCGGTGCAGCAGGATCAGCACCGCGGCGGCGATGCCGAGGAGGTAGATCGAGGGCAGGATGGGGAACAGCTGGGTGCTCCACGCGTTCTGCGACGCACCGTCGCAGTACCGGCCGGTGCAGTCCACCGTCCAGTAAGGCAGGAAGGAGGCGATGAAAAGCAGGACGGCCGCGCCTGCGACGGCGGCGTCTCCCCTGGTGAGAGCGCGCAGATTCACTAACGTTCCCCTCGTTGACGTGTCGTGGACGGCGGTTCGTGCGGTCGGGCTGACCGGCCGAAACTCCCGAACGGACCAGAAGCCTAGGCCCAACCGCACCGCCGGTGCACGGCGGGACCGGGAATGGGGCGAAGTCGTTGCAAACGGCGCGGGCCGGGCGGGCCGTACACCACCGGCCGCTCCTGCCCCAACTCCCTTACCGCGTGGTCAGATACGCCGTCAGCGCGTCGGCGATCCCCTGGGCCGCCAGCTGCCGCCACTGAGGATCCGTCATCCGCTTCGCGTCCGTCGAGTTGCGCATGTTACCGCACTCGATGAACACCTTGGGTACCGCGGACAGGTTCAGACCTCCCAGGTCGGAGCGGGTGTCCAGACCCTCGTTCGCGGTGTAGTCCGCGTACGGCTCGCCGGTCGCGGCGCGGAACCGCTCGCGCAGCAGCAGGCCGAGCCGGCGCGAGGGCTCGACGATCGCCGAGTTGTCCGCCTTCCCGGCCACCACCCTCGCCGGCAGGATCACGTGGAACCCGCTGCCGGCCGCCGGACCGCCGTCCCCGTGCACCGACAGCGCCACGTCGGCGTGCGCGGCGGCACCGGCCCGGGCGCGCTCGTCCACGCACGGGCCCCAGGGGCGGTCGCCGTCCTGCACCAGCACCACCGCGGCGCCGCGGGCGGCCAGGATCGCGCGGGCCCGGCGGGAGACGTCCAGGGTGTACTCGGCCTCGGTGTAGCCGGAGTTGGTCTCGGTGCCGGTGGTGTCGCACTCCTTGCGGGAGTTGCCGACGTCGACCTGGCGGTTGATCTCGGTGGGGTGCGCGAAGTTGCCGGGGTTGTGGCCGGGGTCGAGCACGACGGTGCGGCCGGTGAGCGCGGACGGGGTGTCCGACGGAGTGTCCGACGGGGCCGGGGCGGGGGTGCCGGGTGCGGCGCTCTCGGGTGCGGTCCCGGGTGCTGCGGTCTCCGGGGCGGGAGTGCCGGGCGTGGTGGGGCCGGACTGCGCGGCCGGTGCGGTGGTCGGTGCGGCGGTGCTGCCCGCCGGGCCGGAACCGTCGAGGGCCTGCCAGCCCAGCCAGCCCGCCAGGCAGAGCGGAACGGCCGCGCCCACCACCGTGGTGGTGCGCAGCAGGGTGGAACGGCGGGGCGGTCGAGCGGTCGGGCCGGTCACGAGCGGGTCAGATCCTGTCCTGGGTGCGCGGGGTGAGGCCGTAGGTGTCGGCGATCGGCTTCCACTTGCCCGCGAAGTCCTTCTTCGCCTGGGTGGCCTGCGGGTTGAGCTCGTCGGCGCGCTTCTTGTCGGCGGTGGTCGGGGCCGAGCCCGAGCAGCCCTGGCCGGCGACCGCCCGCGCCCAGCTCGCGTACGCCCGGTCGATGTCGGCCGACAGCTGCCAGGCGGACTTCAGCGCCGCCACCGCGTCCGCGCCGCCCGGCACGTCGGAGGCGCTCAGCCCGGCGAGCTTGCGCAGCAGTTCGTCGCGCTGCTTGGCGCCGTTGTCGAACACCTGCGCCGCGCTCTCGATGTCGGGCTTCGCCGGGCAGCTGATCACCTTGGCGACCGCGCTGCCGATCGGGGCCTTCGCGCTCTCGCCCTGGGTGAGCAGGTCGTCCAGCGCCTGCGCCTGGGTCTTGGCGTTGGCACCGGCGCCCGAGGCGGTGGAACTCGGGGTCGCGGCGGGCGCGGCCGGGTCGGTGGCGCCCGGCGCGGCGTCCGTGCCGGTGGGCGCCGGGACCGGCTGCGGGTTCCCGCTGGGTGTCGTGGAGGCGGCGGACGGGGCGGGCGCGGCCTGGTCCTTCTTGTCGCCGCCGCCCTTGGCGGCCCACAGCAGGCCGCCGCCGACCGCCACCACCAGGAGCAGCGCGAAGCCGATCAGCAGCGGCGCCTTCCGGTTGACGGGGCGGTCCTCGTCGTCCGGGTCCGCGTAGTCGGTGGGGTAGTCGGGGTGGTCGGCGGGGTGGCCGGGCTGGGCCGGGTACGGGCCGGCGGCCTGGCCGTACGGGGGCTGCGGCGGGCCGGCGGGCGGCTGCGGCGGGTACGCGTAGCCGGGGCCGGGGGCCTGCGTGGTCACGTGGGAGGGGAACGGCGCGGGCGGCGGCACGGACGGCGGTCGCGGGGCGGCGGGGAAGCCGGCTGCGGCCGGGGCTTCGTGGCCGGGGGCGGCGGCCAGGTACGGGCGGGCGCCCAGCGGCGGGCCCTGGTCCCCGACCGCGCCGGGGGTGGGCTGCGGTGCGGCGGGCTGTGGCTCGGTGGGCTGCGGGCCGGTGGGCTGGGGTTCGGCGGGGCGCTGCGGGCCGCGGACCCAGCCGCCCGCGCCGCCGCGGGCGGTGGGATCCCAGACCGCCGGAGCGGTGTTGTGCTGGTCCGTCATGTGCCGCTAGCCCCCACCGTCCGCCGATGCTCTGCCTGGTGCTGCGCGGACACCGTACCGTTCGAACCCCCGCCCGACAGCTCCGGCACGACGTTAGAGCATCCGGGCAGGGCTGTGGGGCCGCTCGGAGGATCGGGCGGCCCGGGAGGTTCGGCGGTCGGTGGCGTCCGTCAGCGCCCGTCGGCTCCGGCCCGGCGCAGGACGCGCAGCGAGCCCGTCACCGAGACCTCCTCGAAGCCCTCGGCCAGCGCCCGCAGGTACACCCGGTACGGGGCCTGGCCGCCGTCCGCCGGGTCCGGGAACACGTCGTGCACCACCAGCAGCCCCTCCGGCGCCAGGTGCGGGGCCCAGCCCTCGTAGTCGCCGGTCGCGTGCTCGTCGGTGTGCCCGCCGTCGATGAACACCAGGGCCAGCGGCCGTCCCCACAGCGCCGCGATCCGCGGCGAGCGGCCCACCAGGGCCACCACGTGCTCCTCCAGCCCGGCCGCGTGCAGCGCCCGGCGGAACCGCGGCAGGGTGTCCATCAGCCCCACCTCCGGGTCCACCAGCGTCGGGTCGTGGTACTCCCAGCCGGGCTGCTGCTCCTCCGAGCCCCGGTGGTGGTCCACCGTCAGCGCGACCGTCCCTGCCTCCCGGGCCGCCGCCGCCAGCAGGATCGCCGAGCGGCCGCAGTAGGTGCCGATCTCCAGCACCGGCAGCCCGGTGCGCCGCGCCGCCGTCACCGCCGCCGCGTACAGCGCCAGGCCCTCGTCCACCGGCATGAACCCGGTGGCCGCCTCGAACGCCGCCAGCACCTCGGGCGCCGGGCGGGCGCTCTCCAGCAGGTCGGACATGCGGTGCTCCTCGGGCTCGGGACGTCCAGGACATGGGCGGACGTGCTCGCCCCGGACCCTACTCGACGGTAGGCCCGCCGGCACCGGCAGGGCCACGCCCCCACGGCCGGTCTCCGGCGCCGGGGCGGGCGGGGCGTTCTGGAACGTGTTCTAGTCGGCTCGCGCGGCCCGTGCCAGAATCGGCCCCGACCACGGACACCGAGGCACACCGGGAGCAGTTCCATGCGCGCAGCCGTCCTGCACAAGACCGGCCAGGACACCCTCGACGTCCGGGAGGACGTGACCGCGGTCGGCTTCGGGCCGGGCACCGTACGGGTCCGGATGCGTGCGGCCAGCCTCTGCCACTCCGACCTCTCCGCGATGAGCGGCGTCCTGCCGCAGCCCGCGCCGTTCGTCCCCGGGCACGAGGGTGCCGGGGAGGTCGTCGAGGTCGGCGAGGGCGTGCCCGGCCTCGCCCCCGGCGACCGGGTGGTGCTCTGCTGGATGGCGCCCTGCGGCCGTTGCGCGCACTGCGAGCGGGGCCGCGGCCACCTCTGCATCGCCAGCCTGCGGCGGCTCGGCGCCCCCGGCTTCCGCTTCGAGCAGGGCGGCGCGGCGGTCGAGGCCTCCGGGTTCTACGGCACCGGGGCGTTCGCCGAGGAGGTCGTGGTCGCCGCGGACGCCGTCATCAAGGTGCCCGCCGACCTGCCGTACGAGGTCGCCGCGCTGATCGGCTGCGGGGTGACCACGGGCGTCGGCGCCGCCGTCAACACCGCCCGGGTCGAGCCCGGCGCCTCCGTCGCGGTGATCGGCGCGGGCGGGGTCGGGGTCGCCACCGTGCAGGGCGCCCGGGTCTGCGGCGCCGCCCGGATCACCGTCGTCGACCCGGTCGCCTCGCGCCGCGAGCGGGCGCTGGCCTTCGGCGCGACCGAGGCGATCGCCCCCGAGGAGCTCAGGGCGGCGGCGAAGGGCCTGCCCGGCGGCGGCTTCGACTACGTCTTCGAGGCGGTCGGCCGGGCCGCCACCGTCCGGGCCGGCTACGACGCGGCCCGGCGCGGCGGCGCCGTCGTGGTGATCGGCGCCGGTGCGCAGGACGACCTCGCGCAGTTCACCATGGGCGAGCTGTTCTTCAACGAGAAGCGCCTGCTGCCCTCGCTCTACGGCGGGGCGCCGGTGGCGCGCACGATCGCGCTGGTCGTCGACCTGTGGCGGGCCGGGCGGATCGACCTCGACGGCATGATCACCCACCGCGTCGCCCTGCCGGACGTCAACGAGGCGATCGCCCAGATGCGCAGCGGCGAGGCGCTGCGGACGGTCGTGACGCTGGGCTGAGCCGCTTCGCGGCCCGACGGCGCGAGGGCCCGCCGGGAATGCCCCCCGACGGGCCCACGCGGTGCGGGTGTACTCAGCCCCGGTCCGCCGCGGCGCGGTGCCGGCCGTGCGGGTCGGCCTCGGGCCTGTCGTCGGCGGCGGACCGGCCGCGGTGCCGGCCGTGCGACGCGCTGTCCTCGGCCGTGCTCTCGTCGGCGTCGGTCCCGTTGGCCGCGGGTCCGGTGGTGTCGGTGAGGGTGTCGGACATCTGAAATCGTCTTTTCCGTGCGGAGGGTGCAGGTCATCGGCGCCCGGCCGGCGCTGTCCGCGCGCGGTCGGGTCCCCGATCGGGCGCTCGGTACGCGCCACAGCCGGTGATCGCGGCCCGTGCCCCGGCCACCATAACGGCCGGAACGGAGGAGATCCTATCGAGATCATGACGCGTGCCCTGCGGTCGAGCCCAGCCAGTGACCCACCAACTCGCGGTACAGCGGGGACAGCACCTGCAGATCGCCGTGCCGGGCGAGCAGCCCCCGTCCGCCGTCCAGCAGCAGCACCCGGTCCGCACGCAGGGCCGAGCTGATCCGGTGCGCGACCACGACGAGCGTTCCGGGCCGGGCGGCGAAGGCCCGCTCGACCCGCTCCTCCGCGCCCGCGTCCAGGTGGCAGGTCGCCTCGTCCAGCACCACGACCGGTGCCGGGGACAGGTACGTCCGCACCAGCGCGAGCAACTGCCGCTCGCCGCCCGACAGCACGTCCGGATCGCGCAGGACGGCGTCCGGCCCGCCCAGTCGCGCGACCAGCCGACCGGCACCCAAGGTGGCTACGGCGTCGGCCAGTCGATCGTCCGTGGCCCCCGGGGCGAGCCAGGAGAGGTTGTCCCGCAGCGGCCCCGGGAACACGTACGCCTCCTGCGGCACCAGGGCCACCAGCCGGGCCCGCTCCGCACCTGCCAACCCGGCCGGCCGTACCCCGCCCACCGTCACGGCCCCGTCCGTCGGCGCCAACACGCCGGCCAGCAGGCCCGCCAGCGTCGACTTCCCCGCCCCGCTCACGCCCACCACGGCCACATGCTCTCCGGCCCCGAACCCGGCCTCCAGCCCCTCCAGCACCGCCGCCCCGGCGCCGCCGTGCCCGTACCGCAGCGCGCTGATCCACACCTCCGGAGCCCGGCCCGCCACTGCACCACCGGCCGGGGCGGCCGTGGCGCCTGCCGCTGCGGCGGGGGTGGCCGGGGCGCCCGCCGCGCTGGGCAGCGGGGCGGGCGTCAGCGCACCCGCGCTCGCAGCTGAGGGGCGGCCACCGCCGACGGTCGTCGCGACCGGGGCGTCGCTCGTGGTGCCGGCCAGGCGGTCCAGGACGACGGCGAGATTGATGAGCCAGCCGCCGACCGTACCCGCCAAGGTCCGTACCGCCGGGTCGAGTTGCTGGAGCAGGTAGGTGGCGACGCCGAGCAGTTCGCCGGGGGTCAGGGCGCCGCGGGACAGCAGCCACGGTGCGGCGGCGAGGACGGCCAGCACGGGCAGCCGACCGCCGAGCGCCACGACCAGCGCGCGCAGGGCCGAGGCCCGGCCCAGGGCGCGGGAAGCCGCGGCGCTCGCTCGGGCGGCCTCGGTCAGCGCCTCGGTGACCCGCTCCTGCGTGCCCGTCGCCTGCACGTCGCGCAACCCGTGCAGCGCCCGGCCCGCCTCGGCGGCCAGTCGCTCCTCGGCCAGTACGACCGTCCTCCGCCGCGCCACCAGCGGGCGCAGCAGGCGGGCGAAGAGCAGCCCGGCGGCGAGCAGCGGCAGCAGGACCAGCGGTAGGACGGCGGGCGAGAGCAGCGCCAGGCCGACCAGGGCGGCGGCCAGGGTGACCCCGACGCCGCGCAGGGTGCGCAGCAGGGTGGCGGTCAACTGTCGCGCGGACTCGACCTGTTCGGTGAGCCGGGCGACCTCGGCCGGGTCCGCCGAGGGCCGGGCGAGCGCACTGTGGACCACCCGCTCGACCAGGGCGTCCCGCAGCGGCTCCACCACCCCCGCCAGGTGCGGGAACCCGGCCCGTGCCGCGTACGCCCGGAAGGCCATGGCGGCACCGAACCCGGCCAGCCAGGTCACCCCGGCCCCCGGCCGCCCCACCAGGAACCCCTGGTCGACGGCGGCCGACACGAGCAGCCCGGACAGCAGCGGTGGCAACGCCTCCACCCCGGACCACGCGAGCAACCGGAGCAGCGGCGCGCGCGTGACGGCGAGCTGCCGGAACAGCAGCCCCCACCCGGGGGAGCCGGACACGGGAAGTCGACACCGCCGACTTCCCACGCCGACCCGACGAGCACCCGCCGCTGCCGACTGCGTTGCAGGACGTCGACGGCGTCGACTTCCTGTGCCCGAGTTCGTCGGTTGCTCGGGCGGGGGCGGCGGTTCGAGGTGGGTGGGCGGGCCTTCGGGGTGGCGGTCTTGCCAGTTCGAGGTGCCTGCTGAGGCATGCTGCGGCGCGAGAAGTCGGCGGCGCCGACTTTCGGTTGCCGGGCTCGGGGGTGCGGCGGGTTCGGAGGGCTGCACTGGAAGTCGGTCTGGTCGACTTTCCATGCGAGCCGATCCAGTGGGTTGGCCCGGCTGGGGCGCGAGGGCGGCGGGGGCTGGCGGCTGCATCAGAAGTCGGTCCGGCCGATCTTCTGTGCAGGGCGGTGCCGCAGGTTGGTCCGGTAGCGGCGGCGGGGGCGCTGGGGTGGGCGGCGCCGGAAGTCGATCGGGCCGACTTTCGGTGTGGCCGTCGGGCGGCGTGCGGTGGCGGGCCATCAGGCGGTGGCTGCTTGGAGGGTGGTGTCGGACAGGGCGGCGCGGTAGTCGGGATCGGTGAGGAGCGTGGTGTGTGGGGCGAGGGCGCGGAGGCGGCCGGCTTCGAGCCAGGCGACGAGGTCGGCGCGGGCGGCGACGCCGGCGCGGTGGGCGATCACCAGGCGGGTGCGGCCGAGGGTGGCGCGGTCGAGCGCCTCGGTGACCTGGTACTCGGTGGCGAGGTCCAGGCCCGAGGTGGCGTCGTCGAGGACGACCACTCGGGCGGGCTGGCCCAGTAGCCGGGCCAGGCCGAGGCGTTGCAGTTCACCGCCGGACAGCCTGAGGTCGTCGAGCGGGGTGTCCCAGCCCCGGGGAAGCCGTCGCAGGAAGCCGTCCGCCCGGGCGGCCGCCGCCTCGGCGGGGCCGGCGCCGGCCAGCGCGTCGCGAACCGTACGGCCGACCAGTGCGGGTCGGGCGAAGGCGTAGCCGACGGCGTGCCGCAGCTCGGCCGGGGCGAGCGTGTCCACCGGTACGCCGTCGATCAGTACGGTGCCCTCGTCGGGGTCGCGCAGCCGCCCGGGCAGCGCGGCCAGCAGGGACTTGCCGGAGCCGGAGCGCCCCACCAGCGCGACCGTACGGCCGCCGGGGACGGTCAGGTCGAGCGGGCCGAGCAGCACCCGGTCGTTGTCGCGCATCACCACGCCGCGCAGCACCACCTCCCCACGGCCGCCCGCCGGGAGGGTGGCCGTACCGGGTTCGGGGGGCCGGAGCGCCAGCAGTTCGTCGGCCCGGCCCTGCCCGGCCCGCGCGTGCGCCACCCCGACCAGCGCCTCGACCTGCTCGAACAGTCCCGCGCCGAGCGCCGCCCAGCCGGCCGCCGCGGCGAGCGCCCCGGGGGCCAGGGCGCCGCGCGCGAGGAGCGCTCCGGCGGTGGCGAGCACCGCCACCTCGACCACCGCGATCAGCAGGGTGGCCTGCCAGGCGGTGCGCCGCTGCGCCGCCCAGAGCGCGTGCCCGGCGGCGGACAGCTCCGGCAGCGGCGCCAGCACCCGTGCCGCCTCGCGCTGTTCGGCGCCGGCGGCGTGGATGCTGCGCAGTCCGGTGAGAGCGTCGCTCAGCCGGGCGGCGAGGTCGGCCTGGACCGCCTGGTAGCGGGCGAACACCGGCCCGGCCTCGCGCAGGAAGAGCCTGATCAGCACCACGCCGGGCACCACGCCCGCGAAGAAGGCGAGCGCCAGCCACGGCGACAGCAGCCCGAGCCCGACGATCGCACCCGCCGAGGTGAGCAGCGCCGTGGCTGCGCCGAGGACGGCGGGCAGCCGGCCGCCCGCGTCGCCGGCGGAGCCCAGCAGACGGGCGGCCAGGTCGCCGGGCGGCGGTCCGTGGCGGAGCCGGCCGCCCGGTCCGAGGGCGAGCAGGTGGCGGACGAGGCGTCCGCGCAGGGCGGCGGTGGCCTCGGCGGAGCAGGCCGGTCCGGCCGCGGCGGCGGTGGCGTTGGCGGCGGCGGCCACGCCCAGCACGAGGGCGAGCCGGACGAAGGCGCCGGGCCCGGGCCGGTGGCCGAGGGCGGCGTCGACGGCCGCGGCGAGGACGGCGGGCAGGGCGAGCGTGGTGGCGGCCTCGACCGGCAGGGCGATGCCGAGTGCGAGGGTCCAACTGGTGGGGCGGCGGGGCAAGTCGAAGCTCCCGTCGGGATGTCGGGATGTCGGGATGTCGGGATGTCGGGATGTCGGGTCGGCCGGGTCGTCGGCCGGTCGTGGGAAACGGACGGTGCCGTCCCTGCCTGTCCGGACAGGCAGGGACGGCACCGGCGGCTCACCGCCTGGATCAGCTGTTGGTGAAGATCAGGCAGGTCAGGATGAGACAGGTGTACTGGCAGCCGGCGCCGTGGCCGGTCAGCTCGACGGACTCGGTCTCCGGCAGGTCCTGCAGCGCCGCGAGGTCGGTCTCGAAGTCCACCATGTTCTCCATGATCGGGTTCCTCCCCTGGAACTACGCCCGCCGCGATCTGCCTGCGGGCATCGGGTATCGCTCCCCGGGCGGCTCGGTCCGCCGCACCGGGGTGGTGCCCCGGGCCGTGGGGCCCGGGAGTCTGGGTGTCGAAATGTCGAGATGTCGAGCTGCCGCGGTATCGAGCCACCGCGGCGCCCGGGCTCAGGTCACCCCGGTCGGCCGGTCCGCAGGAACGCGGCCAGCAGCTCGTGCAGCACGGCCGCGCCCTCCTCGGCGAGCACCTCGTGGCCGGAGCCGGCCGCCTCGACGTACCGGAAGTCCGCGCCCTCGACCCGGCCGATCCGCAACAACTCGTGCCGCAGCGACCGGGATTGGCTCACCGGTACGACCTCGTCCCGGTTGCCGTGCACCACCAGCAGCGGGGCGCTCAACCGGTGCGCCAGCTGCAGCACGTCGCGCGGGCCCCGGGCGTCGGCGATCGGATCGCCGCCGCCCAGCCGGGTGGCCAACGCCCGTACGGGGGAGGCCGCTTCGGCCAGCAGCCGGGCGCCGGACAGGAACGGCGCGACCACCGCGCAGCGGGACACCTGCTCGGCCGGCGCGTGCGCGGCCGCCAGCAGCGCCAGGAACGCGCCGTAGCTGACCCCGAACAGGGCGGGCGGCTCCAGGCCGAGCGCCGCGCGCTGGCCCGCGATGCCGTCCAGCAGGTACAGGACGTCGTCCAGATCGGGCCCGCCCCAGGCGCCCCGGATGGCCATCGCGTGCGCCACCCCGTAGCCGGTGGAGCCGCGCTGGTTCGGCGCGACCACCGCCAGGCCCTCGGCGGCCATCCGCTGCAACGCCGGGTCGAACTCCAGCCGCCAGGCGTCCGCCGGGCCGCCGTGCAGCGCCAGCACCAGGTGCGGGCTGCTCAGCCAGGCATCCCCGCCATACACCACGGCCTCCAACGGCCCGGCCGGACCGGCGAGTTCGAGGCTCTGTGCGGGCTGCCAGCGGCCGCCGTCCCCGGGCTCGGTGCTGCCGTCCACGCGCCAACCCGGTGGCGGGGTACGGGAGGTGCGCGGCCCACCCGGCTGCCAGGGCAAGGCGGTGTCCCGCCACGGACCGGGCAGGCCGGAGCTCAGCGGGGCCAGTTGCAGCGGCAGCGGCATCGGGCCGGACGCGGCCGTCGCCGGGCCGTGCGCCAGCAGCGCGTCCACGTCCAGGGCGGCCAGCGCCGCCGGGTGGTCGGGCGAGGAGTACGGAAGCCGCAGCGCCGCCTCGCCCCAGTGTCCGACCGCGCCGAGCCGCCCCGGCGGCACCGGCAGCGGGTCCAGCCGACCGGCGGCGGGTCGCCACAGGGCGAGCGCGGAGCCGGCGCCGTGGTCGACCTGCACCGCCACCCGCGGGCCGTCCGCCGTCTGCCGCAGCGCGACCGGTCGCAGGAACATGCCCGCGACGTGCAGACACTCCGGGAACCGCAGCGGCGCCCCGCCGCCGAGCACGCCCCAGCCGAGCCGGTCGGTGCCCGGCGCGTCGCTGCGCACCATCGCGAACCGGGAGTCCGGGTCGAACAGCACCAGCCGGTCGTTGCTGCGATCGCCGATCTCCAGCAGCGGGGTGGTCACGCCCCTGCGCAGGTCCAGCACCACGCTGCGGACGAGCCCCGCGTTCACCCGGTCCAGCGACAGCAGCAGTCCGGCGTGGTCCAGCCAGGCGCCGCCGCCGTGCAACCCCGGGATCTCGGCGACCTGTTCGGGCTCGCTGCCGTCCGTGCGCACCAGCCATGCGGTGGTGGCCGGGCGGGTGTCCGTGCCGAGGGCGAGTGCCACCGGCGCCCGCGGACCGGCCCCCGGGGTAGCCGGGAGCGACAGCAGCCGCAGCCCGGGCATCCGGATCGTTGCCAACTGCTGCTCCACGGCGGCGTTTTCGCCGTACGAGAGATGGACCAGATCGTGCCGATCGCCGTCGTGCCGGCAGACCAGCACCGAACCGTCCGGCAGCGCGACCAGTTGCGAGCGCAGGCTCTCCGACCGGTTGCCGGGCAGCGGCAGCGCCAGCGGCGTGGCCGGACCGCCGTTCGAGGGCAGCCGCCAACTCTCCACGTACCAGCCACCGTCGGCGGCCGAGGCCAGGCAGGCGGCGTGACGACCGTCGGTGGCGAAGGTGAAGCTCAGCCTGCGCAGCGCCTGCGCGACGGTCCGGGTGGCCACGTTCACGTCCCGCTCACCCCGCTTGCCGCGCACGGGAGTTGGCGCACGACGGGCGACACCGGATCCACCCACGGCCGGGGGCCGCCGTGCCGCAGTCGCAGCAGGAAGGCCAGCGCGCCTGCCGTGCCGGTGCCGTAGCCGGCCGCGCAGCCCGTCCCGGTCTCGTCCGGCAGCACCAGCAGGCCGTCCCGCAGCGCCGATCGAGCGGCGATCAGTTGCGCAAACTCCTCGGCGCCGGTGCGGAATTCAGGCTCGCCGAGAGCCTCGGCGAGATCGAGCAGGTACTCGCCGTCGCCGGCCAGCCCGTGGCAGGCGCTTACTCCGCCGTGCCAGCGTCCGGCCAGTACGGCCCGCCCGGCGGCCAGCGCCAGGCCGTGCGCCGTGGTGTCGCCGGTGGCCCGCCAGAGCCGGAGCAGGAAGCTGCCCGCACCGGATGAACCGCTGCACCAGTGCGACAGTCGGACGCGCTCCGGGTCGCCCGCGCTCTGTGGCCACCAGGCGCTCTCGTGCGGCGCGTCCCAACGGGCGGTCGCGGCGAGCGTGTGCCCGGCCTCGACGGCGCCGGCCAGCAGCGTCCGGTCGCCGGTCGCCTCGGCGGCGGCCAGCAGGAAGGCACCCACACCGGCCACCCCGTGCGCGAAACCGAGATGGGTGATCCCGGCGAGTGCCGAGTCGAAGTCCGTCGGCACCGGCCACACCGTCCCGTACGGCTCGCGCCGGGCGGCGGCGAGCAGGGCGCGGCCGCAGCGGGCGGCGCGGGCCAGGAAGGTCGTAGCGCCGGGGCCGTCAGGGGTGAGGTCGTCGCCGGTAGTGCCGTACGTTCCGAAATCATCGGCGGCGAAGCGGAGTTGGGTGAATCCGGAACCGGCCGCGCCGTGGCAGACGTCGGGGTTCGGCCACTCGACGGCGATCCGCCGGGCGAGCGCGGCGGCACGGTCGGCCAGCTCGTCGTCGTGCAGTGCCCGGGCGGCGTCCAGCAGCGCCCAGGCCGTCCCCGACCGCCCGAAGTGCAACCCGGGCAGTATCACCGGCTCGGCGGCCAGCCGCCGCTCGATCCACCCGGCGGCCGTCCGCGCCGTCCGCGCGGCCTCCGCCCGCACCTCGTCCGGCAGCCCGTCCGTTGCCGCCGCCCGGGCCAGCACGGCCAGCACCCCGGCGGCGCCGTGCTGCACGTTGCACGGATCCGTCCGCTCCCCGGCGGGCACGACCGGCCACAGCCGGTCCCGCCGCCGCGGCGTGGCGGTGGCGGCCAGGTGCCGCAGACCGTCGTGCAGCACGCGGTCGAGCACGGCGGTCGGCGCAGCCTCGGCCCGGCCGTCGGTGACGGCGGGGAACGCGTCGCGGGCCCGTTCGCCGGGCGTGATCCGTCGGGTCGGGGCGTGCCATAGGGGAGTGACGGCGGCGGGTGCGTCAGCCGCCGGCCCGCGACCGTCGGCGGCCTGCACGCCACCGGTGGTCGCGGCACGGTTGCTGCCGACCCGGCCGCCGTCGGTCTGTCCGGCGCTTGCGGCTGCGGCTGCGGCCATCGCCGGGACACCCGCCGCGCTGGTCGCCGGTCCGCCCACCGGGCCGCTGCCCATGGCCGGTCCGCCGTCGCTGCCGTTGCCCGTCGCCGGGTCGCCCACCGCACCCCCGCCCGCCAGCTCCGTCCGGACCTGGGCGAGGCTCCACCGCTGCCCCGGCTCCTCTGCCCGGAGGCCGAGGACGGCGGGGGCGAGGCGGCGGGCGGTGGTTCCGGTGCGGGCGGCGAGGGCGAGCCAGCGGCCGAGGCGTTCGGCGACCGGGCGGGCCTGCGGGAGGTCGTCCGGGAGCAGTGGGTCGTGGCCGGTGGCGAGGAGGAAGAGGAGACCGCCGAGGGCGTACCGGTCGACGGCCGGATCGGCGACGCAGGTCCCGGCGCCGGTGGGGCCGGCCACGAGGGCGAGCCGGCCCGGCCCCTGTTCGGGGGCGCGGTAGCCGGGGGTACCGGCGGATCCGGCGGGCCGACCTGTCTCGGCGGCGAGTTCGAGGTCGACGAGCCGGAGGCCGCCGTCGGGGCGGACCATCACATTGCCGGGGGAGAGGTCGCGCAGGACGAGCCCTTGGGCGTGCACCTGCTCGACGAGGTCGAGGAGCGCGTGCGCGACCGGCCCGGCTTCGGCCCAATCGACGTCGGGGCTGCCGTCGCGCCGCAGTCGGGTGGCGACCCAGGCGCCGAGCGGCTGCCCGGCGATTCGTTCCTGCACGAGGAAGACGGAGTCATCCTGTTCGATCAGTTCGATCGGGTGGGGGGCCAGCCCCTGTCCTTCCAGCCGGGCCAGCAGCGCGGCCTCGTGCCGCAGCGCGTCTCGGGCGTCGGTGCCGGCCCGGTCGACCTCGATGTGGGCGCGGGCCTGCTTGACCACGACCTCGCCGCCGCCGACGGCCTCCCGGCCGAGGAACACCCCGCCCTTGGCGCTGTGCCGTAGCGCGGCGGTGATCGCGTACCGCCCGGCGAGCAGCACACCGCCGCGCTTGGCCGCTCCGGGACGGGCAGCCCTCGGCGCGTCCGGAGGCTCCAGCGGGTCCCGCGCCCAGGACGGCGCCCGGTAGGAGGCACCACGCACGTCCTCGGCCCGCTGCCCGTCCGGCCCGCGCAGCACCGACCGGTACTCCCCGTCGTGGCCCAGCTCGGCGCGGGCCGCGAAGGTGCCGTACCGGTAGTGCACCCGGCTGCCGGGTCGGTACGGGCGGTCGGAGAGCACGACGGGCCCGGGCAGCCCGGCGGTGGCCCGGTCGAGTGCGGCGGCCAGCCGCCGGAACTGCGCGTCGTCGGCCGGATAGACGGTGATGAACTTGCCTGCCGAACCTCGGTCGCTGTTGCGGGAGTTGAGTTCGCGCAGTCGCTCCTCCCCGGCGGCGAACTTGAAGGTGCACGGGTCGTCGGCGAGGACCCGTACGACGGCCGCGAGCACCGCCTCGCCCACGGCCGAGGCCGCGCTGACGTGGAGCTTCCAACCCTGCCCCGGCAGCGACCCCACATCCGAAGATCCCGACCCCGAAGAGCCCGACGCGGGCGGCCTGGCCGTGCACCAGAAGCCCTCGACGGTGACCTCCCAGTCGCCGCCGCCTCCCCGGGCGCCGGCACCCGCCAGCGCCGCCCGCGTCGTCTCCGGCCACGATCCGGCCGCATCCGGCCCGTGGCCCGCCGATTCCCCGTCCCCGGCCGTACGCAGCGATGTGCCCGCCTCCATTCGCCACCACATCCCTTCGTCTCGGCCGCCGCTCGCGGATGCCCACCACTCCGGCACCCGGGCACGCGGCCCGGCCTGATCGGTTTCCTCGGAAGGAGCGGGAGTACCGCCCCTGAACGGGAGTACCGCCCCCGGGCTGCCGTCCCCGGGGTGGGAACACCACCCCGGCCGCGCCCGCTCCGGGCCCGGTCTCGCCAGGGCCCGTGTCCGGCGGAGCACCCTCCCGACCCCCGGTCGGGGCAACTGTCGGGGCAACTCCCGTTCGCAGGACTGAAGTTACTTTCGAGACGTGAGCGGCTCAACGCACAGCCGGTCACTTCACTCGTAAGGGTGATCCGGAGGCGGTTTCGAATTCGTACGAGGGCCCGGATGTGAGCAACGGGCGCCGGGCGTGCGGACGCGCACGGCTCGCGCGAGCCCGCCCGGGCGCCCCTCGCCGCAGGTTGACGCGCATCCGTACGCCCCCGGCGCCCGCGTCCGAACCAGACCGCCGACCCACCACCGACGCGCCCTCGACGCAGCGCCGACCCCAGTGCCGACGCACCACCGACCCCACCACCGACCCACCGCCGCCGCACCGCAGGCCGGTCGCCGAACGGCCGAGGCCCGACCGCGCCCGCGCGCACGGTAGTCTCGACAGGTGCCGAAACTGTCCGACGTCATCACCGCGCTCGAAGAGGTCTACCCGCCGCAGTGGGCGGAGGCCTGGGACGCCGTCGGCCTGGTCTGCGGGGACCCTCAGGCCGAGGTCGGCCGCGTGCTGTTCGCCGTCGACCCCGTCCAGGCGGTCGTCGACGAGGCCGTCGAGTGGGGCGCGGACCTGGTGGTCACCCACCACCCCCTCTACCTGCGCGGCACCACGAGCGTCGCCGCGACCACCTTCAAGGGCCGGGTGGTGCACACGCTGATCAGCAACGGCATCGCCCTGCACGTCGCGCACACCAACGCCGACCACGCCGACCCCGGCGTCTCGGACGCGCTCGCCGAGGCGGTGGGCCTGCGGGTGACCGGCCCGCTGGTGCCGGACCCGACCGACCCGCTGGGCCGTCGTGGCACCGGTCGGATCGGCCTGCTGGAGCCACCGCTGTCCCTGTCGGCCTTCGCCGCGCAGGTCGCCGAGGGCCTGCCCGCCACCGCCGCGGGCGTCCGCGTCTCCGGCGACCCGGACCGGCTGGTGAGCCGGGTCGCGGTGTGCGGCGGCTCGGGCGACAGCTTCTTCGCCGAGGTGCGGGCGGCCGGGGTGGACGCCTACCTCACCGCCGACCTGCGCCACCACCCGGCGTCCGAGGCCGCCGAGGCGGCGCCGGTCGCGCTGGTCGACGCCGCGCACTGGGCCACCGAGTGGCCCTGGCTCGCCCTGGCCGAGCGGGCCCTGCAGGCCGCCGCCGACCAGCGCGGCTGGGCCGTGGAGACCAAGGTCTCCCAGCGGGTCACCGACCCGTGGACCGCGCACGCCCCCATGTCCTTCACTGCCTGATCCGATTCACAGGAGCCTTCCGCTTGAACGCCGCGCCCGCCGACCAGATCCGCCTGCTCGACCTCCAGGCCATCGACTCGAAGCTCGACCAGCTGGCCCACCGGCGCCGGACCCTGCCCGAGCACGCCGAGATCGAGAAGGCCGCCGCCGACCACACCGCGCTCAAGGACCTGGTGGTCGCCGCCGAGGCCCAGCAGGGCGACACCACCCGCGAGCTGACCAAGGCCGAGCAGGACGTGGAGCAGGTCCGCTCCCGGTCCGCCCGCAACCAGCAGCGCCTGGACTCCGGCGCGATCACCTCGCCGAAGGACCTGGAGAACCTCCAGCACGAGATCGGTTCGCTGGCCAAGCGCCAGGGCGATCTGGAGGAGGTCGTGCTGGAGATCATGGAGAGGCTGGAGAGCGCCCAGACCCGGGTCACCGAGCTGACCGCGCGCCTGCAGCACTCCACCGTCGTCCTCACCGAGGCCGAGACCCGCCGGGACGCCGCCTTCGCGGAGATCGACGGCGAGGCCGACAAGGTCAAGCGGGACCGCGAGGCCGTGGCCAAGGTCATCCCCGCCGACCTGCTGAAGGTCTACACCAAGCTGCGCGAGACGCAGGGCGGCGTCGGCGCGGCCCGCCTCTACCAGCGCCGCTGCGAGGGCTGCCGCACCGAGTTCTCCATCACCGAGCTGAACGCCATCAAGGCCGAGCCGGCCGACAAGGTGGTCCGCTGCGAGAACTGCTCGCGGATCCTGGTCCGTACCGCGGACACGGGCGTCTGAGCCGATGGCGGCTCGCTTCATCGTCGAGGCGGACGGCGGGTCCCGGGGCAACCCGGGGCCGGCCGGCTACGGTGCGGTGGTCCGGGACGGCGACACCGGGCAGATCATCGCCGAGGCCGCCGAGTTCATCGGCCACGCCACCAACAACGTGGCCGAGTACCGGGGCCTGATCGCCGGCCTCAAGGCGGCCCGGGAACTCGACCCGGACGCCTCGGTGGACGTCCGGATGGACTCCAAGCTGGTCGTCGAGCAGATGTCCGGACGCTGGAAGATCAAGCACCCCGACATGCAGCCGCTCGCCGCCGAGGCGCGGACGATCCTGCCGCGCGGCCGGGTGACGTACACCTGGATCCCGCGCGAGCGGAACAAGGACGCCGACCGGCTCGCCAACGAGGCGATGGACGCGGGCAAGGCCGGCCGCCAGTGGGAGCCGCGGCAGCCGCAGCCGGCCGTGGCCGCCGACGAACCGCCGCTGGAGACCGTCGCCCCCAAGGCCGGCTGGGCGGCCGAGGCCGACCTCGGCACTCCGACCACCTTCGTCCTGCTCCGCCACGGCGAGACCGCGCTGACGCCGCAGAAGCGCTTCTCCGGCAGCGGCGGCTCCGACCCGGAGCTCTCCGACAAGGGCCGCTGGCAGGCCGAGCGGGCCGCCGAGGAACTGGCCGCCCGCGGCAGCATCCAGGCCGTGGTGGCCTCGCCGATGCGCCGCACCCGGCAGACCGCCGAGATCGTCGCGGCCCGGCTCGGCCTGGAGGTCCGGTACGAGGACGGGCTGCGCGAGGTCGACTTCGGCGCCTGGGAGGGCCTGACCTTCGCCGAGGTGCAGGAACGCCACCCGGAGGACCTGGCGGCGTGGCTCGGCTCGGCGAAGGCCAAGCCCACCGGTAGCACCGAGAGCTTCACCACGCTCACCCACCGGGCCGGTGTCGCCCGGGACAAGATCATCGCCCGGTACCCCGGCAGGACCGTGCTGGTGGTCTCCCATGTCAGCCCGATCAAGACGCTGGTCCGGTTGGCGCTCGGCGCCCCGCCGGACGCGCTGTACCGGATGGAGCTGTCCGCCGCCTCGTTCTGCGCCGTCCAGTACTACGCGGACGGCAACGCCTCGCTGCGGCTGCTCAACGACACCTCGCACCTGCGCTGAGCCGGTGAGCCGTGACCGCTGTGCCGTGACCGCTGAGCCGGTGGCGGGCTCGTCATCGACCCCGCCACCGCGCTCGACCCCGCTCAGTGCACCTCGGTGACCACCACGTCCAGCTGCCACGGCTTGCGCGCCGTCCCCTCGGCCGCGAGCTCGACCTGGTGGCCCAGGCCCAGCAGCGCGTCCATCAGCTCGCCCGGCGCCTTCGGCTCGGCCCCCGCGACCAGCAGGTCGCGCACCAGTCGGCCCTTGGTCGCCTTGTTGAAGTGGCTGACCACCGTGCGCTTGCCGTTCCGCTCCTGCAGGACCCGGACGGTCGCCGTCCGGGACACCACCTCGCCGGCCGGCTTCCACGCCGCCGCATACGCCGAACTGCGCAGGTCCAGCACCAGCCCGTCCGCCACCTCCGGGAGCACGGAGGCCATCGCGCCCCGCCAGTACGCGCCGAGCGCCCCCGGGCCGGGCAGTTTCACACCCATCGAGCAGCGGTAGGGCGGGATCCGGTCGGAGATCCGCACCGCGCCCCACAGGCCCGAGAAGACCAGCAGCGACCGCTCGGCCCGGCCGTACGCGGCGGCGTCCAGCGTGGCCAGGCCCAGGTTGTCGAACAGCACCCCGGTGTACACCTCGCCGGCCGGCCGGGCGCCCGCCGTCGGCAGCCCGGCGTTGCGGGCGATCTCGCCGCGCAGCCCGGGGCTGAGCCCCAGCACCTCGGCGGCGGTGTCCTCGTCTCCCCGGCAGAGGCCGACCAGCGCGTCCAGCACCTCGCCGCGCGCGGCCGTCAGCCCGGGCAGCGACAGCCGGTCGAGCGCCACCGGCACGCCGTCCCCGGACGCGGCCTTGCCCTCCGACGGCGGCAACAGCACCAGCACAGCGGACTCCTCAACAGTTTGTGGCGGATGAACCCCGCCACCCTACGCAAAACCGGTCCCGGGCCGCAGGGCCCGTCCTCAAACCCCAGCCCCCGGGGCAGCGCCGGGCCGGGAGGCCAAGGACCTGAGGTCCCTGCTGGGCCGCTGAGCCCGGCGCGTCCGTCCGTGGCCTCCGTCCGGAATCACCCGATTCGCCCTACGCTGCCTGCATGCCTCGCCGAAAACTGCGCGTCAAGGCCGCCGACTCCGCCCGGATCAACACCGAGCTGACCGAGCTCCGCGCCCGCCTGGAGGTCCACACCGGGTGGCCGGAGCCGGTGCTGGCCGAGGCGGAGGAGGTCGCCGAGCGTCCCCGACGGCCCGAGTACGACGCCACCGAACTGCCGCTGTTCACCGTCGACCCGCCCGGCTCGCGCGACCTCGACCAGGCCATGCACCTGCTGCGCCGCCCCGGCGGCGGCTACCGGGTGTACTACGCCATCGCCGACGTCGCCGCGTTCGTCCGCCCGGGCGGCGCGATCGACGCCGAGGCCCGCCGCCGGGTCGAGACCCTGTACTTCCCGGACCACCGCGTCCCGCTGCACCCCACCCGGATCTCCGAGGACGCCGCCAGCCTGCTGCCCGGCGAGCCCCGGCCCGCCCTGCTCTGGCAGCTGGACCTGGACGCCGACGGCGCCGTGGTGCTCGCCGACCTGCGCCGCGCCCTGGTCCGCTCGCACCGCCGGCTCGACTACGCCGCCGTCCAGCGCGCGGTGGACCTCGGCGGCGCCGACGAGCAGCTCGCCCTGCTCGCCACCGTCGGCCGGCTGCGCGAGGAGCAGGAGCGCGCGCGGGGCGGGATCAGCCTGCCGGTGCCCGAGCAGGAGGTCGAGGAGACCCTGCACGGCTACGTCCTCGGCTACCGCGCGCTCGGCCCCGCCGACGGCTGGAACGCGCAGATCTCGCTGCTCACCGGCATGGCCGCGGCCGAGATGATGCTCGACGCGGGCGTCGGCCTGCTCCGCACCCTGCCGGCCGCTCCCGCCGCCGCGTACGAGCGGCTGCGCCGGATCGCCGCCGCGCTGGACGTGGACTGGCCGCAGGCGCTCCCGTACCCGGAGCTGATCCGATCGCTGGATCCGGACGTGCCGCTGAACGCCGCCTTCCTCACCGCGTGCACCGGCCTGCTGCGCGGCGCCGGTTACCACGCCTTCGACGAGTCCCGGGGCCTGCCCGCCCCGGCCGATCCGGGCCATGCCGCGCTCGCCGCGCCGTACGCGCACTGCACCGCGCCGCTGCGCCGGCTCGGCGACCGCTTCGCGCAGGAGGTGTGCGCGGCGGTGGCGGCGGGGGAGGACGTGCCGGACTGGGCGCGCGAGGCGCTGCCGGCCGTCCCGGCGCTGATGGCGAGCGGGGACCGCCGCGCGGCCGAGGTCGAACGGGCCTGCGTGGACCTGGTGGAGGCGGAGCTGTTGTCCGGCCGGGAGGGCGAGGACTTCGCCGCCGTGGTCATCGACGTCGACGGGAAGCGGCCCGCCTCCGGCACCGTGCAGCTGCGTGAGCCCGCCGTCCGGGCCCGCTGTGACGGCGACTCCACCCGTGGGGCGCTGCCGCTCGGCCGGGTGATCGACGTCCGGCTGACGCAGGCCGACCCGGTCACCCGCACCGTCCGCTTCGCCGCCGTCTGATCCCCGCACCGGCCCGCTGCCCGTCCGCCGCCCGTTCTCCGCCGACCCGCCCCCCACTTCCGGCTCGCCGCGCCGCCCGCCGCCGACCCCGCCACCCGGACGGTCCGCCTCGTAGCCCCGCGCCCGCCGCCGGGGTGGGAGGATCGGTTCCGTGCCCCATGCCCTGACCCCCGCCGCTCCGGGGCGGCGCCGCCGCCTGCTCGTCCTGGCGATCTGCTGCCTGAGCCTGTTCATCGTCGGCCTCGACAACACCGTGGTGAACATCGCCCTGCCGGCGATCCAGCGGGACCTGGACGCCCCGGCGTCCGGACTGCAGTGGATCATCGACGCCTACACCCTGGTCCTGGCCTCGCTGCTGATGCTGTTCGGCTCGGTGGCCGACCGCTTCGGCCGCCGGCGGGTGTTCCAGACCGGGCTGGTGTGCTTCGCGCTCGGCTCGCTGCTGTGCAGCCTGGCGCCGAGCCTGGAGTGGCTGGTGGCCTTCCGCGCGCTGCAGGCGGTCGGCGGCTCGATGCTGAACCCGGTGGCGATGTCGATCATCACCAACACCTTCACCGACCCGAAGGAGCGGGCGCAGGCGATCGGCGTCTGGGGCGGCGTGGTCGGCATCTCGATGGCGCTCGGCCCGCTGCTGGGCGGTTTCCTGGTGGACGGGGCCGGCTGGCCGTCGATCTTCCTGATCAACGTCCCGATCGCCCTGGTGGCCATGCTCCTGACCGTCCGCTACGTCCCGGAGTCGCGCTCGCCCCGGCCGCGCCGGCTGGACCCGGTCGGGCAGGCGCTGATGATCGTCCTGCTGGGCTGCGGCACCGCCGCGATCATCGAGGGCCCGGGCAACGGCTGGACGTCCCCGCTGATCCTCGCCCTCGCGGCCGCCGCCGTGGCCGCGCTGGTCGCCTTCCCGCTCTGGGAGCGGCGGGTGGCCGAGCCGCTGGTGGACCCGCGGTTCTTCGCCAGCGCGCCGTTCACCGGCGCCACCGTCACCGCGGTCTGCGCCTTCGCGGCCCTGGGCGGTTTCCTCTTCCTCAACACCCTCTACCTGCAGGACGTCCGGCACTACGACCCGGTCGAGGCGGGCCTGTGGACGCTGCCGATGGCCGTGCTGATGCTGGTCTGCGCGCCGCTGTCCGGCCGGATCGTCGGCAGCCGGGGCCCGCGCGGCCCGCTGGTCGCGGCCGGGCTGGGCCTGGCCGCGAGCGGGGTGCTGCTGACCAGGCTGACCGCCGACTCCCCGGCGGTGCTGCTGCTGGTGTCGTACGCGCTGTTCGGCTTCGGCTTCGGCATGGTCAACGCGCCGATCACCAACGCGGCCGTCTCCGGCATGCCGCGCGCCCAGGCGGGGGTGGCCGCGGCGGTCGCCTCGACGAGCCGCCAGGTCGGCCAGTCGCTGGGGGTGGCGGTGATCGGCACGGTCGTCACCTCGGCCGTGGTCGGCCCGCTGGCGACCGGCTTCACCCCGGCCAGCCACGCCGGCTGGTGGATCCTGGTCGGCCTGGGCGGCGCGATCCTCCTCCTCGGCCTGGCCACCACCACCCGCTGGGCCACCGCGACCGCCGCCCGGGTGGCCGCCCGCCTCGGCGGCGAGCCGTCCGTGGTCCGCTCCGGTGTACGGGAGGCCCCGCCCGAGCGGCTACGATGACCACTACGGCGGAAGAGCCGGCCGGGCGGTCGCGACGGGTCCCTGACCCGCCGAGGAACGTCCGGGCTCCACAGAGCAGGGTGGTGGGTAACGCCCACCCGGGGTGACCCGCGGGACAGTGCCACAGAAAACAGACCGCCCACCGCTTCGGCGATGGGTAAGGGTGAAACGGTGGTGTAAGAGACCACCAGCGACCGGGGTGACTCGGCCGGCTCGGTAAACCCCACCTGGAGCAAGGTCAAGATCGGTGCCCTCGGGCGCCGTGCGCGGATGATCGAGGGCTGCTCGCCCGAGTCCGCGGGTAGACCGCACGAGGCTGTCGGCAACGGCAGCCCTAGATGGATGGCCGCCTCCCCGGGCCGCGCAAGCAACCCGGGAGACAGAACCCGGCGTACAGGCCGACTCTTCCGCCCCCTTTCCCCGCTGTCCTCCGCGGGGCTCGCACTCTCCCCGCTGTCCTCCGCGGGGCGCGGCCCGATGGTCTACGCGGGGCGTGCGCCGACGGCGTCGCGGATCTGGTCGCCCAGGCCGCCGTTGACACGGGCGCAGTTGGCGCAGCAGAAGAAGCGGCCGGCCACCTCGACGCCGTGGCCGACGATGCGGACCTGGCACTGCTCGCAGCGCGGCGCGAGTTTCTCCATCGCGCACTCGAAGCTGTCGAAGGTGTAGGTGTCGCCGGTGATGGTCCTGATCTCGAAGGCGAGCCAGTAGTCGTTGCCGCAGGTGACGCAGATGGCCATGGCGGCCGTCTCCTTCCGGTGGGGGGTCGGCGGGCCGGGGTGGCCGCGCCGCCATTCCCAGTGTCGGAGGGCCCCGCGGGGGCGGCCACTCGACGGCGTCGTCAGGCGGACCGGCCGGCCAGCTCCTCCAGCGCCCGGACGGCGCGGTCGGCGTCGTCGGCGCCGACGAACAGGTGGTCGTGGTGGAAGCCGGCCACCACGTTGCAGCTGATCCCCTCCTCGGCGAGCCGCCCGGCGACGGCCGCGGTCAGGCCGACGGCCTCCAGGGCGGAGTGGATCTGCAGGGTGATCCAGGCCGCCACGTACTCGTAGCGCAGCCCGAGCGCGTCGGCCTCCTCCTGGGCGACGACCACCGTGACGCCTTCGGGCTCGGCGACGGTCACCACCGGCCGCAGCCCGGCGGGCACCTTGGCGGGCAGCGTGCAGTAGACGTACCGCCCCGGGTTGAGCAGCGGGCGCATCCCGTGCAGCAGCGTCGTGAGGTCTCGTTCACCGGCCATGCCCGTCACCGTAGCGGCTGGGCCGTGGGCGGGTGCCGTGCGGGGTGGCCGTGTCGGAATCCGTTGACGAGCGACAGTCACCGATATATCGTCGAACTATCGAGACAGTAACTCGACTGGCTCGTCGAACCAGGAGGTGGGCGCCATGCGCTCAGGAAACCGGGGGAACCCGGGCATGCGATTTCGCGGGGAGGTCCCGTACGGCGGTCGGCGTCGTGGGCCGGGGCCGGACTTCGAGGGTCGGGAGTTCGAGGGCCGTGAGGCGTTCGGCGGATTCGGTCCGCCGTTCGGCCCCGGCCGGCCGATGGGTGGCCCGTTCGGGCACGGCTTCGGCGGGCACGGCGGCCGGCGCGGCGGTCCGCACGGCCGGCGGGGCGGCCGGGCCCGGCGCGGCGACGTCCGGGCCTCGCTGCTGGCACTGCTCAAGGAGCGGCCGATGCACGGCTACGAGATGATCGCCGAGATCGCCGAGCGGACCGGTGGGGCCTGGCGGCCCAGCCCGGGCTCGATCTACCCCAACCTCCAACTGCTGGAGGAGGAGGGCCTGATCACCGCGGAGGAGGTCGGCGGCAAGCGGCTGGTCTCGCTCACCGAGGCGGGCCGGGCCGAGGCCGAGGCGGGGCCCGCGGAGCCGTGGGCGGAGGCCGGCCGGGAGGTCGACTGGGAGGCCGTCCAGGAGGTCGGCCAGGCACTGGCCGCGGTCGACCAGGCGATCCGCCAGGTGATGGCGACGGGCACCGAGGCGCAGCGCGCCAAGGGCCTGGCGGTGCTCACCGAGGCCCGCAAGAAGCTGTACCTGATCCTCGCCGAGGATGACTGACCGGCGCGGGGGGCCGGGCACGGGCGGTGCGGCTGCTCAGGAGTGGACCGTGAACAGGGCCACGCAGGCGAGCAGCAGCACCGCCCAGCCGAACCAGAGCCAGCCGTTCGGGCCGATCGCCACGGTGTAGAGGCAGACCGCCACCAGCAGCGCCGCGGTGATCCCGGCGACCTGTCGGTTGTGGTGCGCGACCGCCTGGGAGCGGCTTCTGGGGTGCCGTACCGTTCTCGCCATGCCGTCCTCCCGGGGAGGCTGGGGACGGCGGCCGGCGCGGCCGTCAGCCGGACGCGCGGGAGGTGGCCGCCTCGTCGAACTCGTAGCGCCAGAACCAGCTGATGCCCCGCACCTGCTTGGATCGGACGTACACCAGTGTGCGGGCCGGAACGTCGCCGTGCGCGGGGACCGGCACCTTGTACGTCTTCGGCACGCCGAACAACGGCCCCAGGGGGATGGGGAGGATGCGGCCGTCCAGGGGGCCGCCGACGAATTCGGTGTCCGCGCTCTTCACCCCACCAGGGTCTCACCTCCGTACGGGTGACCGGAGTGCGGCGCAGGCGGCCGCGCGCAGGCGGTGTGTCGGCCGGGTGCGGGGAGTGTGACCGGAGAGGCACCGCCCCCGGTCATTCGGAGGCCCCGCGCACCCTTATCCTTCCTGTTACGCCCTCGGGTTCACCCGGGTCAGCGGGCCCCGTACGGGCCGGGCGGGCGCGAATCCGCGTGCCCTCCGGCCGACCTGGCGCGGACAGCGTGCTGCCGCGACTGCGTACCGTGACCCGGACGTCGGCCCTCCGGTGACCCCGGTTCCGGTCGGCAGGGCGCGGACAGCAGGGCCGAGCACCGCCCCGGGAAGCAGCGGGGGGCGCCGTGCGTTGCGTCCGAGTGGTACGTCGAACGCTGTGTCGCACCAGGCACGGCAGTGCGCGGAAGGGGCCCGATGGAAGCCGGCGGCAGGTGGACGACCTGGTGGCAGAAGCGTGATCGTCAGCGGGCCCGGCCGGGTGAACTGGACGGCCCCGCCGCCAGACTGGATCAGCTGCTCGGCGCCGTCCGCGCCGGATTCCCGCTCGCGCCGGCCGCACATCCGGCCGGCTACCGCTGCTCCTGCGACCGGGTGGCCTGTCCGGCCCCCGCCCAGCACCCGGTGTCCTTCGCCTGGCAGACCCAGGCCACCACCGACCCCGAGCAGCTCGCCCGCTGGCTCGCGCGCGACCCGCAGACCAACTTCATCACCGCCACCGGGCGCGCGCACGACGTGCTGGACGTGCCGGCCGAAGCCGGCCGGCTGGCGCTGGAGCGGCTCACCGAGCTGGGCGTCGAGGGCCCGGTCGCCGCCGTCGGCGAGGACCGCTACCTGTTCTTCACCGCCACCCGGGGCACCCCGCAGGACGAGGACGAGTGGTGGCCGAGCGTCCTCGACTCCACCCCGGACACCATGTCCGAGCACCCGGGCCTGCGCTGGCACTGCCGCGGCTCGTACACCCTGCTTCCGCCGGCCGCGCTGCCGGACGGCTCCCAGGTGCGGTGGCTGCGCGGGCCCGAGCAGCCGCTGCCGGACCCGCTGCGCGTCCTGGACGTGCTCACCGACGCCTGCACCGAGGTGGGCGCGGTCGCCGAGGAGCAGTGGCTCATCGGCTGACCACGCCGCACCGGGGCACGGCGGGGCGTGGTCACCGCGGCGTGAGGGTCACGGCAGGGTGAGGACCTCCGCGCCGTCCGCCGTGACCACCAGGGTGTGCTCGAACTGGGCGGTGCGCTTGCGGTCCTTGGTGACGACCGTCCAGCCGTCCGCCCAGATCTCGTAGTCGTAGGTGCCCAGGGTCAGCATCGGCTCGATGGTGAAGGTCATCCCCGGCTTGATCACCTCGGTGGCCCGCTCGCTGTCGTAGTGCGGGATGATCAGGCCGGAGTGGAACGACGTGTTGATGCCGTGCCCGGTGAAGTCCCGCACCACGCCGTAGCCGAAGCGCTTGGCGTAGGACTCGATGACCCGCCCGATCACGTTGATCTGACGCCCCGGCTTGACCGCCTTGATCGCCCGGTCGAGCGATTCGCGGGTCCGCTCGACCAGCAGCCGGGACTCCTCGTCCACGTCGCCGACCAGGTAGGTGGCGTTGAGGTCGCCGTGCACCCCGTGGATGTACGCGGTGGCGTCGATGTTGACGATGTCGCCGTCCCGCAGCACGGTCGAGTCCGGGATGCCGTGGCAGATCACCTCGTTGATCGAGGTGCAGACCGACTTGGGGAAGCCGCGGTAGCCCAGGTCGGACGGGTAGGCGTCGTGGTCGCACATGTACTCGTGGGCGACGGCGTCCAGCGCGTCGGTGGTGACGCCGGGGGCGATCAGCTTGGCCGCCTCCGCCATCGCCTGGGCGGCGATCCGGCTCGCGATCCGCATCTTCTCGATCGTCTCGGCGGTCTGGACCTCGGGCCCGGTGTACGGCGCCGGTGCGGGCCGGCCGACGTACTCGGGGCGCGCGATGTGTGCCGGGACCTTGCGGGTGGGGGACTGGATGCCGGGTACGAGAGCCATGGCCGCGAGTCTATCGGCCGCCCCCGGCCCACCCGGGCGGTGTGCGCGCGGGCCCGGGCCGGGGAATGATCGGTACGACCCCATCGCGTCGACGGGAGAGCGCCATGCCCCTGGGATTCCACCGCAAGCCGACCGGCAAGCCCGGCGAGTGGTTCTACTGCATCAAGCACGGCAAGGTCGAGGAGGGGCCGGAGTGCCCCGCCAAGGACCGCCTCGGCCCGTACGACAGCCCCGAGGAGGCCGCGCACGCCCTGCAACTCGCGGACGAGCGCAACCGGGAGTGGCGGGGCGACCCGCGCTGGAACGACCAGCCGAAGGGCGACGACGCCGAGTAGCCGCCCGGCGGCCGCCCCGGCCCCGGCCCGCCCGGCAGCCGTCAGTCCGCCGCCGTGGCGGCCGCCCGCTCCCGCTCGCGTTCCGCCCGCTCGTGCTCGACCCGGACGGCGGCCGTGTGCGGGTCGGTGCGGTCGTCGTAGGCGAGCAGCCGGGGCAGCGCGGCGGCGACCGCGAGGACGGCGGCGACGCAGGCGAGACCGCCGGTCCAGACGGCGGCGCGCACGCCGATCAGCCCGGCCATGGTGCCGGCCCGGACCTGGCCGAGCTGGGGGCCGACGGAGTAGCTGAGCAGTTCGACGCCGGCCATCCGGCCGCGGACCTCGTCCGGGATGGACTGGTTCCACATGGTCGAGCGGGCGAGCCCGCTGATCTCGTCGGCGCCGCCGGCCAGTGCCAGGCCGAGCAGCACCAGCCAGATGCTCCCGGACAGGCCCGCCAGGGCCATGGCCGCGCCCCAGCCGACGGCGGCGACCACCAGCAGCCGCCCGTGCCGGTGGATCCGGGACGTCCAGCCGCTGGTCGCCCCGACCAGCAGGGCGCCGGCCGCGGACGCCGCGTACATCGGGCCGAGCGCCCAGTCCGCGCCCAACTCGGAGGCCAGGAACGGGAAGACGGCCACCGGGAAGGCGAACAGCATCGCGCAGAGGTCGATCGCGTAGGTGCCGAGCAGGTCCTTGCGGCTCCAGGCGTACTGGATGCCGGTCAGCACCGCCCGTACCGACGGCCGTTCGGCGCCGGTGGCCGGCGGCACCGCCCGGATCCGGACGAGCAGCAGCAGGGAGACGGCGAAGGTGAGCACGTCCAGCGCGTACGCGGTCTCCACCCCGGAGAATGCCACCACGACACCGGCCAGCGCCGGACCGGCCACCGAAGCGGCGTTGTGGTACAGGGACTTGAGGGCGAACGCCGCGGTCAGGTGCTGGTGCGGGACGATCCGCGGGGTGAGCGAGTCCAGCGCCGGGCGCTGCAGCCCGTCGCAGGCCGCGACCAGCGCGGCGACCAGATAGATCGGCCAGAGTAGCGGGGACGGCAGCAGCGCGTTGAGCAGCAGCAGTCCGGCGAGCAGGCCCAGCCCGGCCTCGGCGCGCAGCACCAGCTTGCGGCGGTCCAGGGCGTCGGCGAGGGCGCCGCCCCACAGGCCGAAGACGATCAGCGGGACGAGCTCGAAGGCACCGATCAGGCCGACCGCGAACGAGGAGCCGGTCAGCTGCTTGATCTGCATCGGGACGGCGACGTAGGTCAGGAAGCTGCCGAAGCTGGTGACACAGCCGGAGAGCCACAGGAAGCGGAAGTCGCGGGAGACGCGCCAGGGCGACAGGTCGGGCATCAGCGAGCGCAGCAGCGTGCGCAATCGCCCGGGGGGATGCGGGGGTTCGTCGTCGTTCACGAACCACGATCCTCGGACGGGCACTCCCGCGGCCGCAAAGGGTTTTTCCAGGGCGATAGCCAGGGCCAGGGTCGGCCGGCGGCTACCAGCGACTGATCGCGGGCGGCGCGGTCAGCCGGCCGGCGAGTTCGGCGAGCCGGTCCAGCCCGCCGCGCCGGGCCGGCGGCTGCCCGGCGGCGGCGCTGACCAGGTGCTGGGCCAGGCCGAAGGGCTCCTCGGCGGCCGTGCCGACGGCGAGCCGCTCGTGCGCGAGCCCGCCGAGGTCGCCCGGCTCGCCCGTGGCGGCGCCGTCCAGCGCGAGCACGGTCGCGCCGTGCCTGCGGGCGTCCTGCACCCGCTCCAGCAGCGAGGCGCCGGCCGCGTCCGGGGCCACCACCAGGACGGTGGCGCCGCGCCCGGGCGCGGCGAGCCGGCGCAGGCCGTGCGCCAGGTGCGCCGCGGCGTCGGCCGGCGGGGTGTGCCGCAGCAGGGTGGGTGCCAGCCGGGGGACGGCCGACCAGGCGGCCTCGTCCTCCAGGTGGGCGGCCAGGTGCCAGGGCTCGAACGCCTCGGTGCCGACCAGCAGCAGCTCGCCCGCCCCGCGGCGCGACACCGAGCGCCGCAGCGCCCC
Organism: Kitasatospora sp. NPDC087314; assembly: GCF_044744365.1. NCBI lineage: Bacteria > Bacillati > Actinomycetota > Actinomycetes > Kitasatosporales > Streptomycetaceae > Kitasatospora > Kitasatospora sp. NPDC087314. The sequence goes on from NZ_JBIUYE010000001.1 coordinate 344,786, forward strand.
GGCGAAGCCGCCGACCGCCTCCAGCCAGCCGGTGCCCGCCAGGTGCTGCCGGAGTGCCGAAACTCTCACCGCATCCATGCGGCCCAGAATGTCGCGCCCGGCCGGGGATTTGGCAGGATCGGCGCATGACTTCCCTCGATTCAGCGACAAACCCGGCCCACGAGCTGCCGGACGTCTCCCAGCTGGTGGTCGGCGTCCTCGGCGGCACCGGCGACCAGGGGCGGGGACTCGCCCTGCGGCTGGCCAAGGCCGGCCAGCAGGTGATCATCGGTTCGCGCGACGCCGCCCGGGCCGAGGCCTCGGCCGCCGAACTGGGCCACGGCGTGCGCGGCGCCGACAACGCCACCGCCGCCCGGGAGAGCGACGTGGTGATCGTCGCGGTGCCCTGGGACGGGCACGCCGCGATCCTGACCGCGCTGCGCGAGGAACTGGCCGGCAAGATCGTGGTCGACTGCGTCAACCCGCTCGGCTTCGACAAGCAGGGCGCGTACGCGCTGAAGCCGGAGGAGGGCAGCGCCGCCCAGCAGGCCGCCGCGCTCCTGCCGGACTCCCGGGTCACCGCCGCCTTCCACCACCTCTCGGCGGTGCTGCTGCAGGACGAGTCGGTGGAGCGGATCGACACCGACGTGATGGTGCTCGGCGAGGAGCGCGCCGCCACCGACGTCGTGCAGGCGCTGGCCGCCCGGATCCCGGGCATGCGGGGGATCTTCGCGGGCCGGCTGCGCAACGCCCACCAGGTGGAGTCGCTGGTGGCCAACCTGATCTCGGTCAACCGCCGCTACAAGGCCCACGCGGGCCTGCGGGTGACGGACGTCTGAGCCGAACCCCCACGCCGTGTCGGCCTCACCCCTGGACAGGTTCCGGAGGTGAGGTCGGCGACAATGGGTCCGGCCGCAACCCGGCCGACCGCACCCGGCCCTAGGAGCCCCCCGCCATGCCCCGCACGTCCCTCTTCGCCCTGATCGTCGTCGTCCTCGCGCTGGCGGCCGCCGTGGTCTCGCTGACCCAGGGCTTCTGGCTGGGCCTGATCTGGCTCCCGATGGCGGGTGTGGCGAGCAACGTGCTCTGGATGAACCGCCGCCGCGCGAAGATCGCCGAGGCCGCCGCGGCGGCCGAGCAGGGTTAGTTCTTCCAGAAGCTGAACAGGTACCGGCCGAGCGTCGCGTAGTCCTGGTCCACGCCGAACAGGCTCATCAGGTCGTGGATGATCCCGAAGAAGAACGAGTTCACCTCGGGCTGCCAGAGCAGCGCGAACACGGCCAGCAGCCCGTACGGCGCGAACGGCTCGACCGCGCGCCGGGTCTTGTACGACAGCCAGGGCTCGATGATCCCGTAGCCGTCCAGGCCGGGCACCGGCAGCAGGTTCAGCAGCGCCGCGCTGAGCTGCAGGAGGCCGAGGAAGCCGAGCGCGCCGGCGAACGGCGAGACGGTCAGCTCGTAGCCGTTCCAGACCGCGTGCACCGTCGGGTCGTCCAGCCAGCCGGCGCCGATCGGGATCAGCAGCAAGGCCGCGCACACCAGGTTCACCAGCGGCCCGGCCGCCGAGATCAGGCTGTGCTTGAGCCGGCCCTGGATCCGGTCCCGCTCGATCCAGACCGAGCCGCCGGGCAGGCCGATGCCGCCGAGGATCACGAACACGATCGGCAGCACGAAGCTGAGCAGCACGTTGGCGTACTTCAGCGGGTTGAGCGTGAGGTAGCCCTTGGCGCCGACGCTGATGTCGCCGCCGTGCAGCGCGGTGCGCGCGTGCGCGTACTCGTGCAGGCACAGCGAGACCATCCAGCCCGCCACCACGAACAGGAACACCCCGAACGAGGCGTTCCCGTAGCCGGCGTACACCGCCCAGCCCGAGGTGCCGAGGACGGCGAGGAGCACCCAGAACACCGGGCTGATCCGGCGGTCCTCGCTGCGTGAGCGCTGCGTGGCGGCGAAGGTCATGGTGTGGGTGCTCCGGGTGTCCGAGGAGGGGCGGCCAGGGGATCGATCATGCCGGGTCGGCCGGTGACCGGACAAGCCGTCCACCGTGAACGTCCGAGGGCCCCGCCGGGGTTCCACCGCGGGTGGAGGGGGCCCACACAATTGTGCGGCCCGATCCGCGCCCATCGACCAGAATGGTCCGGTGTACTACGGCATCCTCGGGACCACGACGGCCCGCCACGACGACGGAACGCCCGTGCCGCTGGGCGGCGCGCGACTACGGGCGCTGCTCACCGCGCTGGCCCTGCGGCAGGGCCGCCCGGTGTCCGCCGACCAACTGGTGGACGAGGTGTGGGAGGCCGAGCCACCACAGGACTCCACCGCCGCGCTGCAGACCCTGGTCGGCCGGCTGCGCCGCACCATCGGCCGGGACGAGGTCGGCTCCGGCCCGGCCGGGTACTGGCTGACCGGCCCCGCCACCGACCTCGCCGAGTTCCAGCGGCTCGGCGCCGAGGGCCGTCGCGCCCTCGACGCCGGGGACCACGCGCTCGCCGCCGAGCGGCTGCGCGCCGCCCTGGCGCTGTGGCGCGGCCCCGCCCTGGCCGATCTGCCGGACCGCGGGGGCCCGGCAGCCCGGCTGGAGACCCAGCACGACGAGGCCCGCCGCCACCGGATCACCGCCGACCTCGGGCTCGGCCGCGCGGCCGAACTGGTCGCCGAACTCGCCGAGCTCTGCGAACGGCAGCCGCTGGACGAGCCGCTGCAGCACCTGATGATCCGGGCGCTGCACGAGAGCGGCCGCACCGCCGAGGCGCTGCGCCACTACGAGCGGACCAGGCGCGCCCTCGCCGAGGAGCTCGGCGTCGACCCGGGGCGCCGACTCCAGTCCCTGTACGCCGAGTTGCTGGCCCCGCCGGAGGCCGTGGCGGAGCCACCGCGAGCGGTACCGGCGCCCGCACCCCAACCGGCGCCCGCACCCCAACCGGCGCCCGCCCCCCAACCGTCGCGCCCCGCCGGCAACCTGCGCGGCCGACTGACCAGCTTCGTCGGCCGTGAATCCGACCTCTCCATCCTGCGCGAGGCCCTGACGGCCGGCCGGATGGTCACCCTGACCGGCCCCGGTGGCTCCGGCAAGACCAGGCTCTCGATCGAGGCCGGCCGCGCCGAACAGTCCGCCGGACACTGGCCGGACGGCGTCTGGCTGGCCGAACTCGCCCCGCTGGAGAGCCCGGAGGCGGTGCCCGCCGCGGTGGTCTCGGCACTCGGCCTGCGCGAGATCGTCCTGCACACCGGCAGCATGGTCGCCGAGGTGATGGAGAAGCGTGCCGAGGACCCGGTGCGCCGCCTGGTCGAGCACTGCGGCCGCCGCCGGATGCTGCTCGTCCTGGACAACTGCGAGCACCTGATCCAGGCCGCCGCCGACCTCGCCGACGTGCTGCTCGCCGAGTGCCCCGGACTGACCGTGCTCGCCACCAGCCGGGAGCCGCTCGGCGTGCCCGGCGAGGCCGTGCTGCCGGTCGAGCCGCTGCCCGACCCGGTGGCGCTGCGCCTGCTCACCGAGCGGGCCGCCGCCGCCCGTCCCGGCTTCGACCCGCGCAGCGACCCGGCGGCCTGCGCCGAGATCTGCCGCCGCCTGGACGGCCTTCCGCTGGCCATCGAACTCGCCGCCGCCCGGCTGCGGGTGATGACGGCGCGCCAGATAGCCGACCGGCTGGACGGCCGGTTCGCGCTGCTCACCGCGGGCAGCCGCACCCTGCTGCCGCGCCAGCAGACCCTGCGCGCGGTGGTCGACTGGAGCTGGGACCTGCTGGGCAAGCGCGAACGCGCGGTGCTGCGCCGGCTCTCGGTGTTCGCCGGCGGCTGGCGGCTGGAGGACGCCGAGGCGATCTGCGCCGACGGCGCCGAGGTGGCACCCGAGGAGGTCGCCGAACTGCTGCTGTCGCTGGTCGACAAGTCCCTCCTGGTGGCCGACCTGGACGACGGCAGCCTGCCGCGCTACCGGATGCTGGAGACCATCCACGAGTACGCGACCGAGCGGCTGGCCGAGTCGGCCGCCGAGCGCGACGCGACCGAGGCCCGCCACCTGGCGCACTTCCGTGCCGTGGCCGCCACCGCCGACCTGAACATCCACGGCCCGCAGCAGCTGCACTGGCTGGCGGTGCTGGAGCGCGAGCAGGACAACGTCCGGACCGCGCTGCGCCGCGCGATCGACCTCGGGGACGAGGAGCAGGCACTGGTCCTCGTCCTCGGCATGAGCTGGTACTGGTCGCTGCGCGGCTACAGCATGGAGGCCCGGGGCTGGTACACCGCGGTCGCCGCCCTGGCTCCGGACCCGTTCGGCCCGGACGTCCCGCCGCCGGTGCCGTTGGAGCGCAACGTCCTCGCGTACGGCCTGCCGATGCCCGCGGGGGTGGTCGAGGAGTGCCGCCGGCTGCTCGCGATGCACCGGCTGATCGGCATGTTCGAGGGGAACCTGGAGGTGCTCGGCGATCCGGAGGCGATCGCGGTCGCGGAGCACCTGCTCGACGCCTACTCCCCGGAGCTGCCGCAGTCCTACCGCTTCCCCGCGATGCTGCGGGTCTTCGGGGCGTTCCTGGCCGGCCGGATGGAGCTGATGAAGGACCTGCTGGACGACGCGGTCCGCGGCTGCGAGGTGCACGGCGACCTGAACGACCTGGCGTTCATCCTGCAGATCCGGGCCAAGATGATGAACGACTGGCCCGGCGGGGCCGAGCAGGGCGTCCGGGACGGCGAGCGCTCCCTGGAGCTGTACGAGCGGGCCGGCGACCTCTGGGGGATCTCCCAGGCCCAGGCGGCCCGCGGTGAGGCGCTGGCCAACCGGGGCGAGGCCGAGGCGGCCATCGCCGCGTACGAGCGGGCGATCGCGCTGGCCGAGGAGCTGGGGGCGCCGCAGGAGGTGCCGATCCTGCGGGTGAACCTCGGCGCGACCCTGCTGGAGCTGGACATGGAGCGCGGCGAGCGGATCGTCCGGGAGACGCTGGCCGGGCTGGACTCCCCGGGCGCGAACCAGTCCACCAGCGGCGCGCTGCTGTTCGGGCGCCTGACGCTCTGCGGCATCCACGCCGAGCGCGGCGAGTACGCGCAGGCGCTGGCGGAACTGGACAAGCTGGAGGTGGTCAGCGTCGGCGGCTTCGCCCCGAGCATCGTGGCCGGCCTGCTCACCAGCGGCAAGGGCTGGATCACGGCCCGGGCGGGCGATCCGGAGCGGGGGCTCGCCCTGCTCACCGAGGGCCGGCGGCTGCTCAAGTCGATGCGGACCGCGTCCGGCTTCGGCGAGCAGATGACGGTCATGGTGGTGCCGGCCGTGGTGGGGCTGCTGCGGGCCTTCGCCGAACGCGACGGCGACCTGGAGCGGGCCCGGCAGGCCGCCGTCCTGCTCGGCGCGCACCATGAGCTGAACGGCCCGAAGGGCGGCTACCTGGAGCGCACGGAGCGCGGGCGGTCGGAGGCCGCCCTCCGGGGGCTGCTGGGCGACGCCGCCTTCGAGGCCGCCCACGACGTCGGCCTGGGCATGACCCCGCAGCAGACCCAGGGCCTGCTGGACGAGTTGATCGGCTGACCGGCCCCCGTCCCCCGGTGGCCGGTCAGCCGATCCGTCCGGTCGGCCGACGCCTGTCCCGGGTCGCCGGCCGACCCGTCCGCCGGCCCTCCGTCCGAAGAGGGCCGGCGGTCGTCCTCAGGTCCGCTTGCGGAAGCGGGCGACGGCGAGCGGGGCGAAGATCGCGGTGCAGGCCGCCGACCAGACCAGCACGACCATCACCGGGTGGGCCAGCGGCCCCTCGCCGTTGAGCAGGGAGCGGGAGGCGTCGGCGAGCGCCGACAGCGGGTTGACCTTGGTGAAGGTCTGCAGCCAGCCCGGCATGGTGTTGGTCGGCGCGAAGATCGAGCTGCCGAACTGCAACGGCATCAGGACCAGCATGGCCACGCCCTGGACGGCCTGGGCGCTGCGCAGCGCCATGCCCAGCAGCATCGAGACCCAGACGACCGACATACCGAACACCAGCGACAGGCCGACGGCGGCCACGACCTCCAGCGGGCCGGTCTTCACCTCGAAGCCGATGCACAGCGCGAAGCCGATCAGGATCACGAAGGAGAGCAGCGCCCGGCAGGTCTCGGCGGCCATCTTGGAGAGCAGGACGGAGGCCCGGCCGATCGGCAGGGTCCGGAAGCGGTCCATCACCCCGGTCTGGAAGTCGCTGTTCAGGCCGGTGCCGACGGCCATCGCGAGGGTGAGCCCGGTCTGCCCGAGCAGGCCGGGGATCATGTACTGCTTGTAGGCGTCCTGGTTGCCGGAGACGGCGCCGCCGAAGACGTAGACGAACAGCACCGTGAAGATGATCGGCATCAGTACGGCGTCGAACATCGACTCCGGGTCGGCCTTGATCCGCATCAGGTTGCGCCGGGTCAGCGCGCCGACGTGGCGGAAGGTGCCGGCCAGGCCGATCCGGGTGTCCTCCACCCGGGCTGGGGCGATGGTGGCGGTGGTCATGCGACGGGCTCCTTGGCGAGGCTGGGGGCGGCGTCCGCGGTGTCGGCGGGCTTGCCGGTGATGGCGAGGAAGACCTCGTCGAGGCTGGGGACCTTGGTGTCGATGCCGGCGATCGCGAAGCCGCGGCCGCCGAGCACCCCGATGACGGTGGTCAGCTGCTCGTCGTCGGTGATCGGCACCGCGAGCAGGCCGGTGTCGGTGGAGACGGTGGCGCTGGTGATGCCGCGGTCGTGCAGGCAGCGGGCCATCTCGGGCAGCTCGGCCGGGTGGGCGGCGCGCACCTGCAGGGTCTGGCCGCCGACCTTGGCCTTGAGCTCGGCCACGCCGCCGTTGGCGATCACCCGGCCGCGGTCGATGACGGTCAGCTCGTCGGCGAGCTGCTCCGCCTCCTCCATGTACTGGGTGGTGAGCAGCACGGTGCTGCCCTCGGCGACCATCCGCTGGACCTCGTCCCAGACCTCGTTGCGGGTGCGCGGGTCCAGGCCGGTGGTGGGCTCGTCCAGGTACAGCACCCGGGGGCGGCCGATCATGCTGGCGGCCAGGTCGAGGCGGCGGCGCATGCCGCCGGAGTAGGTCTTGGCGGGCCGCTTGGCGGCCTCGGTGAGCGAGAAGCGCTCCAGGAGCTCGGCGGCCCGGGCCTTGGCGTCGCGGCTGGAGAGGTCGAGCAGCCGGCCGATCAGGTAGAGGTTCTCGTAGCCGGAGAGGAGTTCGTCGACGGAGGCGTACTGGCCGGTGAGGCCGATCGTGCGGCGCAGCTGCTTGGGCTGGCGCAGGACGTCGTAGCCGCCGACGAACGCGGTGCCGGCGTCGGGCTTGATCAGCGTGGACAGGACCCGGACCAGGGTGGTCTTGCCCGCGCCGTTGGGGCCGAGCACGCCGAGCACGGTGCCCTCGCGGACGGTGAGGTCGACCCCGTCGAGGGCCTTGGTGGAGCCGTAGTGCTTGACGATGCCGCGGACTTCGACGGCGTTGCCCGCGGTGGTCCCCCGGTCGTTCGGGGCGGTGGCGATTCGTGTCATGCCCCCAGGCTGTCCGGCCGGGCTGTCAGCGGGCTGTCACCGCGACGGCCGGCCCGGCGCCGCACCGTCAGACCGCTGTCACCGGGGGAGCACGGATGACAGCGGCCCCGCTCCCGGGCGGGGGAGCGGGGCCGGTCGGGGGCGTCAGTGGAAGCTGTGCTCCGCCGCCGGGAAGGCGCCGCCGCGGACGTCCTCGGCGAACGCGCGGGCGGCGTCGCCGAGGACGGTCCGCAGGTCGGCGTACTGCTTGACGAACTTGGGCACCCGGCCCGCCGTCATGCCGGCCATGTCGGTCCAGACCAGGACCTGGGCGTCGGTGTCGGGCCCGCCGCCGATGCCGACCGTCGGGATCGCCAGCTGCTCGGTGACCTGGGCGGCCAGCTCGGCCGGCACCGCCTCCAGCACGACGGAGAAGGCGCCCGCCTGCTGGACGGCCTTGGCGTCGCGCAGCAGCTGGTGCGCCGCCTCGTCGCCGCGGCCCTGGACCGGGTAGCCGCCGAAGGCGTGCACGGACTGCGGGGTGAGGCCGATGTGCGCCATCACCGGGACGCCGGCCTCGACCAGCAGCTCGATCGAGCGGGCGCTGCGCTCCCCGCCCTCCAGCTTGACCGCGCCGACCCCGGCCTCCTTCATCAGCCGGGCCGCGTTGTGCATGGCCTGCGCGGGGGACTCCTGGTACGAGCCGAACGGCAGGTCGGCGACGATCATCGCGCGCTTGGTGCCGCGGACGACGGCGGCGGAGAGCATCACCATCTGATCCATGGTCACCGGCACGGTGGTCTCGTAGCCGAGGTGGCAGTTGCCGGCGGAGTCGCCGACCAGCAGGACGGGGATGCCGGCCTCGTCGAACACCCCGGCGGTGAGGGCGTCGTAGGCGGTGAGCATCGACCACTTCTCGCCGCGCTGCTTGGCGGCGGCGAGGTCGCGGACGGTGACGCGGCGGCTGGTGACCCCGCCGTAGAGGGTGGCGGTCGTCGCCTGGTTCTGGGCAGGCGAAGGCGAAGAAGCGTTCATCGAACGGACTCCTGAAAGGTTGTCGTCTCGTGGCGCCGTGCGGCGTCCCCGGATCACCTCCATGCTTGCACGCCCCGGCGTGAGCGCAAAGAGGTGTGCAGGTGACCGGCTGCGATCTGCGGCACACCGGCGGCTCGATCCGCGGCGCGCGGGTCGGTCGGGGAGCCGGTCGGGGACCGGGCGAGCTTTGCCGGGTTTTTATGAAACGGAGTCGTCTCGTATCGTAATGCGCGCTACTCTGGTGCGGGGGGTTACGAGACGACCATGGCTCGGAATTGCCCGCCAGTGTCACACCATCACGGACGGGAAGACCAATGACCACCGCAGCCGCGCCACCTCGTGTGCCGGAAGCCATCCACCGTCGGCGCTGGGCGATCCTCTGCACCCTGGTGCTCGCCCTGCTCGTCGTCGTCCTCGACAACTCGATCCTCAACGTCGCGATGAAGACCATCGCGACCCCCGCGCCGGTCGGCCTCGGCGCCAGCCAGAGCGACCTGGAATGGTCGATCAACTCCTACACCCTGGTGTTCGCCGGGCTGCTCTTCACCTCCGGCCTGCTCGGCGACCGCTTCGGCCGCAAGCGCGCGCTGCTGGGCGGCATGGTGGTCTTCGGCATCGCCTCGCTGCTCTCGGCGCTGGCCGCCTCGCCCGGTGAACTCGTCGGCTACCGCGCCCTGATGGGCGTCGGCGCCGCGCTCGCGATGCCCGCCACGCTGGCCATCATCATGAACGTCTTCGAGCGCTCCGAGCAGCCCAAGGCGATCGGGATCTGGGCCGGCGCGGTCGGCCTGGCCATCGCCATCGGCCCGATCACCGGCGGCCTGCTGATCGAGCACTTCTGGTGGGGCTCGGTCTTCCTGGTCAACGTCCCGATCGTGATCGTCGCGGTGATCGCGATGGTGATCCTGGTGCCCGAGTCCAAGGACCCGAACCCGGGCAAGCTCGACCCGATAGGCGTGCTGCTGTCGATCATCGGCCTGGTCGCGCTGATCTACGGCATCATCAAGGGCGGCGAGCTGGCCGACTTCACCGCCGCCGAGGCCTGGGTGCCGACCCTGGTCGGCCTGCTGGCCCTGGTCGCCTTCGTCTGGTTCGAGGGCCGCACCCGCTTCCCCGCGCTGGACGTCAGCTGGTTCCGGAACAAGGTGTTCAGCGCCTCCGTCGTGGTCGTCGGCGTGGTCTTCTTCGCGCTGATGGGCGTTTCGTTCTTCGGCGTCTTCTACATCCAGAGCGTGCGCGGCTACAGCGCGCTCCAGGCCGGCGTGCTGATGCTGCCGCTGGCCGCCGCCCAGCTGCTGTTCGCCCCGCGGGCCCGGCTGGTGGTCGACCGATTCGGCGTCGCCGCCACCGCCGCCGTCGGCATGCTGCTGATCGCGGTCGGCTTCGTCGGCTACACCCTGCTGACCGTCAACACGCCGATCTGGGTGCTGGTCGTGCTCGGCCTGCTGATGGGCACCGGCATGGCGCACGTCATGCCGCCGGTCACCGTCGCGATCATGGCCTCGTTGCCCCGCGAGAAGGCCGGCGCGGGCTCGGCCGTGAACAACACCTTCCGCCAGGTCGGCGGCTCGCTCGGCGTCGCCGTGCTCGGCGCGGTGCTCTCCACCGTCTACCGCGACGGCATGACCGACACGCTGAACCAGCTGCCCGACGAACTGCGCGGCAAGGCCGGCGAGTCGCTGGAGGCCACCCTGGCCATCGCCGAGCGGATGGGCCCCAAGGGCGCCGCGCTGATCGGCCCGGCCGACGACGCCTTCATCAGCGCCATGCACGTGGTGGCCTCGCTCTCCGCCGGCATCACGGTGGTCGGCGCGCTGATCGCCTGGTTCCTGCTGCCGCGCCGCTCGGCCGCCCCCGGTGGTCCGGCCGGGAAGGCCTCCGAACAGCCCGGTCAGAGCCGCGAGGCCGTGGCCGCGGACGCCTGACCCGCGACCGCGCTGAGCGACAATGGCCCTGTCGCCCCGGGTGATCCCCGTGCGGCAGGGCCACGCTCCGGAGCGGCGGACCACCACCCGGCCCGGCCCACGGACCACCATCGGAAACCGAACGGCGCCCGCGCGCCACGTGGACAGCGAGGGAGAACAGCGGGGATGAAGACGGACAGCCCGGTCGCCGGGACCGGACAACCCTGCGCCACCGCACGCCGCGGCCGACCGCGCAGCGAGGCCGCCGAGCAGGCCATCCTCGCCGCCGTCGAGGATCTGATGGCGGGCGGCACCACGCTGTCCGAGCTCACCATCGAGGGCATCGCCACCGCCGCCGGCGTCGGCAAGGCCACCATCTACCGGCGCTGGCCCAACAAGGAGGCCCTGCTGGTCGACGTGGTCAGCCGGCTGGAGGTCCCGATGCCCACGCCCACCGGCGGCACCGCCCGGGACGACCTGATCGAGATGATCGACTACATGCGCCGGCGCGGCCTCGCCAAGCGCTCCCGCTGGGTGCTCAAGGCCGCCTTCGGCCAGATGCAGGGCCTGCCCGAGCTGTACAACGCCTACCGCGAACGGGTGATCAAGCCGCGCCGGGAGGCGGCGCTCGCCCTGATCCGCCGCGCCGTGGACGAGGGCGTGCTCCGTTCCGACCTCGACGTCGACCTGCTCGGCGACATGCTGATGGGCCCGATCCTGTACCGCAGCATCCTCACGGACGACTCCGACCTGGAGGATCCGGAGCTGGCCCGGCGGATGGTCGACTCCCTGCTCGAAGGCCTCGCACCGCCCGTGGCCTGCTGCCCCGGCCACTGAACCCCGCGTCCGAATCTCCGGTCGGCACCGCCCGGCGTGGTCTGGCTCACCAAACCGGGCCACGCCGGAACCCGCTCCCGGGGCCCCGCGTCTGTCCCGGCATAGGCTGAGCCGGGTATCCGATCAAACCGGCACCGGTCCGGCACACCGCCCGTAACCGCACGGGCCGGACACCGGACCGGCGACGGCACGAACGACGGGAGCCACGGATGACGCAGGCGGACAGGACCGACCGGAGCACGGCCGGGCCCTGGGGCGAGGAGAGCGCCCCGGCGCCCGCGGGCCGTCCCGGAGGCTTCCTGGGCCTGCGGCACTGGGGCCGGGACGGCCGCGGCGCCACCACCTGGCGGCGCGGACTGGTGCTCGCGGTGCTGGCCGCGCTCACCGCCGGGTTGATGGCCTTCCACGCCGAGGTCCCCAACAGCGTCGGCAACCTCGGCAGCCTGCTGGAGACCTTCCTGCCCTGGCTGGGCCTGGCCGTACCGGTGCTGCTGGTCCCCGCGCTGCTGCGCCGCTCGGCCACCGCGCTGATCGCCCTGCTGCTGCCGGTCGCGGTCTGGCTCAACCTGTTCGGCGGCCTGCTCACCGACAAGAGCGGCGGCTCCGGCGACTGGACGGTGGTCAGCCACAACGTCGCCGCCGCCAACACCGACGTGCCGGGCACCGTCCGGGGGCTGGTGGCCTCCGGCGCCCAGATCGTCGCCCTCCAGGAACTGGCCGGCAAGGCGCTGCGCGGCTACGAGAGCGGGCTCGCCGAGGCGTACCCGTACCACGCGGTGGAGGGGACGGTCGGCCTCTGGTCGAAGTACCCGATCAGCGGAGTCTCGCCGGTGGACCTCAAGATGGGCTGGACCAGGGCGTTCCGGGCCGAGGTCACCACCCCGCAGGGCCCGGTCGCGGTGTACGTCGCGCACCTGCCGTCGGTGCGGCTGAAGGCCGAGGGCGGCTTCACCGTCGACCAGCGGGACGTCAGCGCGCAGGCGCTCGGCGACGCGATCCAGGCGGAGCAGCTGAAGAAGGTCCTGCTGCTCGGCGACCTCAACGGCACCATGAACGACCGCAGCCTGGCGCCGGTCACCTCGCAGATGCGCTCGGCCCAGGGCGCCGCCGGGGACGGCTTCGGCTTCAGCTGGCTGTCGAGCTTCCCGATGGCCCGGATCGACCAGATCATGAGCAAGGGCGGGCTCAAGCCGGTGGACTCCCGGACCCTGCCCCGGGACGGCAGCGACCACCTCGCGGTGGCCGCCACCTACCGGTACTCCTCGTAACGGTCAGCCGCGGCGCCAGCGGTTGGTGATCGGCAGGCGGCGGTCCCGGCCGAAGTTCTTGACCGAGATCTTCGGGCCCGGCGGGTACTGCCGCCGCTTGTACTCGGCGGTGTCGACCAGCCGGACCACCCGGTCCACCACGGCCGGGTCGAAGCCGGCCGCGACGATCGCGTCCCGCCCCTCGTCGCCCTCGATGTAGCGGGCCAGCACGCTGTCCAGCAGGTCGTAGTCGGGCAGTGAGTCGCTGTCCTTCTGGTCCGGCCGCAGCTCGGCGGACGGCGGCTTGGAGATGGTGTTCTCCGGGATCGGCGGCACCTCGCCGCGCCGCTCGGCCTCCTCGTTGCGCCAGCGGGCCAGCCGGAAGATCAGCGACTTGTAGACGTCCTTGATCGGCCCGAACGCGCCCACCGAGTCGCCGTAGAGGGTCGAGTAGCCGACGGCCAGCTCGCTCTTGTTGCCGGGCGCGAGCACGATGTGCCCCTCCTGGTTGGAGATCGCCATCAGCAGGGTGCCGCGCAGCCGGGACTGCAGGTTCTCCTCGGCCAGGCCGGTCAGCTCGGTGGCGCCCATGTACGCGTCGAACATCGGGGCGATGGAGACGGTCCGGAAGTGCAGCCCGGTCCGGCGGGCCAGCTCGGCCGCGTCGTCCCGGGAGTGCTGCGAGGAGAAGCGGCTGGGCATCGAGACGCAGTACACGTTCTCGGCGCCGATCGCGTCCACCGCGATGGCGGCCACCAGCGCCGAGTCGATGCCGCCGGAGAGGCCGATCAGCACCGACCGGAAGCCGTTCTTGGCGACGTACGCCCGGGTGCCGGCGACCAGCGCGGCCCAGATCTCGGCCTCGTCGGACAGCCGCGGCGCGACCTCGGCGGCCGCCGCCGCCCCGGCGGGTGCGGCCTGCGGCTCGCCGCCCAGGTCGGTGCGGACCAGGTGCAGCCCGTCGCTCAGCAGCAGGCCGTCGGTGTGGTCGCCGCCGGCGGCCGGCAGGTCGAGGTCCAGCACCAGCAGGTGCTCCTCGAACTGCGGAGAGCGGGCCAGCACCTCGCCGTCCGCGCCGACCACGATCGAGTCGCCGTCGAAGACCAGCTCGTCCTGGCCGCCGACCATGTTGACGTAGGCCAGCGGGCAGCCGGCCTCGGCGGCCCGGCGCCGCACCAGCTCCAGCCGCTGGTCGTCCTTGTTCCGCTCGTACGGCGAGCCGTTGACCACCAGCAGCAGCCCGGCCTCGGCCTCGCGGGCCGCGGTGACCCGGCCGCCGTCCTGCCAGATGTCCTCGCAGATGGCCAGCGCGATGTCCACCCCGTGCAGCCGCAGCACCGGCAGCTGGTCGCCCGGGACGAACCAGCGGTACTCGTCGAACACGCCGTAGTTGGGCAGGTGGTGCTTGGCGAAACGGGTCACCACCTCGCCCCGGTGCAGCACGGCGGCGCAGTTCTGCGGCGAGCCGGCCGGGCGGCCGAACCGCGGTGAGGCGTGCTCCGAGCGCCCGAGGTAGCCGACCACCACCGGCACCTCGCCCAGTCCGTCGGCGTCCAGCCGCCCGGCCAGCTCGACCAGCGCGCCACGGGAGGCCTCGACGAAGGAGTGGCGCAGGGCGAGGTCCTCGACCGGGTAGCCGGTCAGGGCCATCTCGGGGAAGGCGACCAGCTGGGCGCCGGCCTCCACGGCCTGCTTGGTCCAGCGCACCACCTCATCGCTGTTGCGGGCGATGTCACCGACCCAGGGGTCGATCTGGCTCAGGGCGAGACGGAGATTGGGCATGCCCCCGAGTGTAATCGTCGATCTGACGCAATGTGCTGCCCGGGGGGTCGGGCCGGGGCCGGCACTGCCGTCCCGGGCGGTGATCGGCCATGATGGGGTCAGTCGCTTTCGGGGGTCTTCCGGGCGTAACACAAGCGTAAAGAGCAGAGGTGAGACTGTCCCCATGGGCAAGCAGCAGCAGTTCGTGCTTCGGACGCTTGAGGAGCGTGACATCCGGTTCGTCCGGCTGTGGTTCACCGACGTGCTCGGGTTCCTGAAGTCGGTCGCGGTGGCGCCGGCCGAACTGGAGCAGGCCTTCGAGGAGGGCATCGGCTTCGACGGCTCGGCGATCGAGGGCTTCGCCCGGGTCTACGAGTCCGACATGATCGCCAAGCCGGACCCGACCACCTTCCAGATCCTGCCGTGGCGCTCGGAGACCCCGGGCACCGCCCGGATGTTCTGCGACATCCTGATGCCCGACGGCTCGCCCTCCTACGCCGACCCCCGGTTCGTGCTCAAGCGCACCCTGGAGAAGGCCTCCGGCCAGGGCTTCACCTTCTACACCCATCCCGAGATCGAGTTCTTCCTGCTGAAGAACCTGCCCGGCGACGGCACCCCGCCGATCCCGGCCGACCAGTCCGGCTACTTCGACCACACCCCGCGCGGGGTCGGCCACGACTTCCGCCGCCAGGCCATCACCATGCTGGAGTCGATGGGCATCTCGGTGGAGTTCTCCCATCACGAGGGTGCCCCCGGCCAGCAGGAGATCGACCTGCGCTACGCCGACGCGCTGTCCACCGCCGACAACATCATGACCTTCCGCCTGGTCATGAAGGAGGTCGCGCTGGAGCAGGGCGTGCACGCCAGCTTCATGCCCAAGCCCTTCTCCGACCACCCCGGCTCCGGCATGCACACCCACCTGTCGCTGTTCGAGGGCGACCGCAACGCCTTCCACGAGTCCGGCGCCGAGTACCAGCTGTCCAAGGTCGGCCGCTCCTTCATCGCCGGCCTGCTCAAGCACGCCGCCGAGACCGCCGCCGTCACCAACCAGTGGGTGAACTCCTACAAGCGCATCTGGGGCGGCTCCCAGCGCACCGCCGGCGCCGGCGGCGAGGCCCCGTCCTACATCTGCTGGGGCCACAACAACCGCTCGGCGCTGATCCGGGTGCCGATGTACAAGCCCGGCAAGCAGGGCTCCACCCGGGTCGAGGTCCGCTCCCTGGACACCGGCTGCAACCCCTACCTCGCCTACGCCGTCACCCTCGCGGCCGGCCTCAAGGGCATCGAGGAGGGCTACGAGCTCCCGCCCGGCGCCGACGACGACGTCTGGGCCCTGTCCGACTCCGAGCGCCGCGCGCTCGGCATCCAGCCGATGCCGCAGAACCTCGGCGAGGCGATCGACCTGATGCAGCGCAGCGAACTCGTCGCCGAAACCCTCGGCGAGCACGTCTTCGACTTCTTCCTGCGCAACAAGCGCCAGGAGTGGGAGGAGTACCGCTCCGAGGTGACGCCGTTCGAGCTGCGCAAGAACCTCCAGGTGCTCTGAGCGCCTGACGGCCTCTCGAACAGCTTCGGGCCCGTTGTCGTTCGGCCGGATGACAGCGGGCCCTCCTGTGGGGCGGATCGTTTCGCCATGGCGGAACGTGACGAACAGGCCTCGGCGCCCGGCGACCAGGACGCCGCATCGCCGCCGTACACCGCGGCCCCGGGGTCACGGAGCGACGGGCGGCGCGGCGCGCGGTGGGCGGGTCCGTCCGCCGGTCGTGTCCGCCGGTCGTGTCCGGCGCCGGGCCGCCAGGGCGCGTAACCTGCTGGGGCGGACGGACGGAGGGGCGATGGCGGTGGAGGAACAGCGGGCCGGGAGCCGGGTCAGCCGGCCGGAGAACAGGCTGGTCCGGCGCGGGTTCACCGATCCGGCGCAGGCGGTGCGGCTGCTGGCCGGGCCCGGCCTGGAAGGCCTGGCCGACGACCCCGTGCTGCTGGACGCGCTCGGCGCCACCGCCGACCCCGACCTCGCCCTGCTCGGCCTGGCCCGGCTGCTGGAGGCCGCCGACGAGGCCGAGCGGCACACCCTGCGCGACACCCTCACCACCTCCAAGCCGCTGCGCGACCGGCTGCTCGGCGTGCTCGGCGTCTCCACCGCGCTCGCCGACCACCTGGCCCGGCACCCGCACGACTGGCACGTGCTGGTCACCTTCGAGCTGCGCGACATGCACCCCGGCCCGGAGGACTTCCGCCGCGCGCTCGCCGAGAGCGTCCGGGGCAGTGGCCGGGCGGGCGGCCGCAGCCCGGCGGACGCGCTGCGCATCGCCTACCGTCGCTGCCTGCTCGCCATCGCCGCCCGCGACCTCACCGGCACCACCGACCTCGCGCAGACCGCCGCCGAACTCGCCGACCTGGCCGGCGCCACCCTGCAGACCGCCCTGGACCTCGCCGCCGAGCAGGACCCGGACGCCGCCCGGGCCTGCCGGCTCGCCGTGATCGGGATGGGCAAGTGCGGCGGCCGCGAACTCAACTACGTCTCGGACGTGGACGTCATCTTCGTCGCCGAGCCGCCCGAGGGCGTGGACGAGCACGAGGCCGTCAAGGCCGCCACCCGGCTCGCCGCCGCCCTCACCCGGCTCTGCTCGGACACCACCGGTGAGGGCACCATCTGGCCGGTGGACGCCAACCTGCGCCCCGAGGGCCGCAACGGCCCGCTGGTGCGCACCCTGGCCAGCCACCTCGCCTACTACCAGCGCTGGGCCAAGACCTGGGAGTTCCAGGCGCTGCTCAAGGCCCGCCCGGTCGCCGGGGACGCCGACCTCGGGGCCGCCTACGTCGAGGCGCTGGCCCCGATGGTCTGGCAGGCCGCCGCCCGGGACAACTTCGTCACCGACGTGCAGCAGATGCGCCGCCGGGTGATCGACTCGATCCCGGCCACCGAACTGGACCGCCAGCTCAAGCTCGGCCCGGGCGGGCTGCGCGACGTCGAGTTCTCCGTCCAACTGCTCCAGCTGGTGCACGGCCGCACCGACCCGGCGCTGCGCAGCGGCAACACCCTGGAGGCGCTGGCCGCGCTCTCCCGCGGCGGGTACGTCGGTCGGGCGGACGCCGTCTCGCTGGACACCGCCTACCGCTTCCTGCGCTCGCTGGAGCACCGGATCCAGCTGTACCGGCTGCGCCGCACCCACCTGATGCCCACCGGCGCCGAGGACCTGCGCCGGCTGGCCCGCTCGCTGGCCGCGCTGATCAACGACGACACCCGCTCCGACCCGGTGGCCGCCCTGCAGCGCGAGTGGAAGCGGCACGCGGTGGAGGTCCGGCGGCTGCACGAGAAGCTGTTCTACCGCCCGCTGCTCGACGCCGTCGCCGAACTGCCGCCGGGCGCCGCCGGGCTGACCCCGGACGCGGCCCGGGCCCGGCTGGAGGCACTGGGCTACGCGGACCCGGCCGCCGCGCTGCGCCACCTCAGCGCGCTCGCCTCCGGGGTGAGCCGCAAGGCCGCGATCCAGCGCACCCTGCTGCCGGTGCTGCTCGGCTGGTTCGCCGACTCGGCCGACCCGGACGCCGGGCTGCTCAACTTCCGCCAGGTCTCCGACGCGCTCGGCCGCACCCCCTGGTACCTGCGGCTGCTGCGCGACGAGAGCGCCGCCGCCGAGCAGTTGGCCCGGGTGCTGTCGGCCGGCCGGCTCGCCCCCGACCTGCTGCTGCGCGCCCCCGAGGCGGTCGCCATGCTGGGCGATCCGCAGGGCCTGGTGCCGCGCGGCCGGGCCGCCTTGGAGCAGGAGGTACTGGCCGCCGTCGGCCGGGCCGGGTCCACCGCCGCGGCCGTCGCCGCCGCCCGCTCGGTGCGCCGCCGGGAGCTGTTCCGGACCGCCGCCGCGGACGTCCTCGGCCGGCTCGACGAGGACCCGGCCGAGGCGCTGGACGCGGCGGGGGAGGCGCTGACCGCGCTCAACGCCGCCACCCTGCAGGGCGCGCTGCGGGCCTGCGTGGCCGGCTGGGAGGCCGAGCACGGGGACCTGCCGACCCGGATCGCGGTGATCGCGATGGGTCGGTTCGGCGGCCGCGAACTGGGCTACGGCTCGGACGCGGACGTGCTCTTCGTCCACGAGCCGCTGCTCGGCTCGCTGGAGCAGGACGCCGCCCGGGCCGCCCAGGCGGTCTGCCACGAGCTGCGGACCCTGCTCGGCGCGCCGTCCACCGAGCCGCCGCTGCTGGTCGACGCCGACCTGCGGCCGGAGGGGCGCAGCGGCCCGCTGGTGCGCACCCTGTCCTCGTACGCGGCGTACTACCGGCGCTGGTCGCACGCCTGGGAGAGCCAGGCGCTGCTGCGCGCCGATCCGGTGGCCGGGGACGAGGAGCTGGGTGCCCGGTTCCGGCAGCTGATCGACCCGCTGCGCTACCCGGGCACCGGGGTGCCGGAGCGGGACCTGGTGGAGATCCGCCGGATCAAGGCGCGGATCGAGGCCGAGCGGCTGCCGCGCGGCGCCGACCCGACCACGCACACCAAGATCGGGCGTGGCGGGCTGGCCGACGTGGAGTGGACGGTGCAGCTGCTCCAGCTCCAGCACGGGCACGAGCTGCCGGCCCTGCGCACCACCCGGACCAGGGCCGCGCTGGCGGCCGCCGTCGAGGCCGGGCTGGTCGGGCGGGCGGACGCGGAGGTGCTGGACGCGGCCTGGGTGCTGGCCTCCCGGGTGCGCTCGGCGGTGATGCTGGTCCGTGGCCGGCCCGGCGACAGCTTCCCCGGGGAGGCCCGGGAGCTGGCCGGGGTGGCCCGCTACCTCGGGTACGGCGCCGGTCACAGCGGTGAGTTGGTGGACGACTACCGGCGGACCACCCGGCGGGCCCGGGCGGTGGTGGAGCGGCTGTTCTACGACGGCTGAGCCGAACATGCGAGAGGGGCCCCGCCCGGGGCCCCTCTCGCATGGTCCTTCGTCCTAGCGCCGTGCGCTGCCGACCGCCTGTTCGCTCCACTGCTCGGGGACGGTGATCGGCTCCTCCACCGTCTCCCGGGCGGGCACCTGGGGCAGTTTGTAGACCCAGGAGTGGTACAGCCAGCGGGCGGCGAGGAAGCCCAGGGCCAGGCAGAGCTCGCCGACGACCGCGTCCATCCAGAAGTGGTTGGCGGTCGAGACGATGACCACCAGGGTGGCCGCCGGGTAGAGCAGGCCGAGCACCCGGACCCACGTCCGGCGGGCCAGACAGAAGATGGCCAGCCCGCACCACATCGACCAGCCGATGTGCATCGAGGGCATCGCCGCGAACTGGTTGGAGACGTGCGCGGCGGGCCCGGAGGCCATCGAGCCCCAGGTGCCGTGGACCTTCACGGTGTCGATGAACCCGCCGTCGGTCATCAGCCGGGGCGGCGCCAGCGGGAAGGCGTAGAAGCCGATCAGGGCGATCCCGGTGGTGACGAACAGCACGGCGCGGGCCGCGGCGTAGCGGCCGGGGTGGCGGCGGTACAGCCAGATCAGCACGCCGATCGTCACGACGAAGTGCAGCGTCGCGTAGTAGTAGTTCATCCCGGTGATGAGCCACCCGATGCTGTCGACGCCGTGGTTGATCGAGCGCTCGACGGCGATGCCGAGGGAGTGTTCCAGGTCCCAGATCCAGCGCGCGTGCTTCTGGGCCACCGCTTCCTGTTCCGGGACGGCGTTGCGGACGATCGAGTAGATCCAGTAGCTGATCCCGATCAGGGCCAGTTCGAACCAGATCCTCGGTCGGGCCGGCGAGCGCCGCTGGTCGCGGATGCGGTCGCGCAGCGCGGCGGCGCGGGTCCGGGTGGCGCGGGTGGCTCCGTCGGGCAGGCGTTCCGAAGAGGCCGGCCGTGCTCCGGAACCGCCACCGTGCGCCGCCTCGGCACGCCTTGCGCGGCCTTGCTGGATCTCGGTCGGTTCCCCCATGGACGAGAAGTCTGCCAGACGTCCTGTCGCCCTCCGATCATCCCCTGGCAGTGGATTCTTCACCGGCTGTCCCCCTTGAGGGGTAGGGGGCGACTCCCACCGGGGTAGGGGGTGCGGTCGGGTCTGGTGCTTACCGGCGGGACGGACATACGTCCCATTGTTACGCCGACCGCCTGAAGGGAGTAATCGGGGTGGCGGCAAGGGCCGGAGGCCTGGAGTTTCCCGGCACGAAACGGTTTCTGCATCTTGCTGAAACATATTGCAGGCCGCTAGCTTCCTGGGAACTCGATCGCCCTTCCCCTAAGGGAGACCCCAGTGGCCGACACGCCGCCGCTCCGCCCCCGACGCAGACCCGGCCGCACGGCCGTCCTGCTGGCCGCAGCCCTGACCGCCGCCACCCTCGGCAGCGCCCCCGCGGCCCTCGCCGCCGCCGCGCCGGCCCCGCCCTCGGACGCCGCCCTGGCGGCCACCGCCGGGCGGCACGACCTCACCCGCGAGCAGTTCTACTTCGTCCTGCCCGACCGCTTCGCCAACGGCGACCCCGCCAACGACACCGGCGGCATCACGGGCGGGCGGCTGGACCACGGCTTCGACCCCGCCGACAAGGGCTTCTACCACGGCGGCGACCTGGCCGGCCTGACCCAGAAGCTCGACTACATCCAGGGCCTCGGCACCACCGCGATCTGGATGGCCCCGATCTTCAAGAACAAGCCGGTGCAGGGCAGCGGCGCGCAGGCGTCGGCCGGCTACCACGGCTACTGGATCACCGACTTCACCCAGGTCGACCCGCACTTCGGCACCAACGAGCAGCTCAAGGACCTGATAGCCAAGGCGCACGCCCGCGGCATCAAGGTCTTCTTCGACGTCATCACCAACCACACCGCCGACGTGATCGACGACGCCGAGCAGCAGCACGCCTACCGCTCCGTCGGCGCCTACCCGACGCTCGACGCGGACGGCAACCCGGTCGACGAGACCGCGGTCGCCGACGCCGGGGCGCCCTGGCCGCGGCTGACCAAGGACTCCTTCCCCTACACCCCGGTCTTCCGCACCCCCGCCGACGCCGGCGCCAAGACCCCGTCCTGGCTCAACGACCCCGCGCTCTACCACAACCGCGGCGACTCGACCTTCGTCGGCGAATCCGCCACCGAGGGCGACTTCAGCGGCCTGGACGACCTCGACACCCAGAACCCCCGGGTGGTGAAGGGCTTCGAGAAGGTCTACCAGCAGTGGGTCAAGGACGCCGGCGTGGACGGCTTCCGGATCGACACCGTCAAGCACGTCAACATGGCCTTCTGGCAGCAGTGGGCGCCCGCGCTCAAGGACTTCGCCGCCAAGCAGGGGAACAAGAAGTTCTTCATGTTCGGCGAGGTCTACTCCGGCGACCCGGCGATCACCTCGCCGTACGTCACCAAGGGCAGGCTCCAGGCCACCCTGGACTTCCCGTTCCAGGGCGCGGCCCGCTCCTACGTCTCCCAGGGCGGCTCGGCGCGGAACCTCTCCGACGTCTACGCCCAGGACTACCGCTACACCACCGCCGACACCGACGCGTACGAGCTGCCGACCTTCCTCGGCAACCACGACATGGGCCGGTTCGGCTCCTTCCTGCTCGCCGACAACCCGGGCGCCGACGAGGCCACCCTGCTGAGGAAGGACCGGCTCGGCACCGAGCTGCAGTTCTTCACCCGGGGCCAGCCCGTCGTGTACTACGGCGACGAGCAGGGCTTCACCGGCGCGGGCGGCGACCAGGACGCCCGACAGGACATGTTCGCCTCCAGGACGCCCTCGTACAACGGCGACCGGGTGCTCGGCGGCACCCCCGGCCCGGCCGACCGGTACGGACAGGACGGCGGGCTCTACCAGGACGTCGCCGCGCTGGCCAAGCTGCGCCGGGAGAACCCGGCGCTCGCCGACGGCGCCCAGATCGAGCGCTACGCCGCCGACGGCGCGGGCGTGTACGCCTTCTCCCGGATCGACGCCGGGCAGCAGATCGAGTACCTGGTGGCGGTCAACAACGCCGCCGAGGCGAAGACCGTCACCCTGGACACCTTCTCGGCCGGGACGGCCTTCGACCGGATCTACCCGGCGGCGGGGGAGCGGGCGACCAGCGGGGCCGACCGCAAGGTCACCGTCACCGTGCCGGCGCTCTCCTCGGTGGTGTTCAAGGCCGGTGCCAAGCCGGCGCCCACCACGGCGGCGCCGCAGCTCGCGGTGCGGCCGCCGGCGGACGGTGCGAGCGGCACCGTCACCGTGGGCGCCGCGGCGGACGGCGGCGGCTTCGACCGGGTCAGCTTCGCCGCCCAGATCGGCAACGGGCCCTGGCAGACCCTGGGCACCGCCGACACCGGCACCTCCGGCCCCGACGGCCGACGACTCTTCGCGGTGACCCAGGACCTGAGCGCCGCCGCCCCCGGCACGGTCGTCCGCTACAAGGCCGTCGTCCAGGACTCCAGCGGCCGGCTGCGCTCCGCCACCGCGAGCTTCACCACCGGCGCCCCCGCACCCAAGCCGGTGCCCACGGCCGGCGCCCGCCCGTACGCCGTGGTCCACTACAACCGGCCGGACGGCGACTACGACGGCTGGAACCTCTACGCCTGGGGCGACCTCGCCGACGGCGAGGCCACCCAGTGGCCGGCCGGGCACGCCTTCACCGGGCGGGACGCGTACGGCGCCTTCGCGTACGTGAAGCTCAAGCCCGGCGCCTCGGACGTCGGGTTCATCGTCGAGAAGAACGGCGTCAAGGACGTGGACGCCGACCGCCACCTCGACGTCGGCGCCGCCGGGGAGGTCTGGCTGAAGCAGGGCGACCCGACCGTGCGCACCGCCGACCCGGGCCCGGCCGACACACCGCCCGCCGACACCGCCGTCATCCACTACAACCGGGCCGACGGCGACTACGACGGCTGGGGCCTGCACGACTGGACCGGCGCCGCCACCCCCACCGACTGGGGCAAGCCGCTGACGCCGGTGCGCCGCGACGCCTTCGGCGCCGTCTTCGAGGTGCCGCTGGCTCCCGGCGCGACCAGCCTCAGCTACATCCTGCACAAGGGCAACGACAAGGACCTGCCCGCCGACCAGTCGCTGGACTTCGCGGTCAACGGCCGCGAGGTGTGGATCCTCGGCGGCCGCGAGGGCTACCTGCTGCCGCAGAACCCCGCCGCCTCCGCGCAGTTGGACCTCGGCAGCGCCAAGGCCCAGTGGATCGACGCGAGGACCGTCGTCGTCCCGGCCGGCTACGGCGCGAACGACGCGGCCCTGGCCGGCGGCACCAGCGCCCAGCTGGTGTACGACCCCGAGGGCGGCATCCGCGCCGACAAGGGCGCGCTGACCAAGCCGGGCCGGTGGATCCGGCTCACCCCCGTCCAGGGCGGCCTGACCGATGCCCAGAAGGCCGAGTACCCGCACCTGGCGGGCTACCGGGCCTTCACCGTGGACGCCCGCGACACCGCCCGCGTCCCGGCGGCGCTGCGCGGCCAGCTGCTGTTCACCGAACACCTGCCCAGCGGTGCCGTCCTGGCCGCCACCGGGGTGCAGACCCCGGGCGTGCTGGACGACCTGTACGCGCGCCGCACCGGCCGGGTGGACTTCGGCCCGGCCTACTACAACGGCAAGGTGGCGCTCTCGGTGTGGGCGCCGACCGCGCAGGAGGTGTCCGTCCAGGTCTTCGACAGCGCGACCGGGGGCACCCCGAAGACGCTGCCGCTGAAGCTGGACGACGAGACCGGCGTGTGGGAAGTCGTCCGCGACAAGGCCGAGTTGGACGGCAAGTACTACCTGTACCAGGTGAAGGTCTGGGCGCCCTCGGTGCAGCAGGTGGTGGTCAACACCGTCACCGACCCGTACTCGGTGGCGCTGTCCACCGACTCCCGGCGCAGTCTGGTCGCCGACCTGGCCGCCAAGGAGCTCAAGCCGAAGGGCTGGGAGGAGCAGGCCGTCCCGAAGGCCGTCCCGCCGGCGCAGCAGCAGATCCAGGAACTGCACGTCCGGGACTTCTCGGTGGAGGACACCACCGTCCCGGCCGCCGAGCGCGGCACCTACCTGGCGTTCACCGAGTCGCAGTCGGCCGGCATGCAGCACCTGCGGGAGCTCGCCAAGGCCGGGGTGACCACCATCCACCTGCTGCCGACCTTCGACATCGCCACCATCCGGGAGAACCGGGCCGACCAGAAGCTGCCGGCCTGTGACCTCAAGTCCCTTCCCCCGGACGGCCCGAAGCAGCAGGAGTGCGTGGCGGCCGTGGCCGCCGACGACGCGTACAACTGGGGCTACGACCCGTTGCACTACACCGTGCCGGAGGGGTCGTACGCCACCGAGCCGAACGGCGTTGCCCGCACGGTGCAATTCCGGCAGATGGTGCAGGCGATGCACGAGGCCGGACTTCGGGTGGTGCTGGACGTCGTCTACAACCACACCGCCGCCGGCGGTCAGGCCGAGCACTCGGTGCTGGACCGGATCGTCCCCGGCTACTACCAGCGGCTGGACGCCAACGGCAAGGTCACCACGGACAGTTGCTGCGCCGACACCGCGCCCGAACACGCCATGATGAACCGGCTCGTGGTCGACTCGGTCACCACCTGGGCCCGCGAGTACAAGGTCGACGGCTTCCGCTTCGACCTGATGGGCCTGGACCCGAAATCCACCATGCTGGACGTGCAGGCCGCGCTGCGGAAGATGACGCCCGACTCCGACGGCGTCGACGGCCGGAACGTCTTCCTCTACGGCGAGGGCTGGAACTTCGGCGTCGTCGCGAACAACGCCCGGTTCGAACAGGCCACCCAGCTCAACATGGCCGGCACCGGCATCGCCACCTTCGACGACCGGATCCGCGACGCCGCCCGCGGCGGCAACTTCATGCTGAACTCCGCCCCGCAGCAGGGCTTCGCCTCGGGCCTGTACACCGACCCCAACGGCTCGCCCGCCAACGGCGGCCCGCAGGAGCAGAAGGTCCGGCTGCTGCACCAGATGGACCAGCTGAAGGTCGGGCTGACCGGCAACCTGGCCGGCTACTCCTTCACCGACAGCTCGGGCAAGGCCGTCACCGGCGCGCAGGTCGACTACAACGGCGCCCCGACCGGGTACGCGGCCACGCCGGGCGAGGCGGTGGAGTACGTGGACGCCCACGACAACACCGACCTGTTCGACGCGCTCGCCTACAAGCTGCCGACCGGCACCGCGCCCGCCGACCGGGCCCGGATGCAGGCCCTCGGGCTCTCGCTCACCGCGCTCACCCAGGGCGCGGGCTTCGCCCAGGCCGGCAGCGACCTGCTGCGCTCCAAGTCGCTGGACGCCAACTCCTACGACTCGGGTGACTGGTTCAACGCGATCCACTGGGACGCCGGGCAGGGCAACGGCTGGGGCCGCGGCCTGCCGCCGGCGGCCGACAACAAGGAGATGTGGCCGACCGCGCAGTCCCTGCTGGCCAACCCGAAGTTGACCATGGGGGCGGCCGAGATCCGCGCGACCACCGCGCAGTACCAGCAGTTCCTGCGGATCAAGCAGTCCTCCCCGCTGTTCTCCCTGCCGACCCTGGCCGCCGTCCAGCAGCGGCTGTCCTACCCGCTCTCCGGCACGCCCGGCGAGACGCCCGGGGTGATCACCCTGCACCTGGACGGCACCGGGCTGAAGGGGGCCGAGAAGGGCGTCACCGTGGTGTTCAACGCCACGCCGACCGCGCAGGCGCAGACCGTGGCGGCCCTGAAGGGGACGGGCCAGGCCCTGCATCCGGTCCAGGCGGGCGGCGCGGACGAGGTGGTGAAGCAGTCCGGCTTCGACGCCGCGACCGGCACCTTCACCGTGCCGGGCCGCACCGTGGCGGTGTTCGTCCAGAGCTGATCGGACCGTAACCGGAACTCCCGGGTCCCGCACCGCCGTTGTGGCGGTGCGGGACCCGCTTCGTTTTGGCCGACCGGTGGCCGGAAACCACCGATGGCACGGCCGGAAGTGTGATGTGCCGCGCCCGCTCGGCGCCGCGGGACACCGGGTGGTGCGGGCGGGAGCCCTGAGCGCTGGTCAGTGACATCCGGAAGTGATCGAACTTTACCCGGATCATGAAAACCGTGTTCATGAGTTCGCAATGGAGTAACACAACTGACGAACAGTCGCGCATACGGTTTCGGTAATGAATCGGCCATTCCGTGGCATGCATCTGTCATTAACGGCTCGTTTGCTGCCACGATTCCTGCGGCTGCAGACGAGGGGGCCCCACCCCCCGGTGCAGCTGACCAGTTCAGGTGCAGCGCCTCCCAACCCTGCAACGACTTGTGAGCACCGCTACCGCACCCCCGTCGCACACCGCGGGCGGGGGCCCCCACTGCGCCGCAACCCTGCGGCCCAGGTTCTCTCCACCGCGTGCGAACCCGCACCGGTCGGAAAAGGAGTCCGCATGTCCCGTTACGCTCACGCCCGGAAGGCAGCGGTTGTCATGGCCGCCACCACCGCGCTGCTGGTGACCGGCATACCGGTCATCGCCCAGGCGGCCACGCCCGACGCCCCGACCGCCGTCGCCACCCAGCAGTCGGCCCGGGCCGCGCTGATCGCGTCCGCGAACCAGCAGTCCGCGTCCGTCGCCCAGTCCCTGGGCCTGAGCAGCCAGGAGAAGCTGGTCACCAAGGACGTCGTCCAGGACGCCAACGGCGGCCGCCACCTGCGCTACGAGCGCACCTACGCCGGACTCCCGGTGCTCGGCGGCGACCTGATCGTCCACCAGGACGCCGCGGGCGCCACCAAGAGCGTGACCAAGGCCAGCGAGGCCAACCTCACCGGCGTCGACACCACGCCGGCCCAGGCCGCGCCGAAGGCCCAGGCCGCCGCGCTCGCCGCCGAGCAGGGCGCCGCCGTCGACACCGCGCCGCGCCTGGTCGTCTGGGCCGCCGACGGCACCCCGAAGCTCGCCTGGGAGACCGTCGTCGCCGGCCGCGAGTCCGACGGCACCCCGAGCAAGCTGCACGTGGTCACCGACGCCAAGACGGGCGACGTGCTCAGCAAGGCCGACGGCATCAAGCGCGGCTCCGGCACCGGCGTGTTCGTCGGCCAGGTGCCGCTGACCACCACCCAGAGCGGCTCGACGTACTCGCTGAAGGACGCCACCCGCGGCGGCCAGTACACCACCGACATGAAGAACGGCACCTCCGGCAACGGCACGCTGTTCAGCAAGTCCAGCGACACCTGGGGCAACGGCCAGGCCAGCAACCGCGAGTCGGCCGCCGTGGACGCCCAGTTCGGCGCCGCCGTCACCTGGGACTTCTACAAGAACACCTTCGGCCGCAACGGCATCAAGAACGACGGCGTCGGCGCCATGAGCCGGGTCCACTACGACACCGGCTACGTCAACGCGTTCTGGGACGACAGCTGCTTCTGCATGACCTACGGCGACGGCTCGGGCGACACCCACCCGCTGACCGAACTCGACGTCTCCGGCCACGAGATGAGCCACGGCGTCACCTCGGCCACCGCCAACCTGAACTACTCGGGCGAGTCCGGTGGCCTCAACGAGGCCACCTCGGACATCTTCGGCTCGATGGTCGAGTTCTACGCCAACCTGTCCGCCGACGTGCCGGACTACCTGATCGGCGAGCTGATCGACATCAACGGCAACGGCACGCCGCTGCGCTACATGGACAAGCCCTCCAAGGACGGCCAGTCGGCCGACTCCTGGTACTCGGGCGTCGGCAACCTGGACGTGCACTACTCGTCCGGCGTCGCCAACCACTTCTTCTACCTGCTGGCCGAGGGCAGCGGCGCCAAGGTGATCAACGGCGTCAGCTACAACAGCCCGACGGTCAACAACATCGCCGTCACCGGCATCGGCCGGGACAAGGCCCAGCAGGTCTGGTACAAGGCGCTGACCGCGTACATGACCTCCACCACCAACTACGCCGCCGCCCGCACCGCGACCCTGAACGCGGCCACCGACCTGTACGGCGCGAACAGCGCCGAGTACAACGCGGTCGCCACCGCCTGGGCCGCCGTCAACGTCGGCTCGCTGCCCAACCCGGGCGGCGTCACCGTCACCAACCCGGGCAACCAGTCCACCGCGCTCGGCAGCGCGGTGAACCTGCAGATCAAGGCCTCCGGCGGCACCGCGCCGTTGTCCTACGCGGCCACCGGCCTGCCCACCGGCCTGGTCATCAACGCCTCCACCGGCGCGATCACCGGCACCGCCAACACCGCGGGCACCTACAACACGACCGTCACGGTGAAGGACTCGGCCGGCAAGTCCGGGACCACCAGCTTCACCTGGACCGTGGCCGGCGGTGGCGGTTCCTGCACGCCGACCCAGCTGCTGGGCAACGCGGGCTTCGAGACCGGCACGGCGGCGCCGTGGACGACCAGCTCCGGCGTGGTGGACAACAGCTCCTCGCAGGCGGCCCACGGCGGTTCGTGGAAGGCCTGGCTGGACGGCTACGGCTCCTCGCACACCGACTCGCTCTCGCAGACGGTGACCATCCCGGCCGGCTGCAAGGCGACGCTGAGCTTCTGGTTGCACGTCGACACCGCCGAGAGCGGCACCACCGCCTACGACAAGCTGGCCGTGTCGGTGAACGGCACCACGCTGAAGACCTACTCCAACGTGGACGCCGCGGCCGGCTACCAGCAGCGCACCTTCGACCTCTCGTCCTACGCGGGCCAGACGGTCACCGTGAAGTTCACCGGCACCGAGGACTCCTCGCTGCAGACGAGCTTCGTGATCGACGACACCTCCGTCCAGACCGGCTGAGGCCGGACCGGGCCCCCGCGGGCCCGGTGAACCAGGACAGGTGAGGGGCCCGGCGACTACGGTCGCCGGGCCCTTGTCGTGTGCGCGGGCGGGTCGTGCAGAAACGTTCATCCCAGGACCTTGACGCTGTCTCCCGGCGGCCCTAGGTTCAGCGCTGCAAGTTTCCGGCAAGTTACAGAAACTTCCTGCAGGCTCCGCCTCCGGCTGCTCCACCTCAGCCGCGGGCTTCACTTCCGGCTGCCCCACCCCAGCCACCCCCAGGAGACGACGTGGTCACCACCGCCCCCACCCGCCGGCCCGCCCGCGCGGCCGGTGCGCTCGCCGCCTCGGCGGCGCTCGCGCTCTCGCTCGGCACCTCCCTCGGCGCCCCCGCCGCCCAGGCCTCCCCGCCCGCCAACGGCGGCAAGGACGTCACCGCCACCCTCTTCGAGTGGCGCTTCGACTCGGTCGCCCAGGCCTGCACCTCGACGCTAGGCCCGAAGGGCTACGGCTTCGTCGAGGTCTCGCCGCCCCAGGAGCACATCCAGGGCCCGCAGTGGTGGACCTCCTACCAGCCGGTCAGCTACAAGATCGCCGGGCGGCTCGGCGACCGGACGTCCTTCAAGAACATGGTCGACACCTGCCACGCGGCCGGGGTCAAGGTCATCGCCGACGCGGTCGTCAACCACATGACGGCCGGCTCCGGCACCGGCACCGGCGGCACCGCCTACACCAAGTACACCTACTCCGGCACCTACCAGGACCAGGACTTCCACTCCTGCCGCCAGCCGATCACCAACTACCAGGACCGCTCCAACGTGCAGAACTGCGAGCTGGTCAGCCTCGCGGACCTGGACACCGGCAGCGCGTACGTCCAGACCACCATCGCGCACTACCTGGACGACCTCGGCTCGCTCGGCGTCGACGGCTACCGGATCGACGCCGCCAAGCACATCGCCGCCGGTGACCTCGCCGCGATCAAGGCGAAGATGGCCAACCCCAAGGCCTACTGGGTGCAGGAGGTCATCTACGGCGCCGGCGAGCCGGTCCAGCCCACCGAGTACACCGGCACCGGCGACGTCGACGAGTTCCGCGTCGGCACCGACCTCAAGCGCATGTTCACCAGCGACAAGCTCGCCAACCTGGCCTCCTGGGGTGCCTCCTGGGGCTACCTGCCGAGCGCGCAGGCGCGTTCCTTCGTCGACAACTGGGACACCGAGCGCAACGGCTCCACCCTCAACTACACCTACGGCAGCACCTACACGCTGGCCAACGTCTTCCTGCTCGCCTCGCCGTACGGCGCGCCCAACGTCTACTCCGGCTACGCCTTCACCAACAAGGACGACGGACCGCCCAACGGCGGCACCGTCAACGCCTGCTACCAGGACGGCTGGAACTGCACCCACGCCTGGCGGCAGATCGCCAACATGGTCGGCTTCCGCAACGCCGTCGCGGGCACCGGCGTGACCAACTGGTGGTCCAACGGCAACAACGCGATCGCCTTCGGCCGCGGGAACAAGGGCTACGTGGCGATCAACCACGAGAGCGGCGCGATCACCCAGACCTTCCAGACCGGGCTCGCGGCCGGCACCTACTGCGACGTCCAGCACGGCGACCCGCAGCCGGGCGGCGGCTGCACCGGCCCGACCTACCAGGTGGGTGCGAACGGGCAGTTCACCGCGACGATCGGCGCGGGCGACGCGGTCGCGCTGTACGTCCAGGGCGGGGCGGCGAGCACCTCCGGAGCCTCGTTCAACGTCAACGCGACCACCGCGTACGGCCAGAACATCTCCGTGGTCGGCGACATCCCCGCGCTCGGCGGCTGGGACCCGGCCAAGGCACTGCCGCTCTCCTCGGCCGGCTACCCGGTCTGGTCGCTGTCCCTCACGCTGCCGGCCGGCACCGCCTTCCAGTACAAGTACGTCCGCACGGACGCGAGCGGCGCGGTGACCTGGGAGTCCGGGGCCAACCGGACGGCGACCGCGCCGGCCTCGGGCCCGGTCACCCTGAACGACACCTGGCGGCCGTAGGACTGACGCACCCCTCCGACCCCGGGACCCCCGTCAGCCCGGCCTGACGGGGGTCCCCCGTGGGGGCGGCCGCGCCGCTTCGCACCTCGGCCGGCGAGGCGGCGCCGGCACCATCGCGGGACGAGAGCCACCCCGGCGTCCTCGACCCCCGCGTCCTCGACCCCGTCCGGTCCGGGCCCTGCCCGGCGGACCCTGGGCAGGACCTAGCCCCGTCCGATGTACGGCATGGCGGTCGCCATCACGGTGGCGAACTGCACGTTCGCCTCCAGTGGCAGCTCGGCCATGTGCCGGACGGTACGCGCCACGTCGGCCACGTCCATGGTGGGCTCGACCGCGATCCGCCCGTCCGCCTGCCGCACCCCGGCGCTCATCGCGGCGGTCATGTCGGTGGCCGCGTTGCCGATGTCGATCTGCCCGCAGGCGATCCGGTACGGGCGGCCGTCCAGCGACAGCGACTTGGTCAGCCCGGTGATCGCGTGCTTGGTCGCGGTGTACGCGATCGAGTGCGGGCGCGGGACGTGCGCCGAGACCGAGCCGTTGTTGATGATCCGGCCGCCCTGCGGGTCCTGCGCCTTCATCCGGCGGAACGCGGCCCGGGCGCAGAGGAAGGCCCCGGTCAGGTTGAGGTCGACCACGGCCCGCCAGGCCTCGACCTCCAGGTCCTCCACCGGCACGGCCGAGCCGAAGGTGCCGGCGTTGTTGAACAGCAGGTCCACCCGGCCGAAGCGCTCGGCGGCCGCGGCGAACAGCGCGTCCACCGCGGCCGGGTCGGTGACGTCGGTCGGCACCACCGCGGCCGGGGCGCCGCCCAGTCGGGCGGTCTCCCGCAGCGGCTCGGCCCGTCGGCCGGCCAGCACCAGCTGCCAGCCGGCCGCGGCCAGTTCGACCGCCACGGCCCGGCCGACCCCGCTCCCGGCTCCGGTGACGACGGCGATCTGCTGGGGCATGGCGCTCTCCTCGGTCTGCCCGGGCCGATGGTCGGCCCGGTGCTGGTCTGCCCGGTAGCGGTTCGCCCGGCTCGATGGTCCGCGCGGGTCCCGGGCGTGAGCCGATCGTTGCGGATGCGCGGGCCGCCGTCACTGGTCGAAGGCCCCGAAATCCACGCCGTCGGGCAGGCCGGAGACCGTGCCCCCGCCGTTCGGCCCCCGTCGACCGGG
Source organism: Kitasatospora sp. NPDC087314 (assembly GCF_044744365.1). Lineage (NCBI taxonomy): Bacteria > Bacillati > Actinomycetota > Actinomycetes > Kitasatosporales > Streptomycetaceae > Kitasatospora > Kitasatospora sp. NPDC087314. The sequence continues at coordinate 376,768 of NZ_JBIUYE010000001.1, forward strand.
GGAGAGGTGAAGGTCTTTACCTGATCGCGAACAAACATTGGATTTCCGGTGGCCACCACGCAACCGGGCCACCCCGGCCCACGTCATAAGATCGCAGGAAGGCGCGCCACCGCGAGGGAGGGCGCGCCACCACCCCGGGGACCGCACCAGCGCCGCGCCCCCGGGCCTTGTCCGGCCCCACCGGGGGGCCACAGCCCGGCCAGACGGACCGGGCGTGACATCGGTCGGAGAGTCCTCACCGTGCTTAGGCAGTCGTCCCGTTCCCGCGCCGTCCTGACCGGCGCCGCCGTGCTCGCCCTGGCCGCCTCGCTGGCAGCCTGCGGGAGTTCCGGCGGCGGGAAGGAGAACGGCGCCAAGGCGGCCGGCACCCCGGGCGCGAGCGGCACCGCCGCGGGCGGAACTCCCGCGGGCGCCGCCACGGCCGCGCCCGCCAACGCGGAGCCTGCGGTCGCCAGCGGGAAGGTGCTGATGCCCACCGGCCCGAACGCCACCCTGACCAAGGCTCGGGACACCGCCGCGGGCCCGATCATGGTGACCACGGTGACCGGTGCGAAGTCCGGCGTCTCCGGCAAGGTCTGGGTCTGGCTGCCGCCCGAGTACAACGACCCCAAGTACGCCAAGACCGGCTTCCCGGTGCTCACCCTCTTCGCGGGCGGCCAGAGCAACGGCTACAACACCTGGACCGACAACCAGCTGCCGATCCAGGAGGACAACGAGGCACTGGTCAAGGCGGGCAAGGCCCACCCGTTCATCATGATCATGCCGGTGCAGAACTTCAACAGCGACGAGCACAACGCGCTGGACTGCTCCGACATCCCGGGCCAGCCCAAGATGGGCACCTGGATGGCCCAGGACATCCCGGACTTCGTCCGTGCCAACTTCCGCACCGTGAAGGGCCGCGACGGCTGGGGCGTGATGGGCGCCTCCACCGGTGGCTTCTGCAGCGCCAAGCTCGCCCTGCAGCACCCGGACGTCTACAAGGCCGCCGTCCCGATCGACGGCTACTACGTCCCCGACTCGGGGCTGTGGAAGGGCCACGAGGCAGAGCGGCAGGCCAACAACCCCGACGTGCTGGTCGCCCAGGGCAAGGCCGACGTGAAGATGCTGGTCACCGCGGGTGGTGCCAACCCGTACGAGACCAAGCTGGTCAAGGCCTGGGTCGCCAAGGCCGCCCCGCCGGCGTCCCTGGAGTACTACGAGCAGCCCGGTGGCAAGCACCTGACCTCGGACTTCAAGAAGATGATCCCGGACACGCTGCAGTGGCTCACCAAGAACCTGGCCGGCCCGGCGGCCGATTGATCCCGTACCGCCACCCGCACGGGCGCTCGTGCGGGCACTCGTCCGCCGACCGGCACGGCCACCCGTACGCCGCGGGCCCGGGGCACCACCAGGTGCTCCGGGCCCGCGGCGTTTCGGCTTGGACCGACCGGCACATGGTGGGCGGCGCGACGCCACCCACCATGTGCCGGTCGGTCTTAGTCCGCAGGTCGCCCGCAGACCCGGCGCGCGCTTCGCGAGGAACCGTCGCCGTCCGCGAAAACGCCTGTGACCTGCGCGTCAATCGGACATTGATTCACTTCTGATCGACTGTGAGCACTTTGGATGGGGCCGCATTCCACCGGCCGTCCCCGCCCGCCCCACGACGTTGTGAAGAGAGTGCCATGCCGATCCATCTGCTGCCCCAGCCGTCCCCCTCCGTGCCCCCGCAGGCAGAGCCCGGGGCCGACACCCGGGGCGCGGCCGCGTCCGTGCGGGCCGCCGCCGAGGAGCCGGGGACGGTCCGCTTCGCCGGGCTGCGGCTGGTGCACGCCGCGCTGCGCCGGGACCTCGCCCGGCTGCCCAACGCGCTGCGGCTGCTCCAGCCCGGGGAGGACGACGCGGGCGAGGCGCTGCTGCGGCACTGGAGCTTCGTGACCGCGATGCTGACCTGCCACCACGAGCAGCAGGACACCCGGATCTGGCCGATCGTGCGCCGCTTCGCGCCCGAGCTGCGGCTGCTGCTCAACTGGCTGGAGGCGGACCACCACAACCTCGACCACTCGTTCACCCGGGTCACCACGCTGGTCCGGATCGCCAGCCGGGACACCGGCAGCGCCTGGCCGGTGGCCTACGCGATGGAGGACCTGGCGGCCCGGCTGGAGACGCACCTGCGGATCGAGGAGCGCCAACTGCTGCCCCGGATGGAGCGGGTGATCCCGGAGAGCTCCCGGCTCGGCGGTCTGGGCGAGCTGCTGGACCTGCTGCGGTCGGCGGACGGTCCGGGCGCGGCGGACGCGCTGGCGTGGCTGCTGGAGGGGGTGGAGCCGGCGCTGGTCGAGCGGCTGCTGGCCGAGTGCGACGACGACGTGGCCCGCAACTGGCCGCACTGGCAGGCCACCTACCAGCGCTGCATGGCGCCGCTGTGGGGCCCGTCCGCCGGACTGGGCGGCCTCGGCGACTGACCGCCGGTCCTTTTCGCGGCCCGTCGATCTACGCGCGTGGCATGCGCCTGAGGCATATGCGGTCGTCGCCTTGGCGTCTGACCCTGGTGGCTCAACTCCCGTTTCCCCCTAGGGGATTCACCCCACCGTCCTCGGGGCCACGGTCGCCCGGGTGCTCCGGGCCCGGCCAGGGGGCGGGTACCGCCGGCGGGCGATGGCGGGGTGTGCCCGGCCGCCTACCGTCGACACCATGACCACAGGACGCGCACCGAACTCCCACCGAACCCGCGACCGCCACGGCCTCGTGCCCGCCCGCCGCCGCCCGGCGCTCCTCGCCGCCGGCGCCGTCCTGGCGCTCGGCGCCGGACTGACCGCCTGTGGGGGCAGCGGCTCGCTGTGCCTCGACGACGACAGCTGCGACGTCGTCGTCCGCACCGACGATGCCGACGCCTCCAAGACCGTCCAGGTCTTCGGCGGCAGCCACACCGTGAAGATGACGGTCGGCCACATCACCGACCGCACGGTCGAGGTGGCCGTCGGCGACGACCGGAAGACCGTCGACAAGGACGCCGAGACCGCCATCGGCAAGGCGAAGGTCACCCTGCACAAGGCGAACAAGGGCGACCGCTACGCAGAACTGCACGTCACCCGCGGCTGACACCGCCCGCACGCTGCCCAGACGTTCACCCAGGCCTCCCCGGCGCCTACTCCGGCAGGCGGTTGAGCCACTCCAGCGGTGCGACCCGGATCGCCGTATGCGGCGAACCGTCCCACTCCACCGGGAGCCCGACCGCCTCCAGCGCGGCCACCACCGCCCGCCCGACCTCGGCCGTCCGCCGCTCCGACACCTCGGCGGCCTCCTCCCCGGTGTGGAACCCGCCGTAACGCAGCATCAGGCCCCGCCCGTCGGCCGCCGCCTCGGTGTCCTGCTGGTGGAAGAAGACGAAGCCGTGCGAGCCCTCGCCGGCCTCGCCGCCGATCTCCGCATAGCCGCAGCCCGCGCAGCAGGTGAAGTCCATCGCCGCGACGACGCCCTCCTCCTCCAGCGCGTCGAAGGCCGCCGCCAGCCGGTCCACGTCCGTGGTCGCGGGCCAGGAAGCCTGCTCGGCCAGCCGCTCGGCCCACAGCGGAGCGACGATCCGCTCCGCCTCCTCCTGCGGCAGTCCCTGGTCGTCGAGGACCTCGACCAGGGACTCGGCTATCTCGTCCGGCTCCTGGAAACCGCACCGGATCAACTCGCGGGCCCGTTCGCGGGCTTCGCGCAGCACGTCGGGGGTGGGAGCCGTCTCCTGGGTCATGCCCGCATCCTTGCACCCACCACTGACAGCGCCACCGCCCCGGCCGACCGTGAGCGCCACCGTCCGCCGGTGACCTCCCTCCTGCAACCCCCGCTGATCACCCGACTGCTGGCCGCCGAGCGCATCCTGGTCGCCGGCGCCGGGGGCGGCTTCGACGTGTACGCCGGGCCGCCGCGACAGCGGGCCCCGCGGCGGTTCCCGCACCGACCGGCAGCCCGGGGGAGCGACAGGCCCTAGGCGAGCCGGAACTCCAGGTTCCCGAACCGGACCTGGTCGCCCGGCCGGACCCGGACCCCGCCCGCGATCCGGCGCCCGTTCACGTGTGTGCCGTTGGTCGAGCCGAGGTCGTACAGCACCCAGCCGCCGCCCTCGTGCCGCAGCTCGGCGTGCTTCCGGGACACCGAGGCGTCGTGCAGCCGCAACCCCGAGCCGATGACCCGACCGATCGTCAACTGCCCGGCCCCGGTCTCCGGCAGGCTCAGCCCGGGCAGCCGCTCGGCGCGCCAGGCCCGGCTCAACCGGTCCCCGAACGCGGAGATCCGGCCGACCGTCCGCAGCAGGAGGCGCTCGACCGGGTTCCCGGTCGGCAGCCCGCTCATCGCCTCGTCCAACTCGCCCCGGCTGGTGGCGTGCAGGACGATCTCCATCCGGCCGAGGAAGGTGTCGTGCGACAGCCGCCCGCTGCCCGCGCCGTCCTTGAGCACCCCGAGCGCCTGGTCCCGTTCGGCGTCGGAGGGGCGGACCGCGCCGGAGGGCGAGACCGCGCCGGTGCGGAACTCAGGAGACGTCATGGCCCGATTCTCGGCTCGGCCGGCTCCGACTGTCCAGATCACGCCGTGCGCCGGCGCGGAGTGAGTACGTCACTGCACTCCAGACGCCTGGTGCGCGACCGCGGTTCCGGTCGCCGTGGCGGCCGGCAGGAGGTGGTCAGCCCTTCCGGGCGGCCGCCAGGATCTTCTCGGTGGTGTGCAGGAACCGGGCGGTGACCGACCCCCGGTAGGCCTTGCCGAACAGGTCCCCGGTAACCCACCGGCCGTCCCGCAGATGGACCACCACGTACGCGGCGCCCGGGTCGGCACCGATCACCTCGTGGTCGCCCTTCGGCGAGGTGCGGGGGAGGGCGAGGGCGGCGGGCAGCGGTTCGGAGAGGAAGGCGACGACCAGCCGGATGTCGGGCGTCACCTCGATGCCCCTGAACGGCTCGGCCGCGAGCAGCGCGGCCACCTCGTCGACCGTCCGCAGCATCACCGGCACCGGGTAGCCGAGCGACCGCTCCAGGTGTTCCTCGATGCGCCGGGTGAGGGCGGTGCGGTCCGGCTCGTCGGCGCTGAAGAAGACGTTGCCGCTCTGGATGTAGGAGCGCACGCCCGTCAGCCCCAGCTCGGTGAAGAGCGCCCGCAGCCGCTCCATCTTCACGGTCCGGCCGCCGACGTTGATGGCCCGCAGGAACGCGATGTACGTGGTCGTGGTGGTCACCCCGCCAGTCTGGCACCGGCCACCGACAGTGCCCGGGCGACGGCGGGCACCCGGCCGGCGGGGATGCCCGGCGACTGTCGGCGCCCGGTGCCAGACTGGCGCCATGGCTACCTGGCAGGATTTCGAGCAACAGGCACCCGATCTGGCGCCCCTCGTACGGGCCCGGTTCGAGGCCGACAAGCACCACGTCCTGGCGACGCTGCGCAAGGACGGTTCGCCCCGGGTGAGCGGGACGGAGGTCGACTTCATCGGAGCCGACCTGATGATCGGGTCGATGTACGGCTCGGTCAAGGCACGCGACCTCCAGCGGGACGGCCGCTTCGCGCTGCACGCCCACCCGGGGGACGAGACCATGGCCGGTGGGGACTCCAAGGTCTCCGGCCGCGCGGTCGAGATCACCGACGAGGCCGAACTGACCGCCTACGTGGCCGATCTTCCCGAGCCGCCGCCCACCCCCTTCCACGCCTTCCGGCTGGACCTGGAGCAGGTGGTGCACACCGCCGTGGAGGACGGCCGGCTGTGGATCTCCAACTGGCACCCGGGCCGGCCGGTGCAGCGGATCGAGCTGCACTGACCGCCCCCGGCGGCGTCCCTACGGCAGTACGGACTTGACGGCCTCAGGGGTCCGGGCCACGACGGCGTGGCCGTCGTCCGCGGTGATGATCGGCCGCTGGATCAGGATCGGGTGCTCCGCCATGGCCGCGATCCAGCGCGCCCGGTCCTCCGGCTCCCGGGACCACCGCTTCATCCCGAGGTCCTTGGCGACCGGCTCCTCGATGCGGGTGATGTCCCACGGCTCCAGGCCCAGTCGCTCCAGCACCTGTTCCAGCTCGGCGGCGGTCGGCGGATCCTCCAGGTAGCGCCGCACGGTGTACTTGGCCCCGACGGCCTCCAGCTCGCCGAGTGCCGACCGGCACTTGCCGCAGCGCGGGTTGATCCAGATTTCCATACGGCCACCCTACCGAGCCGCCTCGACGCCCGCGTGCGAACCCGGGCCGCACGGAGCCGCGGCCGGATGCGCGCCCGGGCCGGACGGGAACCCGGCCAGAACCCGGCCGGGCGGGAACTCCATTGCCCCCGTCGGTGGTTCACGAATCAGGAACGTGGGCTTCGGGAGGGGTGCACCGGATGGACGGTACGTCGATCATCGAGGAACTGCTGACCAGCGAGGGCAGGGCCGACCCGTACCCGCTGTACGCGCGGGCGCACGAGCTGGGCGCGGCGATGCCCGCCGGCCCGGACACCTTCCTGGTGGCCGGCCACGCCGCGGCCGACAAGGTGCTGCGCACCCCCGCCTTCGCCGTCGCGACCGCCGAGATGATGGCGGGCCTGGCCCCGGAGTTCGCCGAGCACTCGTCGATGGCGCTGTTCGGCCGCTCGATCCTGCAGCGCAACGCACCCGACCACCCCCGGGTCCGCTCGCTGATCGCCTCGGTGTTCACCGCCCGCCGGGTCGCCGCGCTGCGCCCGGCCGTGGAAGCGGCGGTCGCCCGGCTCCTGGACGGGATGGCCGAGCAGGGCGCCGACGGCTCGCCGGTGGACTTCATGGACGCCTTCGCCTTCCGGCTGCCGGTCGGGGTGATCTGCGAACTGCTCGGTGTCCCCGAACAGGACCGCTACCGCTTCCGCGACCTCGCCTCCGACCTCACCGTCGCCCTGGAGTTCATCGACGACCGCTCCGATCTCACCGAGGCCGACGCGGCCGCCGACGAGCTCGCCGGCTACTTCACCGAACTGGCCGCCGAGCGCCTCGCCCGCCCGCAGGACGACCTGGTCACCGACCTGGCCCGGATCGCCGTCGACGATCCGGAGCGGCTCCCCGCCCGGGAGCTGCTGGCCAACCTGGTGCTGTTGTTGGTGGCCGGTTTCGAGACCACCACCAACCTGCTCGGCAACGGCCTGGCCCTGCTCTTCCGCCACCCGGAGGCGGCCGCGGGCCTGCGCAGCGGGGCGATCACCCCGGCCGCGTTCACCGACGAGGTGCTGCGCTTCGACTCCCCGGTCCAGCTCACCTCGCGGGTCGCACTGACCGAGGGGCTCGCCGTCGAGGACCTGCCCGTTCCGGTCGGTAACGTGGTGCTCCTGCTGCTCGGCGCGGCCAACCACGACCCGGCCCGGTACGACCGCCCGCAGGTGTTCGACCCGACCCGCGGCGACAGCCAGCCGCTCAGCTTCGGCGGCGGCCCGCACTACTGCCTGGGCGCCCAGCTGGCCCGGCTGGAGGCCGAGGTCGCGATGCCCGCCCTGCTGGACCGCTTTCCCCGACTCGCCCCCGGCGGCGTGCCCAGCCGGCGGGATCGCCTGGTCCTGCGCGGTTTCGACACCCTGCCGGTGACCGTGCGCTGACCGCCCTCACCCCCGTCCCCGCCCTCGCTCCCGTCCCGCGGGCCAGGGCGTTCGTCACAGTCCGTCTACCAGGCCTGACGCCGCGCGTCCAGGCCCGGCCGGCCGGGAAAATCGGGACATTCGGCCGTTCGTGACCGGGCCGTTCGTAGGAGAGCATGGAGGGACGAACCGGTCATTCCGGACCGGTCGGCCAGGAGGTCCCCGCCGTGCCCGTAGCACCCCGCCCGCCGCACCGGGCGGCCGTGGAACCCAGGGTGCCGCGTTGGGTGCCCTGGTTGCCGGTGCTCCTGCTGCTGCTCGACCTAGTCGCCGAGGCGGTCGTCCCGGACGCGGTCGCGGCCGGCTTCCTGCTGACCGCACTGCCCGTCGTGGCGGCGTTCAGCTACGGCCCGGCGCTGACCGCCACCGCCACGGTCGGCTCCCTGGCGCTGCAACTCGTGCTGGCCCTGCGGGCGGGCCACATCAACGAGCAGCACCACGTCTGGGTCTACATCGCCACGCTGCTGTCCGGGGTGATGGGCACAGCCCTGTCCTGGCAGCGGACCCGGCAGAACCGCACCCTGCTGCACGCCCGTACGGTCGCCGAGACCCTGCAGCGCACGGTGCTGCGCCCGGTGCCCGAACGGGCGGGCGGCCTGCAGGTGGCCGGCCTCTACCGCCCCGCCCAGGCCGAGGTGCTGGTCGGCGGGGACCTGTACGAGGTGTGCGACACCCGCTTCGGCGTCCGGGTGCTGCTGGGCGACGTCCGCGGCAAGGGCCTCGGCGCGGTCCGGACGGTGGCCGACGTGCTCGGCGCCTTCCGGGCGACCGCGCACGACACCCCCGACCTGGTCGACCTCGCCGACCAGCTGGACCGCGCCGTGCTGCGCGACGCCGCCGACCGGGGCGACGACGAGCTGTTCGTCACCGCCGTCCTGCTGCAGTACCGGCCGGGCTCCGACTGCGTGGAGATCATCAACCGGGGCCACACCACCCCGCTCCTGCTCACCGGCCACACCATCACCCCGGTGTCCTGCGCGGACGAACTCCCCCTCGGCCTCGGCCACCTCGGGCCCGCCGAGGAACGCGGCAAGCCGACCGCGGTCGCCCTGCCCACGGGCCACACCGTCCTGCTCTACACCGACGGCGTGAGCGAGGCCCGCGACGCCACCGGCGCCTTCTACCCGCTCGACCGCCGCCTCGCGGCCCTCGGCACCACCTCGCCCGACCGGCTGGTCTCCTTCCTGGCCCAGGACGTCCACGAGTACGCCGGCCTGCTCGCCGACGACCTCGCCGTCCTGGCCCTCACCCCGGAACGCCCGTAGGCCGCCCCGGGGGCCGCTCGCCCGGGCGGAACGCGCCGGTGGCGTAGCCCCAGGTGTTGGGACCGGGGGCGACCGGGCTCCAGCCGGGCGAGCGGCCGGTGTCCACCGCAGCGCCCGGTGGCAGGGTGCCGAGCAGGCGGCCGGACCATCCAGCCGGACTTTCCTCGGCACAACGCTCGATGACACTGATTCACCCGATCGGCCGTCCCCACCCGCACCGGCCACCCCAAGCCCCGTCGCCGGCCACCACCACCAACCAAAGACCCCGCCGTCCCCACAAGGAGCACGACGGGGCCCACCGGCCGATCAAGGCCGATGACCGCGATTTAGAGGTCGTAGTTCTGATCGAGCATGCCTCTGACCTGCGGAAATATGAACCTCACGGGAGATCATTTCACAACCAGTGCACATGCGACGGCCTTGACGACGAGCTGTGGTGAGAAGCGCCGAGTAGTGATGAATGCGTCGTGGCGACTGTGCGCGGCCGTCGCTACGTAGGGTCGCTGGAATACGCGGCGAATGCTTGCGCGGACGGGGCTCGGCGTCCACAGCCAGGGCTGACGCATCTGGAACTGCACAGGCGGCAGGCTGATCGGTGCCGTGTGGGGGGATCTTCCCAAGTGGCAATCGCTGGCCATCACTGGCCTACCCTCTGAGGCGCACCTGCTTATGGTAAGAGTCGCGATAATCGATGCGGTGGAGAATTATCAGAGTCGCGCAGTGCAGGGAAATTCGCCAGGCCTCGACTGTCAGACTTTCGTGCGTGTAGAGGTGGTATGTGAGGATTTCAGGATGGACCAGCTGATTTCTGATGCGAGTGACGGCTGCAGGACCACCCGAGCAGCTCCTTTAGTGGCCATCTGCATCTGAAATCGTGTAGTGCCCCTTATGGAGGGAGTGGTGAATTCTTGCAGGGTGCGGGAGGCGAGTTCGGGGCAGCTGTCGTCGAGTCATCCCGATCCGATGGGTCTGGGCCCGGTTGGCGAAGAGGAGGACCATTGCTCCCAGGCAATCTCCCCGTTTGTGTTGTAGCCGGTGAGGAGAGCGGGTCGACCTTGCGGCTCCCGTCGGCTGCATTGGGCCAAAGTCAGGAACGAGGTCTTCTATGAGTAGGCTGCGAAAATAATTGATATCGCAATCCCAAGGAAAATTCCAATGCCAAGCCACCGCAATCTTCCTTCCCAGTCGGGGAGGACTATCGGGGGAGGTGGCGTTACTCTTGCCTCGACTCGTTTCGCAATCTCCGCAAGTGATAAAGTCACTTGCTTGAGCTCTGCTGTGTGGATGCTGCCGCCTTTTAGGTGATTCATTTGATCCGTTGCAGCGCCAAGGCTTTCAATGCTGCTTTCGAGTCGGACTGCGAGCTCGCCGAAGCTGCCATTATTGTGAGATCCGAGAATTCCCTCAAGGCGCCTTGCTAGATTATCAAGCGATTCGAAGTCAATCCTTGTAGAGAGCTGGGAAAGTTGATCCGCAGCGTGGGCTATCTGGCTTGCCACATCTTCGTTGATGCTGCGGCTTGCATGGGTGAGAAGGCCGGCGACGTCCTCATTTATCCGATGTGAGGCGTATGTGAGCCGGTCGGCTACGTCTTCATTGATGCTTCGGGCGGCCACGGAGAGCTGACTGGCAGTGTCGGGTGAGATTATTCCGTCGCGCAGGGCATTTTCGAGCATCTGGGAAAGCCTAGGTGCCGACTTTCCCAGTTTCGCGAGTGTGGCCTTGGTTTTCGGGTCGATCTCGTGGTGAATATTGATGTCGCCATGCTGGTCGCCGCCGATAAATGCACCGTTGCCGTAGTTATTTTGAATCGGCTGCGACTTTTGGGGCACTGGGGCGTCGGCGGTCACCTGTCGCCCCGAGTGCTGATATTGATTTCACCATAGTGGTTGTTGCCGATGAATACCCCAGAGCTGTAATTGTTTTGGGAGCCGATGGTAGTCGTCCTGTTTGGTGCTGCGGTCGCGAGTTCCTCGATATCGGCCCGGGCGTCGGTGTGGGCACTAAGAAAAGCTGCGAACAGCTCGGTCCAGTTGTCGGTGACAGCACGCTCAGTAATCTCGCGCCGGGTCAGCGCTTCCGCGTGCTCATTCAGCATCTGCAAGGCGGAGGCCTCCTCTTGGGGGTTGCTACTGCGACGGAAGATGGCTGAGATCCGTGTGCTCAGTGCGTCGACCTGGCCTTGGAGTAGGTAGGAGAGAACTCCACTGGCGGCTCCCGTACTCACTGCCATAACTGCTTCTCCGTACATGGGACGGTTCTCCTTTGAAGTAGCTGGACAGCCCTTGCGTGGGTTGCACAACCCGGCCTGGACCGTCTTGCGTGCCAGGTTCGTCGACAGTATCGGCCGTAGTGCGGTCCTGGCCGGGCAACGTTGAGCGCTGTCTGAAAGGCGTTGCTGGGGATGTCTGTGCACCGCGTCTACTGCGCGGACAGGTGCCTTCCTCGCTCACGGGGTACCTGGGCCAGGTCTACACGGGTGGGGAGGACGGCCGGAACGATGCCGCCGAGGGAGGGCGATGACGACGCCGTCGAGTGCGGCCCCGGTCGGGAAGCCGGCGGTGCAGGGCGCTGGCCGGATCGATCAGGAGCGGGACGAGCAGGGTGACAGCGGCGCAAGTCCCGGAGACGGTAAGCACCGCGGTGAGCAGGCCAAGGATGACGGGGCGAGCAGGACGGCGGCGAACCGAGCGGGTGGCGCCCGTGGCGCGACGGATGGTCAGCTCACGGGTCCGGTCGCGGACGGTGGCGAGGCCGATGTTGAGCAGGCCAAGCACGGCGGCCAGGAGCGTGGCCAGAGCGATGCCGAGGAGGGCCTTGTGGGCGGCAGGAAGGTCCTCGGCGAGTTGGGTCGACGGTGTGGGCACGCCGGACCTCTACCTCGCCCGGGTCCATGCTGTTCGCGTCGCTGCGCGGGAGGTTCCAGCCACTGCGCCAAGGGTTCACTGCGCGGTTGCCCGGCAGCAGTGGCGACAGGATGTGACGCATTTCGATCCTGATCAGCTGCTGTTCGTTCAGTTCAGTTCCCTTCATTGCGAGTTGGGTCTCGCCTGTCAGCGGTGGGCAGTAACGTGCGCGCGTGGCAGGAGTCTCTGCCGAATCACCCGACAGTGGTATGAACGGAATGGCCGCACCATAATGACTCCGGACCTCTCCAGCGTGACCAGCCAACCGGCCGCCGCGAGCGCGCTCGCTCTCGGGGCGCAGCGGAGCAGGTGGATGCAGCAGACGTCATCCGTACCGGACCTCCATTGCGGGAAGGACGAGATGTTCCCGCTCACCCTTGAGCTCGTTCGCAGGATCGGCGATGGTGAGGCCACGGATCTCGACGCGCGGCCGCAGCTGTCGAGTGTGGAGTCGTCGAGGTCCTGGCGGCGGTACTCGTACGCGCTGCGTCCGATGGGGTTGATCCAGAATCGAAAAGGATTCCTCCAACTGACTTCCGAGGGCTCCGCTCTGCTCTCGGACAAGTCGCGCTCACGTCTCGCCTCGTTGATGGCCGAGCGGATTCGGCTATTTGCCGAGGTGCTCGGGCTCCTCGTGCGCGAGCCGCTGACGGTCGAAGAGGCCAATGCCGAGTTGGTCGAGTCGTACAACCTCGGCTGGACGACTGTCAACAACACGCGCTTCCGGATGACCTGGCTCGAAGTCCTGGGGCTGACCGAATGGTTGGGAGAGCGGAAGCAGGGCGCGACCGCTGTAGGACGGTCGCTCTTCGCCACCTGGGAAGTCGTGACGCCTTCGGCCCTGGCCTTGCACGACTCGGGCGAAGCGGTCGACATTCCCGAAGCTCCGGAGGAGATCGCCGCGCTCCTCGCGCACCTAGCCGCGACCGACGGCGCCCAGGAGGTCAGGAATACCTACAACATCTGGGTTCCGAGCCCGAAGGAGGACCCCAATAAGATCGAGAACCTGCGGACGTGCATCGCGGCAGCAGAGGACCAGATGGAGAAGGAAGCACTGCTGGGCTTCATCGCGGACCGGTTCAGCCTGAAACGTAGCAGCGTCGACAGCATGCTGCCGTTCATGAGGGCCGCCGGGCTGCTTCTGGAGGTCCGCCGAGGGGTGTTCACGGCAACGCCGGCTGCCAAGGCGTGGCTGCGGTCGGGATCGGACATTGACTTCATCCGGATCCTTCACGCGAACATGAAGTTCGTCGGCGAGCTGATCCGTGCGGCGAAGGCCAATATTCCGAGGAATGACGTGTATCGGGAAGGCTTCACATACGGCTTGAACAAGGACAAGGTGCGGTGGCTCACGGCCTTCATGGTCGAATCGGGCCTGCTCATCGAGACGTCCTGGTCGTCGGTCCAGGCCACGGCGACCGGGCTGCGCCTCATCGAGACGCTCCCCCTCGCCGAACCGCACCTGCCGGAGGCCGCCGGGGAGCTGGAGCTGTCGTCGGACCTGGCACAAAGCACGTCGGGTGCGCCGGCCGAACCAGACAAGCTCTCGCTCATCGTGGAATCACTGACACGCAGCTCCGTCGACCCGGGCGCCGACGGCGCGGCACCCGGTGTGGCCTTCGAGGTGTACATCGAGAGCGCGTTCAGGCACATGGGTTTCCGCGCCCAGCGCATCAGCGGTTCCGGTGACACCGACATCCTCGTGCAGTGGTACGACGGCAACGGGTCGTTGCGGACGGCGATCGTGGAGGGAAAGTCGACGTCATCCGGTCGGGTCACGCACAACAACGTGAGCGACGTGGCAATCGACACACACAAGGAGAAGCGTTCAGCGGAGTACGTCGCTATCATCGGCCCCGCTTTCAGCGGCGACACGATCAAGAACATGGCCAAGCGGAAGCAGTGGGCGCTCATCACCGCCGACGAGTTGGGCCAGGTTGTTAGCTCCGCCGAGGCGCTCGGCTTGCGGCCAGCGGACGTTGGGATGCTATTCGAGGCGCCGGACGGGCTGTCCAGGCTCGCCGGGCTCATCGACACGCGGCAGCGCGAGCTCGACATCCTGTCCCTCGTCATCTCCCGACTCAAGACCGAGTCGGAGACGGAGGAGGCAGTTTCGGCACGCGACGTCTCGCTGATCGAGCGCAGGTCGCCGTTGGCGCCGAACATCGACGAACTGCTGGACACGTTCAGGCTGTTTGCCCGCCTTGACTTGGACATCGTGCGGAGCATTGAGGACCTGCAGGATCCGCGCTACGCGACCTACCGGATCGGTGACGCGCGATCGGCAGCGAAGCGCCTTCGCGCCATCGCGACTTCGATCGAGAGGGGCCTCTAGGTGCGCATCTGCCGGAGCTCGCCCCGCACCGCGGCTGAGGGCAGGGGATCTTGACGTGGACGTCGGCACCCTGTTCAGCGCCCGGTGTCAGTTGAGGACGCATGAGGACCGTGCTGTTTCGTCCAGGGCCTGTTCCGGATGTCGGTCAGTTCCATGCGGTGGCGGCGGCGGTGATGCCCTCGTCGGTGTCCTCGTAGGCCGGGCGGTCGAGAGAGGTCCGCCCAGGAGCTCGGCGGCGCGGAGCCGGACGCCCGGGGCCGGCTTGGCATACAGGACATCGTCGCGGCCAATGTGCCGGGGAGTCAGGAGTGAGGCGCCCATTCAGAAGTGTCCACTCGGTGGGGTAACGCCCACTGGATGACCAGCCGGGCCGGGGCGATGAGGAGGGCGACGTCAGGCCAGGCGGCGCCGGGCCAGGCCCTGGCAAACCCGTAGACTCCCACCCCGTCCGATGGTTGGCATGCGGCCCGACGCAACCTCCCTTTCCGGGCAGGCTCTTGGCGTACTGTTGATAGCATCAACGGCCAACCGGGCACCTTCCGGCGCATCAATCGCAGGAGGCACTGTGCTGCACCAGCCGGTCCAGTCCACCAATGTCCTGTCTGTCGGCTACGACGACTGCTCCAGTACCCTGCAGATCGCCTTCCGTAGCGGATCCCTTTACGAGTACACACGCGTGCCCGCGCAGGTGCACACCGCACTTCTGGCCGCCGCGAGCAAGGGCGGGTTCGTGGCCCGGCATATCAAGGGGCGCTACCCGACCCGCAAGCTTGCGGGCTGACCCGGTCCCTCTGAGTCCACCCGTTCCTGGCCAAGTCGAGGCGTGCGTGCAGATCTGTGATGTGTCGGTCGAGGGTTTCCGCTGCCTCGTGGAGATCAAGCAGGTGCCGGTCTTGCGGCAGACCGTACTGACTGGCCAGAACGAGGGCGGGAAGACGGCGCTGTTGGACGCCCTCGCGTTCTTGTTGGAGGGCACAGCACTCAGCGAGCGTGACCTGACCTACCTCGGCGAGGGCGAAGCCGAGGACGCCGACGCACAGGCGCGCGTGGCACAGGCGGTGGTCGAGGGCTCCTTCGCACTGCGTCCCCATGAGCAGGAAGACCTGGGCCTGCCCGAGCATGTGCGGATCCGGCGCCGCTACCGGCCGGAGGCGGGCTCGTTCCTGGAGGTGCGGCGCCGCGTGTGCGAGGAGGCGGGGCTGCAGGACCTCGCGTCACTCAAGCTCCCTGCCTTGAAGACGACCGCGAACTCCTACGGCGTACTCCCGGTCGGCCCAGCCACCGCGCGCGACAGCTGGGAACAGCCGCTGCGGCAGCTTGCCGACACCATGCCGCAGGTCGACGCGTGGGTAGCGGCGGACCCTTCCGTGGAGGCCGCGCTGCCGTCGCTCGTGTACTTCCGCGGCGATGCGGTCCAGGCGCCCGAGACGGTGATCCATACCTTGCTGGGGTCTCGCCTGCGGGAATACACCCGAGCCGATGACGCCGCCAAGCGGGTCGAGGAGCTTGAGGAGTACCTCGCGAACTCGCTGACCGCGGACATCGACCGCATTCGCGAGCACATCGCGGACCGGTGTGAACTGCCGTCGGTCGAGCTCGACCCGCAGGTGAAGGTCAAGCCCGCGCTGACTGGCGTGGAACTGACCGTTGTGGACGCGGGCGGACGTCGCATCCCTCTGTCCTCGGCCGGAACGGGCCGCTCCCGCCGCATCTCCCTGGCCCTCTGGGAGAGCAGCAACGAGCTGACCCAGAACGACGACGGCACCACGAGCGACGTCGTGTTCGTCTACGACGAGCCGGACACCCATCTGGACTACACCCGCCAGCGGCAGATCATGTCGCTCATCCAGGGGCAGTCGGCGCAGCCGAACGCCCGGGTGATCGTGGCCACCCACTCGCTCAACCTGATCGACGGGGTCGACATCTCCTCCGTGGTGCACCTGCGCACCCACCAGGGACAGGTCTGCGTGGAGGTCCTCGATGAAGGCGGCGCCGACGTGGACGTGCGCCGCCACCTGTCGACCATCGCGACGACGCTCGGGTTCCGCAACAGCGTCCTGCTGCACGAGCGGTTCTTCGTCGCCGTGGAGGGCGTATCGGAGACGTCCGCGTTTCCGATCCTCTTCCGCAAGCACGCTGGCGTACCTATCCAGTCCGCAGGCGTGTGCCTGATGGCCGGTGGCAGCAACGAGGGCGCGCTGCGCTTCGCGCAGTTCCTGGCCGACCACCGCCGGGACGTGGCATTCGTGGTCGACAAGGACAGCCGTACGAACCAGAAGCAGGTCTTCCGCGACGACAAGCTCAAGCAGTATGGCTTCACTCCTGACGAGCACTGCTTCTACCTGGGCGCGCCCAACGAACTGGAGGACCTGTTCCAGAACGCGGACTGGGCTGACACGGCCAACGCCCTGTGGCCGCGAACCGACGGCTCGGGGCCGTGGCAGCCCGGCGACGTAGCCGGGCTGCGGTCGGGCAAGAAGTTCAGCTCCGCGCTGCTGGTCATGTTCAAGACCGGTTCCCTGGAGGGGCCTCAGTCCAAGGAGGACTTGATGGTCGGGATCGCCGCACACCTGCCCAAGGAGCGCATTCCCGAGGACCTCACCAAGCTCTTCGATGATCTGGTCATCCGCGCCCGGAACGCGGGGCCGCATCTGTGGTGACTGCTGCGGACGCGGCCTGCCGGGCCGCCCGCCGCGCCTGCATGCGGCGAAGCCGCTGCTCGGGCGTCGGCTCCGCCCAAGTGTGCTGACCGACCGAGGCCACCCACTGAGTGCCGTGGTGGCCTTGGGCGTCGCCGCACCACCGACAGCCGTTCGGGTCGGGTGGTAGGACTCTGTTCGTGCGTATCACCCGTGCGCCGCCCATGAGACACCGTCCGTGTGTATTGGAGCACCTTCGCTGGGAGTAGTTACCCCGGAGCGTCATGTTCAAAGAGTCCCACGCGCCACCGACAAGCGGATTTATGCAGTCCGAATGGTCCCGCTACTGACCGCGCGCTACTTCAGTCCGATGCTGGCGACCTGGGCCCGCGGACTGGGCGGCCTGGGGCAGACGCTGGGCCGCATCCTCTATGCACCGCTCGCCGCCCGGGCGCGCACCGGCGTACTGATCGCCGCCAGCAGGGCCACTACCTTCGCCCTCGATGCGACGCCCGGCCCTGCCGCCCTGCTGATCACCCTGTCCATACTGGCCGGCGCCGTCGGGGGCAACCGGACCCTCCTCCAAGCCACCGCTGTGGGGTACCGCTTCCTACGGACGACTGAGCGCCCTCCTGGGAGCCCCGGCCGCTGTGGCCGCAGCCCTCGCCCCATGGGTAGGCGCAGTCCTGATCGACCCGCTCGGCAGTTGGCCTCAACTGTTTGTCCTGTCTGCTGTCGTCTCCGTGGCCGCCGCCGGGCTTGCTGCTGCCTGAGCCGGCTGATTCTCGACGGACATTGCTTGCCGACGTCCGGTGTACTCCCTGCCTTCTCGGATGTCCTCTTGATCGGCGGGAACTGGCGAGCGTGGGTGACGCCTTGCCTGCGGGAGAGGCAATGCTGGCAAAAGATCGAACCTGTTGAGTTGGCAGGCCACGAGCGGGGACTACTGAAAGTAGCGAGATGGCGTACTACCCAGTGCTGGCAAGGGCAACGAGGTGATCATCGCGAGTTCGATCTACGCGTGCTCATTTCACACTCATTTCACATCGCGAGTCCCAGGGGTGTTGAAGTCGACCCCTGGCCAGGTGTTTCCGCAGGTCAGAACCTTGCCTGACCTGCGGAAACGATGAGAGATCAAACTGCGTTCCCGCAGGTCAGAGGGGGTCCTACAGGTCGTAGTAGAGCTCGAACTCGTGCGGGTGGGGGCGGAGGGCGATCGGGGCGATCTCGTTGGTGCGCTTGAAGTCGATCCAGGTCTCGATCAGGTCCGGGGTGAAGACGTTGCCGGCGAGCAGGTACTCGTGGTCGGCCTCCAGGGAGTCGAGCACGGCCGGGAGGGAGGAGGGCACCTGCGGGACGTTGGCGTGCTCCTCGGGGGCCAGCTCGTAGAGGTCCTTGTCGACCGGCTCCAGCGGCTCGATCTTGTTGCGGATGCCGTCGAGGCCGGCCATCAGCATCGCCGAGAAGGCCAGGTACGGGTTGGAGGACGGGTCGGGCGCGCGGAACTCGATGCGCTTGGCCTTGGCGTTGGAGCCGGTGATCGGGATGCGGATCGCGGCCGAGCGGTTGCGCTGCGAGTACACCAGGTTGACCGGCGCCTCGAAGCCCGGCACCAGACGGTGGTAGGAGTTCACCGACGGGTTGGTGAAGGCCAGCAGCGAGGGGGCGTGCCGGAGCAGGCCGCCGATGTAGTAGCGGGCGGTGTCGGAGAGGCCGGCGTAGCCCTGCTCGTCGTAGAAGAGCGGGGAGCCCTCGGTCCACAGCGACTGGTGGACGTGCATGCCCGAGCCGTTGTCGCCGAAGATCGGCTTCGGCATGAAGGTGGCCGTCTTGCCGTTGCGCCAGGCGACGTTCTTGATGATGTACTTGAACAGCATCAGGTCGTCGGCGGCGTGCAGCAGCGTGTTGAACTTGTAGTTGATCTCGGCCTGGCCGGCCGTGCCGACCTCGTGGTGCTGGCGCTCGACCTCCAGGCCGGACTTGGCCAGCTCCAGCGACATCTCGGCGCGCAGGTCGGCGAAGTGGTCCACCGGCGGGGTGGGGAAGTAGCCGCCCTTGTACTTGACCTTGTAGCCGCGTACGTCACCCTCGGCGGCGCCGGTGTTCCAGGCGCCGGCCTCCGAGTCGATGTGGTAGAAGGACGCGTTGGCGCTGGTCTCGAAGCGGACCGAGTCGAAGACGTAGAACTCGGCCTCGGGCCCGAAGAACGCGGTGTCGGCGATGCCGGAGGAGGCGAGGTAGGCCTCGGCCTTCTTGGCGACGTTGCGCGGGTCGCGGCTGTAGGCCTCGCCCGTGACCGGGTCCTGGATGAAGAAGTTGATGTTGAGGTGCTTCTCGGTCCGGAACGGGTCGAGCCGGGCCGTGGCGAGGTCCGGGACCAGGGCCATGTCGGACTCGTGGATGGCCTGGAAGCCGCGGATCGACGAGCCGTCGAACATCAGGATCTCGGACGGGTCGAAGGTCGCCGCAGGTACGGAGAAGTGCTGCATGACGCCCGGCAGATCGCAGAAGCGGACATCGACGAACTTCACGTCGTTGTCCTGAATGTACTGCTTCACTTCGGCGGCGTTGTTGAACATACATCCTCCTCGGCGTGCGAATGGGGCTCACCCTAGGAACGGGCCGTTTCCGGCCGGTGACCCGGTCGTTTCGTAAATGTTAACCACGGCCGCCGATCGGGTGGCAAAGTCGTACCGTACGGGGGCAAAACGCACCACCGACCGGGTCGGGTGTGTACAAGTGGTCTGGACCACTTGGAAAGCTCCGGCAGCGCGATTCACTCGCCCGTGGCGTTCGGGGGAGCCGGTGGCGGTGCGGGCGGGCCGCCCGGTTAATGTGGATTCGTGGACACCAGAGAAGCGTTGGGATCGTGGATCGACGGCCCGAAGGCGGCCGCCGAGAAGATGGGAGCCGACTTCGGCTACCGCGGCGAGCGCCTCGGCCTGCCCAAGGAGGGCCCCGGTTCGATCGCGGGCCCCGGCCGTCGCATCGGCGCCCTGTTCGTGGACGGCTGGCTGGTCGCCCTGATCGCCTACGGGCTGATCGGCAAGGGCAGCCCGGCCGAGGCGAACCTGTGGACCAGCCCGCTCTACTTCGTGGTCGCGGCGGTGCTGCTCGCCACCACCGGCACGACCGTCGGCAAGCGGCTGTTCGGCCTGCGGGTGATCCGCCTGGACGGCGGCCGCGCGACCATCCCGCAGGTCCTGCTGCGCACCCTGCTGCTCTGCCTGGTGGTGCCGCCGCTGGTCTGGGACCGCGACGCCCGCGGCCTGCACGACAAGGCGGTCGGCACCGTCGAGGTCCGGATCTAGGCCCCGGCGCCGAGGTCCGGATCTAGGCCCCGGCGCCGAGGCCCGGATCTAGGCCCCGGCGTCCAACGGCCCCGCCGCACAACGATGAACGGCCCCGCCGCGGGATCTCCGCGGCGGGGCCGTTCACGTGTCGTCAGGGACGGGGGAGGGTCAGCGGACCTGGCCGCCCTTGGGCATCCGGGCACCCTTGGGCATCGGGCCCTTGGGGATCGGCGCCTTGGAGAGCAGGTCGCCCAGCGCGCGCAGACGGTCGTTGGTCTCGGTGACCTGGGCGGCGGTGATGGCGCGGGGCAGTCGCATCAGGTGGATCTGCAACTTCTTGAGCGGGATCTCGCCCTCGCCGTTGCCCACCACGATGTCGTGCACCGGCACGTCGCCGACCACCCGGGCCATCTTCTTCTTCTCGGAGGCCAGCAGCTGGCGCACCCGGTTCGGGTTGCCCTCACCGATCAGCGCGATGCCGGCCCGGCCAACCGCGCGGTAGACCGCGTCCTGGTTACGGGTGACCGCGACCGGGGTGGAGTTGGAGCTCCAGCCACGTCGGATGTTGTTCAGCACCGCCGCAACGGCGCCCGGCTGCCCCTCCATCTGTCCGAACGCCGCGCGCTCGGCCCGGCGCCCGAAGACGATCGCCATGGCCAGGAAGGCCACGATGAAGCCCAGGATGCCCAGGTAGATGGGGTGGTCGATTGCGAAGCCGATGGCGAGGAACACGCCGAAGGTCAGCAGGCCGACGCCGGCGATGATCAGGCCGATCTTGGTGTCGACCTTCTTGGTCATGGTGTACGCCAGGCGGATCTGCTTCAGTCGCCCGGGGTTCTCGGATGTTTCCCTCGCCATAACGCTCATGGTACGTGGCACGGGTACGGGATATCCAAGCCCGGGTACCCGTTCGCTCGATCCGTGACTCGAGTGCCCTGCGCCGTCGCACACAGCGACCGGCGGCCGCGGGCGGAGTGCCGCCCTTGCCGCCGTCCGGACGTCACCGCCGACATGGCCTCACCGCCGACTGGGCCTCACCGGCGCCCCGGCCTCACCGGCGCCCCGGCCTCACCGCCGTCCGGACGTCACCGTCGTGCGGACGTCCCCACCGGCCCGGGCGACGGCGCGTCGTGCCGGCGGTCCGCCGCGTACCGGCGGTTCTCGCAGACCGCCGCCCAGGCGTTGCGCCGGGCCTGCCGCTGGCCGCCCGCCAGCAGGACGCTCTCGGCGAACCGCAGCGCAACCCCGACCGACCGGATTCGCATCCGCATGCCGAACAGCTCCCCTCGTGGCTGAGAAGAATCGAACGCTCGCAATGAGTCCATCATCACCACCCCGTGTTACCAGCCGGTGACCAGCGAGTCAAAGCGTGGTGAAACCGAAAGGGCGGAGCCGAGGCTCCGCCCTTCGCTCGATGCGGCTGGCTCAAAAGCGCCGGATCGAGAGCGGCGACTCAAGGGCGCAGGCTCAAGAGCGGCGGCTCAAGGCGCCGGCTCAGACCGCGGCCTGCTCGCGCCGCTCCAGCGCCTGCCGGTACAGCCGGCCGGCCCGGTAGGAGGAGCGCACCAGCGGGCCCGACATGACCCCGGCGAAGCCCAGCTCCTCGGCCTCCTGCTGGAGCTCGACGAACTCGTGCGGCTTGACCCAGCGCTCCACCGGGTGGTGGCGCAGCGAGGGGCGCAGGTACTGGGTGATGGTGATGAGCTCGCAGCCGGCGCCGACCAGGTCGGCGAGCGCCTGGCTGACCTCCTCGCGGGTCTCGCCCATGCCCAGGATCAGATTGGACTTGGTCACCAGCCCGGCCGCGCGGGCCTGGGTGATGACGTCCAGCGAGCGCTCGTAGCGGAATGCCGGGCGGATCCGCTTGAAGATCCGCGGCACCGTCTCGACGTTGTGCGCGAGCACCTCGGGGCGGGAGGAGAAGACCTCGGCCAGCTGCTCGGGCACCGCGTTGAAGTCGGGGATCAGCAGCTCGACGCCGGTGCGGCCGCTCGCGCGGTCGGCGGTCATCGCGTGCACCTGGCGCACGGTCTCGGCGTACAGCCAGGCGCCGCCGTCCGGCAGGTCGTCGCGGGCGACGCCGGTGATGGTGGCGTAGTTGAGGTCCATCGTGACGATGGACTCGGCGACCCGGCGCGGCTCGTCCCGGTCGAACTCGGCGGGCTTGCCGGTGTCGATCTGGCAGAAGTCGCAGCGGCGGGTGCACTGGTCACCGCCGATGAGGAAGGTCGCCTCGCGGTCCTCCCAGCACTCGAAGATGTTGGGGCAGCCGGCCTCCTGGCAGACGGTGTGCAGCCCCTCCTTCTTCACCAGCGACTGGAGGGCGTTGTACTCCGGGCCCATCTTCGCGCGGGTCTTGATCCACTCGGGCTTCCGCTCGATGGGGGTCTCGCTGTTGCGGACCTCCAGGCGGAGCAGCTTCCTGCCGTCGGGCGCGACAGCGGACACGTGCGACTCCTAGAACTAGACGGGGTACCCCCAGGGTACGCCTGTGGTTGTACGGCCTTCGCGGCGCCTGTTGCCCCGCAATCGCAGGGCAACAGAGCTACTGGCCGGTAGATTCCCGGGTGGTGCCGAGGGTGCCGAGGGCGCCGGGAGCGTCCGGGGTGTGCCGGGCGGTACGGTCCTCAGCGGGTGAGTGCCGGCTCCGGCAGCTCCGCGAACACGTCCGCCAGGTGCCGCTCGACCACCGGCAGCGCCTCGCCGACGGTGAAGCCGCGCCCCAGCTCGCCGGCGAGCGAGGCGACGCCCGCGTCCCGGATGCCGCACGGCACGATCCGGTCGAACCAGGTCATGTCCGGGTCGCAGTTGAGCGCGAAGCCGTGCATGGTCACCCCGCGGGCGACCCGCACGCCGATCGCGGCGAGCTTGCGGTCGTCGCCGCGCTGGCCGGCGTTGGACGGTGCGTACTCGGGGCCGGCCAGCCGCGGGTCGATGCCCAGCGGCAGGCCCATGCGCAGGGTCAGCCTGCCGATGTCCACCACCTGCGCCGGGTCCACCACGGCGTCCGGGATGGACTCGCCCAGCACCCACACGCCACTGCGGCCCTCGACCCGGGTGGTCCCGACGCCGAACTCGGTGCAGGCGCGGATCAGCGCTTCCTCCAGCCGGCGGACGTACGCGACCACGTCGATCGGGTCGGGCAGCTTGACGATCGGGTAGCCGACCAGCTGGCCGGGGCCGTGCCAGGTGATCTCCCCGCCCCGGTTGACCTCGACCACCGGGGTGCCGTCCAGCGGCAGGTCGGCGGGGTTGGTGCGCTTGCCCATCGTGTAGACGGGCTGGTGCTCCAGCAGCAGCACGGTGTCGGGGATCTCGTCCGCGACCCGCAGCGCGTGCAGGCGCTGCTGCTCCTCCCAGGCCTCCTGGTAGGCGATGGCGCCCTCGCCTATCCCCATTCGAACGAAATCGACGTTCTCGCTCACCGCTGCCGCTCCTTGCCAGGCGTTCGAGACCAACCTCGCCACTGTACGCCCACGCCCGTACGGACCGGCCAGCCGCCCGAGACCGCCGGGGTCTACCGGGGGCCGCCCGAGGTTGCCTGGGGCTACCCGAGGCCGCCCGAGGGACGGCCGCTCAGCCACCCGAGAGCAGCTGCAGCCGCAGTGCCAGCTGGAGTTCGAGCGAGCGCTCGGGGTGGTTCCAGTCCGGGCCGAGCAGCGCCTCGACCCGGTCCAGCCGCTGGACCACGGTGTTCACGTGGACGTGCAGTTCGTCCTTGGCGCGGGTGAGGCTGCCGCCGCAGTCGAAGTAGGCGCGCAGGGTGCGGACCAGTTCGGTGCCGCGCCGGGCGTCGTAGGCGAGCAGCGGGCCGAGCGCCGCGCCGACGAAGCCGTCCACGTCGTGACCGTCGCCGAGCAGCACCCCGAGGAAGCCCAGCGCCCGGGCCGAGGCGCCCTCCCCGGCGCGGCCGAGCACCCGCAGCGCCCGTACGCAGCGCAGGCCCTCGGCGTACGAGGCGGCCAGTGCGGGCGGGCCGGCGGCCGGGCGGCCGGCGCCCACGGTGACCGGGAAGCCGGCCAGCCGGGCCAGCCGCTCGGCGGCCTGCCGGGCGGCCTCCTCGGGGTCGCCGGCCTCCGGCACCAGCAGCACCACCGCGTCGCCGTGCTCGGCGCCGACGCCCCGGGAGCCGAACAGGTACCGGCGGGCCGCCCCGGCCAGCCGGCCGCGGTCCGCGCCGGGGGACCCCACGGGTTCGGCCGGTTCCGCGACCAGGACCAGGTGCGGGCGGGCGAGGTCGACGCCGAGCCGGCGGCCGCGTGCGGTGAGCCCGGCCGGGTCGCGGTCGGGGGCGGTTAGCAGGTCGGTGAGCAGTTCGCCGCGGACCCTGTTCTCGGTCTCGGCCACCGAGCGGCGCAGCAGCAGGAGCAGCGCGGTCACCACGCTGGCCCGCTCGAACAGCCGCCGGTCCGCGTCGTCGAGGTCGGGCCGTCCGCGCAGCACCATGGTGCCGAGCGCGTCGTGCCCGGCCAGGACCGCGCACACCCACAACTCGCCGTGCCGGACGGATCGCCCCTCGGCCCGGGACGCGGCGACCGCCTCCGCCAGTTCGGCGGCGGGCGCGGACCTCCCGGCCAGTGGCTCGCCCTCGGCGTCGAGAACGGCTATCCCACCGCCCAGCAGGGCCGCGACGGCGGCGGCGACGTCCGGCACCTCGGCGCCGCGCAGGACCAGGTCGGTGAGCCGGTCGTGCGCCTGCTCGGCGCGCTGGACGGCGGCGGAGTGGGCGCGGACCAGCTCGTTGGCGCTGTTCAGCTCGGCGAGCGCGGCCCGGGTGTCGGCCAGTGCCTTGGCGGTGTCCAGGGCGATCGCGGCGTGCGCGGCCAGCGTGCACAGCAGCGCGACCTCGTCGGGGGAGAAGGCGCGCGGCGAGCGGTCGGCTGCGAACAGCACCCCGATGACCTCGCCGCCGAGCAGCAGCGGCACCCCGATGATCGCCACCAGGCCCTCGTCGAGCACGCCCGCGTCGATCGTGCCGGTGTGGTGGAACCGCTCGTCGGTGCGGTAGTCGGGGGTGGCGTACGGGCGGGCGGTCTGCGCGACCAGGCCGCCCAGCCCGTCGCCGAGGCTGAGCCGCAGGGTCTGGAACAGGACGGAC
The DNA here is from genome assembly GCF_044744365.1 of Kitasatospora sp. NPDC087314. NCBI lineage: Bacteria > Bacillati > Actinomycetota > Actinomycetes > Kitasatosporales > Streptomycetaceae > Kitasatospora > Kitasatospora sp. NPDC087314. Next base: position 401,883 of record NZ_JBIUYE010000001.1, read on the forward strand.
ACCGAGCCGTCGGTGACCCGCATGTAGGTGTCGCCCGCGGCCACGTCCGGCAGGGTCAGGTACGCGGTGTCGGTGCCGAGCAGCATTCGGGCGCGGCGGACGATCGCCTGCAGCACGGTGTCCAGCTCCCGGGAGGCGGCGAGGTCCCCGGCGGTGTCGAACAGGGCCGTCAACTCCGCCTCCCGGCGCCGGTGTTGGCGCAGCGTGCGATGTACCCGGAGGGCCTGCCAGGTGGCGTCGTCGATCTCGGCGAGGACGGCGGCCGGCGCCCCACGGCGGCGGGCGTCGGCCAGCACGTCGGCGAAGTCCTCGGTGGCGGCGCCGGAGGCGAGCAGGTCGAGCAGCCGCCGCAGCGCGGGCGCGGAGCTTTCGTGAGGGTGGTTCATGGTGCGTGCCGCCAATCGGCGTCGTGTCCGGCGGAAGCGCGATCGTAGCGGCTCGGCCGTCAGGCCGTGGCGGGCTTTCCGGCCACGGTGGCGGCCTCCGCCTCCGCCCCGGCCGCCGCCTCGGGCTCGACCTCCGCGAGGTCCTGGCCCCTGGTCTCCCGCCCGCAGAGCACCGCCAGTACGGTGATCGCCGCCGCGATCGCGACGTACACCGAGATCGGGGTGGCGCTGCCGTAGTCCTTGAGCAGCGCGGTCGCGATCAGCGGCGCCGGCGCGCCGGCCGCCACCGAGGCGAACTGGGCCCCGATCGAGGCGCCCGAGTACCGCATCCGGGTCGCGAACAGTTCGGAGAAGAACGCGGCCTGCGGTGCGTACATCGCGCTGTGGAACACCAGCCCGATCGTCACCGCGACCAGCAGCGACCCGAACGACCTGGTGTCCACCAGCCCGAAGAAGACGAACGCCCAGGCGCCCACCCCGACCGCGCCGACCAGGTACACCGGCTTGCGCCCGACCCGGTCCGACAGTGCGCCGAACAGCGGGATCAGCGCGAACTGGATCGCCGAGGCGATCAGCACCGCGTTCAGCGCGGTCTGCTTCGAGAAGTGCGCGTGGGTGACGGCGTAGGTCAGCACAAAGGTGGTCATCACGTAGTACGAGATGTTCTCCGCCATCCGGGCGCCCATCGCCACCAGCACCTCCCGCCAGTGGTGCCGCAACACGGCCACCAGCGGCGGCTGTTCGGCTGCCTTCCGGGCCGCCTTGCGCTTCTCGGCCGCCGCCAGCGCCTGCTTGAACAGCGGCGACTCGTCCACCGCCAGCCGGATCCACATCCCGACCCCCACCAGCACCGCGGACAGCAGGAACGGCACCCGCCACCCCCACGACAGGAACTGCTGCTCCGACAGCACCGCCGTCAGCAGCGACAGCACCCCCGCCGCCAGCAGGTTCCCGGCCGGTGCCCCGCCCTGCGGCCACGACGCCCAGAACCCCCGCCGCCGCTGGTCTCCGTGCTCCGACACCAGCAGCACCGCCCCGCCCCACTCCCCGCCCAGCGCGAAGCCCTGCACCAGCCGCAGCACCGTCAGCAGCACCGGCGCCGCCACCCCGATGGAGCTGTAGGTGGGCAACACCCCGATCAGCGTGGTCGACCCGCCCATCAGCAGCAGGCTGACGACGAGCAGCTTCTTCCGCCCCACCCGGTCCCCGAAGTGCCCGAACACCAGCGCCCCGACCGGCCGTGCGGCGAACCCGATCGCATAGGTGAGGAACGACAGCAGCGTCCCCGTCAGCGGATCACTGTTCGGAAAGAACACCTTGCCGAACACCAACGCGGCTGCTGTTCCGTACAAGAAGTAGTCGTACCACTCAATGGTCGTGCCGATCAGGCTCGCAGCCACCACTCGGGGGAGTGAACTGGTCGCCGCCGAACCACGTGCAGAGGCGTTCATGGTCACCACTTCCAGGTCCAGGGGGGAGGGGGACGGGGACGATGTCGCCACAAGGTAGAGAAGTCCCGGAGGCGCGGCCCATGTTGGCAACCCACATAGTCAACGGCGCTGATATGGCCTGCCACTCCATAACCACCTCGGCCCCCACCCTTGCACCGGTCGCCCCGTCGTCGCTTCGGCGATGCCGAAGCGACGACGGGGCCGATCGAGATCGAGACGGCCGGGCCTGCGCTCCCCGTGCGGGCGCGGGCCTCCTCCCCGGAGGGGCCCGTACACGTTTCCCGCCCGTGGATCTTCTCCTTCGCTTTCCACCTCCTGTCTCAGTGCGCCGTCCAGCCGCCGTCGACGGGGAGGCTGGCGCCGGTGATGTAGGAGGCGGGTGGGGAGCAGAGCCAGAGGGCGAGTTGGGCGATCTCGTCGGGTTCGATGAGGCGCTTGAGGGCGGTGCGGTCGAGCATGACCCGTTCGACGACCTCGTCCTCGCGGATGCCGTGGGCCAGGGCCTGGGCGGCGATCTGCTGCTCCACCAGGGGAGTTCGGACGTACCCGGGGTTGATGCAGTTGCTGGTGACGCCGTAGGGGGCGCCCTCCAGGGCGACGGTCTTGCTGAGGCCTTCCAGGGCGTGCTTGGCGGTGACGTAGGCGGACTTGAAGGCGCTGGCCCGCAGGCCGTGGACGGAGGAGATGTTGACCACCCGCCCCCACTCCTGCTCGTACATGTGCGGGAGGGTGCGGCGCAGGATGCGGAACGGGGCCTCGACCATGACACGTTGGATGAGGGTGAAGCGGTCGGGCGGGAACTCGTGGACGGGCGCGACGTGTTGGAGACCGGCGTTGTTGACCACGATGTCGGCGTCGTCCGGCAGGGTCTCCACGGCCTCCGGGTCGCCGAGGTCCGCGACGATGGCGCGGCCGCCGATCCGCTCCGCGAGCTCCCGGGCCGGGCCGGCCGCGAGATCGACGACGTAGACCCGGGCGCCGGCCCCGGCGAAGGCCTCGGCGCAGGCTCGGCCGATGCCCGAGGCGGCCCCGGTGACCAGGGCCGTCCGGCCGTCGAGCGGGCGGTCTGTAGTGGTGTCCATGGCCGAGAACGGTAGGAATTCGGGGGCCTGGCTCCCATGTGGCGGGCCGCTACAGCATCCCGGTGGGCTGTGGTGCCCGTCGCCATGACCGTCGATCGACGGTTCGACCGCGGAAGGCCAAACCCGCCCTGGCCTCGCTTCCCCACAATGGGCGCGATTGCTTCACCCGTTCGGAGGATTGCTCGGTCAGATCCACCCATAGCGCCCGAATGCTCGCTACATTCACGCCGATTCCCGACAGGGGGCGCCGCCCCAGGCAGCCGAAGTGCTGGTAGAGCCCGGCGCGACGTCCGAGAGGTGTTGACTGACATGCCCCAACGGCCTGCAACCGACAGCCCGGCGTACGGACCGCTCGACCCGCTCGGCCAGCACCGAGGCCCGGTCGGCCGGGCCCTGCCGGACGCCCCCGACGCCCTGACCGCCGACGCCCCGACCGCCGACGAACTGCGGCTGCCCGCGCAGGCCACAACCGACCGGCACGAACCCGCCAGGCCCGCCCCCGCCTCCGCGCCGACGGGCGGTCACCCAGGCCATGCCGGGCACTCCGGCCCCTCCGGAGCGGCCCCGCAGAACGGCCAACTCGCCGCGCTGATCGAGGAGGCCGGCTTCTCGCACGCGGGCCTGGCCCGCCGGGTCGACCAGCTCGGTCTGGAACACGGTCTCGACCTGCGCTACGACAAGACCTCGGTCACCCGCTGGCTGCGCGGCCAGCAGCCCCGCGGCGCCACCCCGGCGCTGATCGCCGAGGTCTTCACCCGCCGCCTCGGCCGCCGCCTCACCGCCCAGGACCTCGGCCTGGACGCCTGCGCCCCGGTGTACGCCGGGCTGGAGTTCGCCGAGACCCCGCAGGAGGCGGTGGACATCGTGGCGAGCATGTGGCGCAAGGACAACGGCCCGCAGTCCGAACTGCGCCGGATCGCCTTCACCCCGGCCGGCCTGGTCGTCCCCAGCCGGGACTGGCTGATCGGCCGCACCGACGAGCGCGTCGCCCGGGACGGCTCGACGATGGCCCGCCCCGACGCCGCCACCGGCCCGCCGCCCGCGTCCGCACCCGTGCACGGCCCGTCCGGCACGCCCTCCGTGCCCTCCGCGGCCGGAACGGTCGGTACGCCCGGCGCGCCCCCCGTGAGCCCAGCGCGCGGCCCGGCTCCCGGCACGCCCGGCACGCGCCCCACCGTGGGCACGGCCGGTACCGCCGTGCCCCCCATCGGCCGGGTCCCCACCCAGAGCCGCCGCCCGCCCGCCGCCGTCGAGCCGCCGTACACCGACCCGGCCCGCGAGCAACGCCCGGCCCTGCGGGTCGGCCGCGGCGACATCGCCGCCATCCGTGCCGTCGGCGACCTCTTCCGCGCGCTCGACCACGCCTACGGTGGCGGGCACGCCCGGCAGGCGCTGGTCCGCTACCTGGAGAGCGAGGCCGAGCCGATGCTGCGCGGCCGCTACGGCGAGCAGATCGGCCGGGCACTGTTCGGCGCGGTCGCCGACCTGACCAGGCTGGCCGGCTGGACGTCCTTCGACATCGCCGCACACGGCCTCGCCCAGCGCTACTTCGTCCAGGCGCTGCGCCTGTCCCAGGCCGCCGGGGACCGCGCGCTGGGCGGGTACGTCCTGGTGACGATGAGCCAGCAGGCCGTCCACCTGGGCCACGGCCGGGAGGCCGTCCAGCTGGCCCGGGTCGCCCAGCAGGGCGTGGGCACGGCGGTGCCGCCGGTGGTCCAGTCGCTGATGCACGCCGCCGAGGCCCGCGGCCACGGCCTGCTGGGCGACGTCCGGGCCTGCACCACCGCCCTGGTACGCTCCGAGCGGTCGCTGGCCGCGGCCCGGGCGGGTGACGAACTGCCCTCCTGGGCACGGTACTTCGACGAGGCGCAGCTCTCCGACGAGTTCGCCCACTGCTACCGGGACCTGCAGCAGTGGCGCACCGCCGCGCAGCACGCCGAGAAGTCGTTGAGGCTGCGCTCGCCCGCCTATGCGCGCAGCCGGATCTTCTGCCGGCTGGTGCTGGCCACCGCCCGGCTCGGCATGGGGGACCTCGACGAGGCCTGCACCATGGCCACCGACGCGCTGCGGGCGGCGGGGGAGATGCGCTCGGCCCGCTCGCTGGAGTACGTCCGGGACTTCCACCGCCGCCTGATCCCCTACCGGGGCAGCCCGGTGGCACGCGCCTTCGAGGAGACGGCCCGCCAGGCGGGCGTGATCTAGGGACTCGTGATCCAGGGACTGTCGGACGAGCCGGCGGTCCCGGAAGCCCGTACCGCCCGGGGCCGGAGGGGTGCGCCGGCGTCGAAGGGGCCGGTCGGAAGGCCCGGTCGGAAGGCCCGGTCGGAAGGCCCGCTCGGAAGGCCCGCTCGGAAGGGCCGCTGGGAAGCGTCTGCCGGAACGCCTTCGAAAGGGCTTTCCCCCGCCGCCCGTTGGCGGCCGGGGAGTGCGACCGGGAGCGACTCACCAGCTCTCGGCCCGGACGCGCGGCCGTCCCGGCTCCGGCGCGGGTGGCCGGACGCCGCCGCGTACCCGCTGCGCCGCCAGCGGGAACGCCAGCACCGAGAGCATGCCCGCGCCCACGAGTGCGGCCGCCGTCGACGACGGCAGGTGCCCGTCGTCCACTTCGATGGTGGTGATCACCACGACCAGCGGCAGCGCCGTCGCGCCGTACAGCCCGAGCGCCGCGCGGTCCCGCCGGCCGAGCCCGGCCGGGGCGAGCAGTCCGGCCGGCAGTCCGCGTACCACCAGGAGCAGCAGCAGGAACACCGGGACGAGCAGCAGCGTGCCGGGGTCGTCCAGCAGGGCGGTCAGGTCGAAGTTCATTCCGCTGACCACGAAGAACACCGGCGCCAGGAAGCCGAAGCCGATGCTCTCCAGCTTGGCCTCGATCACCTCCTCCTCGGCCTGGCGGATGTCGGAGAGCAGCAGGCGGGAGATGGTCCCGGCGGTGAAGGCGCCGAGCAGCATGTCAGGACCGCCGGCGTGTTCCGGGCACCGGCTAGGAAGGATCGCCGGCGCGTTGCGGGCTCAGCCCGTCCGGGAGCGCCCGAGCACTCCGGGCGTCCGAACGGGTCAGGCCGCCGCCTCGGCCTCCCGTGCGGTGGCCGGGACGCCGAGGTCGCGCAGCACCGCCTGCGCCGCCCGCCGCCCGGAGACCAGCGCGCCCTGCACGGTGCTGGTGTCCCGGTGGTCCCCGGCGACGTACAGCCCGGCCAGCACCCGCACCGGGCGCCGGGGATTGTGCGGCGGGGGCATCGTGGGCAGTGCGTCCGGGACGTGCCGCACGTTCAGGAACTGCCAGCCGGTGGTCGAGGCGCCGTACAGCTCGGCGAGCCGGGCCCGGACCGTCGGTTCCAGCCCGGCCGGGCCGCCGGCGTCGAAGGAGCGCCGCCCGAGCACGGTGGTGGCGACCAGCGCCTGCCCGGCCGGGGCGTAGGAAGGGTGCAGCTCGCTGAGCACCAGCGAATGCGAGACCAGCGGAGGCTGCCCGCCGGGCCGGTCGCCGTCGAGCAGCAGGACGGCCTCGCTCAGCGGGGCGCGGTCGGCCGCGTGGTAGAAGGTCGTGACGGGGTGGAAGTCCGGCAGCCGCAGCCCGGGCAGCAACTGGGCGGCGGAGCGGGCGTCGGTGGCGACGACGACGGCCTGGGCGCCGATCCGCCCGTGCCCGACGGTCTCCACGCCGTCGGCGGCGATCGAGGTGACCTGCACCCCGGTGCGCACGATGCCGGCGGGCAGGGCGGCGGCCAGTTGGGCCGGTACGGCCGCGATCCCGTCGGCGGGCAGACAGAGCCGTCCGCGCGCGTAGGAGCGCAGCACCAGGTCGGCGATCCGGCTGCTGGTGCCGAGGGCCGGGTCGCTGAGCAGTGCGCCGAGCAGCGGCCGCAGGAAGCCGTCGAGGGTGCGCGGGGCGAGCCCGTGGCCGGTCAGCGCGCGGGCGGTGGTGGTCTCCGGGCGGTTCTGGAGCCGGCCGGCGGGGGTGGCGGCGAGCCGGCCGAGCCAGCTGCCGAGCCGGGCCTTGTCCAGCGGGCTGCCGAGCGGGGCGCGGGTGGCGGCCTGCCGGGCGGTGGTGAGTTGAGGGTCCCCGGTGCGGTAGCGGCGGCCGCCGCTGTGCACGAGGACGCCGGGAGCGAGCGGGCGCAGGTCGAGGCGGTCGAGGTCGAGTACGCGGCGGAGCTCGGGGAAGGCGGTGTTCAGCAGGTGGCTGCCGTCGTCGAGCCGGAAGCCGTCCAGTTCGCGGGTGGCCATCCGGCCGCCGATCCGGTCCGTGGCCTCAAGGATCTGGACGGTGAGGCCGTGGCCGGCGAGCGTGCGGGCGGCGGCCAGGCCCGCGAGTCCGGCGCCGATCACGACGACGTCCGGGTCGGACGGGCGGCGGGCGCGGCGGGTGAAGTCGTATGTGGGCACTGGCGTGCTCCCTCCCTGGTCCCGGGGCTCCGGCCGACGCAGGCAGCGGGGTGCCGGGACACGGTCCGACGGTGTGATGCCCAGTCAGTACGACCATCAGACAAGCGCATCGGACCCGATCCAAGGGTCGGGAGGGGGCGTGCGGCACCGGACCGGGGCGCGGTCACGGACAGTGCGCCGTTGGGGCCGGGTTCTGGGGTCGGCGGGCGCGTACGGTCACCGGGGGCGTGCGACGCGCCCGGTCTGTGCTCCCATGCGCCCCCTCCCGGAGCCCCGTCCGACCTCCGCCCGGCATATGCCCCTGGCCAGGGCGAATGCCGTAGCCGCCGTACGCCGGAGCGGTCGGCGAGCCCGGTCCGAACCCGGTCCAAAGCCGCCCGCGCACACCGTCGCGCGGCACACCCGGACCCGCGTGCACCGCGGCGCGCGCCGCGACGCACTGTTCACATCGCCGCGCGGCACACCCGGACCCGCACGGCACGCCCGGACCCGCGCGCACCGCCACGCACACGACAGCGCACGGCGCACGGCTCACGCCGTTGGCACCGCCCACCCCGCACCCGCTCACAGCGCCGCGCGCACCGCCGAGTCCACGTCCGGGTGGGCGAAGCGGAACCCCGCGTCCAGCAGCCGCCGCGGCACCACCCGGTGGCTGCCGACCACCTCGACCGCGAGTTCCCCGAGCACCACCTTGAGCACCGCCTCCGGCACCGGGAACGGGGTGGGTCGCCCGAGCGCCCGCCCGAGCGCCGCGGTCAGCTCGGCGTTGGTGACCGGGTCGGGCGCGGTGAGGTTGACGGCGCCGGAGAGGTCGTCCCGGTCGATCAGGAACCGCAGCGCGGCGACCTGGTCGGCCAGCGAGATGAAGCTCCAGTACTGCCGCCCGCTGCCGAGCCGTCCGCCCAGGCCCAGCTTGAACAGCGGGAACAGCCGTGCGCCGGCCCCGCCGGCCGCGGACAGCACCATCCCGGTGCGCGGGTGGACGACCCGGATCCCGGCCCGCTCGGCCGGCCGCGCGGCCGCCTCCCACTCCACGCAGACCTCGGCCAGGAAGTCCCGGCCGGCGGGGGAGTCCTCGTCGATCACCCGGTCGCCGGTCTGCCCGTACCAGCCGACCGCGGAGGCGCTGACCAGCACCCGGGGCGGCTCCTTGAGCTCGGCCAGCGCGACGGCCAGCGTCTCGGTGCCGAGCGCCCGGCTCTCCCGGATCTCCCGCTTGTAGGAGTCCGTCCAGCGGTGGTCGCCGACCCCGGCGCCGGCCAGGTGCACCACCGCCTCGACCCCGGCCAGCCCGTCCCGCTCGACCTGGCCGAGCAGCGGGTTCCAGCCGATCGCGGTACTTCCGTCGGGCTGCGGGCCCGTCCTGGAGCGGTGCCGGACCAGCCGGACCACCTCGTGGCCGTCCGCCAGCAGGGAGCGGACGAGGGCCGAACCGATCAATCCCGTGGAGCCTGTGACAGCGATGCGCATACGCCCATCCTCGCAGTTTTCAATTCCCTGTCATGTTTGCAGGCGTCTCATTAGCATGGCGCGCATGCACGAGGACGATCTGATCATCCGACCAGCTCGGCCCGAGGACGAGGGCGAACTCGCCGTCCTCAACCGCGCCGCCTGGTCCCCGCTGTCCGACGTCTCCCCGCAGCCGCCCGAGGAGGACGGCGTCTTCGACGAGCGGCACGCCCCGGAGCAGTTCCTGCTCGCCCTCCTGGACGGCCGCGTCGTCGGCTACATCCGCCAGGTCCCGGCGACCCCGCTGGCCAGCAACCGGCACGTCCGGCAGATCCAGGGCCTGGCCGTCGACGCCGAGGTCCGCGGCCGGGGCGTCGGCCGGAGTCTGGTCGGGGCCGCCTGCGCGGCGGCCCGGGCCGAGGGCGCGCGCAAGCTGACCCTGCGAGTGCTCGGCTGGAACGTCCCGGCCCGCAGGCTCTACGAGAGCTGCGGCTTCGTCGTCGAGGGCTCGCTGGCCGAGGAGTTCCTGATCGACGGGTCCTACGTGGACGACATCTGGATGGCCCGCCGCCTGGCGGACTGACCGGCCCGACCGACCCGGCTCCCCGACCGACCCGACCTCCGGACGGGCCGTCGGCCCGACCGGTCCTCCGGCCGTACCTGCCACCAAACCTGACGGATCATCAGCCGAGACGGGTGGTGCAGAGTCGTGACCGACCCGCCCTGTCTGGACCAGCACCCCGCCGGGTACCGTACGGCCGTGAGCAACTCGACGCCTCCCGGGTGGTACCCGGTCCCCGGTGCGGACGGCACCCCCGGTCACGAGCGCTGGTGGGACGGCAACGCCTGGACCAGCGAGGTGCGCCCGCTCCAGGGCGGCGCCGGCCGGCTCGCCGACGCCCCCACCCAGGGCTGGCCGCCCACGGCCCCGCAGCCCGGGTACGGCTACGGCGGCCCGCAGGACGCCCCCGGCTACGGCTACCCGGGCGGCGCCTCCGCCCCGGCGTACGGCTACCCGGGCCAGGACGGCTACCCAGCCCAGGGCGCGGGCTACGGCTACCCGGCACCGGGCTACCCGCCGCAGCCGCCGGCGCCCGGCCGCATGAAGCCCGGGGTGATCGTCGCCATCGCGGTCGGCGTGCTGGCCGTGGGCGGGATCATCGCCGGGATCGCGCTCAGCGGCGGCTCCCCGAAGGCGGACCCGACCCCGAACCCGACGGTCACCGTCACCCAGAGCGTCGGCCCCGCCCCGAGCCCCAGTCCGACCGCGGGCACGCCCGCCCCGACGCCGACGGTGCCCACGCCCAAGCCGGCGCCGGCCCTCAAGAGCACCGCCCCGGATCCCCAGCACGCGATCACCATCCCGGTGTTCGACGGCTGGGACGCGGCGGCCAACTCCGCGCACTCGACGGTCTTCCTCGGCACCGGCCGCTACACCTGCGCCGACGGCAACTCCTGCATCCGCGGCCAGTTCTCGGTCGAGAAGGACACCGTCCAGGGCACCACCGCCAAGGCGGCCGCCGAGGCCGCGATGCCCGCGTACGCCGGCCAGATCTTCACCGGGATCAGCTCGCACACCGACTCCGGCTCCGGCTACGCGACCGTCGCGGGGGTGTTCGGCTACGCCGTGCGCTGGCACATCCGCACCTCGGACGGCACCCAGGGCTACATACTGCTGGCCGCCGTCCCGGCCAAGGGCGGCGGCTTCGTGGTCTTCGAGGGCGGCGTGGACGACGACCCGAGCGCGCCGGACGCGTCCGTGCTGGACCAGATCCTCAAGGGCGTCAAGCAGGACGGCACGTCAGGCAGCGGCAGCACCACCTGACGCGGCCGGACCCGGTCAGTCCCCGTAGCGCTCCCAGAGCTTGGGAAACCGTTTCGCCATGACGTCCGGGTCGTCGAAGTCCAGCGCCGCGCCGGCCGGCCGCCCGGGCTGCCGCCCGCCGACCTCGGGCAGCGGCAGGCCGGTCAGCTGCTCGTACGCCTCGTCGGCGGCGTAGCCGAGGTCCTCGGCCTCGCCGTCCTCCTCCTCGTCGAACTCCGGCAGCAGGTCCGCCAGGTCGTCCGGCTCGACCAGCGCGCCCTCGAAGACCTCCCGGCCCTGGCCGATCAGCCAGCAGCGGAAGTAGTCGAAGGTGTCGTCGGAGGCACCGTCCAGCAGCAGGTAGGCGGCGCCCCAGAGGTCGTTGCGGTAGGCCCGCTGGAACCGGGCCTCGAACAGCCGGGCGAAGTCGATGACGTCGTCCGGGGTCAGCTGGACCAACCGTTCCACCAAGCGGTCGGCCTGCTCGTCCGGATCGCCCTCGGCGGCCTCCCAGGTCTCGTCGATCATCTGCCAGAAGTCGGTCTCGTCCATCACCGCTCAAGCATCCCCGTTAGCCAGCCCCCGCGCATGCCATGGCCCGGCGAAACGCTGGTGATGTTCGACGCAGACAGCGGCGGAGCCCTGTGCCGTCCGCGGCAACGGCGGAGCCCCGCGTCGTCCGGGGACGACGCGGGGCTCGGGTGCAGCCGAATACGGCCGGAACGGCCGAAGTGCCTTACAGGCCGAGCTCGACCTCGAACTCGCCGGCCTCCAGGATCTCCTTGACCGCGACCAGGTAGCGGGCGGCGTCGGCGCCGTCCACCAGGCGGTGGTCGTAGGAGAGCGACAGGTAGGTCATGTCGCGGATGCCGATGGCGGTGCCGCCGTCGGCCTCGATGACCACCGGGCGCTTGACGGTGGCGCCGATGCCCAGGATGGCGACCTGGTTCGGCGGCACGATCACGGTGTCGAACAGCGCACCGCGCGAGCCGGTGTTGCTGATGGTGAAGGTCGCACCGGACAGCTCGTCCGGGGTGATCTTGCTGTCGCGGACCTTGGCGGCCAGCTCGGCGGTCTTCTTCGAGATACCGGCGATGTTGAGGTCGCCCGCACCCTTGATGACCGGGGTCATCAGACCCTTCTCGGAGTCCACCGCGATACCGATGTTCTCGGTGTCGAAGTAGGTGACGGTGCCCTCGGCCTCGTTGATCCGGGCGTTGACGACCGCGTGGGTCTTCAGCGCCTGGGCCGCGGCCTTGACGAAGAACGGCATCGGGGACAGCTTGACGCCCTCGCGGGCGAGGAAGCCCTCCTTGGCCTTGCCGCGCAGCGACATGATCTTGGTGACGTCCACCTCGACCACGCTGGTCAGCTGGGCCTGCTCGTGCAGGGCCTTCAGCATGTTGTCGCCGATGACCTTGCGCATGCGGGTCATCTTGACGGTCTGGCCGCGCAGGGCGGACGGCGCGGCGGCGGCCTTCGGCGCAGCGGCCGGAGCGGCGGCGGCGACCGGGGCCGGAGCGGCCTTGGCGGCCTCCGCGGCGGCGATGACGTCCTGCTTGCGGATGCGGCCGCCGACGCCGGTGCCGGCGACGGCGGTCAGCGCGACGCCGTGCTCGGCGGCGAGCTTGCGCACCAGCGGGGTGACGTAGGCGTCACCGGTGTCGGCCACCGGGGCGGCCGGCGCGACCGGGGCCGGAGCGGCCGGAGCCGGGGCCGGAGCGGCCACCGGGGCCGGGGCAGCGGCGACCGGAGCCGGAGCAGCCGGGGCCGGGGCGGCCGGGGCAACGGGGGCCGGCGCGACCGGGGCCGGGGCGGCGACCGGGGCCGGAGCGGCGGCGACGGCACCAGCGGCGCCGATCAGCGCGAGCTGGGCGCCGACCTCGGCGGTCTCGTCCTCGCCGACCAGGATCTTCACCACGACACCGGCGACCGGCGACGGGATCTCGGTGTCGACCTTGTCGGTGGAGACCTCGAGCAGCGGCTCGTCGACCTCGACCGTCTCACCCTCGGCCTTCAGCCAGCGGGTGACGGTGCCCTCGGAGACCGACTCACCCAGCGCGGGCAGCAGGACCGGGGTGGCGTCGCCGGCCGGAGCGGCCGGAGCGGCCGGAGCGGCGGCCGGAGCCGGCGCGGCGACCGGGGCGGGGGCGGCGGGCGCCTCCACGACCGGGGCCGGGGCGGCGACGGGCGCGGCCTCGGCGGCCGGGGCGGCGGCCGGGACCGGGGCACCGGAGCCGTCGTCGATGATCGCCAGCTCGGCACCGACCTCGACGGTCTCGTCCTCGCCGACCTTGATCGAGGCCAGGATGCCGGAGGCCGGCGCCGGGATCTCGGTGTCGACCTTGTCGGTCGACACCTCGAGCAGCGGCTCGTCGACCTCGACACGCTCACCCTCGGCCTTCAGCCAACGGGTGACGGTGCCCTCGGAAACGCTCTCGCCCAGCGCGGGCAGTGTTACTGAGACCGCCATGGTTTCAGCGACTCCTATCAAGTCTTGCGAACTGGAAATGGGGGGTGGGGGCGTGATCAGTCGTGCGCGTGCAGCGGCTTGCCGGCCAGCGCCAGGTGCGCCTCGCCCAGGGCCTCGGACTGGGTCGGGTGCGCGTGGATGAGCTGCGCGACCTCGGCCGGCAGGGCCTCCCAGTTGTAGATCAGCTGAGCTTCGCCGACCTGCTCGCCCATGCGGGCGCCGACCATGTGGACGCCGACCACGGCGCCGTCCTTGACCTGGACGAGCTTGATCTCGCCGGCGGTCTTCAGGATCTTGCTCTTGCCGTTGCCGGCCAGGTTGTACTTGAGGGTGACGACCTTCTCCTTGCCGTACAGCTCGACGGCCTTGGCCTCGGAGATGCCGACGGAGGCCACCTCGGGGTTGGAGTAGGTCACGCGCGGGACGCCGTCGTAGTCGATCGGCACCGGCTTGAGGCCGGCCAGGCGCTCGGCGACCAGGATGCCCTCGGCGAAGCCGACGTGGGCCAGCTGCAGGGTCGGAGCGAGGTCGCCGACGGCCGAGATGGTGGGCACGTTGGTGCGCATGTACTCGTCGACCAGGACGTAGCCGCGGTCCATCGCGACGCCGTTCTCCTCGTAGCCGAGGCCGGCCGAGACCGGGCCGCGGCCGATGGCGACGAGCAGCAGGTCGGCGTCGATCTGCTTGCCGTTCTCGGTGGAGACGCGGACACCGGTCTCGGTGTACTCGACGCCGGAGAAGCGGGCCTTCAGCTCGAACTTGATGCCGCGCTTGCGGAACGCGCGCTCCAGCAGCTTGGAGGAGTTCTCGTCCTCCAGCGGGACGAGGTGCGGCAGCGCCTCGACGATGGTGACCTCGACGCCGAAGGACTTCCAGACCGAGGCGAACTCGACGCCGATCACGCCGCCGCCGAGGATGATCGCCGACTTCGGGATGCGGTCGAGCTTGAGGGCGTGGTCGGAGGAGATCACGCGGTTGCCGTCGATCTCCAGGCCCGGGATCGAGCGCGGCACCGAACCGGTGGCCAGGACGATGTGGCGGCCCTCGATGCGCTGGCCGTTGACGTCCACCGAGGTCTGCGAGGAGAGCTTGCCCTCGCCCTGGATGAAGGTGACCTTGCGGGAGGCGACCAGGCCCTGCAGGCCCTTGTACAGGCCGGCGATGACGTCGTCCTTGTACTTGTGGACGCCGTTGATGTCGATGCCCTGGAAGGTGGCCAGCACGCCGAACTCGGCGGCCTCCTTCGTCTCGTCCGCGATCTCGGCGGCGTGCAGCAGCGCCTTGGTCGGGATGCAGCCGCGGTGCAGGCAGGTGCCGCCCAGCTCACCCTTCTCGACCAGGGCGACGCTCAGGCCCAGCTGAGCGGCGCGGAGCGCCGCGGCGTAACCGCCGCTTCCGCCTCCGAGAATGACTACGTCGAAAACGGTGCTGGCGTCGTTCGCCACGTCACGTCCTCCATGCAATGGGGTGAGTCGCCGGGCCGGTCGCGGTCCGGTGGGTCGGAAGCCTTTGTGGGGCGCCCAGTCGTGCCGGAAATACATCTTCGCACTTGTTCGCGGTGGCTGATGTCCGGGTCCACCCCAGGGGTGTCCCGCGGAGTGGTCACCAGGGCGGGAACACCCCCGACGGAAGGGCATCATCGCAGCTCAACGCGGGGTTGACAGCCGCCGGATGGGCGTCGGGGCGGCCCCGTCACGCCGGCTCTTCCGCAGTGTGGAACAAAGTTTCGCCCGCAGCGAACAGAGGTGCGAGGCGACGTCCCGGCCTACCCGCAGGTAACCGAACCGGTGCCGGAACGCCGACGGGGGCCCGGCGCACACGCGCCGGGCCCCCGTCGGGGAGGGTGCCTGATCAGGCCTTGCCGTTGGCCGCGGTCTGCTCGGCGTAACGGACCAGGGTGCGCACCGCGCTCGCGGTGCCGCCCTTCGGCGTGTAACCGAACGGCGCGCTCTCGTGGAAGGCCGGGCCGGCGATGTCCAGGTGCGCCCAGTCGATGCCCTCGGCCACGAACTCCTTCAGGAACAGGCCGGCCACCAGGCCGCCGCCCATCCGCTCGCCCATGTTGGCCAGGTCGGCGATGGTCGACTCGGTCATGCCCTTGCGCAGCTCGGCCGGCAGCGGCATCGGCCAGGACTGCTCGCCCACCTCGCCCGCGACGGTGTGCAGGGTGTCGCGCAGCTCGTCGTTGTTGGACATCACACCGAAGGTGCGGTTGCCCAGGGCCAGCACCATGGCGCCGGTCAGGGTCGCCACGTCGACGATGACGTCCGGGTTCTCCTCGCCGGCGCGCACGATCGCGTCGGCCAGCACCAGGCGGCCCTCGGCGTCGGTGTTCAGCACCTCGACGGTCTTGCCGCCGTACATCCGCAGCACGTCGCCCGGGCGGGTGGCGGTGCCGGACGGCATGTTCTCGGCCAGCGCCAGCCAGCCGGTCACGTTGACGGCCAGGCCCAGGCGCTTGGCGGCCACCACGGCGGCGAACACGGCGGCGGCGCCGGCCATGTCGCACTTCATGGTCTCGTTGTGGCCGGCCGGCTTCAGCGAGATGCCGCCCGAGTCGTAGGTGATGCCCTTGCCGACGAACGCCAGCGTGGCCTTCGCCTTCGGGTGGGTGTAGACCACCTTCACCAGCCGCGGCGGGTTGGTCGAGCCGTTGCCGACGCCCAGCAGGCCGCCGAAGCCGCCCTTGGCCAGCGCCTTCTCGTCCAGCACCTCGACCTTGAGGCCGTGCTCCTTGCCGGCCGCCTGGGCGATCGCGGCGAAGCTCTTCGGGTTCAGGTCGTTCGGCGCGGTGTTGACCAGGTCACGGGCCCGGTTCATCTCCTCGCCGATCGCGGCGGCGCGCTCCACGGCGGCCTTGGCGTCCTTGCTGCCCTTGCGGGGGGCCAGCACGACCAGCTCGCCGACCGGCTCCTTGCCGTTGCCGTCGCCCTTGTACGTGCCGAAGGCGTACGCGCCGAGCAGACCGCCCAGTGCGACCGCCTCGACCTCGTCCGCGGACTCGGTCGGCAGCGCCAGCGCGGCCTTCTTGGCGCCGGCCAGGGTGCGGGCGGCGACACCAGCGGCGCGGCGCAGCGCCTCCAGCTGGTAGCCGGCCTCGGCGGCCTCACCGAGGCCGACCGCGAGCACGAGCGCGGCCTTCAGGCCGGCGGGGGAGGGCACCTTGACGGCCTCGCCCTCGGCGCCGGTCGCGCCCAGGGTGCTGAGGACCTCGGTCAGCTTGCCCTCGAACGCCTCGTTGACGGCCTCGGCGCCGGGGGCCAGCACGATGCCCTTGGGGCCCTTGGCGACACCGACCACCAGGGCGTCCGCGCGCAGCGAGGCGGCGGAGGAGGTGCTCACAGACAATGCAGTCACGTAATGCGTCCTGTTCTTTCGCGGTCCACGGCCGGTTGCGGCGAGGCTGCCGCACCGGCGCAGCCCGGCGTCGCAGGCCGGTCCGCCCGACGCGCCCCGGGTCCGGGCCCCCTGGCGCGCGCACCCGCGCGTCGCGGCCACGCACACCAGAGGCCCCGGCTCCTCGGTCGCGCCGGGCGGGCAGGACCTGCCACGGTGCAGGGCTGCGGTGCTCCCCGCATGGTAGTCCGCATGCTGGGATCACGCGCCGCCCGGTGTCAGCCGAGCAACGCCAGGGCGAACAGTGCGCCGGTCGCGGCGGTCTCCGCCATCGCGCCGAGCACGTCCCCGGTGATTCCGCCGAACCGCCGTACGCAGCGCCGCAGTAGCAGCTGGGCGCAGCCGGCGCCGAGCACAACGGCGGCCGGGAGGCGGAGAAATGACGATCCGTCAAACGATCCGAGTGCGGCCAGCGCGAGCGCCGCGGCGGCCGTCCCCGCGACCGCCCCGGCGGGCGGGACGGTGCCCGCCACCATCGCGCCGAGGCCGCCCGGCCGGGCGGCCGGCACCGACCGCAGGCAGCCCCAGGCGAGCGCGCACCGCGCGGCCACCGCCGAGGCCAGCACCGCGAGCGCCCCGCGCGTCGTCGACTCGGCGAACTGCCCGGCCAGCGCGGCGATCTGGGCCAGCAGCACGAGCACGAGGGTCAGGACGCCGAACGGCCCGATGTCGGACTGCTTCATGATGCGCAGCGCGTCCTCGGCCGGTTTCCCGCTGCCCAGGCCGTCGGCCACGTCCGCCAGGCCGTCCAGGTGCAGTCCCCGGGTGAGGGCGGCCAGCACCCCCACCGCCGCCACCGCCCCGAGCAGTCCGCCCGCCAGCCACGCCACCAGCGCCCCGGCCCCGGCCGCCGCCGCCCCGAGCACCAGCCCCACCACCGGGGCCGCCGTCATCGCCCGCGCCGCCGCCGCCCGGTCCCACCGTTCCACCCGTACCCGCAGCACGGACAGCGTCCCGAACCCGAACCGGAGCCCCTCGGCCCAACTGGCGCCCTGCACGACGTGTTTCCCTTCAACCGGAAGCGCCCCGCCCGATGTGCCGGGGCGAGCCCCCGGCACCCCGGACGGGGCGCCCATGACCTTGCGTCTACAGCCTTCGCAGCAGGTCCGCCGCCGACGGCAGCTTCGGCTGCTCCTTCGGTGCCGGCGGCACGTACGGCTGCGGCGCCTCGTCCGCGAGCGCGTCGCCCGCGGCCTGGAGCAGCGGCAGGGCCAGCAGCGCGCCGACGCCCTCGCCCATGGTGATCCCCTGGTCCTGCAGCGGCGTCAGGGTGAGCCGGTCGTACGCCTTCGCCTGGGCGGGCTCGCCGCTGGACTGCCCGGCCCGCCACCACTCCGGCGCCCGGAAGGCGATCCGCTGCGCGACCAGCGCGCAGGCCGCCGAGACGACGCCGTCCAGCACCACCGGCAGCCGTCGCACCGCGGCCTGCAGCAGGAAACCGGTGATCGCCGCGAAGTCGGCCCCGCCGGTGGCGCCGAGCAGTGCCAGCTGGTCGCCGAGGACCGGCCGGGCCCGCCGCAGGGAGTCCCGGATGGTCGCGCACTTGACCATCCACACCCGGTCGTCGACGCCCGAGCCGCGCCCGGTGACGGCGGCCGCGTCCGTTCCGCACAGCGCGCCGACCAGGACGGCGGCGACGGTGGTCGAGCCGACGCCGAGGTCGCCGAGGAGCACCAGGTCGGTGCCGGCGTCGGCCTCCTCGTCGGCGACGGCCATGCCGGCCCGGAAGGCCCGTGCGGTCTCCTCGGGGGTGAGCGCGTCCTCGACGTCGATCCGGCCGGAGCCGCGCCGGATCCGGTGGGTGACCACCTCGTCCGGGAAGTCGGCGGGATCGGTGTCCACCGCGACGTCGACCACCCGCACCTCGGCGCCGTAGCGCCGGGCCAGCCGGGCGATCGGCGCGGTGCCGTCCAGCACCGCGCGCACCCGTGCGGCGGTGCCGCCCTTGGCGGGCAGCCGGGACACCCCGAGCGCTGCCACGCCGTGGTCGGCGGCGAACAGCAGCACCTTGGGGGCCGACACCGGCCGTACGGGGGAGCGCCCCTGCACGGACGAGAGCCAGCTGCCCAGCTCCTCCAGCTTGCCGAGCCCGCCGCGCGGCCGCTCGGCCTCCTGCCAGCGTTCCTCGGCGGCCCGTCGGGCGCTTTCGTCGGGGCGCTCGACGAGCGAGGAGAACGTATCGAGATCCACGGTCGTGTCCATCGTCCGGAAGGCTACACGCCGCGGATGTTCAGGCCGCGGCTGGCTTGACCGTCAGAACCTGCCCGGCCACCACCAGCAGCACACGTTCCGAGGCGTCCGCCACGGCCATGTTGAGCCGGCCCAGGGTGTCGCGGAAGCGCCGACCGGCCGGGGTCGCCGGGACGACGCCCATCCCGACCTCGTTGCTGACCGCGACGACCGTCCGCCCGGTGGCCGCCCAGGCCCGCGCCAGGGCCTCGCAGCGCCGCTGGACGGCGGCCTCGCCGCCGTCCGCCCAGACCGCGTCGTCCCAGGCGCCGCACTCGTCCATCACCGCGGTCAGCCACAGCGCCAGGCAGTCGATCAGCACCGGCGCCGGGTCGGCCGGGTCGGCCAGCACGGCCTCCAGGTCGCAGGTCTCGGCGGTGCGCCAGCTCGCCGGCCGCCGCTCGCGGTGCAGCGCGACCCGCTGGGCCCACTCGGTGTCGCCGTCCCGGGTGCCGCCGGTGGCGACGTACAGGACGTCCGGGCGGTCGGCGAGCAGCTGCTCGGCCCGGGTGGACTTGCCGGAGCGGGCGCCGCCGAGCAGCAGCGTGCGGGGGAGCGGGGGGTGGGTCGCCATGCGCCCATCCTGCCCGACCGGCCATCCGGACCGTCCGCCCAGGCATACGGAAGATCGGGCCGGGCAGGCTAAGGTGCGCAGCACACAGGCAGCGTCGTCGGTGGGAGGAGCCGGGCATGGTCTGGACGTGGCGGTACGAGAAGACGGACGGCACCGTGGTGGCGCCGAACGGCGGCCAGGAGGAGTTCGCCGGCCAGGGGGACGCCGAGACCTGGATCGGGGAGTCCTGGAAGCAGCTCGCCGAGGACGGAGTCGACACGGCGGTCCTGCTGGACGACGACCGGGTGGTCTACTCGATGAGCCTGCACGAGGCGTAACCGCCGCCTCCGGGCGGCTACTTGGCGCCGATCACGTGCAGCAGCGCGGCGACCTGCCGGTACGGGTCGGTGCGGCCGGCCCGGTCCTCCGCCTCCAGCAGCTGGGCCAGCTGCCGCCCGTCCACCGGCGGGGTCGCGTCGTCGGGCGCGTTGTCGGTGAAGATCCGCACGCCGTACCAGTGCTTCAGCGGCACCGACACCTCGGTGAGCGTGACGCAGAGGTCGGCGAGGCGGTCGGCACGAGCGGCCAGCCCGAGCCGGTTGTAGTACCGGTCGCTCTCGAAGGCGTGCAGGGCGGCCCGCCAGTCCCCGGCGGCGGCGGGCCGCAGGGCGAGCGCGTCGCGGTTGCGGACCAGCAACGAGAGCAGCCCGCCGGGTGCCAGCAGCCGGGCCAGCGAGGCGATCATCGGGTCCGGGTCGGGCAGGTACATCAGGACGCCGTGGCAGAGCACCACGTCGAAGCTGCGCGGGCCGAACCAGCGCCCGCACTGGTGCGCGTCGCCGCTGAGCAGCTGCATCCGGCCGCGGACCTCCGGCGGCTCCTCGGCGAGCGCCCCCTGGGCGACGCCGAGCGCGACCGGGTCGGAGTCGATGCCGGTGACGTAGTGGCCGGCCCGGGCCAGGCGCAGCGCCTGGGTGCCCTGGCCGCAGCCGATGTCGAGGACGCGCTGCGCGGTGCGGCCGGCCAGCTGCTCGGCGAGCTGCCGGGAGACCAGCTCCTGGCGGACGAAGTTGCGCAGTCCGCCGAGCCGGTCCAGCCAGGCACCGGTGCCGCCGGCGAAGGAGCCGCTGCGCGAGGGCAGCCGACGCTCCTGGCCGATCCGGTCGTGGCCGCCGTCCCCCTGCCCCGGCAACGCGTACAGGCCGGGCCCCTCCCAGGATGGCGGGGCCCAGCCGGAGTCCACCGGTTCGGCGGTCAGGGCTTCTCCCCGCGCCGCACCTGCGGCTTGGGCAGTCGCAGCCGGCGCATCTGCAGGATGCGCATCAGGCCGTAGGCGACCGTGCCGCGGGTGTTCTGGCCGGCGAAACGCTCGGCGAGCTGCTTGCGCAGACCGAAGCCGAGGCGGACGAAGTCCAGGATCACCAGCACGAAGAAGAGCAGGAACAGCAGCGTGGACAGCAGCTGGATGGCCGGCACCTTGATGATGCTCAGCACCAGGATGACCACGGCGGCCGGCAGGAAGAACTCGGCGAGCGACCAGCGGGAGTCCATGTAGTCGCGGGCGAACTTGCGCACCGGGCCCTTGTCCCGGGCCGGCAGGTGGCGCTCGTCGCCCTCCAGCAGCGCGGTGCGCTGCTTCTCGCGCTCGGAGCGCATCCGCTCGCGGGCCTGGCGGGCGGCCTCCTTGCGGTCCTTGGGCACCGTCACCCGGTTGCGCCGGTTGGCCTCGGCCTCACTGCGCTTGGGCGTTGGCCGGCCCTTCTTGGCCTGGGGGTGGCGCTGGGTCGTCTCGTCCTGCTTCTCCAGCACGGTGGCGGAGGCGGCGGCATCATCTGAACGGCGTCGGAACACACCCCCAGCGTACGGGGTGCGGGTCGACTTCTCGGGGTCGCCCGGGACCCAAACGCATATCGATCCGGGAGGTCGGCGTCCGATGGGGTCTCCCGGGCTCTTCCCGTAGGGGATCAATCGGATGGACTATGGGGGGATGAGAGGCGGATCCACCCGGGGGATGAGGAACTGCCGCTCGTCGCTGTAGCAGTCTTGTAGCAGGCAGGTGCACTGCGGCGACGGGCTCGCTGCACATACACTCGTCGTGTCTGGTAACGAGATAGAGACCGCAGGCCGGAGAAGGGGGCACCCGAGGCCCATGAGCGACGGAATCATGAAGCGTATGGGGCTGATCTTCCGCTCCAAGGCGAACAAAGCCTTGGATCGGGCGGAGGATCCCCGAGAGACGCTCGACTACTCCTACCAGAAGCAGCTCGAACTGCTGCAGAAGGTACGGCGTGGCGTCGCGGATGTCGCGACCTCGCGCAAGCGCCTGGAACTCCAGCTGACCCAGCTCCAGCAGCAGTCGGCGAAGTACGAGGACCAGGGTCGCAAGGCCCTGTCCCTGGGCCGTGAGGATCTCGCGCGCGAGGCGCTGACCCGCCGGGCCAACATGCAGTCCCAGATCACCGACCTGGAGACGCAGTACCAGGCCCTGCAGGGCGAGGAGGAGAAGCTCACGCTCGCCTCCCAGCGACTGCAGGCGAAGGTGGACGCCTTCCGGACCAAGAAGGAGACCATCAAGGCCACCTACACGGCCGCTCAGGCGCAGACCCGCATCGCCGAGTCCTTCTCCGGCATCTCGGAGGAGATGGGCGACGTCGGCCTGGCCATCCAGCGGGCCGAGGACAAGACGGCCCAGATGCAGGCCCGGGCCGGCGCGATCGACGAGCTGCTGGCTTCCGGCGCGCTCGACGACGCGAGCGGTCTCGGCCGCAAGGACGACATCGAGGCCGAGCTGGAGCGGGTGGCCGGCGGCACCGACGTCGAGCTGGAACTGGCCCGGATGAAGGCCGAGCTGTCGGGCCCGTCCTCCGGTCCGGCCGCGATCGAGCAGGGCAAGCCGCAGCAGTCGGAGGCCCAGCCGCAGCAGGACACCCCGCGCATCAACTACAACAAGTGATCTGAGCTCCATCCCACGGAACCAGGGAGACGCACGGCATGATCATGAGGGTCATGGGTGAGGGGCAGTTCGAGGTCGGCGAAAGCCACCTGAACCTGCTCAACGAGCTCGATGCCGAGCTCGTCACCGCAGTGGAGTCGGGGGACGAGGAGCACTTCCGTCGGGCCTACGGCAAGCTGCTGGACGCGGTGAAGCGGTTCGGCACCCCGGTGCCGCTGGATTCGCTGGAGCCGTCCGAGCTGATCCTGCCGAGCTCCGAGGCGACGATCGAAGAGGTCCGCGAGCTGTTGATGGCCGACGGCGAGGGTGTGATCCCGGGCTACCCCGAGTAGCCGCCGCGGCCGGTGCCAGACGAAAGGGCGGGCCCCCTCCGGTGGGAGGGGGCCCGCCCTTCGTCGTGTCCCGGGATCCGGGTCGGACTACGGCAGGGCCAGCATCCGGTCCAGCGCGGCCTTGGCGTACTTCTCGGTCTCCGGGTCGACGGTGATCACGTTCGGCACCCGGCCCTCGACCAGCGACTCCAGCGCCCAGACGAGGTGCGGCAGGTCGATCCGGTTCATGGTGGAGCAGAAGCAGACCGCCCGGTCCAGGAAGACGATCTCCTTGTCCGGGTGGGCCTTGGCGAGGCGGCGGACCAGGTTCAGCTCGGTGCCGATGGCCCACTTGGAGCCGGGCTCGGCGGCGTCCAGCGCCTTGATGATGTACTCGGTCGAGCCCACCATGTCGGCGGCCGAGACGACCTCGTGCTTGCACTCGGGGTGCACCAGCACGGTGACGCCGGGGATCCGCTCACGCACGTCGTTCACCGAGTCCAGGCTGAACCGGCCGTGCACCGAGCAGTGGCCGCGCCACAGGATCATCTTGGCGTCCCGCAGCTGCTCGGCGGTCAGGCCGCCGTTCGGCTTGTGCGGGTTGTACAGGACGCAGTCGTCCAGCGAGAGGCCCATGTCGCGCACCGCGGTGTTGCGGCCGAGGTGCTGGTCGGGCAGGAAGAGGACCTTCTGGCCCTGCTCGAAGGCCCACTCCAGGGCGCGCTTGGCGTTGGAGGAGGTGCAGATGGTGCCGCCGTGCTTGCCGGTGAAGGCCTTGATGTCGGCGGAGGAGTTCATGTACGAGACCGGGACGGTCACGTCGGCTATGCCGGCGTCGGTCAGCACGTCCCAGCACTCGGCGACCTGCTCGGCGGTGGCCATGTCGGCCATCGAGCAGCCGGCCGCGAGGTCCGGGAGGACGACCTGCTGGGCGTCGCCGGTGAGGATGTCGGCGGACTCGGCCATGAAGTGCACGCCGCAGAAGACGATGTACTCGGCCTCCGGGCGGGCCGCCGCGTCGCGCGCGAGCTTGAAGGAGTCGCCGGTGACGTCGGCGAACTCGATCACCTCGTCGCGCTGGTAGTGGTGCCCGAGGATGAAGACGCGGTCGCCGAGCGCGGCCTTGGCCGCCCGGGCGCGCTCGACGAGGTTCGGGTCGGAGGCAGGGGGGAGGTCACCGGGGCATTCGACGCCGCGCTCGCTGTTCGGGTCGGCCTCGCGGCCGAGCAGCAGCAGAGCGAGCGGCGTCGGAGTGGGGTCGACGCCGTAGGTCTCGGTGATGGTGGTGGTCACGGGCGGGTGCCCTTCTGTGCGGCCGATCAAGCGGTGAAGCCTTTTCGTCTATCTGACGCTATCTATGATAACCGGTTAGCGTCAGAGTGACGATGGCCATCCTGTCGATGTGACGAGAACCGCTCGCCGAATCGGATGCTTCCGGGCGTGGCCGAATCGATATCCCGGCCGTGGCGGCGCGTCCGGGTCCGTCGGGGCGCCGGGCCCGCGCCGACCGGCAGTGGACCGGAAACGGACCCGCGGCGGTCATCTGCCAGCGGTGAACTCGCTCCTGACATCCGCCAGAATGGTTGGCGAACCGTTTCGGCAGTGGCCGCACCCCCTCCGGCCGAGGCCGCCGCCGACCCGTACGACCCGTGGAGCCCCGCACCGATGACCAGCAGCCGAGCGCACGAGGTGGTCGGGGCCGACCTGGACGAGACCGACCGGCTCCTGCTCGCCCGGCTCGGCAGCGACGGCCGCGCCTCGTACGCCGAGATCGGCGTGCAGGTGAACCTCTCCGCCACCGCCGTGCGCCGCCGGATCGACCGGCTGCGGGCCCGCGGCGTGGTGCGCGGCTTCACCGTGGTGCTCGACCCGTCGGTGCTCGGCTGGCAGACCGAGGCCTTCGTCGAGGTCTACTGCCGCGAGCGGACCGCCCCCGAGGAGATCCTCGCCAGCCTGCGCCAGTTCCCCGAGGTGGTCGCCGCCTGGACGGTCACCGGCGACCCGGACGCCCTGGTCCACCTGCGCGCCGCCGACATGCGCCACCTGGAGGCCGTCATCGAGCGCATCCGGCGCGAGCCCGGCGTCCAGCGCAGCCGCTCCTCGGTCGTCCTCTCCCAGCTCATCGGCTGACCCGTTCGGCCCCCTTTCGCGGGTGCGCAGGAATCCTGCGCGGACCGGGTCGAAGACGCCCGAAACCTGCCTGACCAGCCGCGTTCCGACGCGCGGCGGACCCCTCCCGCTGCCTACGCTGATCACGTCCGGTCGACGCGGTGAACCGTCCCGCCGACCAGGCATCCCCCGACACCCCACAGCCGAGAGGGACAGCCGTGTCCGCAGCCCCCGACCGCATGCACCGGCCCGACAACGAACTGGTCGACCTGGTATTCGACTACATGCGGGAGCGGCTGCAGTACGACCCCGTCCCGCTCGACGACCCCGGTGACGGCGAGCACCTGCGCGCCCAGCTGGCCGGCCTGCTGAACCCGGACGGCAACAGCCCCGTCGACGTGCTCAAGCTCTACGACCACGAGCTGTCCCGCGCGGTGATCTCCGCCGACAGCCCGCGCTACCTGTCGTTCATCCCGTGCGCCCCGACCAAGGCCGCGCTGCTCTTCGACATGGTGGTCTCCTGCGCGTCCCTGCAGGGCATCTCCTGGCTGGAGGCGGCCGGCGCGATCGCCGCCGAGAACCAGGTGCTGCGGCTGATCGCCGACCGCGCCGGCCTGCCCGCCTCGGCCGGTGGCACCTTCGTCTCCGGCGGCTCCGCGGGTAACCTCTCCGCCCTCGTCGTCGCCCGCGACACCGCCCGCCGCAGGCTGGGCGTCGGCCCGGAGGCACGGCTGCGCATAGCCGTCGCCGACCAGGTCCACTCCTCGGTCAAGAACACCTTCAACATCATCGGCGTCGAGGCCTTCACGGTTCCCACCGTGAACCGGCGGTTCACCGGCGAGGCGCTGCGCGCCGCGCTGGCCGCCGACCCCCACCCGGAGACCGTCATCGCGGTGGTGGGCACGGCCGGGACGACCAACGAGGGCATCATCGACGACCTCCAGGGCCTGGCCGAGGTCGCCCGCGAGCGCGACCTGTGGTTCCACGTCGACGGCGCCTACGGCGGCGCGGGCCTGTTCGCCCCCTCGGTGCGCGAGCGCTACAACGGCATCGAGCACGCCGACTCCTTCGTCGTCGACCCGCACAAGTGGCTGTTCGCCCCCTTCGACTGCGCCGCGCTGCTCTACCGCAACCCGCAGCTCGCCCGCGCCGTGCACACCCAGGACGCCTCCTACCTCGACGTCCTGCACACCGAGGGCGACGAGTGGAACCCCACCGACTACGCCTACCACCTCACCCGCCGCGCCCGCGGCCTGCCGCTCTGGTTCTCCCTCGCCGTCCACGGCACCCAGGCGTACACCGACGCCATCGAGGCCGGCCTCAAGCTGGCCCAGGACACCGCCCGGCTCATCCGCGACGCCGACCACCTGGAGCTGCTGTTCGACCCGCAGCTCTCGGCCGTCTGCTTCAAGCGCAAGGGCTGGACCACCGAGGACTACTACCGCTGGTCGAAGCAGCTGCTCGCGGACCAGATCGGCTTCGTCACCCCCACCGGCTGGGACGGCGAGACGGTCGCCCGCTTCGCCTTCCTGCACCCGGGCACGACGATGGAGATGGTCCGGGAGATCCTGGACACCATGGCCTGAGCCGACGCTCCTGCGCAGGACCCCCGCCGGGCACGGCGGGGGTCCTGGCGTTCACCGGCTGCACGGCCCACCGGCCGACCGTCTACAGGAAGGCGCCGCTCGGCAGGTACGGCGCCGGCGGCCGCATCCCGCGCAGACCGACGAAGCCCCCGCTGCGCGGGGTCAGTCCCACCTCCAGGCCGACGTCCAGCGCCCACTCCTGCTCGGCGGTCAGGAACTCCACCCGCGCCTCGACCCCGTCCGGCACCCGGGCCAGCGCCTCGCGCAGCAGCCGGGCGGCGATCCGCTTGGTGGTGGCCGCCAGCAGCTTGACCTCCCCGCCGTCCCGGTAGCAGTAGCCGCTGCCGGCCAGCGCGTCGGCGATCAGCAACTCCTCGAAGTGGCCCAGCATCAGCTCGTGGTCCGGGCCGTGCGCGGAGCCGCGCAGCCGCCGGTCCACCGAGTCCAGCAGGTGCCGGTGGGTGGCGCTGCCCCGGTGCACCGGGATGTCCCCGGGATCGAGCAGCCCGGCCCGGTCCACCCGCCCGGTCAGCCGCATCGCCGGGTGCAGGGTGAACCCGGCCAGCCGGTAGCGGCGGGCCGCCGCCGGGGAGGCCGACACACAGACCATCCCGCGCAGGCAGCCCCGGGAATGCGCGGCCGCCCGTTCCAGCAGCAGCCGCCCGACGCCCTTGCCCTGCGCCTGCGGCCGGACCGCGAACAGCGAGGGCGTCCACAGGCCCTCCCGGCGCATCGACAGCACCGCACCGACCGGCTGCCCGCCGCTCTCCGCGAGCCAGCAGCCCGCCGGGTCGGTGCGCGCCAGGTGTCTGACCCGGGCCGGCTGCAGCGGGGTCGGCACGGCGGCCGGCCCGGGGCGGGCCGGGTCGGCGGACGCGGCGAGGGCGAGCTCCTGGACGGCCTCCGCGTCGGCGGCGGTGTCCCTGACCTGGCGCAGGATCATGGCCACCATCCTGGCGTCCGCCGACCCGGCCCGGGGCCGGTTCCCCCGGATTCCGTGACTCGGGCGGTGACCCGTCCTCCCGGGTTGTGCGAGCATGGGGAGCGTAGGGGACGCGGGTGGCACACCCGGCCCACGGAAATTCCGCCGCCGACAGGCCGACGAAACAACCTCCGTCCGGGAAATGAATCCGGACGGCCGGTGGTTGGCACTGGCGGTAGACCGTCGCCAAGACCGGGAGAAAGCAGATGACCGTCCAGGACGAGACCACTGTCGAAAGTGGCATCCTCCTTACCGATGCCGCCGCGGCCAAGGTCAAGGGCCTGCTGGAGCAGGAAGGCCGTGACGACCTCGCGCTCCGCGTGGCCGTCCAGCCCGGTGGCTGCTCCGGCCTGCGTTACCAGCTGTTCTTCGACGAGCGCTCGCTCGACGGCGACGTGATCAAGGACTTCAACGGTGTCAAGGTCGTCACCGACCGGATGAGCGCCCCGTACCTGGGCGGCGCCACCGTCGACTTCGTCGACACCATCGAGAAGCAGGGCTTCACGATCGACAACCCGAACGCCACCGGCTCCTGCGCCTGCGGCGACTCGTTCAGCTAAGCGGTACCGCTCAGTCGGGCCGCACCGCGAAGGCGGCCCCGGGGATCTCCCCGGGGCCGCCTTCGCGTTTCACCGTGTCCCGCCCTACTGCCCGGCGACGTCCGGCGTGACCGGGTCCGGGCCCATGTGCGGGTCGGCCTCCAGCGGCACGTTCTGGCCGCTCGACTGGTCGGTCACCGTCCGCCCCGCCAGCGGCGAGCGCAGGTCGGCGGACACCGTCTGCCGCTTGGCCAGCGCGTTGCAGACCTGCCCGGACGGCATCGGCGCCGCGACCACGATCCTGACGCCCACCCGGCCGGGGTGCGACTCGTCCGCCTTCAGCCCGTACTGCTGGCAGACCCCGCCGAAGAAGTAGACGGTCAGCCGGTTGCTGCCGTCCACCCGGTAGGAGACCGCCGGACGCGCCCCCGTCCCGGCCGGGTCGGGCTCGCCGACCGCGATCCCCGGGGGAGTGCCCGGTGAGGTGGTCGCCGACGGCTGCGCCGGGGCCGGCGCGGCCGAGCCGGGGGAGGAGCCGGTCGACGGGCTCGCCGCCGGTGCGGACGCCGGGTCCGAGGGCGGGGTGGCGGCGGGCGGGGTGGCGGGGTCCGCCGGGGCCTGCGGGGACGCCGTCGTGCCGGCCGAGGTCGTGGCCGAGGCCGCGCCGGCCGCCGCCGAGTCCGAGGAGGTCTTGCCGTCCCCGTTGCACCCGGCCACCGTGACCGCCGCCGCCAGCACCAGACCCGCCAGGGCCGTCACCCGCCGACCGCGCCGGGGCATCGTCTCCAGATCCATCTGTACATCCTCCCGAGGGCTCAGCGGCGCCGCCCGCTCGGCCGCTCCGCGCGGATGTGACGTGACCCGGACGGATCCGGTTCCACCCGGCCCCGGCCCTGCCCCGTGGCCGGGCCGGGCACCGGGTCAGTTGCCGTACTCGGCCATCCCGGCTACCAGCCGCTGCGCACGGGACGGCACCCGGAACCCCTTCCGGGCGGGCGCGGTCGGCTCCGGGCCGGACGCCAGAAGTGGCCAGAAACGGCGCAGTCGCCGGGACGAACTCACCAGCGCGTCAAGGGTCTCGCCGTCCGCTCCGTCCCGGAGGGCGGTCAGCGGGGGGTGGTTGGACATCATCGGGCATCGCTCCGATCCAGGGCCGTGGCCGCACTGCCACGGTCGACGACGGGGCCCGGACCTGGTCCGACGGGGCCCCTGCTGCCGACACTAGGCCGGTGCTCGGCCCGCCCACCAGTGCTACCCGGAGGTAGTACACGTTCGACGGCGGCGGGTGCCACCACCGCCCGCAGGGGTGGCCGATTGCGGCGGTCTTGCTGCCGCCCGCCCAGGGCCCGGTACCGTGAGTGGGTTCACCCGTGCCTGCCCGCTGGCCCTGTAGCCATCTTGAGGAGACCTTCCGTGCGTATCGCCGTCGCCGGCTCGATCGCCACCGACCACCTGATGACGTTCCCCGGTCGGTTCGCCGACCAGCTCGTCGCCGAGCAGCTGCACACCGTGTCGCTGTCCTTCCTGGTCGACACCCTGGACATCCGCCGCGGCGGGGTCGCGCCGAACATCGCGTTCGGCATGGGCGTGCTCGGACTCCGCCCGATCCTGGTCGGTGCGGCCGGCGCGGACTTCGCCGAGTACCGCAGCTGGCTGGAGCGCAACAACGTGGACTGCACCTCCGTCCACATCTCCGAGACCCGGCACACGGCCCGCTTCATGTGCACCACGGACGAGGACCACAACCAGATCGCCTCGTTCTACACCGGTGCCATGGCGGAGGCCCGCAACATCGAGCTCAAGCCGATCGCCGACCGCGTCGGCGGCCTCGACCTCGTCCTGATCGGCGCCGACGACCCGCAGGGCATGGTCCGGCACACCCAGGAGTGCCGCACCCGCGGCTACGCCTTCGCCGCCGACCCCTCCCAGCAGCTGGCCCGCCTGGAGGGCGACGACATCCGGGAGATCGTCGACGGCGCCGCGTACCTCTTCACCAACGAGTACGAGGCCGCGCTGATCGAGAGCAAGACCGGCTGGGGCGCCGAGGAGATCCTCACCCGGGTCGGCACCCGGATCACCACCCTGGGCAGCAAGGGCGTGCGGATCGAGCGCAAGGGCGAGGCGCCGATCCTGGTCGGCTGCGCCGCCGAGGAGGCGAAGGTCGACCCGACCGGCGTCGGCGACGCCTTCCGGGCCGGCTTCCTGGCCGGCCTGTCCTGGCAGCTGGACCTGGAGCGCTCCGCCCAGCTCGGCTGCATGCTCGCCACCCTGGTGATCGAGACCGTCGGCACCCAGGAGTACGAGCTGCGCCCGACCGTCTTCCTGAAGCGCTTCGAGGACGCCTACGGCGCCGAGGCCGCCGCGGACGTCCGCGCGCACCTGGTCAAGTAGTCCGCCGGACGACCAGGTAGGCCGTGCCCCGGTCGCCGCCGTAGTCGGCGGCCGGGGCCTCGCCCGCGTACTCCTGCCCGCGCATCTCGCACCAGGCCGGGATGTCCAGCCGGGCCGCCTCGTCGTCCGACAGCACGGCGACCGTGCCGCCCTCCGGCACCTCGCCGATCCGCTTCGCCAGCTCGATCACCGGCAGCGGACACCGCTTGCCCAGGGCGTCGATGACGAGGGTCCGCGTCTGCACCCGCGGCGCCGGCAGGTCCAGCCCGAGGGGCGCCCGGACGCCCGCGACCAGCTCCGGCAGCACGGTGAGGAAGCGCTCGACGTCCGCCTCGGCCGTCCCGGCGGGCAGCGAGACCCGGACGTTCCCCTCCGTGAGCACCCCCATCGCGGCCAGCACATGGCTCGGCGTCAGGGTGGAGGAGGTGCAGGAGGAGCCGGAGGAGACCGCGAAGCCCGCCCGGTCCAGCTCGGTGAGCAGCACCTCGCCGTCCACGTACAGGCAGGAGAAGGTGACGATGTGCGGCAGTCGCCGCACCGGGTCGCCGACCACCTCGACCTCGGGCACCAGCTGCGGCACCCGGGCCCGGATCCGCTCCACCAGCGCGTGCAGCCGGGCGTTCTCCCGCTCGGCCTCGGCCCGGACGGCCCGCAGTGAGGCGGCCGCGGCCACGATCGCCGGGACGTTGACGTAGCCGGGCACCCGCCCGCCCTCGCGTTCGTCGGCCGGCAGCGGCGAGACGTACCGGACGCCCTTGCGCACCGCCAGCACCCCGACCCCGGGCGGCCCGCCCCACTTGTGCGCGCTGGCGGTCAGCAGCGACCAGCCGGCCGGGACGTCCATCCGCCCGACGCTCTGCGCCGCGTCGACCAGCAGCGGGACGCCGGCCTCGCGGCAGTGCCCGGCGACCTCGCCGACCGGCTGGACCGTCCCCACCTCGTGGTTGGCGCTCTGCAGGACGGCCAGCGCGGTGTCCGCGCGCAGCAGCGCGGCGAAGGCCTCCGGGTCGACCCGTCCGGCGCGGTCCACCGGCGCCACCGAGACGGTGCCGCCGCCGACCTCGTGCCCCTCGGCGACGTGCAGCACGCTGGAGTGCTCCACCGCGGAGTGCACCAGGTGCCCGCCGCGCCGCCGGTGGCCGGTCAGCGCGCCCTGCATGCCGAGCTGGACCGCCTGCGTCCCGCTCGCGGTGAAGGCGATCTCGTCGGCCCGGGCGCCCAGGGCCTCGGCCACCGTCTCGCGGGCGGCGTCCAGCAGCATCCGGGCCTGCCGGCCGGAGCGGTACAGCCGGGCCGGGTCGGCCCAGCCCTCGTCCAGGGCGGCGATCAGTGCCTGCCGTGCGACGGGGTGCAGAGGGGCCGTCGAAGCCGCGTCGAAGTACACGGTCACATTTAACGGCACATCCGGAGGCCTTCCGGCCCGACGACATCGCTTACCGGCCGTCAGTCGATCACCCCGAATGTCCGCTTCGTCCTCGTCCGACGGACCGTCACCCGCGTTGTTCGACGCCATCCCCCGATCGGGCGTAAGGACCTCGAATGCCTACGATGACCTGCGACGCAGCCCCTGCCGGGCCTGATCGGGCGACCGGGCGGCGCGTTACCGGGGGCTGCCCGTCAGGAGCGCATAAGGCTGGAGTAGGGTTTGGCCCGCATAAGCATTCAAACCGTGCCCGTGGACGGGTCGCCGGGGAGGCTCACAATCCTCCGCGGGGCGACGCGAAGGCGGGCGAGACTTCGGGAAGGCGCTACGTGAGTCCCAACGGCTCCGACCGCTCGCCGCGGCGCACGATGCGGCGGAAGCTGCCTCAGGCGCTGGCACTGGGCCTCGTCATCGCGACCGCCACCGGCTGCTCGGCCAACGACCTCCCCAGGCTTGGCCTCCCGAGCCCCGTCACCAAGGAAGGGCCGATGGTCCTCCAGATGTGGCAGGGTTCCTGGATCGCGGCGCTGGTGGTCGGCGTACTGATGTGGGGTCTGATCATCTGGAGCGTGATCTTCCACCGGCGCAGCCGCACCGGCGTGGAGGTCCCTCCGCAGACCCGGTACAACGTGCCCATCGAGGCGCTCTACACCGCGGTCCCCATCATCATCGTGTCGGTGCTCTTCTACTTCGTCGCCCGCGACGAGTCGAAGCTGATCGCCGTCTCCGAGAAGCCGCAGCACACGGTCAACGTGGTCGGCTTCCAGTGGAGCTGGGCGTTCAACTACGAGAACACCGAGAACCCCGACCCGGCCAACAAGAACGCCGCGTACGACGTCGGTACGCCCAAGGACGCTCCGACGCTCTGGCTGCCGGTCAACGAGACGGTTCAGTTCCGTCTGACCTCGCGTGACGTCATCCACGACTTCTGGCCCGTCAACTTCATGATGAAGATGGACGTCGTGCCGGGCGTGGTGAACAAGTTCGAGGTCACCCCCACCGTCAAGGGCGAGTACATGGGCAAGTGTGCGGAGCTCTGTGGCGTCGACCACTCGCGCATGCTGTTCAACGTCAAGGTCGTCGACCGCGCCGACTACGACAAGCACCTGGCGGACCTCCGGGCCAAGGGCCAGACCGGCGCGGTGCCCTCCGGCATCACGACCATGGGAAGTGAAGAGAAGTGACCATCCTCAACGAGCCCGCCGCGGCCGGCGGGGGCGCCGGGGCCGTCACGGTCGGGGCGCAGCGGACCCGCAAGCCGGGTTCGACCATCATCAAGTGGCTGACCACCACCGACCACAAGACGATCGGCACCCTGTACCTGGGCACGTCGTTCGCCTTCTTCCTGATCGGTGGCATCCTCGCCCTGGTCATGCGCGCCGAGCTGGCTCGTCCCGGGACCCAGATCCTGTCGAACGAGCAGTTCAACCAGGCGTTCACGATGCACGGCACGATCATGCTGCTGATGTTCGCGACGCCGCTGTTCGCCGGCTTCGCGAACTGGATCATGCCGCTGCAGATCGGCGCCCCGGACGTGGCGTTCCCGCGTCTGAACATGTTCGCGTACTGGCTGTACCTCTTCGGCTCGACCATCGCGGTGGCGGGCTTCCTCACCCCGAACGGTGCCGCCAACTTCGGCTGGTTCGCCTACTCCCCGCTGTCGGACGCGGTCCGCTCGCCGGGCGTCGGCGCCGACATGTGGATCATGGGTCTGGCCTTCTCCGGCTTCGGCACGATCCTCGGTGCGGTCAACTTCATCACCACGATCATCTGCATGCGCGCCCCCGGCATGACGATGTTCCGGATGTCGATCTTCGTCTGGAACGTCCTGCTGACCGCCGTGCTGGTCCTGCTGGCCTTCCCGGTCCTGGCCGCCGCGCTGTTCGCCCTGGAGGCGGACCGTAAATTCGGGGCCCACGTATTCGATCCCGCCAACGGCGGGGCGATGTTGTGGCAACACCTCTTCTGGTTCTTCGGCCACCCCGAGGTGTACATCATCGCGCTGCCGTTCTTCGGCATCGTCTCGGAGATCATCCCGGTCTTCAGCCGCAAGCCGATGTTCGGCTACTCCGGTCTGATCGCGGCCACCATCGCGATCGCCGGTCTGTCCGTGACGGTGTGGGCGCACCACATGTACGTCACCGGCCAGGTGCTGCTGCCGTTCTTCTCCTTCATGACCTTCCTGATCGCGGTCCCGACCGGTGTGAAGTTCTTCAACTGGGTCGGCACCATGTGGAAGGGCTCGCTGAGCTTCGAGACGCCGATGCTCTGGACGGTCGGCTTCCTGGTCACCTTCCTGTTCGGTGGTCTGACCGGTGTTCTGCTGGCCTCCCCGCCGATCGACTTCCACGTCTCGGACTCGTACTTCGTCGTCGCCCACTTCCACTACGTGGTCTTCGGCACCGTCGTCTTCGCGATGTTCGCCGGCTTCCACTTCTGGTGGCCGAAGATGACCGGCAAGATGCTGGACGAGCGCCTCGGCAAGATCACCTTCTGGACGCTGTTCTTCGGCTTCCACACCACCTTCCTGGTCCAGCACTGGCTCGGTGCGGAGGGCATGCCCCGCCGCTACGCCGACTACCTGGCCTCGGACGGCTTCACCACGCTGAACACCGTCTCGAGCATCGGTTCGTTCGTGCTCGGCGCCTCGATGCTGCCCTTCCTCTACAACGTGTGGAAGACCGCCAAGTACGGCGAGAAGGTCGAGGTCGACGACCCGTGGGGCTACGGCCGCTCGCTGGAGTGGGCGACCTCCTGCCCGCCGCCGCGGCACAACTTCCTCACCCTGCCCCGGATCCGCTCCGAATCCCCGGCCTTCGACCTCCACCACCCGGAGATCGCCGCGCTGGACTACCTGGAGAACCACGGTGAGCCGGCCAAGCACCTCGCCGGTGTGACCCCGGCGAAGTACGACGCCCCGAAGCTGGACAAGGGTAAGAAGGAGGGCGACGCCTGATGAAGGAACAGGGAAAGATCTTCCTCGGCCTGGCGGTCTTCGTCCTCGCGATGGCCATCACCTACGGCCTGTGGACCAACCACTCGGACCACGGGATCGAGGCGGCCGGCACCACGGCGCTCTTCCTCGCCTTCTCGCTCTGTGCCTTCATCGGGTACTACCTCGCCTTCACCGCCCGTCGGGTGGACAGCGGCGCGGGTGACAACCCCGAGGCCGAGGTCGCGGACGACTCCGGCGAGCTGGGCTTCTTCGCCCCGCACAGCTGGCAGCCGCTCTCCCTGGCGATCGGTGGCTCGCTGGCGTTCCTCGGTGTGATCTTCGGCTGGTGGCTGCTGTTCTGGTCGATCCCGATCATCCTGATCGGCCTCTTCGGCTGGGTCTTCGAGTTCTACCGGGGCGAGAACCAGAACCAGTAGGTTCCCTGGTTCCGCCGCCGACAACAGGGCCGGTCCCCCCGCACGGGGGGACCGGCCCTGTTGCTTCCCCAGGGTGACCGCCTCACTCGCCCGGGTGAACGGATGGTCGCTCGGATGTCGCTTCGCCTCACGCCGTTCATACGATCTGATCAATCATGCGAACCCTCGGAGGCGGTCATGGCCGACAGGCGTGGAATCGCAGGTATCGGCGGCATCTCGCTGACCCTCGCAGTGCTGGCCCCGCTGGCCGCCTGCTCGTCCGACAGCGACAAGGCGACCGGTCCCCACCGGATCGACGCGGCCCCGCTCGTCCATCTCTCGGCCGTGGGCAAGGTCGATCCCTCCCGGCCGGTCACGGTGACCTCGGTGCCCGGCAGCCGGCTCACCGACGTCACCGTGGTCGGCCCGGACGGCAGGGTGGTGGCCGGACAGCTCGCCGAGGACCAGCACAGCTGGCAGACCACCGGCCGGCTGAAGGCCGGCACCGACTACTCGGTGCGGATCGCCGCCGACGACGGCAAGGGCGGCCGCGGGGACACCACCGCGGGCTTCAGCACGCTCGCCGCGCAGCGGCTGCTGACCGCGAAGCTGGGACCGGACTCCTCCGGCAGTGGCGTCTACGGCGTCGGCCAGCCGCTCACCGTGCAGCTGTCCGAGGCGGTGAAGGACCCCCAGGCCCGCCAGGAGGTCGAGCGCGCCCTGACCGTCGCCTCCCAACCCGCCGTCACCGGCGCCTGGTACTGGGTGGACGACAAGAACCTGCACTTCCGCCCGGAGGAGTACTGGCCGTCCGGGGCCACCGTCTCGCTGGCCTTCGACGGCACCGGCAGCCGGATCGCGGACGGCCTCTACGGCGGCGACCGCAGCGCGCTGAGCCTGCGGATCGGCGACCGGGTCGAGTCGGTGGTCGACGCGGCCACCCACGAGCTCACCCTGCTCCGCGACGGCAAGCGGGTCCGGCGCATCCCGGTGACCACCGGCAAGCCCGGCTTCGACACCCGCAACGGCGTCAAGGTGGTGCTCGGCCAGGAGCGCTCCGTCCGGATGAACGGCGAGACGATCGGGATAGCTGCCGGCAGCTCGGAGGCCTACGACCTCGACGTGGAGTGGGCCACCCGGGTGACCTGGAGCGGCGAGTACGTCCATGCGGCGCCCTGGTCGGTGAGCTCGCAGGGCGTGGCGAACGTCAGCCACGGGTGTACCGGCATGAGCACCGACGACGCCAAGTGGTTCTACCAGAACACCAGGGTGGGGGACCTGGTGACGGTGGTGAACAGCCACGGCGCCACCATGGAGCCGTTCGGCAACGGCTTCGGGGACTGGAACGTCTCCTGGACGGACTGGGTCAAGCACGGCGCCCTGGGACAGCCCGTCAGCACCACCGTGCCGGCCTCCCAGGCCCACGCCGCCGGGATGATCCGCCCGGAGGTCTGAGCCCCCGCGGCGGGCCCGCGCAGGCCTCCTCAGGCCCCCGCGTAGGCCAGCCGCAGGGCGGTGTCCACCGCGGCCAGCGCGTCCACGTGCGAGAGCCCGAGCCGGGTCGCCCGCTCGGCGTACTCGGTGGCGGCCGCGGCGGCCAGCCGGTGCGCGGTGTCGCCGGTGGCGGCGATCAGGGTGCCGCGCCGGCCGTGGGTCTCCACCACGCCGTCCGCCTCCAGCTCCCGGTAGGCCCGGGCGACCGTCCCCGCGGCCAGCCCCAGTTCCTCGGCCAGGGCCCGGACGGTGGGCAGCCGCAGCCCGGTCGGCAGCTCGCCGGAGCGGGCCCGCTCGGCGATCTGGGCCCGGATCTGCTCGTACGGGGGAGTGGCGGCGGCGGGGTCGACGGACAACTGCACGAGGGGCTCCTGGAGGGTACGGACGGGGGACGGGAAAGCCCGAGAGCCGCCGACCAGAAGAACTCTGGTCAGCGGCCCTCGGGTGTGACGCTGTGGCGCGTACGGGATCAGTGGTGGCCGTGGCCGCTGGTGATCTCGTGGTGCTCCTCGGACGTCGGCTTGGGGATCTGGCTGCCGCCGCCGTAGAAGCCGCGGGAGAGCTTGGCCCGGGTGCGGTTGAGCAGACCGGACTTGGCGGCCACGCCGTTCTCGTCCGTCTGGGCCGGCAGCTCGACCGGCTGGATCTGCTCGTGCGCGGTGAGCTTGTACAGGTCCTTCTGCGGCAGCTGGGCGTGCACCTCGACGAACTCGCCGTGCGGCAGGCGCTTGATGACGCCCGTCTCGCGGCCGTGCAGCACCTTCTCCTTGTCCCGGCGCTGGAGGCCGAGGCACCAGCGCTTGGTGATGATGAAGGTGATGACCGGCACCGCGAAGAAGCCGACGCGGACGAAGTAGGTGATCGAGTTGATCGACAGGTGCAGGTGGGTGGCGAACAGGTCGTTGCCACCACCGACCAGCAGCACCAGGTACAGGCTGATCCAGGCGGCGCCGAGCGCGGTGCGGACCGGGGCGTTGCGCGGGCGGTCCAGGATGTGGTGCTCGCGCTTGTCGCCGGTGATCCAGCCCTCGATGAACGGGTAGACCGCGATCGAGACCAGGACCAGCGGGAAGATCATCAGCGGGATGAAGACACCCAGGTTCAGGGTGTGGCCCCACAGGCCGACCTCCCAGCCCGGCATGACACGGATCAGACCCTCGGAGAAGCCCATGTACCAGTCGGGCTGGGCGTCCGTGGAGACCTGGTCCGGGCGGTACGGGCCGTACGCCCAGATCGGGTTGATCGTGGCGATCGCCGAGATGGCGGCGATCAGGCCGAACACCAGGAAGAAGAAGCCACCGGCCTTGGCCATGTAGACCGGCATCAGCGGCATGCCGACGACGTTCTTCTCGGTCTTGCCCGGGCCCGCCCACTGGGTGTGCTTGTGGTAGAAGACCAGGATCAGGTGCGCCACCAGCAGGCCGAGCATGATGCCCGGGATCAGCAGCACGTGGATCGTGAAGAAGCGCGGCACGATGTCGTGGCCGGGGAACTCGCCCCCGAACAGGAACATCTGGACGTAGGTGCCCACCAGCGGGACGGCGAGGATCGCGCCTTCCATGAAGCGGATACCGGTGCCCGACAGCAGGTCGTCCGGCAGCGAGTAGCCGAAGAAGCCGTCGAACATGCCCAGGACCAGCAGCAGGAAGCCGAAGACCCAGTTGATCTCACGCGGCTTGCGGAACGCGCCGGTGAAGAACACGCGCATCATGTGCACGAGCATCGCGGCCACGAAGACCAGGGCGGCCCAGTGGTGGATCTGCCGGATCAGCAGACCGCCGCGGACCTCGAAGCTGATGTCGACCGTCGACGCGTACGCCTCGGACATCCCGATGCCCTTGAGCGGGACGTACGAGCCGTTGTAGACGACCTCGGCCATCGAGGGCTTGAAGAACAGCGTCAGGTAGACACCGGTCAGGATGATGATGACGAACGTGTAGAGGCAGATCTCACCCAGCATGAAGGACCAGTGGTCCGGGAAGATCTTGCGCAGGTTGGCCTTGGCGAGGGAGTAGATCCCCAGCCTGCCGTCCGTCCAGTCCGCGGCGGCTTCCCACTTGTTGGCGGGCTTGGCGCGCGTGCTGGCGGGCTTGGCGGCACCGGAGGTGGTGCTGCTCGCGCTACTCATCGAGCACGCTCCCAGTAGCTCGGGCCGACGGGCTCCTCGAAGTCGCCGGTGGCGACCAGGAAGCCCTTCTCGTCAGTGGTGATCTTCAGCTGCGGCAGCGGGTGGCCGGCCGGGCCGAAGATGACGCGCGCGCCGTCCGCCAGGTCGAAGGTCGACTGGTGGCAGGGGCAGAGCGCGTGGTGGGTCTGCTGCTCGTAGAGGCTGATCGGGCAGCCGACGTGCGTGCAGATCTTGGAGTAGGCGAGGATGCCCTCGAAGCCCTTCTCCCGGGACTTGTCGTCCTTGATGTCGTCCGGCGCGATGCGCACGAGCATCAGGGCGTCCTTGGCGATCGCCTGCTGGAAGTCCTCGTCGTGGACGTGCAGGCCCTCGGGCATGGCGAAGGTCAGCGAGCCGACGACGATGTCCTCGGCCTTCATCGGCTGGCTGGTGCTCATGTTGATGAGCTGCAGCGGCTTGACCGGGGTCGCCTCCTTCCAGCCCGTCTCCTTCAGCTTCTTCTCGGGCAGCGGGCCGAGGTCGCGGAGCAGGACCACGCCGGAGAGCGGGACCAGCGCCATCGAGCCGATGAGGGTGTTGCGGATCATCTTGCGGCGGCCGAAACCGGACTCCGCGGCACCGGTCTTGAACTGGTCGATGACGTCCGCGCGGACCTCGTCGTCAGCCTCGATCGGGTGACGCTCGGCCGGCAGCTCGACGTCCGACATCAGCGTGCGGGCCCAGTGGACCGCACCCGCGCCGATCATGAACAGCGCGACGCCCAGGGTCAGGCCGAGCGCGAAGTTCAGCGCGCTGACGTGACCGAGCGGGAAGATGTAGACGATCTTGTCCGGGTCGATGGCCACGTACGAGGCGATGAAGCCGACGGTGGCGATCATCGAGACCACGAACATCAGCGAGACCTGGCGCTCGGCCCGCTTGGCGGCCCGCTCGTCGATGTCGGTGCGGCGGGGCTCGTGAGCCGGCAGGCCCGGGTCGGCGAACGGGTCGCCGTGCTCGGCGACCTCACCGGCGGAGCCGTGTGACTCCGGAAGCTTCTCTTCTGACATGTCGTGGCTCATGACTTCTTGGCCTTGGTGGTGTGGGCGGCGACCCAGATCGCGACCGCGATGAGCGTGCCGAGACCGAAGATCCAGCCGAACAGACCCTCGGTCACCGGACCGAGGCTGCCGAGCGTGAGACCACCGGGGTTGGGCTCATCGTTGGTGGTGTGGCGGACGAAGGCCACGATCTGCTTCTTCTGCTCCTCGGGCATGGTGGTGTCCGGGAACGACGGCATCTGCTGCGGGCCGGTCTGCATGGCCTCGTAGATGTGCTTGGCGTCCACGCCCTCCAGCGACGGGGCGTACTTGCCCTTGGTCAGGGCACCGCCCTGGCCGGCGAAGTTGTGGCACTGGGCGCAGTTGGTGCGGAACAGCTCGCCACCCTTGGAGATGTCGTCCGGGTTGGTCGAGGTGTACTGCTCCTTGGTCGGCGTCACCGGGCCGGGGCCGAGCGAGGCCACGAAGGCGGCGAGCTGGTCGATCTCCGCCTGCGAGTAGATGTTCTTCTTGCGCGGCACCTGGGCGCCGGGCTGCTGGGCCGGCATGCGGCCGGTGCCGACCTGGAAGTCGACGGAGGCGGAGCCGACGCCGACCAGGCTCGGACCGTCGCTGCTGCCCTGGCCGTTCAGGCCGTGGCACGAGGAGCAGCCCACGGCGAAGAGCTTCTTGCCCTCATCGATCGCGAGCGACTGCGCGGCGACGTCGGCCTGCGCCTTGTCGGCGGGCGCGAACGCGGCGTACAGCCCCCCGGTTGCCGCCAGGGCGAGAAGTAGGACGACCAGCGCCGCCAATGGGTGGCGCCGTCGTGCGGAGAGCTTTTTCACGGAATAACCCCGGTGTCAGGATCTGGTCGACTGGTGGGTGCACCCGGCGGCCGGTCTGGCCGGCACGAGGCTGCCTGTCTAGGGCTGCGCGCGCGGTCGGTCGGTGGGAGCGTCGCCACCGGCAGAATCGGCCCGACGCCGGTGAGGGCGGGGACCGAAGCCGGTGGCCAGCGACTTGATCAGCTGGTTACTTGATCAGGT
This sequence comes from Kitasatospora sp. NPDC087314, assembly GCF_044744365.1. Classification (NCBI taxonomy): domain Bacteria; kingdom Bacillati; phylum Actinomycetota; class Actinomycetes; order Kitasatosporales; family Streptomycetaceae; genus Kitasatospora; species Kitasatospora sp. NPDC087314. The sequence goes on from NZ_JBIUYE010000001.1 coordinate 442,427, forward strand.
AGATGGTCGCGAACAGGCCGATCCACACGACGTCGACGAAGTGCCAGTAGTACGACACGACGATCGCGGCGGTGGCCTGCTCGTGCGTGAAGCGCTTGGCTGCGTACGTCCGTCCCAGGACCAGCAGGAAGGCGATCAGACCACCCGTCACGTGCATACCGTGGAAGCCGGTGGTCAGGTAGAACACCGTGCCGTACGGGTCGGAGGACAGCGAGAGGCCGTCCTTCTTGACCAGCTCGGTGTACTCGAAGATCTGGCCGCCGATGAAGATCGCGCCCATCACGAAGGTGATGACGAACCACGAGCGGAGCTTCTTCACGTCCCCGCGCTCGGCGGCGAACACGCCGAGCTGACAGGTCAGCGAGGAGAGCACCAGGATCGTGGTGTTGACCGAAGAGAAGGGCACATTGAGGGCGTGCGCCTTCTCGGTCCAGAACTCGGCTCCCTTGACGGAGCGGAGCGTGAAGTACATCGCGAAGAGGGCCGCGAAGAACATCAACTCGGAACTGAGCCAGACGATCGTTCCGACGCTGACCATGTTCGGCCGGTTGACCGATCCGTGCGCGTGCCCGGTTTCTACTGCTGTTGCTGTCGCCACGACGGACATTATGTCGGTCCCTTATTCCGTCTTCACGTCGGGGGGTGTCCCTCGGAGTGTCCGGTGCGTGCGGTATGCCCCCCTGAGGGGCGACGGGGTGTCCGGATGGCGGCTGAGCAGCGGCGTGTCCCTTTTCTGACGGTTCCTCGGAGGAGCCTGCGACCCCGTTGCCCAGCGTGTCGTTGCACGTCTGGCGGAGCCTCCGGCGGTAGGGCGCGGGCGCCGTGTCGGCCGTACGGGTGGACCGGGCGGGTCCGGGTGACGGGCTGTCCTCCGGGCGGGTGAGTCCCGGGCGCGGCGCCTTGAGAAGGAACGTCGGCGAGGGGGGCTCGGCGAGCGGTGATCGGGAGTAGCATCCGGATCAGGCGAACGTGGTCCGGATCACACTTGAGGGAGCAGGGCCCATGGCGTACACGACCGACGAGACGCTCACCGTCCTCGTCTACAGCGACGACCGCAACACCCGCGAGCAGGTGCTGACGGCGCTCGGCCGTCGGCCCGCCGAGGACCTTCCGGAACTGTCCTACCTGGAGTGCGCGACCACCCCCGCGGTACTGAAGGCACTGGAGAAGGGCGGCGTGGACCTCTGCATCCTGGACGGCGAGGCGGTGCCGGCCGGCGGGCTCGGGCTCGGCCGCCAGCTCAAGGACGAGATCTACGGCTGCCCGCCGGTGCTGGTGCTGATCGGACGGCCGCAGGACTCCTGGCTGGCCGCGTGGAGCCGGGCCGACGCCGCGATCTCCCGCCCGGTGGACCCGGTGGCGCTGGCCGAGGCGGTCGCCACCCTGCTGCGGGCGCGACTGGCCAAGCGGGCCCCGGTCGGCCGTTGAGCCAGGTCGCCGCAGGGCGGACGGCGCCGTCTCAGTACTAGAGAAGACGGGGTCGTGGGCACGCCGCCGGTCGATAGGCTGACTCCATCCGTACGGACGTCCCCCCGCTGCGGGGAACCCGACAACAGCTGGAGTCAGCCATGGTGAACGTGAACCCTGCGAACGGTGGTACCGACCCCGCGCAGGTGGTCCGCGCCTGGCCGGACGTCCTGGCGGCGCTGTTGAAGGGGGAGGACCTCGACCGCTCGGCCACCGCGTGGGCGATGGACCGGATCATGAGCGGCGAGGCGTCCCCCGTCCAGGTGGCCGGGTTCATGGTGGCGCTGCGGGCCAAGGGCGAGACGGTCGACGAGATCACCGGCCTGGTGGACGCGATGTACGCGCACGCCGAGCCGCTGGACATCCCCGGCCCCGCCGTGGACATCGTCGGCACCGGCGGCGACCGGGCCAAGACCGTCAACATCTCCACCATGTCGGCGATCGTCGCGGCGGCGGCCGGGGCCAAGGTGATCAAGCACGGCAACCGGGCCGCCTCCTCGGCCAGCGGCTCCTCGGACGTGCTGGAGAAGCTCGGCGTCAGCCTCGACCTGCCGGCCCGGCGGATCGCCGAGGTCGCCGAGGAGGTCGGGCTCACCTTCTGCTTCGCGGCCAAGTTCCACCCGTCGATGCGGCACGCCGCCACCGCCCGGCGCGACCTCGGGGTGCCGACCGCGTTCAACATCCTCGGTCCGCTGACCAACCCGGCCAAGGTCACCGCGCACGCGATCGGCTGCTTCGACACCCGGCTCGCCGGGCTGATCGCCGGGGTGCTCGCCCGGCGCGGCTCGACCGCCCTGGTCTTCCGGGGCGACGACGGCCTGGACGAGCTGACCATCACCACCACCTCGCGGGTGTGGATCGTGCGGGACGGGACCGTCACCGAGACCACCTTCGACCCGCGGGACGTCGGCATCGAGCTGGCCGGCATCGAGACGCTGCGCGGGGCGGACCCGGGGTACAACGCCGAGGTCGCGCGCCGGCTGCTGGCCGGTGAGCACGGGCCGGTGCGGGACGCCGTCCTGATGAACACGGCGGCGGCGCTGGTCGCGCTCGACCTGGGCGAGGCGCCGCTCGCCGAGCAGCTCGCCGCCGGCATGGCGCGGGCGGCGCAGGCCATCGACTCGGGCGCGGCGCAGGAACTGCTGCGGCGTTGGTCGGAGGCCACCAGCCGGGTGTGACGCGGTACTTGGGAGCCCGTGCCGGGACGCCGGCACGGGCTCCTCGCGTTCCCCCCCAGCCCGGTGGCGGGCGGGCGGGAGCGCCGTCCGGATGGTGGATACCTGTTTGACCACCCGCGGGACGCGACCTAGAGTCTTCGCCAGGTCATGAGTGACAGCGTCAAGCCCCAGCTTGCTGTCCGGCAACCCTCCGTCCGTGGCGGGGTGCCCTGGGTGAGGACCGGGTCGCTCGGCAAACCGTCCGCGCGGCAAGCGCGGACGCCCGACGACTAGCACTCCCGGGGTCCCACACCCCGAAGGAGTGCATTCCCATGTCCGTTTCCACCGAACTCTGCGCCCCGCTCGCCGTCCTCGGCCACGACGTCCAGGTCCCGCTCGCCAGCGGTGAGAAGGTCGGCTACGCGGCCCTCGACTACGCGGCCAGCTCCCCGGCGCTGAAGCGGGTCTGGGACGACGTCGCCGCCTACGCCCCGTACTACGGCAGCGTGCACCGCGGCGCCGGGTACCTCTCCCAGCTGTCCACCGACCTGTTCGAGCAGAGCCGCCGCACCGTCGCCGAGTTCCTCGACCTGCGCGAGGGCGACCAGGTGGTCTTCACCCGGGCCACCACCGACTCGCTCAACCTGCTCGCCGCGGCCGTCCCGGCCGGCACCCGGGTGTTCGCCTTCGAGACCGAGCACCACGCCTCGCTGCTGCCCTGGGCGCACGCCGGGCTGGACGTCAGCTACCTGAGGGCGCCGCGCTCGCACGCCGAGGCGGTCGCAGCCCTGGACGCCGCGCTCGCCGGGGCGCCCGAGGGCCCCAAGCTGCTCTGCGTCACCGGCGCCTCCAACGTGACCGGCGAGCTCTGGCCGGTCGCCGAGCTGACGGAGACCGCGCACCGGCACGGCGCCCGGGTGGTGCTGGACGCCGCCCAGCTGGCCCCGCACCACCGGGTCTCGGTGCGCGATCTGGACGTCGACTGGATCGCCTTCTCCGGCCACAAGATCTACGCGCCGTTCGGCGCCGGCGTGCTGGCCGGTCGGGCGGACTGGCTGGACGCGGCCGAGCCGTACCTGGCCGGCGGCGGCGCGACCCGGACGGTGGCCCGGGAGGCCGACGGCTCGGTGGCCGTTCAGTGGCACGGCGGCCCGGCCCGGCACGAGGCCGGTTCGCCGAACGTCATCGGCGCCTACGCGATCGCCTCGGCCTGCCGGGCGCTGAGCGAGGCGGGCTTCGACGCGCTGGAGGCCCGGGAGCGGCAGCTGATCGCCCGGCTGACGGCGGGGCTGGCGGAGATTCCGCAGGTCAAGGTGCTGAACCTGTTCGGCGCCGGGTCGGCCCGGGTGGGCGTGCTGTCCTTCGTCGTCCAGGACTGGAACAGCTCGCACTTCTCGGCCGCGCTGTCCGCCGAGTACGGCATCGGGGTCCGCGACGGCCTGTTCTGCGCGCACCCGCTGCTGCGCACCCTGCTGGGGGAGGAGGACGTGGCCCCTTCGGAGTGCGGGGCGCCCGAGCCGTCGCTGCCCGGCGAGCGCAGCCTGAACGCGATCCGGGTGAGCTTCGGGGCCGGGACCCCGGACGAGCACGTCGACCGCTTCCTGACCGCCGTCCGCGAGCTGGTCACGGACGGTGCGGCGTGGAACTACCGCAACGAGGGCGGCCGCTGCGTCGTCGACACGCGCCGGGAGGGCTGACGGGGCCGGCGGGGCTACTCGTCCAGGCCGAGGGCGAAGGCGGCCTCGAGGTCGTGCTGGGAGTAGGTGCGGAAGGCGATCTGGGTCTCGGTGTGCGCCACCCCGGGGACCTTGTTCAGCCGACCCGGGATGACCTCGGCCAGGTCGTCGTGCCGGCGCACCCGGACCATCGCCACCAGGTCGTAGCCACCGGTCACCGAGTACACCTCGCTGACGCCCTCGATGGCCGCGATGGCCTCGGCGATCTCCGGGATGCGGTCGACACTGGTCTTGATCAGGACGATGGCGGTGATCACTGTTTCGGGCTCCTTCGTGGGGTGCCGCCAGCGTATCGGGCGTCAGCCGGGTCGTCGCGGGGGGTGGCTGACCACCGTGCAGGCGTAGAGGAAGCCCGCCGAGAAGCCGATCACGTGGACCAGATAGGCGACCCCGGGCCCGGCCGAGTGGACCGACCACCACTGCAGGGCGAACCAGAGGCCGAGCACCAGCCAGGCCGGGAAGCGCAGCGGCAGGAACAGCAGCAGCGGGACGAGCGTGGTCACCCGGGAGCGCGGATGGAAGCGCAGGTAGGCGCCGAGGACGGCGGAGATCGCGCCGGAGGCGCCGATCAGCACCCGGGTGGAGTCCGCGGAGTGCGCCTCGGCGAGGGCGAAGCCGTACGTGGCCAGGCTGCCGGCGGCCAGGTAGAAGAGGGCGTACCGGGCCCGGCCCAGCCGCTGTTCGACGGTGGGGCCGAAGACGTAGAGGAAGAGCAGGTTGCCCAGCAGGTGCAGCCAGCCGGCGTGCAGGAAGAGCCCGGTGAGGACGGACAGCGCCGGGCGCTTGCCCGGGGTGGGCCTGGCCGGGCAGCCCGGGGCCGGCTCCGGGGCCTCGGCCAGCTGCTCGGCGGTCAGCGGCCGTCCGGCCAGTACCTCGGCGGGGATGACACCCCAGCGCTGCTCGTACCGCTGCTCCGCGCAGAGCCGGGTCTGGCCGGTGCCGTAGAGCGGGTTGAGCCCGGCGGCCGGGCCCAGCAGGAACACCAGGGTGTTGACCGCGATCAGGGTGTAGGTGACCACCGGGGCGGGCACGGCCGGGCGGTCGCCCCGCGCGTCGGTGTGCCCGGGGGCGGTCAGTGCCATGCGGCCAAGCATCCCTCCGGCCAGGGCGTGTGACACCGCCTTGTACGGCAGGTGGACTAGCCCTGCGGTTCCCCTGACCGGTGGCCGGGACGGTTGCCTCAGGCAATAGGCTTGGGGCGGGCATTCCCGCCTCCCGCCGCCGACGCCGGGGCTCCGGGGGGAGCGCCTAGCCCACCCAGGGACCACCCGAGAGGACCCCCGATGACCGTCCCCGCCCTGACTGCCGAGACGCGCTGGCGCTGCACCCTGTGCGGAAACCTCACCCGCTTCGACCTGACCCGCACCGCGCGGGTCACCGAGTTCCTGCACTTCGACCTGGCCGGCGAGTCCAAGGTCGAGGAGACCGAGGTGCTGAGCGAGACGGTCGAGTCGGTGCGCTGCCGCTGGTGCAACGCCGTGGACCAGGTCGAGCTGGTGGCCCGTCCGGGCGCCGAGGGCGCGGAGGCCCCCGCCGAGCAGGGTTGACGCCCGACGGTCCGGTGGACGGGTGCGCGGCGCGCCCGGCCACCGCACTGGGACAATACAGACAGGACGCACGGAGCGTGACGACAGGGGCGGCGGCCGCGGGCCGTGCCCCGTAGGACCAGGATCGGAGCCGAGGACGTGGTGGACGCAGCGAGGGAGCCCGCCGAAGCGCAGGGGCTTCAGCCCGCTGCGGACGCGCAGGCGCCGGCCGCGGACACGGCCCCGTCCGAGTCCTCGGCCCCCGGCGGGGCGGCGGACTCCGGCGAGCGCGGTGGCACCGACGGGTCGGCGGAGGCGGAGCAGGCCGTCGAGAAGCTCGACCGGCCGCTGCCCGAGGGCGTGCGCCGGCGCGTGGTCGGCCTGGCCTCGGACGCGCTCGGCGGACTGCCGCAGGGCGAGCTGCCGCAGAGCCTGCGCCAGTACGTCAAGTTCACCCCGGCCCGCCGGGCCAAGTACGCGGCCACCGCGCTGGCCGCGGCGCTGGAGGCGGAGCCGGCCTTCCGGGTGCGGATAGCGGAGCGGCTGCGGCTGGGCCAGCCGGACCTGGTGAAGGCGTTGGAGTCGGGCAGTGTCCCGGGCGCCGCCGATCCGATGGACGTCGCGGCCGCCGCCTACCTGGTGCGCTCGGCCGGTTGGAGCCGGCTGGTCGCCGAGGCCGGGGAGGAGGCCGAGCGGGCCGGTGCCGAGGGCGTGGCCGCCGAGGCCGCCCGGCTGGTGGAGAAGCTGCAGGCCGAGCTGGCCGAGCTGCGGGCGGCTGCCCGGGCGGACCTGGACCGGCAGCGTGCGGAGTCCGAGGACGTCCGCCGGGAGGCCGAGTCGCTGCGCAAGAAGGTGCGCTCGCTGGAGAGCGACACCCGCCGGGCGCAGGCCGAGACCCGGCGGCTGGCCGGGGAGCTGGAGGCCGCGAAGGCGCAGGCGGCGGCCGAGCGCGGCGCCGCGGAGACCGAGGCCCGGCGGTTGCGGCACCGGGTCGGGGAGCTGGAGACCGCCGCCGAGCAGGGCCGCCGGTCGGCCCGCGAGGGGCGCAGCGTCGAGGACATGCGGTTGCGGCTGCTGCTGGACACCGTGCTGCAGTCGGCACAGGGGCTGCAGCGGGAGCTGGCGCTGCCGGTCTCCCAGATCCGCCCGGCGGACCTGGTGGAGGCGGTGGTGCCGGGGTCGGCCTCGCCGCACGACGTGGCCCGGCGCGGCCTGGCCGACGACGATCCGGCGCTGCTGGACCAGCTGCTGGCGATCCCGCAGGTGCACCTGGTGGTGGACGGCTACAACGTGACCAAGACCGGCTATCCGGCGCTGCCGCTGGAGCAGCAGCGGATCCGGCTGCTGGGCGGGCTGGCGATGCTGGCCCAGCGCACCCAGGCGGAGGTCACCTGTGTGTTCGACGGGCAGGACCTGGACGTTCCGGTGATCATGGCGCCACCGCGCGGTGTGCGGGTACGGTTCAGCCGGACCGGGGAGACCGCGGACGAGCTGATCCGCCGTCTGGTGCGGGCCGAACCGCAGGGCCGGCCGGTGGTGGTGGTGTCCACCGACCGGGAGGTCGCGGAGGGCGTGCGGAAGGCGGGCGCGCGCCCCGTGGCCTCCGTTCTGCTGCTGAACCGGCTGGCCCGGCCCTGACCACTGCCCGGGCGGGATGACGCCTGGTCAGCGCCCTGTTTGCGAGGGTGTGCACATCCCGTGAATTCAGCGGGGGAAATGGAGTTCACGCCTTCGGGGGAGTGGCAAAACGCGTAGATCTTCACTAGGGTCTGGCGTCAAACCTATTTTCCGGATTCTCACCTGATCGGGTGAGGCCGATGGAAGAAGGAGCAGTTCCCTTGGCCTCCCACCGCCGTCCCAAGCAGCCGAGCCGCGCGCGGGTCTCCGTGCTCACTGCCGCCGCTGCGACTGCGGTCGCACTCTCCGCACAGGTCGCCGCGCACGCCGCGCCCCAGCCGAACAAGAGCGACGTCAAGGCGCAGATCGACCAGCTCCAGCAGGACCAGGAGCAGGCGGCTGAGAAGTACAACGGCGCCAAGGAGCGGGCCGACCAGCTCCGCAAGCAGGCCGACCAGCTGCAGGACCAGGTGGCCCGCAGCCAGGACCAGATGACCCGGCTCCAGACCGGCCTGGCCGGTGTGGCGGGCGAGCAGTACCGCACCGGCGGGATCGACCCGTCCGTCCAGCTGATGCTCTCCTCCGACCCGTCCGGTTACCTGGAGAAGGCCTCCACCGTCCAGCAGGCCAGCACCAGTGAGACCGAGGCGCTCAAGGGTCTGCTGGACCAGCAGCGCCGGCTGGACCAGGAGAAGGCCGAGGCCGCCGCCGTCCTGGCCTCACTCGACTCCACCACCAAGGACCTGAACCAGGCCAAGTCGGACGTCAACCAGAAGCTCAAGGCAGCTCAGGACCTGCTGAACTCGCTCAGCGCCTCGGACCGCGCCGCGCTGCGCGCCCAGCAGACGCAGGACGACCGGGCCTCGCGCGGCAGCGAGCGCACCGACCTCGGCAGCCTCCCGCAGGCCGGTGGCTACGCGGGCGTGGCCGTCGCCAAGGCGATGAGCAAGCAGGGCTCGCCGTACGTGTGGGGCGCCACCGGCTCGACCACCTTCGACTGCTCGGGCCTGATGGTCTGGGCGTACGGCCAGGCCGGCATCTCGCTGCCGCGCACCTCGCAGGAGCAGGGCAACGTCGGCACCCGGGTCACGCTGGACCAGGCCCAGCCGGGCGACCTGGTCATCTACGGCCCCGACCGGCACCACGTCGCGATGTACATCGGCAACGGCATGGTGGTGCACGCGCCGCACACCGGCGACGTGGTGAAGGTGATGAAGGCCGACGCGATGCCGATCAACACGATCCGCCGGGTCTGACGGCCCGACACGCCCGCCGGCCCCGTCCGGGCCTGTGATCCGCGCCACCCTCCGACCGGGGGGTGGCGTTCGGTTTTGCCCGCCGGGCGACCACATCGTGAAAGCCGATCAGCTTTGCGTGTGGCGGTGATCACCATCTGTCATATTCACAGAAGAACTTTGGTCTTCTTCCGTCTTTTTTCTGACAAGGATTTGAACGGATCACGGTTCAGTTACTAGGGTCATGCTTCGAACCACCGCACTGTCGATCGCCCAGCCGGGGTGGCGGCGGTGGTTTCCGTCGAGTTCGCGACGCAGCGGGGCGGGCCGAGTGCCTGCCCGACGGGGAGCCCAGCAGTCGGGGGCGCTGTCGAGCGGAGCCGGGGAACCACGTTCCTCCGGGGTGAATCGGCGCCAGGTCGGCCGGTGGAACGGCCGTGAGGCGTCGTAGGGCATGCTTCCGGCCCGAACCCGTCAGCTCACCCGGTAGGCGGCCGTAGGAAGAAGGAGTCCGCCTTCGTGGCGTCCCATCGTCGTCCCAAGCCCGCCGGCCGCGCCCGGGTGTCGATCCTGACCGGTGTCGCCGCCGCAGCCGTCGCGCTGTCCGCGCAGTCCGGCGCTCACGCCGACCCGCAGCCGACCAAGGACCAGGTCAAGGAGCAGGTCGACCAGCTCAACGAGCAGGCCGAACAGGCGTCGGAGAAGTACAACGCCGCGCAGGAGAAGCAGCAGGAGCTGCAGAAGCAGGTCACCGGCCTGCAGGACCAGGTGGCGCGGCAGCAGGCGCAGGTGACCGACCTGCAGGGCGGCCTGGCCGAGATCGCCGGCGAGCAGTACCGCAACGGCGGTATATCCCAGACCGTCCAGCTGATGTTCTCCGCCAGCCCGGACAACTTCCTGAGCCAGGCCGACACCCTGAACCAGGCCGGTGGCACCCAGAAGGGCCAGCTCAAGCAGCTCCAGGACGAGCAGCGCAAGCTCGACCAGGTGCGCTCCGAGGCCCAGGGCAAGCTCGCCGAGATGGAGACCACCACTCAGCAGCTGAAGTCGGCCAAGGACGAGGTCCAGGGCAAGCTCAAGGCCGCGCAGGACCTCCTCAACACCCTGACCGAGCAGGAGCGCCAGGCGCTGCGCGCGGCCGAGGAGAAGGCCGCCGCCGAGGCCAAAGCCAAGGCCGACGCCGCCGCGAAGGCCGCTCAGCAGGCCGCCGCTCAGCAGGCCGCCGCCCAGCAGGGCGCCGACCGCTCCTCCCGCGACAGCAGCCGCACCGACCCGAGCGCCCAGGTGTCCGCGCCGGCCCCCAAGCCGACCGCCGGCAGCTCGCGCGGTGCCGCCGCGCTGTCCATCGCCGCCTCCAAGATCGGCAGCCCGTACGTGTACGGCGCCTCCGGTCCGGGCTCCTTCGACTGCTCCGGCCTGATGGTGTGGGCGTTCAACCAGGTCGACGTGTCGCTGCCGCGCACCTCGCAGGAGCAGGCCCACGCCGGCACCCGGATCGGTACGGACCTCTCCCAGGCCCAGCCCGGCGACCTGCTGATCTTCTTCGGCGACGCCCACCACGTGGGGATCTACGCCGGCAACGGCCAGGTGCTGCACGCCCCCAAGCCGGGCGCGTCGGTGCGCTACGAGGCGGTCTCCAACATGCCGCTGACCTCCATCGTGCGGGTCTGATCCCCGCTCAGGTCCTGACGGGCCCGGCCTTCCACCACGGAAGGCCGGGCCTGCGGCTTTTCCGGCGACTCGGGCTGGTGTCCGATTACTGGTCAAATATTCGAGTTGGGAGGGGTTTGGACTCGGTTGCCCGGACTCGCTAACGTCTGCCACCGGACTCCCGCTTCGAGGGCCGCCCCTTTGGTGCGGCGGCGGGGCCGCACCGCAGGATTGGAGCCGCTGCCGCCATGCCCGTGCACCGCCGTTCCCAACTGCTCGCCCGTGCGCTGGTGCTGACCGCGGCCGCCGCCGCCGCCCTCGGCGTGACGGCGGGCGGCAGCGCCCAGGCGGCCCCCGGCACGCCGGACACGCCCACCCACAAGGACGTCAGGGCGCAGGTGGAGCAGCTCTACGACGAGGCCGAGCAGGCGTCGGAGAAGTACAACGCCGCGCAGGACGCCCAGCAGCGCCTCCAGGGCGAGACCACCGTCCTGCAGGGCGAGGTCGCCGCCGCCCAGGACCAGCTCAACCAGCTGCGCGGCGACCTCGCCACCGTGGCCGGCGCCGAGTACCGCGGGGGCGGTATGGCCCAGACCGTCCAGCTGATGCTCTCCACCGACCCGGAGGGCTACCTGAACCGGGCCCGCACCCTCGGCCAGGCCGCCGAGCGGCAGCAGGAGACCCTGCACGAACTGGTCACCCGCCAGCGCCGGCTCGACCAGCGCCGCACCGAGACCTCCGGCAAGCTCGCCGACCTGGAACAGGCCCGCCGCTCGCTCGCCGACAGCAAGCAGCAGATCCAGCAGCGGCTGGCCACGGCGCAGCGGCTGCTCAACAGCCTGGGCGCCGCCGAGCGGACCCGGCTGGCCGTCCAGGACGCCCAGGACGCCGAGCGGCGCGCCACCCGCGGCACCGACCGGCTGGACCTCGGCTCCGCCCCGCCCGCCTCCGAGCGCGGGGCGGCCGCGCTGGCCGCCGCGGTGAGGATGATCGGCTCGCCCTACGTCTACGGATCCACCGGGCCCCGCGCCTTCGACTGCTCCGGTCTGATGTACTACAGCTGGCGGCAGGCCGGAGTGACCCTGCCGCGCACCTCGCAGGCCCAGGCGTACGCCGGTCAGCGGGTCAGCCTCTCCGAAGCGCGGCCGGGAGACCTGGTGATCTTCTACCGGGACATGCACCACGTCGGCATGTACGCCGGCGGCGGGGTGATCGTGCACGCCCCCTACCCGGGTGCCAAGGTCCGCTACGAGAGCGTCAACACGATGCCGGTCACGGGGGTGGTCCGGCTCTGAGCCCGACGCCGTCCGACCCCGACGGCCCCCGGCCGATATGCGGGGACCGCCGCGTGCTGTCCCGGCGCGGTGCGCTGCTGCTCGCGGCCGGTGGGCTGGCCCAGTTGTCGCTGCCGCCGGCCGCCCCCGCGGCGCCGACCGGGCGGGCGGCGGACCGGCGGGCCGAGGTGGCCGCGCTGCTGGACGTGCGGGCCCGGGCGCTGCCGTTCGGGCCCGGGCCCGCGGTGGTCGAGGCCGGCTACCGCAACCTCGTGCTCGGCGCGGCCGCTGGGCCGGACCGGCTGACCGCCGCCGCCGACCTGACGGTCCGGGTCACCGGGTACGACGAGTACCCCGTGGTGTATCCGCGCCGGATCGAGCTGGTCCGGGCCGACGGCGGCTGGCGGGTCGAGCGGGAGGGGAGCGCGAGCGGTCCTCCGGCGCTCTGGGACCTCGGCCCCGCCCGGTACGCGGCCGGCGCGCACTGCCTGGTGCTCGGCCTGGCCGACGGGGCGGATCCGACGGCCCTGGCTACGGTGGCCGACCGGGCGGTGCCAGCCGTGGGCGAGGTCTGGGGCACCGGTTGGCCGGGTCGTCTGCTGCTCGAACTCCCGTCCACCGAAGGTCAGTTCGCCCGACTGCTGGAGGCCGACCCGGCCGGCTGGACGGGCATGGCGGCGGTCACCGTGGCCGCCCCCGGCGCGCCCTGGCACACCCCCGCGGACCGGGTGCTGGTCAACCCCGAGGCGTACGGGCGGCTCAGCGACTTCGGCCGGCAGGTGGTCGTCACCCACGAGGCCACCCATGTCGCCACCAGGGCCGACACCCGGGCCTGGACGCCGCTCTGGCTCTCCGAGGGCGTCGCCGACTGGACCGCCTACCGGGGCTCCGGCCGCCGCCCGCAGCAGATCGCCCCCGAGCTGACCCGGGACGTCGCGGCCGGCCGGCTGCCCGCCGCGCTGCCGGCGGACCAGGCCTTCACCGCGGGCGCCGACGGCATCGCACAGGCCTACGAGCAGGCCTGGCTGGCCTGCGAGCTGGTCGCCCGGCGCTACGGGCCCGAGCGGCTGGTCGGACTCTACCGGGCGGTCGGCGCCGCCGACGGGGCGAGGGAGGACCGGGAGCAGCGGCTGGACCGGCTGCTCCGGGCGGAACTAGGGCTCGGCCTGGCCGAGTTCACCCGGCTCTGGCTGGACGAGGTCGCGGGGCTGGCGCGTTAGGGAGCGTCCGACCGTTCCCGCCGCGCGCGACCGGTCCGACACGCCCTAGCGTCGCTGCTCGGCCGGGAGAGCGGGCCGGTCGATGCCGTCCAGCAGGTCCTGCTCGTACGCGATGCCCGGGCGCACCGGGTAGGCGGGCGACACCGGCTCGGGCGCGGCCAGCACCACCGTCGGCGGCAGCTGGGACGTGCCGCGGGTGGAGCGCCAGAGCCGGACGCAGGAGAGCACGGTGGCGGCCAGCAGCAGGAGGTTGCGCAGGCTCAGCACGGTGATCGCCCAGGGCTCGCTGGCCAGGACCTGGGTGAACATCGTCGGGAACTCGACCAGCGTCAGCGGGCAGGCGAGCAGGATCAGTCCGGCCACCGGCCGTTGGCTGGTGCCGCGCACGGTCAGGCAGACCGCCGCGACGCCGACCAGCCACACCAGGTACTGCGGGCTGATCACCCGGCTGGTCACGATGAAGATGAGCAGCGCGCACAGCGCCGCGTCGTACATGGTGGCCGCGTTGCGGCGCTTGGCCGTGAAACGCCAGAGCAGCAGCCAGGCGAAGCCCAGCACGGTGCCGGCCATCATCACCTTGCTGATCACGCCGACCCACGGCCCGAGCATCTCGGGGGAGCCGTAGTTCATGGTGACCCTGCCGTCCCACGCCTCCGCGATCCGGGCGTAGTGCAGCGGCAGTGCGCCGAGCGACTCCACCTCGATGCCGCGGTCCTTCTGGAAGGCCAGGAAGTCGAAGGCGCCGTTCATGCCGGCCGCGAGCAGGAAGCCCACCGAGACGGCGGTGGCCGCGGCCAGCGTCCAGGAGCGGCGGGTGCGGCGGCCGGAGGGGGTGCCGATCAGACCGAGCAGGGGCCAGACCTTGACGATGCCGCCCAGGCCCAGCAGCATCCCGCCGATCGCCGGGCGGCGGATCAGCGCCAGCAGGCCGGCCAGCGCGACCACGGTGACGATGATGTCGAAGCGGTTGTAGATCATCGGGCCGAGCAGGGGAACGCCCACCACCCACATCCAGGCGCCGGTCAGCGCCCGGCCCCGGCGCAGGCCGGTGCGGATCAGCAGGGCGGCGGCGGCCGCGTCGGCGATCCCGCAGATCACCCAGAACGAGACCAGGTACGACCAGGGCAGCAGGCCCGGCAGGAGGATCACCAGGGCCGCGCCGGGCGGGTACTGCCAGGTCACGTCGTCGAACGGGAAGGTACCGGTCTGCAGCACCCCGTACCAGGCGTGGTAGATCATCCAGACGTCGGCGGTGACGTCCCCGCCGGGTGCCTTCAGCACACCGGTCACCAGCAGCACCAGGACCGTACGGGTGGCCACCCAGGTCGCGACGAGCGTGGCGAGTGCCCCCAACGGGCGGCCGAGGCGGCCGCGCGACGAGCCGGACTCGGTGGCCGGGGCCAATTCCACTGCGCTCCCTCGTTCGTCTCGGACGTCCTCACCGGCGGCGCCGTGCGACGGCCGCCCGGGCCGCCACCGGCCGCCCGGGTACTAGGACTGACCCGGGGATGAAACGGTTGCCGTGCGCGGATCCGTTCCCGGCGGGGCATGGTGTTGACCTATCGTACGGATCACCCAGCGGTAACCGAGCACCCCCCGACCGAGCGAGCCGTGGACTGATGCACAGGACCTTGATCGTCACCAACGACTTCCCGCCCCGCCCCGGCGGTATCCAGGCCTTCGTGCACAACATGGCCGTGCGTCAGCCCGCCGGAAGCATCGTGGTGTACGCCTCGACCTGGCGGGACGGCACCGAGGTGGCGCGCTTCGACGCCGAGCAGCCGTTCCCGGTGATCCGGGACCGGACGAAGGTGATGGTTCCCACACCGCGGGTCACCCGGCGGGCCGCCGAGATCCTGCGCGCGGAGAAGTGCGACGCGGTCTGGTTCGGCGCCGCCGCCCCGCTGGGGCTGATGGCGCCCACGCTGCGCCGCGCCGGGGCCGGGCGGCTGCTCGGGATGACCCACGGGCACGAGGCCGCCTGGGCCCAGCTGCCGGCCGCCCGGCAGCTGCTGCGGCGGATCGGCGCGGGCACCGACGTGCTGACCTACCTGGGCGAGTACACCCGCTCCCGGATCGCGGGCGCGGTCGGGCCGCAGGCCGCGGCCCGGATGGTGCAGCTGCCGCCGGGCGTGGACGAGACGACCTTCCACCCGGACTCGGGGGGCGCCGAGGTGCGCCGTCGGCTCGGGCTGGCGGACCGCCCGGTGGTGGTCTGCGTCTCCCGGCTGGTGCCGCGCAAGGGGCAGGACACCCTGATCGAGGCGATGCCGCAGATCCTGGTCGACGTGCCGGACGCCGTGCTGCTGATCGTCGGCGGCGGCCCGTACCGCGCGGACCTGGAGAAGCTGGCCGACGCCAGGGGCGTCCGGGACTCGGTGCGCTTCACCGGCTCGGTGCCGTGGGAGGAGCTGCCGGCCCACTACGGGGCCGGCGACGTCTTCGCGATGCCCTGCCGGACCAGGCGCGGGGGGCTGGACGTCGAGGGCCTGGGCATCGTCTACCTGGAGGCCTCGGCGACCGGCCTGCCGGTGGTCGCGGGCGACTCCGGCGGTGCGCCGGACGCGGTGCTGGAGGGCGAGACCGGGTACGTGGTGCCGGGCGGCTCGTCCGCCGCGGCCGCCGAGCGGATCGTCCGGCTGCTGCGCGACGAGGAACTGCGGCGGCGGATGGGCGCGGCCGGGCGGCGCTGGGTGGAGCGTTCCTGGCGCTGGGACCTGCTGGCCGGGCGGCTGACCTCGCTGCTCGCGGGGTGAACGGCGGGCCCGCCTCCCGGTCGCGGGGAAGCGGGCCCGGCTCGCCGGTCAGCGCTGGTAGATCGCCTCGATGTCGGCGGCGAAGTCCTTCAGCACGAGGTTGCGCTTGAGCTTGAGCGAGGGCGTCAGGTGGCCGCTCTCCTCGGAGAACTCGGTGTCCAGCAGGCGGAACTTCTTGACCGCCTCGGCGTGCGAGACGGCCGCGTTGCCGTCGTCCACCGCGGCCTGCAGGGCGGCCAGCAGGTCCGGGTCCTGGCTCAGCTCGGCCACCGTGGCGGTGGCGGGCTTGCCGTTGAGCTCCTTCCACTTGGGGAAGAAGTCCGGGTCGACGGTGATCAGACAGGCCACGAAGGGCTTGCGGTCGCCGACCACCATGACCTCGCCGACCAGCGCGTGCGCCCGGATGCGGTCCTCGATCACGGCCGGGGCGACGTTCTTGCCGCCCGCGGTGACGATGATCTCCTTCTTGCGGCCGGTGATGGTCAGGTAGCCGTCGGAGTCCAGCGAGCCGAGGTCGCCGGTGGCGATCCAGCCGTCCTTGAGGGCGTCCGCGGTGGCCTGCGGGTTGTTCCAGTAGCCGGTGAAGACCTGCGGGCCCTTGAAGAAGACCTCGCCGTCCTCGGCGATTCGGACGGCGGAGCCGGGCAGCGGCTGACCGACCGTACCGATCTTCGGCTTGTCCCACGGGTTGAAGGAGGTGGCCGCGCAGGTCTCGGTCAGGCCGTAGCCCTCCAGGACGGTGAAGCCGATGCCCCGGTAGAAGTGGCCGAGCCGCTCGCCGAGCGGGGCGCCGCCGGAGATGGCGTGGGTGGCCCGGCCGCCGAGGGCGGCGCGCAGCTTGCTGTAGACCAGCTTGTCGAACACCGCGTGCTTGATCCGCAGGCCCAGGCCCGCGCCGCCGGCGTCCAGCGCCCGGCTGTAGGCGATCGCGGTGTCGGCGGCCTTGTCGAAGATCTTGCCCTTGCCGTCGGCCTGGGCCTTGGAGCGGGCGGTGTTGTAGACCTTCTCGAAGACTCTCGGCACGCCCAGGATCAGGGTCGGTTTGAAGGCGGCCAGCTCGGCGGTGACGTCCTTGATGTCGGAGACGTGGCCCAGCTTGATCGGCGCCATCGCGGGGGCGATCTCGGCGATCCGGCCGAGCACGTGGGCCAGCGGCAGGAACAGCAGGACGGAGCTCTCGCCGGTGCGGAACAGCGGGGCCAGACGCTCCACCACGTTGCCGCACTCGGCGAGGAAGTTGCCGTGCGTCAGCTGACAGCCCTTCGGGCGGCCGGTGGTGCCCGAGGTGTAGACGATGGTCGCCACCGAGTCGGCGGTGGCGGTCGCGCGGCGCTCGGCGACGGTGGCGTCGGCGACCTCCCGGCCGGCCTCGGCCAGCGCGGCGATCGCGCCCTGCTCGATCTGCCAGGTGTGCTTCAACTCCGGCAGCCGGTCCCGGACCTCCTCGACCACCTTGCGGTGCTGGTCGGTCTCGGTGAGTACGGCGGCGGCGCCGGAGTCGCCGAGGATCCACTCGACCTGTTCGGGGGAGGAGGTCTCGTACACCGGGACGGTGATCGCCCCGGCCGACCAGATCGCGAAGTCCAGCAGCGTCCACTCGTAGCGGGTCCGGGACATGACGCCCACCCGGTCGCCCGGCCGGATGCCGGCGGCGATCAGGCCCTTGGCGGCGGCGTGCACCTCGACCAGGAACTGGGCGGCGGTCAACTCCTGCCACCGGCCGTCCACCTTGCGGCTGAGAACCGCGACGTCCGGGTGTCGCTCGGCGTTCTCGTGCACGAGGTCGGAGAGGTTACCGCCGCTCGGTACCTGGTAGAGGGCCGGAAGGCTGAAGTCGAGCAAGACTGCTCCTCGTTCGCGACGCTGCGGGACGGCAGGACGTTACTGCCCGGTAGGCAGCTTCGACCAGGGGGGTCGGCCCCGGTGTTCGAAGTGTCACACCCGGCCGGGTCCGACCAGGCCGTGACCGGGTCGTTCGAATGGCACCCTACGGCAGCCCCGTGGTGACCGGCCGGTAGCATGCCCCGCTGCCCGCTCCCCGACCGGTACTCGCGCCGCCGGTCACGGCCCGCACGGCCGAGCCGATCGCCGGTCGCGATAGCCTGCTCCGGGCGGACAAGGCCGAGCACGCTCGACCGGACCGGCAGGCAGAGGGACGACGCGGAGGGCCATTCCATGGCGGAGCACACCAGGTCGAGCATCACCATCGACGCGACCCCGGCCACGGTCATGGCCGTGATCGCCGACTTCGCCGCCTACCCGGCCTGGACCGGCGAGGTCAAGGAGATCGAGGTCCTGGAGACCGCCGAGGACGGCCGCGCCGCCCAGGTCCGTCTGCTGCTCGACGCCGGCGCCATCCGCGACGAGCACGTCCTCGCCTACACCTGGGACGGCGACCGCGAGGTCGGCTGGACCCTCGTCCGCAGCCAGATGCTCCGCTCGCTCGACGGCTCCTACACCCTCGCCCCGCTCTCCGGCGGCCGTACCGAGGTGACCTACCAGCTCGCCGTGGACGTCAAGATCCCGATGCTCGGCATGATCAAGCGCAAGGCCGAGAAGGTCATCATCGACCGCGCCCTGGCCGGCCTGAAGAAGCGCGTCGAGGACGTCGAGGACGCCGACGGCAAGAAGTCGGTCTAGGGCGTGTCCGACAATTCCCGCCGGGCGTGCGACGCCTGGGCACGCACCTCGCCACGTTGTCGTCGGTCGCCGATGGCCCCCAGTCTGGCGGCCGGGAGGTGCCCCCACCGCATGGACTCCCTCCTCCGCCCTGTGATGCACGCACCCAGACGCCGCGCGCTGATCCGACGCGAATTGTCAGACACGCCCTAGGGCCTCGCTCCAAGGCAAGCACCGGGACTGACAGCACGAAACGGGGGCCGGACGGCATGACGGCGACACGCACCATCCTGGTCAGCGGCGAGGTGGGCGCGCCCACGGTGGCCGCCGCCACCGCCCTGCACGCCGCCCGGCGCGGCCACCGCACCTGGCTGCTGGCCGCCGACGACCCGCACCGCGCGCTGGACGGCGTCCTCGGCACCCGCCTGGAGCCCGAACCGGCCCACTACGCAACCGGCCTGACCGTCTCCCGGATCGACGAGCAGGCCGCCTTCCGGTACGCCGCCGGCGAGCTCACCAGCCGGCTCAAGCCCGCCCTCGACCTGCTCGGCGCCGAGCAGCTCGACCCCGAGGAGCTGACCGCCCTCCCCGGCATCGCCCGGATCGCCCTGCTGCGCGCCCTGCCCGCCGCCGACCAGGACGTCCTGGTCGTACTCGCCCCGCCGCCCGCCGAACTGATCGCCACCCTCGCCCTGCCCGAGCAGCTGGAGCGCTACCTGGACCGGCTCGTGCCCGAGCAGCGGCAGGCCGCCCGGGCGCTGCGCCCGCTGCTGGCCGGCCTGGCCGGCGTCCCGATGCCGGCCGAGTGGCTGTACGAGGGGCGGACCAAGGCCGCCGCGGTGCTCGCCGAGTCCCGCGCCGCGATCACCGCACCCGGCACCAGCGTGCGCCTGGTCGTCCCCGCCGGCGGTCACCCGTACCAGGAACTGCGCCGGATCCGGGCCGGGCTGGCCCTGCACGGCCACCGGCCGGACGCCGTCGTGGTGCACGGCGCGCTGCCCGAGGGCGCGGCCGACTCGCCGGACCCGTGGCTGGCCGCGCTGGCCCGCCGCCGCCAGGAGGAGCTGACCGGGCTCGCCGCCGAGACCGACGCCCCGGTCCTGGCCACCGGACTGGCCGACGCCACCCTGGAGGCCGTCGCCGACCGCCTGTACGGGGACGGGCCCGGCCCGGAGCGGCTCGCCCCCGAGCCCTGGCCGGTCGAGGACCGCCTCGCCGAGGAGGGCCTGCTGGTCTGGCACCTCGCCCTGCCCGGCGCCGACCGGACCGAGCTGGACCTCGTCCGCCGCGGCGACGAACTGGTGGTCGGCCTCGGCGCCCACCGCCGGGTGCTCACCCTGCCGTCCGCGCTGCGCCGCTGCACGGTGGCGGGCGCGGGGCTGCACGACGGGGCGCTCTCGGTGCGGTTCGCGCCCGACCCTGCACTCTGGCCCCGGGGCTGACCCTCCGGCGGTTGCGGGCCGCCCGGCCCTCTGCGGGCCGTCCGGTAGCGTCGGGCCCGTGGGCCGCGGGGTGCGGCCACAGCTGAGGAGGCGCCCGCGATGACCAGCACCGACGACCGGACCGAGCCCACCGCCGAGCCGGGCGGCCCGCAGGCCCACCCGTTCGGGCCGGAGCTGGGCCCGCTGGTGGACGAGGTGCGCAAGCTCGCCACCGCCGTCGGCCAGAAGGCGCAGGAGGCGAGCGCCGACACCCTGATCACCCTCTCCGGACTGGCCGACCGGCTGCGCACCCAGCAGCCCGAGGTCTACACCCACCTGGCCGCCGCCGGTACCGGACTGGCCGCCGCGGGCGTCGAACTGCTGGCCGCCTACCGGGCCGCGGTGGCCGGCCACGAGCACCGCTGGACCGCCGGCGAGAACGCCACCACCGAGCGGATCGACCTCGACACGCCTGACGAGCCGTCCGCCAAGCAGTGAATCCGTAACCTTCGAACCGTGATCGCGCTGCTCTCATGCGTGACGAAGCGGGAGAATAGATACGACTTTTGAAGGATTGCGGCCGGGTTGGTCCACGATTGTCTTCGGTTAATGTATGCGAGGTGGTGTACGGGGGCATGGTTGGGCGGTACCGTTCCGTCCAGCGGGAACGAGTGAATAGCTGAGGGACACATGGCTCTGACCATCGGCGTCGATGTCGGCGGGACCAAGATCGCGGCAGGCGTGGTCGACGAGGCGGGCGCGATCCTGGCCCGGACCAGGGTGCCCACCCCGGCCGACCCGCAGTGGGCGGTCGACGCCATCGCGCAGGCCGTGCGCGAGCTCAAGGAGCAGCACCCCGACGTCAACGCCGTCGGTGTCGGCGCCCCCGGCTTCGTGGACAGCAACCGCTCCACGGTGATCTTCGCTCCCAACATCGACTGGGAGAACGAGCCGCTGCGCGGCCGGATCGAGGAGCTCACCGGCCTGGACACCGTCGTCGAGAACGACGCCAACTGCGCCGCCTGGGCCGAGTTCCGCTTCGGCGCCGCCGCCGACCACCACGACATGGTGCTGATCACCGTCGGCACCGGCATCGGCGGCGGCATCGTCCTCGACGGCCGGCTGCACCGCGGCCGGTTCGGCGTGGCCGGCGAGATCGGCCACCTCAACATGGTCCCCGACGGTCTGACCTGCGGCTGCGGAGGCAAGGGCTGCTGGGAGCAGTACGGCTCCGGGCGGGCGCTGCGCCGCTACGGCCGGGAGAAGTCCGCCGCCGACCCGGTGCGCGGTCGCCGGATGCTGGAGCTCAACGACGGTGTCGCCGAGACCATCCGCGGCATCCACATCACCGAGGCGGCCGAGGAGGGCGACCCGCTCGCCCTGGAGTGCTATGCCGAACTGGCCGACTGGCTCGGCCGCGGCATGGCGGACCTCGCCGCGCTCTTCGACCCGGGCGTCTTCGTGCTCGGCGGCGGCGTCTCCGACTCCGGCCGCCTGCTGCTCGACCCGGTCGCCAAGGCCTTCGAGCACTACCTGACCGGCGGCATCCACCGGCCGCGCGCCGAGGTCGTCCTGGCCTCGATGGGCTCCGCCGCCGGCATCGTCGGCGCCGCCGACCTGGCCCGCACCGCCTGACGGGCGGCAACACCCCCACAAGCCCGCCGGCGGCGGCGCGACCGGACCCCGACCAACCCCGGACGCGCCGCCGCCGACGCATGTCCCGGCCCTGCCGTACGGTCGTCCCACGGACCACGTACGGGGAGGACCATGACCACGGCACCCGCCGAACCGCCGCCGCCCGGCCCGCGCCGGCTGCGCCTGCTCAGCTACAACATCCGCTCGCTGCGGGACGACCGGCGGGCGCTGGCCCGGGTGATCCGGGCCTGTGCGCCCGACCTGGTCTGCGTCCAGGAGTCACCGCGCTACTGGCGGCCCGAGGGGCAGGCCGGCCGGCTCGCCCGCAGCACCGGGACGGTCGTCCTGGCCGGCGGCGGCCGGACCGCCGCCGGGCCGCTGCTGCTCGGCCGGCCCGGCGCGGCGCAGCTGCTGGGCGTGTACGACCGGCTGCTGCCCAAGGCCCGCGGCCTGCACGCCCGCGGCTTCGCCACCGCGCTGCTGCGCCTGCCCGGCACGGCGCCGTTCACCCTCACCAGCTGCCACCTCAGCCTGGACGCCGACGAGCGCTACCGCCAGTTCGAGCTGCTGCTCGACCAGCTTGGGATCGCCGAACACGGCATCGTGGCAGGGGACTTCAACGAGCACCCGGACGGCAGGGGCTGGCGGCTGCTGGCCTCGCGGCTGCAGGACGGGTACCCGACCGCGCCCTGGGGCGGCGAGTTCACGTCGGTCCCCGAGCGCCCCTACCAGCGGATCGACGCCGTCTTCGCCACGCCCGGGATCACCGTCCTCGGCTGCGGCGTGCCCAACGGGCTGCCCGGCGTCACCGAGGCCGACCTGCGCGCCGCGACCGACCACCTGCCGGTGCTCGCGGTGCTGGAGCTCCCAGAGGCTTAGACCACCGCGCCGTGGTCCGGGTCCTCGGGCTCGTCCTCGTCGCGGTCCTTCAGCCGGGTCACCAGGGTGACGAAGCCGCCGAGGAACGCGGTGACCCCGACCCAGGCCGGCCAGCCGGAGATCTCCCGCCACACCACCGCGTCGAACAGCAGCAGGGCGGGGCCGCCGAGGACGGCGAGCCAGGCGAACTTGGCGGTGACGTCGGCGGGCGGCAGCGGCGGGGGCTCCGGCGGGACGTAGTGGCCCTCGTCGGTGTCCTCGGCCAGCTCGAAGTCGCGCGGACCCGAGCCCGCCGCCGGCATCACCGGCCGGCCGGAGCGGGGGCGCGGCTGCGGGGTGAGGTCGGCGAGGCCGTCCGGGTCGGCCCGGGAACCGGCGCCGTCCTTGAAGCCGCCCTTCAGCTCGTTCTGGGCCCGGAGGTTCTCCACCTCCGGCCAGTTGGGGTTGGTGAGGTCCACGGGATCGTCGAACTGGGCCACCAGGGCGGCGAAGATCTCGTCCTGCTCGGCCTGGCTGCGCTCGGGCGCGCGCCGGACGCGGGGCTCCGCGGGCGCGCCGGTCTCCGGTTCGGCCGGGTGCCGGTCGGCGGCCGGCTGTCCGGTGGCCTCCGCGGCCGGGGCGGTGGCGCCGTCCGCCCCCGTACGATCCGCCGGTGCGCCGCTCTGTGCGGTGCCGTCCTTCGTCGCGCCGTCCTCGCGGGGTGCTTCGTCCCCGCCGCCCGCCGTGCTGCTCTCGTGCACTTCCGGCCCTTCAGCCATGGTGATCGTCGGATTCGACCCGGGTGACGCCCGCCGCGTGTGCGGGAGCCAGCCGTCGGATGAAGTCCTGGCTGGCCGCGAATATTTCCGCCGCGTCGTGGTCCAGCGTCGCGACGTGGAAGCTGCGCTGGCACAGCCGCTCCGTCACGTCGGTCGAGGATATCCGGGCCAGTACCAGTTCCGAGTTGGCCGGCGAGACGACGTGGTCCTGCGGACTGTGGAAGAGCAGCACCGGCTGGGTCACCTGGGGCAGCCGCTGCTGGACGTCCCGCCACAGTCGGCTCAGCGACCAGGCGGCGTGCAGCGGCGTCCGGTCGTAGCCCAGCTCGACCGCGCCGGGCCGGGCGATGTCGTCGGCGATCCCGGGCAGGCTCGGGACGAGGTGCCGCAGCACCGGCAGCAGCACACTCGCGGGGTTGTCCGAGCGCACCGACGGGTTGACCAGCACCAGCCCGGACACCGTCGGACCGTGCAGCGCGGCCAGCCGCAGCGCCAGCGCGCCGCCCATCGACAGCGCGCAGACGAAGACCTGCTCGCACTCGGCGGCGAGCGCCAGCAGTTCGTGCTCGACCTCGGCGTACCAGTCCTCCCAGCGGGTGACCTGCATGTCCTGCCACCGGGTGCCGTGACCGGGCAGCAGCGGCAGCGAGACGGTGAACCCGGCCGCCGCCAGTTCCTCCGCCCACGGCCGCAGCGACTGCGGCGAACCGGTGAAGCCGTGGCACAGCAGCACCCCCACCGGTCCACCACGGTGGCGGTACGGTTCGGCACCGGGCAGCAACGGCATGGCGGACTCCTTCGCGGGCGGGTGGCGCTGGGGGAGGCTGCGGGAATCCGCATCGTCCCACGGCCCCGGCCGGGACGTACACCCCTCATGGCGGGCACCGCAGGAGCCCGCGCAGGAGTGCGGCGACGGCCCGCCAGGGCGGGGCGGGGCGCGGGCGGCGCCCACGGGGCATTAGGATCGACCGGTCCGCATAACAGGAGGCCCGGGTTGTTCTACCGACTGATGAAGATGATCGTCGCGCCACTGCTTCGGATCTTCTTCCGGCCGTGGATCGAAGGTGAGGAGAACATCCCCACCGAGGGTGCGGCGATCATCGCGAGCAACCACCTGTCCTTCTCGGACTCCTTCTTCTTCCCCGCGCTGATCAAGCGCCGGGTGACCTTCATCGCGAAGGCCGAGTACTTCAACACCCCGGGCCTCAAGGGCCGGCTGACCGCCGCCTTCTTCAAGGGCGTCGGCCAGCTGCCGGTGGACCGCTCGGGCGTGCGCGGTGCGGGCGAGGCCGCGATCCGCAGCGCCATCGCGGTGCTGGACCGCGGCGAGCTGTTCGGCGTGTACCCCGAGGGCACCCGCTCGCCCGACGGCAAGCTGTACCGCGGCAAGGTCGGCGGCCTGGCCCGCGTCGCGCTGGCCACCGGCGCGCCGGTCATCCCGGTCGCCATGATCGACACCGAGAAGGTCCAGCCGCCCGGCCAGGTGGTCCCCAACTTCGGCATCCGCCCCGGCATCCGGATCGGCCGCCCGCTGGACTTCTCCCGCTACCACGGCATGGAGAACGACCGCTTCATCCTCCGTTCGGTGACGGACGAGGTGATGTACGAGATCATGCGGCTCTCCGGCCAGGAGTACGTGGACATCTACGCGACCGCCGCCAAGCGGCAGATCGCCGACGACAAGAAGAAGGCCGACGCCGAGCGCAAGGCGGCCGCCAAGGCGGAGAAGGCGGAGGCGGAGAAGGCCGCCGCGGCCGAGAAGGCGGAGCAGGCCGAGACCGAGCAGGCCGAGAAGGACACCGGGTCGGCCTGACGACCGCGCGGGCGGCCCAGGGGAGGGGCGGACGGATGACGGACGGCGAGAGAACCGGGGCGGTCGGCGGCGCGGTCGCGGCCGGGGGCATGTCCGTCGAACTGCCGCTGTGGAAGGCCATCTCCTACTTCCGGGTGCTGGCCCTCAGCTACGCCCTGCTGCGCTACCTCGACGCGTACCTGTACTTCCTGCACCCCGTCGCCGGCTGGATCTTCCTCGGCACGCTCACCCTCTGGACGCTCGCCAGCACCCGGGCCTTCGCCGGCCCGCAGCGCTGCACCTGGTACGTGCTCGGCACCGACCTCACCCTCGCCGTCACCGGCATCGTGATGAGCGGTCTGACCGACGACCCGGTGCGGATAAGCCACGGCGCGCCCACCCTGCCGACCATCTGGGCCGCCGGAACGGTGCTCGGCTTCGCTGGCAAGGGCGGCTGGCGCTGGGCGGCCGCCGCCGGTTCGGTGATCGGTGTCGCCAACATCCTCGGCCACGGCGGTCTGACCGGCGACAACATCCACAACATCATGCTGCTGATGGTGGCCGGCTGCGCCATCGGCTACGTCATCGAACTGGCCCGCGCCAGTGAGGCCACCCTCACCCGGGCCCTCCACGACGGCGTGCTCCAGGTGCTCGCCCTCGTCCAGCGCCGCGGCGCCGAGCTCGCCGCGCGGCCCGCCGACGGGCATCCGGGTGCTGGGCGCGAGGGCGGCGACGCGGACTTCGCCGAACTCGGCCGGCTGGCCGGCGAGCAGGAGCGCGCCCTGCGGGCGCTGATGGCCGGCGGCCCGATCCCGGGGCAGCGCCCGCCGCGGTGCGGCGCCGAGGAGCCGCAGGACCTCACCGCGCTGCTGGGCGGGTACGCCGACGAGCGGATCACGCTGTCCGCCCCCGGCAGCCCGGTGCTGCTGCCCGCCCGGGCGGCCGGCGAGCTGGCCGCGGCGGTCGGCGCCGCCGTGGACAACGTCCGCCGGCACGCCGGGGAGCGGGCCCGCGCCTGGATCCTGGTCGAGGAGGAGCCGCAGACCGTCACGGTCAGCATCCGCGACGACGGCCCCGGCTTCGCCCCCGGTCGGCTCGGCGAGGCGGAGCGGGCCGGGCGGCTGGGCGTCTCCCAGTCCATCCGCGGCCGGTTGCTGGACCTCGGCGGCACGGCCGAGCTGTACTCGGCGCCCGGGGAGGGCGTCGAGGTCGAACTCCGCGTCCCGAGGAAGGGCTCTGATGACCGATCAGCCGACGACTGACCGGCCGGTCCGGGTGATGGTCGTGGACGACCACCCGATGTGGCGCGACGCCGTCTCGCGGGACCTCGCCGAGGCCGGGCTGGACGTGGTGGCCACCGCGGGCGACGGCGAGGAGGCCGTGCGCCGGGCCCGCGCCTGCTCGCCGCAGGTCGTCGTGCTGGACCTCAACCTGCCCGGCCTGCCCGGCGCCGAGGTGTGCCGCCAGGTGGTCGCGCAGGACCCGGCGGTGCGGGTGCTGGTGCTCTCGGCCAGCGGCGAACACCAGGACGTGCTGGAGGCGGTGAAGTCCGGTGCGACCGGGTACCTGGTCAAGTCGGCCGGGCGCGAGGAACTGCTGGACGCGGTGCGCCGTACGGCCGTCGGCGACGCGGTGTTCACCCCGGGCCTGGCCGGCCTGGTGCTGGGCGAGTTCCGCCGGCTGGCCGCCGAACCGGCCCCGGCCTCCGCACCGGCCGTCCCGCAGTTGACCACCCGGGAGACCGAGGTGCTGCGGCTGGTGGCCAAGGGCCTGTCGTACCGGCAGATCGCCGACCGGCTGGTGCTGTCGCACCGGACGGTGCAGAACCACGTGCAGAACACGCTCGGCAAGCTGCAGCTGCACAACCGGGTGGAACTGGTGCGGTACGCGATCGAGCAGGGCCTGGACGACGAGATCTGACGGCTCCGGCGGCCTGCGCGGGGGAGCCGGTCCCGGGCTGCGCCCCGCCCGGGACCGGCTCCCGCCGACTCCTCAGCCGCGGACGGCCGTCGCCTCGCGCAGCAGGCCCGCCACGATCTCCACACCGTCGCGGGTCAGCACCGACTCGGGGTGGAACTGGAGGCCGGCGAAGCCGGGCCCGCGCAGGGCGTGCACGTCACCGGTCACGGCGTCCCGGGCGACCTCGACGCCCTGCGCGGCCAGCCGGGCCGCGTCGGCGTCCGAGCAGCGCGCGGTGAACGTGTTGTAGAAGCCGACCGTGTGCTTGGCGCCGAACAGGTCGACGGTCTCCTGCGCGCCCTGGTACGGGACGGCCTTGCGGCCCAGCGCCAGCCCGAGTTCCGCCGAGAGCAGCTGGTGGCTGAGGCAGACCGCGAGCAGCGGCGCGGTGCGGTCACCGGACCGGACGGCGGCCAGGGCGTCCGCGACGATCGGCCGCAGCACGGCCATCTTGGGGTCGTCGGTGAGCGCCGGGTCGCCGGGGCCGGGGCCGAGCACCAGCGGGCCGCGGTGTGCCGCCACCAGCTCGCGCAGCCCCGGCTCGTCGTAGCGGACGACGGTGACCTGGTGGCCGATCGAGGTGAGCAGGTGGGCGAGCATCGAGGTGAAGGTGTCCTCGCCGTCGACCACCAGGGTCGGCGCGGACTCGGTGACCGGCGTCGGCGTCTGCATCCGCAGCCAGAACGGCGCGAGGTCGGCCCGCCGGGCGTCGAGGGCGGCCTGGACGCGGTGGTCGTCGGCCAGCCGGGGTCCGGTGGGTCCGGGCAGCCGGGCCGGCGCGGGCCGGGCGCCGATCGCGGTGAGCACTCCGGCGGCCTTGGCGTGGGTCTCGGCGACCTCGGACTCGGGGACGGAGTGGCGCACCAGCGTGGCGCCGACCCGGACGACCAGGCGGCCGGTGGCGGGGTCGATGTCGGCGGTGCGGATGCAGATCGGCGAGTCCAGCAGCTGCCCGCCGCTGGCGGAGCGGCCGATCAGGGCGAGCGCGCCGGAGTAGTAGCCGCGCCCGCCGGGCTCGTAGCGCCTGATGACCCGGGTGGCGTTCTGCACCGGGCTGCCGGTGACGGTGGCGGCGAACATCGTCTCGCGGAGCACCTCGCGGACGTCCAGCGAGGTGCGCCCGCGCAGCTCGTACTCGGTGTGGGCGAGGTGGGACATCTCCTTGAGCCGCGGCCCGAGCACCTGGCCGCCGAGGTCGCCGACCGTGCACATCATCTTGAGCTCTTCGTCGACGACCATCGTCAGCTCCTCCAACTCCTTGGGGTCGTGGAGGAATTGGAGCAGCGAGTCGATGTCCGAACCGCCGGTCGGATAGCGGTACGTGCCGGAGATCGGGTTCATCACGACGGTGCCGCCGCTCTGCCGGACGTGCACCTCGGGGGAGGCGCCGACCAGGACGCGCTCGCCGGTGTGCACCAGGTAGGTCCAGTACGCGCCGCGCTCCTGCTCCAGCAGCCGCCGGAACAGGGTGAGGGCCAGCGCGGGCGTGAAGTTTTCCAGGGTGGCGCTGAAGTCGCGCCGGATCACGAAGTTGGCGCCCTCGCCGTTGCCGATCTCGTCCTCGATCACCCGGCGCACGATCGCGGCGTACGCCTCGTCGTCCACGTCGAACGAGCCGCCGGTGAGTGAGACCGGCAACTGCGGTAGTCCGGAGGTGAGTTCGGCCAGTGGCAGGGTGTGCTGTTCGGCCACCACGAGGGCCTGCAGCGGGGTCCCGTCGTCGTGCGCCTCGAAGCCGCGCTCGCGGATCTGCCGGTACGGGACGAGCGCGAGCAGGTCGTGGACCGGTCCGCCGACCGGGACGCCGGTGCGGACCGGCAGGTCGGCGAGGTTCCGGTAGCTGTCGACCGTGCCCAGCAGCACCTCGACGGTGTTCGGGGCGAGTCGGGGGGTGCGGCGGTGCAGCAGGGCGAACGCGGGGGCGTCGGGGGTGGTGAGGCGGGTGAGCAGGTCGGCGGTGGCGGTCACGGGGGCGGCTTCCTTCCGGGGGGACTGGCGAGGTGCGGTGCTGGGTTCCGCTCCCGGAGGGCCGACTGCTCAGACGCCGACGGCCGCCCCGAGGGGCGGCCGTCGTGTTCGTCTAGGAACGCGCGATCGGTGGGCCACCCTTGGGGGAGGCCCACCACCAGGAGTGGGTGTGGGGCGCGTGCATGGGTCGAGCCTAGCCGATCGTGCGGGGAGGGTGAGCCTGGTCACGTGATTGTCCGAGTCGTGTCTCACCCCTCGGGCAATGGTCACGAATCGCTCGCGTCACCCCGTAGCCTTGACGGTGTGACCGTGACGAATCTCCACTCCTGGCAGTCCCTGCCCGCGGCGCAGCAGCCTGAATGGCCGGACCAAGAGGCTCTGCGCAAGACCCTTGCCGAGCTCGCCTCCTATCCGCCGCTCGTGTTCGCCGGCGAGTGCGACCAGCTGCGCGCCCGGCTCGGAGCCGTGGCGCGTGGGGAGGCGTTCCTGCTGCAGGGCGGCGACTGTGCCGAGGCCTTCGACGGCGTGTCGGCGGAGCACATCCGCAACAAGCTGAAGACCCTGCTGCAGATGGCCGCCGTGCTGACGTACGCGGCCTCGGTGCCGGTCGTGAAGGTCGGCCGGATCGCCGGCCAGTACTCCAAGCCGCGCTCCAAGTCGACCGAGACCCGCGACGGCGTGACCCTGCCGGTCTACCGCGGCGACTCGGTGAACGGCTTCGACTTCACCCCCGAGTCCCGCATCCCGGACCCGGAGCGCCTGAAGCGGATGTACAACGCGTCGGCCGCGACGCTGAACCTGGTGCGCGCGTTCACCACCGGTGGTTACGCGGACCTGCGCCAGGTGCACGCCTGGAACCAGGACTTCGTGCGCAACTCGCCGGCCGGCCAGCGCTACGAGCAGCTCGCCCGGGAGATCGACAACGCCCTGGCGTTCATGAACGCCTGCGGCGTGGCACCGGAGGAGTTCAAGACCGTCGAGTTCTTCTCCTCGCACGAGGCGCTGATCCTCGACTACGAGACCGCGCTGACCCGCGTGGACTCGCGCACCGGCGAGCTGTACGACGTCTCCGGCCACATGGTGTGGATCGGCGAGCGCACCCGCCAGCTGGACCACGCGCACATCGAGTTCGCCTCGAAGGTCCGCAACCCGATCGGCGTCAAGCTCGGCCCGACCACCTCGGTCGACGAGGCGCTGACCCTGATCGAGAAGCTGGACCCGGAGCGCGAGCCGGGCCGCCTCACCTTCATCACCCGGATGGGCGCGGGCAAGGTCCGCGAGCACCTGCCCACCCTGGTGGAGAAGGTCACCGCGTCCGGCGCCCAGCCGGTGTGGATTTGCGACCCGATGCACGGCAACACCTTCGAGGCCTCCAGCGGTCACAAGACCCGCCGCTTCGACGACGTGCTCGACGAGGTCAAGGGCTTCTTCGAGGTGCACCGAGCGCTCGGCACCCACCCGGGCGGCATCCACGTGGAGCTGACCGGCGACGACGTGACCGAGTGCGTCGGCGGCGGCGACGAGGTGCTGGTCGACGACCTGCACCAGCGCTACGAGACGGCCTGCGACCCGCGGCTCAACCGCAGCCAGTCGCTGGACCTGGCGTTCCTGGTGGCGGAGATGTACCGCGGCCAGTGACCGGGTCTCCGGCGCCGAACGGTGCCGGATGTGACGAAGGCCCCTCCGGATTCGGGACTCCCGAAGCCGGAGGGGCTTTTTCGTGCCCGGATCGCCGGGTAAGGTGAGGCTTAGTGAACTAAGGCAAGCCTTAGTCAAGATCGTTCCGCCAGAGGGCGCCGCACCACCCGGGAGAATCCGCGATGTACGTGTGCATGTGCCATGCGGTCACCGAGGACCAGGTGAGGAAGGCGATCGACGCGGGTGCCGACTCCCCGCGCCAGATCGCCCGGGGCTGCAAGGCCGGCACCGACTGCGGGTCCTGCGTCCGGCGGATCCAGGCACTGCTCGGCGAGCACGGCGCCAGGCCCTGCCCGACCGCCCGCCTGGCCGCGAAGCTCGGCCTGGCCGAACCGCAGGCCCAGGCCGCGGTGGCTCCGGTGGCCGCCGCGGCTCCCGCCGCCCCGGCCCCGGTCGTCCCGCTGCGCGCGGCCTGAGGGCTCAGGACTCCGGCTGCTCGATCACCTGGGCGATGTAGAGCGCCTCGCCGAGCTTCTCCAGGAGTTCCAGCTGGGTGTCGAGGTAGTCGATGTGGTGCTCCTCGTCGGCCAGGATGTCCTCGAAGATGTTCGCCGAGGTGACGTCGTTCTTGGCCCGCATCACCACGATCCCGCGCTTCAGCCGGTCGATCGCCTCGACCTCGATCTGGCGGTCCGCCTCGAACATCTCCTGGACCGTCTGGCCGATCCGGACGTGGAACAGCCGCTGGTAGTTCGGCAGCCCCTCCAGGAACAGGATCCGGTCGGTGAGGGTCTCGGCGTGCTTCATCTCGTCGAAGGACTCGTGCCGGGTGTACTTGGCGAGCTTCGTCCAGCCGAAGTTCTCCTGCATCTTGGCGTGCAGGAAGTACTGGTTGATCGCGGTGAGCTCCGCGGTGAGCTGCTCGTTGAGGAACTCGATGACCTCTGGATCGCCTTGCATGGCGGTGCCTCCCTGCGCTACGTCCTGGCTGTGACTCCTGCGCTGCGCATCCTGGCACCGAAATGGGAGGAAATTCCAGTAAGTTCACACTCACTAGGACATGTGTCGGAATATCCGATTTGAGAGGAAATGGGTCGACCGCTGGTCCGTATGAGCAGGGCGTGCGACCTCGCGAAGGGGCGCGCGCGGGGCCTCGTCCGCCGTCTGTCACCATGGAGCCATGGGTCAGTCCGAACAAGAACCGTTTCCGCAGTCTGACCCGAGGCTCCCTCCGGGGCAGCGCGCGCAGCGCGGCTGGCCTGCCCTGCACTACGGGCCCGTGCCCCGCTTCAAGCCGCTGACCTGGGACCTCCAGGTGTTCGGCGCCACCGCCTCGGCGGAGAAGCACAGCTGGGACTTCGAGGCCTTCCACGCCCTGCCGCGCACCACCGTCGTCGCCGACCTGCACTGCGTCACCAAGTTCACGGTGCTCGGCAACGAGTGGACGGGCGTGTCGGCCGCCGCCCTCCTCGACCTGGTGCCCCCCGCGCCCGGCGTCACCCACGTCATGGTCTGGGCCGAGTACGGCTACAGCGCCAACCTGCGGCTGGCCGACTTCGCCGACCCGCGGACGATCTTCGCCACCCACCGCAACGGCGAGCCGCTGACCGCCGAACACGGCTTCCCGGTCCGGCTGATCGTCCCGGGG
Organism: Kitasatospora sp. NPDC087314; assembly: GCF_044744365.1. Lineage (NCBI taxonomy): Bacteria > Bacillati > Actinomycetota > Actinomycetes > Kitasatosporales > Streptomycetaceae > Kitasatospora > Kitasatospora sp. NPDC087314. The sequence continues at coordinate 474,382 of NZ_JBIUYE010000001.1, forward strand.
CTGTACGCCTGGAAGGGTCCCAAGTGGGTCCGCGCGGTGGAGTACATGCGGGCCGACCGCCGCGGCTTCTGGGAGGAGCGCGGCTACCACAACCTCGCCGACCCGTGGCGCGAGCAGCGCTACTCCTACCAGGAGGAGCCGGGGGACGGCCCGCTCCGCTGAGCCTGGCGAAGTCCTTTGCCCGGCGAACTCACCTACCGGCGAACTCTCCTAGAAGAACGGGAAGTTGACCGTCACCGTGGTGTGCTGCGGGCGTCGCTCGCCGGCCGCCGGGGACTGGCTGGACACCTTGCCGGTGCCGAACAGGTTGACCCCGCTGGTCTGCATCGTGAAGCCGGCCGCCTGCAGCGCCTTCGCCGCGTCGTCCTTGCTCATCCCGGTGACGTCCGGGATCGGCACCATGCCCTTGCTGACCACCAGCGCGACCGCGGTGTTCTCCTGCAGCAGCTGCCCGGCCGCCGGCGAACTGCTGATCACCACGCCCTCCGGCACGGTGTCGCTGTACGTCCCGGTCACGCCGCCCCTGGTCAGCTGGAGCGCGGTCAGCGCGTCGGCGGCCTGGTCGGAGGTCTTCCCGGTCAGGTCCGGCACCGCGATCCGCTTGGGGCCCTTGGAGACGGTGACCGTCACGGTGTCGCTCTTGCGGGTCCGCGCGCCCACCCCAGGGTCGGTGGCGATCACCTGCCCGGCCGGGACGCTCTCGCTGAACGCCTCGACGAACCGGCCGTGCATGCCCTCCTTGTCCAGGATCCGCTGCGCCTCGGCCCGGTCCTTGCCGAGCACGCCGGGCATCGGCCCGTACAGCGCCTCGGACAGCCCGTACGTCGCGCCGCCGACCGCGAGCACCAGGGCGGCCAGTGCGGCGACCCAGATCAGTGGCCTGCGGGGGAGGCGGCGCAGCAGGCCGGGCCGGCGCCGGCGCACCGGGGTCGGCTCGTCGTACGGGCGCGGCTCGACCAACAGCTGGTCCATCAGCTCCGCCGGCACGTCCAGCACGCTGGTGTGCTCCGGCGCCGGGGCGTCGGCGGGCCGCGGCAGCGGCTGGATCACCGAGGTCGGCTCGCTGGTCGGGTAGCGCGGGCTGGGCCGGGTGGAGGCGGGCGGCTCGGCGTCCAGCTCGGCCGGGGTGAGCGTGCGGCGCAGCCGCTGGAGGGCGGCGAGCAGCTCGACCGCGTCGTACGGGCGGGCCTCGGCCGTCCGGGCGCAGGCGCCGGCCACTATGGCGTCCAGCGCGGGGCCGACGGCGGGGGCGATCAGCGAGGGGGCGGGGACGTCCTCGTGCAGGTGCTTGTACATGACCTGGACGGGGTTGTCGCCGGTGTGCGGGCGGCGGCCGGTGAGCATCTCGTAGAGCAGGATGCCGGCCGCGTAGACGTCGACCCGCTGGTCGGTGGGGGCGTCCGGGAGGATCTGCTCGGGGGCCAGGTAGGAGACCGTGCCCAGGACGGTGCCGCCGGTCGCGGTGCTGGTCGAGGTGGGCGCGCCGTCGGCGGTGCCCAGGACCCGGACCAGGCCGAAGTCGGCGACCTTGACCAGCCCGCCCTCGGTGATCAGCACGTTCTCCGGCTTGACGTCGCGGTGCACCAGTCCGGCCCGGTGGGCGGCGCCGAGGGCGGCGAGCACCGGCTCCAGCACGTCCAGCGCGGCCCGGACGGACAGCGCGCCGCGGTCGCGCAGCAGGTCCCGCAGGGTGCGGCCGGGCACGTACTCCATGGCGAGGAAAACGTTTCCGCCGTCCGCGCCCTGGTCGAAGACGTTCACCACGTTCGGGTGGGTGAGCCGGGCGACCGCCTTGGCCTCGCGGATGAACCGGGCGGTGAAACCGTCGTCCCCGGCCAGCGCGGGGTGCATCACCTTGAGCGCGACGACCCGGTCCAGCCGGGTGTCGGTGCCCTTGTAGACGGTGGACATCCCGCCGGTCGCGATGCGCTGCTCGACCCGGTACCGGCCGTCGAGCAGGGTACCGATCAGCGGGTCGTGCAATGCCATGTCCACCCGGGGGAGTCTAGTGCCGCGCTCACCCGCCGGACCCGGAGGACACCGTCCCCGGGCCCGGCCGTGCCCGGCTTGTGACACGGGACACGCGGCTCCCGCGGCGTCAGAACGCCGGGTGCTCGCGGGTGTCCAGGCTCGCCCGGCCGGCCATCGCCGAGGAGGCCTCGGCATGGAAGCGGCGCGGGATGCGGCCGGCCCGGTGCGCGAGCCGGCCCGCCTCGGCGGCGTGCCGCATCGCCTCGGCCATCAGCACCGGGTCCTGGGCCCGGGTCACCGCGGAGGCGAGCATCACCGCCGCGCAGCCCAGCTCCATCGCCAGGGCGACGTCCGAGGCGGTGCCGGCGCCCGCGTCCAGGATCACCGGGACGCTCGCGCCCTCCACGATCAGCTGGAAGTTGTGCGGGTTGCGGATGCCCAGGCCGGAGCCGATCGGCGAGCCCAGCGGCATGATCGCCGCGCAGCCGACGTCCTCCAGCTTGCGGGCCAGCACCGGGTCGTCGTTGGTGTAGGGCAGCACCGTGAAGCCGTCGTCGACCAGGGTCTCGGCGGCGTCCAGCAGCTCGATCGGGTCCGGCAGGAGGGTCCGCTCGTCGGCGATCACCTCCAGCTTCACCCAGTCGGTGCCGAGCGCCTCGCGGGCCAGCCGGGCGGTCAGCACGGCCTCGCCGGCGGTGAAGCAGCCGGCCGTGTTGGGCAGTACCCGGATGCCGTTGCGGGTCAGCACGTCCAGGACGGAGCCCTGGGTGCCGGTGTCGACCCGGCGCATCGCCACGGTGGTCAGCTCGGTGCCGGAGGCCAGCAGCGCCCGTTCCAGGATCTCCAGGCTGGGCGCGCCGCCGGTGCCCATGATCAGTCGGGATCCGAACGACGTTCCGGCGATGGTGAGTTGGTCGTCGGCCATGGTCAGCCTCCCTGGACGGCGGTGAGGATCTCGATCCGGTCGCCCGCCGAGAGTTCCGTGTCGGGCCACGAACCGCGGGGCACCACGGTCTCGTTGAGTGCGGCGGCGACACCGCTGTGGGCGGCGCTGAGGCTGGCCACCACCTCCGCGAGGGTGGTCGTGGCGGACACCCGGCGGGGCTCGCCGTTGACGGTCAGTGCGATCTCGGTCATGCGGAGGCCTTCGTGGTGGAGCGGTCGGGGGAGAACCTGGTGGGCGTGAACGGCGTTGCCAGGTCGGGAAGTTCGCCGGTCGCCAGGTACTCGGCGAGCAGGTCGGCGGTCACCGGGGTGAGCAGCACGCCGTTGCGGTAGTGGCCGGTGGCGGCGACCAGCCCGGGCAGTGCGGTCGGGCCCAGCAGCGGGGCGTTGTTCGGCGAGCCGGGCCGCAGCCCCGCCGAGGTCTCCACCAGCGGGAGTTCGGTGATGCCCGGGACCAACTCGTGGGCGTCGCGCAGCAGTTCGTACACCCCGCCGGCGGTGACCGTGGTGTCGTAGCCCTGTTCCTCGGTGGTCGCGCCGATCACCAGCTCGCCGTTCTCCCGGGGCACCAGGTACAGGTGTTGGCCGCGCACCACCGCGCGGACGTTGCGGGACAGGAACGGCCGGTACGCCCCGGGGATCCGCAGCCGCAGGATCTGCCCCTTCACCGGGCGGATCGCCGGCAGCACGCCCTCGGGCAGCCCGGGCAACCGGTGGCTGTGCGGGCCGGCCGCGAGCACCACCTGCTCGGCGGTCAGGGTCTCCTGCGTGCCGAGGCGGGCGCCGACCGCGCGGCCGTTCTCGACCAGCAGCCCGACGGCCTCGGCGCGGTGGATCACGACCCCGGCGCGTTCGCCGGCGGCCAGCAGGGCGGTCAGCAAGCGGCGGGGATCCACCTGGTGGTCGTCCGCGGCGTACAGGCCGCCACGCACGCCGGGGGCGAGCATCGGCTCCAGCTTGCGGGCCTCCCGGCCGGTCAGCCAGGCCGAGTCCAGGCCGAGCCGCTGGTGGAAGGCGTGCAGTTCGCGCAGTTCCTCGCGGTCGTCGGAGTCCAGCGCGACCGCGATCGTGCCGCACCGGCGGTACCCGGTGTCCAGGCCGCCGCTCGCCTCGGTGAGCTCGGCGGCGAAGTCCCCGTAGCGCTGGTTGGAGGCCATGCCGAGGCGCAGCAGCGGCTCCTCGCCGTACTGCAGCTCGGTGACCGGGGCGAGCATCCCGGCCGCGACCCCGGCCGCCCCGCCGCCGGGGGAGGGGTCGACCACCAGGATCCTCTTCAGCCCGCGCTGCGCGGCGCGCCAGGCGACGGCGAGGCCGATGACGCCCCCGCCGATCACCAGCACGTCGGCGCGGGTGCTTTCGGGCAAGCGTGACAAAGCTGCTCTTCTCCCTTCGCCGGTATGACCCGGATCAGGTTCGGACGGTCGCGGGCCGTGCCAGCCCGCCTCTCAGCCCGGTACGCCGGGCTCCCGTGATGGTGTCCCCACCATAACGCCGGGGTCGGCCCGGCCGAAGGCCCGTACGAAGGGTGGACGGGCCGGTGGGGCGCCCGGGACCGCTGAGTACAGTGACGGGCGTGGCAGAGCTGAGCGGAACGGATCGGGTGGTCGTCGTCGGGGCCGGGCTGGCCGGGGCACAGTGCGCCCTGAAGCTGCGGCAGGGCGGCTGGCCGGGGCGGATCACGCTGGTCGGCGAGGAGCCGCACGCGCCGTACGACCGGCCGCCGCTGTCCAAGGACGTGCTGCTCGGCAAGGCCGACGCCACCACCCTGGACATCGACTACCCGCACCTCGGCATCGAGGTGCTCACCGGCCGCCGCGCCACCGGCCTCACCCCCGGCGTGCTGCACACCGACGACGGCGACCTCCCGTACGGCGCGCTGGTGATCGCCACCGGCGCCACCCCGCGCGCCCTGCCCGGCGCCGAGCGCGCGCACCTGCTGCACACCCTGGACGACGCGCTGGCGCTGCGCGCCCTGCTGCGGCCCGGCCTGCGGCTGGTACTGGTCGGCGCGGGCTGGATCGGCGCCGAGGTGTCCACCGCGGCGCGCGCCGCGGGCTGTGAGGTGACCGTGGTCGAGGCGGGCCCGGCGCCCGTCCCCGGCGCGCTGCCGACCGAGGTCGGCTCGGCGATGGCCGCCTGGTACGCCGAGGCCGGCGTCGACCTGCGCTGCGGGGTCGGCGTGGCCGCCGTCGAGCCCGGCGCGGTGCTGCTGGCGGACGGCTCGCACCTGCCCGCCGACGAGGTGGTGGTCGGCGTCGGCGCCCGGCCCGCGACGGGTTGGCTGGCCGGCTCCGGCGTCGAACTGGACGAGACCGGCGCGGTCCTGGTGGACGAGCGGCTGCGGACGGGCCTGCCCGGCGTCTTCGCGGCCGGCGACTGCGTCAGCTACCCGTCCGCCCGCGCCGGCGCCCGGCTGGCCGTCCAGCACTGGGACCACGCGCTGCAGTCCGGCGAGGCCGCGGCCGCCGCCGTGCTCGGCGCGGACGCGCCGCCGTACGACCCGGTGCCGTACTTCTGGTCGGAGCAGTTCGGGCGAATGGTCCAGTACGCCGGGCGGCACGCCGAGGGCGACGAACTGCTGTGGCGCGGCAGCCCGCAGGACGCCTCCTGGACGGTGCTCTGGCTGCGCGACGGGGTGCCGAGCGCGCTGCTGGCCGTCGACCGGCCGCGCGACCTCACCCAGGGCCGCCGGCTGATCGAGCGCGGCACCGCGCTGGACCCGGCCCGGGCGGCCGACCCGGCGGTGCCGCTGAAGTCGGCCACCGCTTGACGGGGCCCTGACGGCGCCCTGGCGGGGCCTCTGGTGCGCGGCGGCCCCCCGAGGTGGCAGTCTGGTGGCGTGAGTGAGATCGAAAGCAAGATTGAAGCCCTGGTCCCCGAGTGGATGTACCTGCCCGACATCTCGGAGCAGTGGGGCGTCCGCGTCACCGAGGTCCGCGACCTGGTGCGCAACGGCGGCCTGATCGCCGTCCGGCGGGGCCCGAACAAGTCGCTGCAGGTGCCCGCGGCGTTCATCGACGGTCCCGGGCTGGTCAAGCACCTGTCCGGCACCCTGACCGTCCTGCGGGACTGCGGGTACAGCGACGTCGAGATCCTGGAGTGGCTGTTCACCGAGGACCCGTCGCTGCCCGGCAGCCCGATCCAGGCGCTGCGCGAGAACCGCGGCACCGAGGTCAAGCGCCGCGCCCAGGCGATGCTGATCTGATGGCGGTGGACTCTCCGCGCGCCCGGCTGGCCGACGCCCGGCTGTACCTGTGCACCGACGCCCGCCGCGCGCAGGGCGACCTCGCCGAGTTCCTGGACGCGGCGCTGGCCGGCGGGGTGGACATCGTCCAGCTCCGTGACAAGGGTCTGGAGGCCAAGCAGGAGCTGGCGGCCCTGGAGGTCTTCGCGGACGCCTGCCGCCGCCACGGCAAGCTGCTGGCCGTCAACGACCGCGCCGACGTCGCGCACGCGGCCCGGCCGGACGTGCTGCACCTCGGGCAGGACGACCTGCCGGTGCCGGCCGCCCGGGCGATCCTGGGCGACGAGGTGCTGATCGGGCGGTCCTGCCACGCCGAGTCCGAGGTGGACGCGGCGGTCGCCGAGCCCGGCGTGGACTACTTCTGCACCGGCCCGGTCTGGCCGACCCCGACCAAGCCGGGCCGCCCGGCGCCGGGCCTCGGCCTGGTCTCGTACGCGGCGAAGCAGAGCACCGACCGGCCGTGGTTCGCCATCGGCGGCATCGACCTCGGCAACCTCGACGAGGTGCTGGCCGCGGGAGCCCGCCGGATCGTCGTGGTCCGCGCCATCACCGCCGCCGACGACCCGCAGGCCGCCGCCGCCGAGCTGTCCCGGCGGGTGCGTTCGACCTGACCCGTCGCGCGGGCCGCCGCCGTCCCCGGTACTGGCGGATTTCTCAGTACTTGCGGACGGTGGCGGCCTCGGCCAGCGCCAGCAGCACCGCGCGGGCGCGCCCGTCGACGAGCGGCGCCGCCTCCAGTGCGGCCAGTGACTGCCGCATCAGCTCGTCGATCCGGTGCTCCACCCGCTCGGGCGCCCCGCTGCGGGCCACCAGGGCGCGCAGCCCGGCGACCTCCTCGGGCGCCAGGTCCGGGGCGCCGAGCCGCTCGTCCAGGTACCGGGCGTCGGCGGCCGACAGCCCCCGCATCGCGTGCGCCACCAGCAGGGTGCGCTTGCCCTCGCGCAGGTCGTCCCCGGCCGGCTTGCCGGTGACCGCCGGATCCCCGAAGACACCGAGCAGGTCGTCCCGCAGCTGGAAGGCCTCGCCCAGCGGCAGCCCGAACGCCCCGAACGCCGCCACCAGCTCCGGGCCGGCCCCGGCCAGCAGCGCGCCGACCTGCAGCGGTCGCTCGATCGTGTACTTCGCCGACTTGTAGTGCAGCACCGTCTGCGCCCGCTCCAGCGCGCCCTCGTCCGCCGAGTCGCCGGCCACCGGCTCCAGCACGTCCAGGTACTGGCCGACCATGACCTCGGTGCGCATCAGGTCGAACACCGGCTTGGCGGCCAGCACCGCGGTCGGCTCCAGGCCCGAGCGCAGGAACAGCTCGTCGCACCAGATCAGCAGCAGGTCGCCGAGCAGCACCGCCGCCGAGGCGCCGTACTGCTCGCGGTCGCCGCGCCAGCCGCTGTCCCGGTGCAGCGCCTCGAAGCGGCGGTGGATCGAGGGCAGGCCGCGGCGGGTGTCGCTGCGGTCCATCAGATCGTCGTGCACCAGGGCGCTCGCCTGGAGCAGCTCCAGCGCGGCCGCCGCGTTCGCGATCCCCTCGCCGTCGGCCGGGCCGCCGGCGCCGCGCCAGCCCCAGTAGCAGAAGGCCGGGCGCAGCCGCTTGCCGCCGTCCAGCAGGAAGTCGCGCAGGGCGTCGGCGGCGGGGGCGAGCTGCGGGGAGATCGTGCCCAGCAGGGCGGACTGGCCGGTCATGAACGCGGCGAGGGCGGCGTTCACGCGCGCGCGGACGTCCTCCACGTCAATGGGGTTGGCCGGCCGGTTGCTGGACGAGGTCACGATGAGGCTCCGCTGGTTCGCTGGGGTGCAGCAAGCGTAGCGGGGCGGCCGGGAACGGATGTGCGAGCCGGCGTGCGGACCAGGGCGGGCGCCGGCCCTCGCCGGCCCGGGCGCCGGTCGGAAGCGGCCCCGGGTGGTCGAAACCTCGGGTGGAATGTCGAGTGGAACGGCGTCCACCACTTGTCTCAATCCGTGGTACCGAGTTGTCCGGCTCCTTCGAACGCCCGATAACCTGCCAGCATGGCACTCGGCATCGCTTCCACCAGACCGGATCGCGCACTGACGGTCCGCGAGCTCCTGGCGGCCGGTAAGCGGTCCTTCTCCTTCGAGTTCATGCCCCCGCGCACCGAGGTCGGCGAGCAGAGGCTCTGGGACGCCATCCGCCGGCTCGAACCGCTCGACCCCAACTTCGTCTGCATGACGTACGGCGCCGGCGGCTCCTCGCGCGAGCGCACCGTCAACATGGTCGGCCGGATCGCCACCGAGACCACGCTGATCCCGGTCGCCCACCTGACCGCCGTCGACCACTCGATCGCCGAGCTGCGCAACATCATCGGCCAGTACGCCGACCAGGGCGTCCGCAACGTCCTCGCGGTCCGGGGCGACCCGCCCGGTGACCCGATGGGCGAGTGGGTCCGGCACCCGGACGGCGTCACCTACGCGTACGAGCTGGTGGAGCTGATCAAGGGCATCGGCGACTTCTGCGTCGGCGTCGCCGCCTCGCCGAACATGCACCCGCGCTCGACCGACTGGGACGACGACATCCGGCACTTCGTCGGGAAGATCCGGGCGGGCGCCGACTACGCGATCACCCAGATGTTCTTCGAGGTCGACGACTACCTGCGGCTGCGCGACCGGGTCACCGCCGCCGGCTGCGAGACGCCGATCATCCCGGAGATCATGCCGGTCACCAACGCCAAGCAGCTGGAGCGCTTCCCCCAGCTGAGCGGCTCCGCCTTCCCCGCCGACCTGGAGGCCCGCCTGCGGGCCGCCATCGACGACCCGGCGGCGCTGCGCGCCATCGGCATGGAGCACGCCACCGCGATGGCCGAACGCCTGCTCGCCGAAGGCGCGCCGGGCCTGCACTTCATCACGCTCAACCACTCCACGGCGACGCTGGAGATCTACCAGAACCTCGGCCTGCACCAGCGCCACGCCTGACCGGACCCCGCGAGACCGGACGTTCACCGGCCCGTCACCGCCCCGACGGTGGCGGGCTCGGTCGTGTGCGCCCGGGCCGCGACCGGCGGGAACGCGATGCGGTACCCCGGCCGTTGAACCGGTACAGTCGCCGCACACGCGCGGCGAGCGCGGGCACGCGACTGGAGGTAGCGGGCGGATGGGCATCGGATACCTGCTGCTGTACGTCGCGTTGGCGGTGGTGGCGCTCTGGCTGGTAGCCGAGGTCCTGCTGCAGAACCGGGCCCCGCTGCACTGGCGGGCCCTCGCCCTGGTCGGCTTCCTCGCGGTGGCCGCCGGTATGACCCTCGGCTCGGTCCCGGTGATCGGCGCCGGCGCCGTGCTGTTCGCGCTCGGCCAGACCTTCGTCACCCTCTCCGTGAAGCGCGGATACCGGGCCGGTTGGTCGCTGCGCAAGGCCGACGGCGCCCTGCCCGGCCCGCTCGCCAAGGTGCCGCTGCTCGGGGCCCTCACCGGCGGCGCGGTCGCCGCGGCCGCCGTCGAGGCCGGCGAGGAGCGGGTCGGCGAGGTCAGCGCCGTCGAGGAGACCCGGATCACCGCCCCGGCCACCGAGGACGTCCCCGAGGCCGAGCAGACCGCCGCCTTCGAGATGCAGGAACTCGCCCAGGACGGCGTCTACGCGCCCGCCTACTACGAGCAGCAGCCGCACGACCCTTACGCCGAGGCCTACCAGGCCGGCTACGACACCGCCCAGCCGCAGCCGACCTACGAGCAGCAGCAGTGGCAGGGCCAGCAGCAGCCCGCCTTCGCCTACGACCAGGGCTACGGCGGCTACCCGCAGCAGCCGGACCCGTACGGCGGCTACCCCCAGCAGGACCAGTACCAGGCCTACCCCCAGCAGCAGCCCGGCTGGGAACAGCACCCGCAGCAGCAGTGGCAGACGCCCCAGCAGCACCCGGGACAGCACCCGGAGCAGCACCCGCAGGGCCCGCAGCAGTCGTACGACCACGCCTACGGCTACCAGCAGCAGAACACCTGGCCGCAGGGCTGAGCCCCGGTCCGGGCCCGGCGGTCTCCAGGCGACCCTAGGCCGGGCCGATGAGGTTGGCGGCGATGCAGGCGGACATACCGGACCGGGCCAGTCCGCCGCCCGGGTGGGCCGCTCCGCCGATCAGGTAGAGGCCGGGGACGGGCGACTCGTTGGCGGGCTGGAGCCACCGCCCGTCCGAGCCGGCGAACGCGGGCCGGGGTACCGAGCCGCCGAGCGCACCGGTCTCCCGGCGGGTGTCGTCCGGGGTGCGGACGACCCGCCACAGCACCCGCTCGCGCAGGCCCAGCCCGGCGGTGTCGGCGTGGGCCAGCAGCTGGTCCGCGTAGTGCTCGGCGAGACCGGGGGCCGTCCAGTCGACGTCGCCCTGGGCCGGGACGGTCGCGGTCAGCACCACGCTCTCGTGCGCGTCGTCGGGGCGCAGGGAGGGATCGTCCGGGCGCAGCACCTGGAGGGTGGGGCGTCCGCAGGGCGGGGCCGAGAGCGTCAGGGCGTTCTGCTCGGCGGCCGGGTCGGCGGCGTGCACCACCGTCCGGTGCGCGGTGCCGTCCGGCCGGGGGCCGCGCAGGGCGAGCAGCACGCTGAACCGGCCGGGCACCTCGGACGGCTCCCACTCCTCGGCGTCGAGCCCGGGCCACCGGGCGACACCGTGGCCGAACAGGGCCCTGGTGTCCATCGAGGAGACCACCAGGTCCGCGTCGATCCGGCCGTCCGGGGTGTCGACGCCGCAGGCCCGGCCGTCCTTGAGGACCACCTCGGTGACCGGGGTGCCGAAGCGGAACTCCACCCGGCGCAGCTCGCAGCGCCGGTGGACCGCGTCCGCCAGGGCCCGCAGGCCGCCGCGGACGTACCAGACGCCGAAGGACTGCTCCATGTAGGGCAGCACGGTGGCCCCGGCGGGGGCCGTCCCCGGGGGCAGGCCGAAGCGCAGGGCGTGCTCGGACAGCAGAGCGGTGAGGCCGGGGTGACCGCCGAGTTCGCGGGCGGCGACGTCGGCGAGGGTCCACGGGCGGGGCCGGCCGAGCCGGGCGAGCAGGCCGCGCCGGGGCGGGACGGGGTAGGGGTCGGTGTGCAGCGGCGTCCGGTCGGCCGGGAGCGGCTCCTCCAGGAGTGGGCGGCGGGTGGCCTCCCAGACCGTCCGGCCGTGGTTCATGACCTCGCTCCAGCGGGCGCCGGAGCCGGCGCCGAAGGCGGCGTCCAGGGCCTGGCTGACGCCGCCGCGGGAGGCGTTGGGCAGGGTGACGGCAGTGCCGTCCGGGAACAGGTGCCGGCTCTCCGGGTCCACCGGGGCGAGGCCGACGAGCTGCTCCAGCGGCTCCTTGCCGGTCTTCAGCGCGAGGTCGCGGTAGACGGCCGGGAGGGTCAGCAGGCCGGGGCCGGTGTCGAAGGCGAAGCCGTCGCGCTCGTACCGGCCGACCATGCCCCCGTACGTGCCGCCGGCCTCGCAGACCGTCACCCGGTGTCCGAGGGTCGCCAGCCGGGAGGCCGCCGCGAGCCCGCTCATTCCTGCGCCGATGATGACGATCCGTGCCATGGCATCTGATCCTAGGGCGTGTCCTAGGGCCGTTGGACGTACGTCCGCTCCGCCCCCTCCTCGCGGGCGGCGCGGGCCGCGCGGCGTTCCCGGCGGCGGGCCCGGAAGGCGCGGATCCGGCTGATCGCGAACCAGACCAGCAGCAGGCCGACGGCGAGCAGGACGGCGGCGATCGAGGCGGCCAGCCAGGGGTGGAAGATCGCCAGGGAGACCACGCCGGCCACCGAGACGTCCTCCGCCAGGCTGACCGCGATGTTGCTGGCCGGCTCCGGCGAGGTGTTGACCGCCATCCGCAGCGAGGCCTTGACCAGGTGGCTGACCAGCGCCGTCGTGCCGCCCATCGCGCCCGCCGCGACCTCGCCGAGCGAGCCCGGGTCGGCGCTGGCGATCAGCGCTCCGACGGTGGCGCCCGCGATCGGCCGGATCACGGTGTGCACGGAGTCCCAGAGGCTGTCGACGAACGGGATCTTGTCGGCCACCGCCTCCAGCAGGAACAGCACGGCGGCCGCGATCAGCACGTCGGTGCGCTCCAGCGCGGGCGGTACCGAATCCGCGCCGGCGAACCGGCCCATCAGCCCGAGCAGCAGCACCACCGCGTAGGCGTTGATGCCGCTGGCGAGTCCGCTGGTGAAGATCAGCGGCACGATCGTCATGGCTTCCCCCTCCTCATCGCTTCCCCCTCCTTGTGGCAACCGTCGCCGGGCCGCCCCGGCCACGCCGTACCGTACCTGGACGTACCGGGTCGGCCCGCCGGTTCCGGCCACGGCCGGGCCCGGGCGCCCGGCGGATCTGAGTACGCGTACTCATATCCGGGTTGAGTACGTCAGCGGATGGCCCGCTGGGTGCCCGGAACGGGAGAGTGGTGCCACTCGGGACGGCGGCGCGTCGGGCGCCACGCCCCGGGAGGCGGATCCGTCCGTCCACCGGTCCATGAGGGGCCGGGGGACGGCGGCGGAGGTCCGCCACGGGTGCCGGTCACGGGCCCTGCACCGCCGACACGGGGCGGCGGAGCGGGCCGGGGGAGACCGGCCACCGGAGCGGGGAGCTCGCCACCGCTGTCCGTGGGGGAACGGCGGCGCGGCGGCGTACGGCGGCGGTGCGGGGGCCGGGGGGAGGCCCGCGCCCGCCGCCGGTCACCCGGTCGGGTCCCGTTGTCAGTGGTCCCGTTCACGATGGAGGGGCACGGACCATCCGGTCCGCGCGCTGCCTCGGAACGGGGGAGACCATGACCATCAGCCATCCTGAGCCCGTCACCGCCCGCCTCCACTCCGCCGCCCTGCCGTTCTCCCCGGGCGGGCGCCCGGGTGGCGGGGACGTCCATCCCGTACTGCGCCGGATCGCCGCGCCGCCGGCCGCCCTCGACCTGCTCGCCGACGCCCACCGCACGCTCGCCCGGGCCCGCGTCCTGGAGGACCCGCTGGAGCGGTACGCCACCGCCCATCTGGCCGCGCTGCGCACGGTGGCGGCCGTGCTCGCGGTGCGCGGCCGGCCGGAGAAGAGCCCGCGTCGGCGCAAGGCCATCCGCAGTGCGTGGGAGGTGCTGCCCGAGGTGGCCCCCGAGCTGGCCGAGTGGGCGCTCTACTACGGCGCCGGCGCCCGCCGCCGGGCCGCCGCCGAGGCCGGGATCCGGGGCGCCGCCACGGCCCGCGACGCCGACGATCTGGTCCGCAACTCCGCCCTGTTCCTGCGCCTGGTCGAGCGCCTGCTCGCCCTGCGTCCGGCCCCGCCGGCGCCACGGCTGCCGCTGGACGGCGACGAGCCGCCGGGGGTGACGGGCCCCGCCACCCGCCCGGTCTAAGGTGGAGGCATCCTGACCGATCTGCACGTGCCGAGGAGCCCCATCTTGTACCCGACGCGTCCCCGCAGTGCCCTGCGTACCGCCGTGGTGTGGGAGGTGGTGCGGGCAGCCCTGGAGAAGCGGGTGGCCGAGCTGGACCAGCCGGTGCTCGACGTGGTCGACACCGGCGGCGGCACCGGCAACTTCGCCGTGCCGGTGGCCAAGCTCGGCCACCGGGTCACCGTGGTCGACCCGAGCCCGGACGCGCTGTTCGCGCTGGAGCGCCGGGCCGCCGAGGCCGGGGTGACGGACCTGGTCCGGGCCGTCCAGGGCGACACCCAGACGCTGCCCGAGCTGATCGCCCCCGGCACCGTGGACGCGGTGCTCTGCCACGGCGTGCTGGAGGTCGTGGACGACCCGGCGGAGTCGCTCGGCAGCCTGGCCGGCACCCTGCGCCCGGGCGGCCTGGTGAGCCTGCTGGCCGCCAACCGCAACGGCGCCGTGCTGGCCCGCGCGCTGGCCGGGCACTTCACCGAGGCCCGGACGGTGCTGTCCGGGACGGACGGCCGCTGGGGCGAGCAGGACCCGATGCCGCGCCGCTTCACCGGCGAGGAGCTGGGCCGCCTGGCCGAGGGCGCGGGCCTGCGGGTGGAGTCGGTGCACGGCGTCCGGGTCTTCGCCGACCTGGTCCCCGGTGTGCTGGTGGACGCCGAGCCGGGTGCGCTGGAGGCGCTGCTGAAGCTGGAGGAGGCCGCCGCCGCGCAGCTCGCCTTCCACGCCGTGGCGACCCAGCTGCACCTGCTGGCCACCCTGGCCTGAGCCGTCGCGAGACCTCCCCGCCGCCGTACGGTTCGCACACCGTCCGGCGGCGGTTCGCTTCCCGGATGCCTGTAGGCCTCGTCCGTGTGGTCCGGAACCTGCCCAGGTCCGAACCGATTCCACCCGTTCGGGCACTTGTCCGGAGCTTGTCGCGTTGGGACGGGTGCGGCCGTGCCCGGTCGAAGTGGCCCGTCCCACGCGGCGCAGACCACCCCGTAACGGGCCCACGGACCGTATGATCTGGGTAAAGCCGGAAAGCATGACAGCCGGATACGTGGGGCATATGGACGACACGGGCCGGGTCCCCCCGCACAGGCGTCCGACCGTGTGCCCCGATGGCTGATTGGACTTTGCCTCCCCGACCGGGGTGGCGGACCGGTCGCACCCGCGACCGACGAGTAGGAGGACTCCGTGCCGCTCTCGGAGCACGAGCAGCGACTGCTCGACCAGATGGAGCGAGCGCTGTATGCCGAAGATCCCAAATTCGCGACGGCGCTTGAGGGAACCGGGCTGCGCACCTACACCCGCCGGCGGGTGTACCTGGCCATCGCCGGCTTCGTGGTGGGCATCGGCCTGCTGATGGGCGGGATGGTCGTCCCCGATCAGATCTGGGTCAGCGTCGTGGGTTTCCTGGTGATGCTCGGGTGCGCGGTGTTCGCCGTGACCGGCTGGCGCCGCGGGCCCGCCGGCCAGGGCTCCGGCCCCCGGCCGGCCGCCGCACCGCGCCGCAAGGCCGGGATGATGGACCGGGTGGAACAGCGCTGGCAGCGCCGTCGGGACGAGCAGACCGGCGGCTTCTGAGCCGCACGCGGCACGCCCGCCGGGGCGCGCACACGCTGGACGAACGCCGGGGGCGGGCAGTCGGATCGACTGCCCGCCCCCGGCGTTCGCGTTGCTCAGGAACGGCTCGGTCCCCCTCGGGGATCCCCCGGAGCCCGCTCAGGACTCCGGGCCGCGCCTCCGCCGGGAGAGCACCCGCCGCACCGGTCCGGAGACCGCCGCGGACACCCGGCCGGCCCGGGTGCCGATCGCCGTCCGGGCCGTCCGCAGGGCGTCGGAGATCCGCCACCACAGCTGGGCCGAGGACGGCGGCAGCAGCACCGCCCTGGCCCGCTCGACCCGGCCGGCGGTGGCCCGCAGGCCCTGCCGGGCGGTGCGGACGTCGGCCGCCAGCGGGGCGGTGGTGACCTGGCCGGACGGGGCGTAGAGCACCCGTTCGGTGGCCAGTGCCAGCCGCCCGGTGGCCGCCGCCGAGTCCGCGTCCAGCTCCGCCTTCTCGGTGATCCGCCGGGCGGTCGAACGCGGGGTGCATGACTCGTCCGGGGGAATTCCGAGGTCCCAGGCGGAGTCGATCAACTCGTCCCAGGCGGCCAGCACCTGGGCGTCGGTCAGCTCGGCCGGGCCGCCGCCGGGCCCGCGCCGCCCGCCGCCGCCGAGTCGGCGCCGGCGCAGCGCCGCCCGCCAGAGCATCGGGACCAGCAGCAGCGCGATCACCAGCGCCACCGTGGCGGCGGTGCCCAGCACCTGGCCGGACAGCAGCCAGGAGTCGTCGGAGGCGGTGCTGACGGCCTTGCTCCTGCCACCGCACTCGCCCAGTTGGCGCTGCTTCGCGTCGCAGTCCTTGCTGGTGGTCGGGGCCGGGACCGGCGCCGAGCTCTGCGCGCCGGCGGTCGGGTGCTGGGTCGGCGCGGCGGTCGGGGTGGTGGACTGCTCGGTGTAGCGGGGCTGGACGCCGCGGCTCGGGGTGGGCTCGAAGCGCAGCCAGCCGTAGCCCGCGAAGTACAGCTCGGGCCAGGCGTGGTACATCCGGCCGGTCACCGAGTAGACGTTGCCGCCCTTGGCGTCGCCGGGGGTGAAGCCGACGGCCACCCGGGACGGGATCTTCAGGGTGCGGGCCATCGCCGCCATGGTGGAGGCGAAGTGCACGCAGAAGCCCTTGCGGTCGCGCAGGAAGACCGCGATCGCGTTGCTGCCGGTGCCGCCGGCGACCGCGGTGTCGTACTGGAACTGCGGGCCGGTGAACCAGTTCACCAGCGCCATCGCCCGGTCGTAGTCGTTCTGCGCCTTGGCGGTGACCTCCCGGGCCTGCTGCGCGACGACCGGGGGGAGGTCCGAGGGGAGGCCGGTGTAGTGGTCCCGGATGTCCTGCGGCGCGGCCGCCGCGGTGCGCAGGTCATTGGCGGTGGGCCGCACGTCCAGCGAGCTGACGTGGTAGCGCAGGCCGCGGATCGCCCGGTCGTTGGTCGGGACGACGGTGCGGGTGAGCGGGTCGAGCTTCCAGTCGGCCCGGTTGGGGAGCTGGACGGACGCGGCCGGGTAGGGCATCGGCAGCCAGCTCTTCTCCAGCCGGTCGCTGATCTGGAAGTCGCCCTCGATCCGGGGGATGTTGACGTCCCGCAGGCCCTCGGGGGTGGGCAGGGTGGTCTGGAGGTCGTTGACCGTGGTGCTGCCGAGCCTCCAGTTGGTCCCGTCGAACTGGTCCAGCGCCCCGGTGCGCAGGTAGATCTGGTCGGCCAGCTCGCTGTCGAGCGTGTAGGTGAGCAGCTCGTTGTCGGTCGGCTTGGTGACCTCGGACTCCAGGCTGACCAGCGGGTCGAGGCTGGTCGCCGCCCCGATGGCGTTCTTGCCCGCGGCCGCGGAGCCGGGGTGCAGCAGACCGGAGTCCCAGTGCGGCAGGAGGACCGGCAGCAGCAGGGCCACGACCAGCGCGAGGATGCCGACCTGCTGGCCGCCCAGGCCGACCGCGCGGGTGCTGTCGGTGCCGAGCGAGGAGTTCGAGTTGCCGCGGAAGACCCGGCCCCAGCGGGAGACCCGGTCCTGCCCCTCGGCGAACAGCAGCACCAGGTAGCCGGCCGACGCCAGGCCGAACCAGACCCAGCTGCCGCGGTCCCCGGCCAAGCCGTTGCCGACGGAGTACAGCGCCAGCAGCGGCAGCCCGGCCAGCGCCGAGCGCCGGTACGTCACCGCGACGGTGTCCACCACGACGGCGACCAGGCCGACCGAGGTGACCAGGATCAGCCGCAGGCCGGCGTTGGGCGGCGCCGGGATGGCGTACTGCTGGATGTCGTCCAGACCGGAGCCGAAGACCCGGTCGAGGGCGCGCAGCGAGGACGGCCCGGGCACCAGGCCGCCCAGCAGCGACCCGGAGCCGGCGAAGCCGATCAGGATCAGCAGGAACAGCACCAGCAGCTGGCCGACCGGCACCGTCCAGCGGTACAGCGGGGACCGGCGCAGGCCCGCGCCGACCGCCGCGATCACCGCGATCACCAGGAAGGCGTGGGTGATCCAGCTCCTGGTGGTGAGCAGCGGGGTCAGGCAGAGCGACGCCAGGGCGGTGGCCAGCGCCGAGTACACGGTCAGTTTGGCCCGGGTCGTCACGCGCCGGCCTCTTCTCGGTAGGGGGAGGTCGTCTTGGCGCCGTCGGCGGCCCGCCAGAGGTCCGGGACGGAGTCCCCGGAGCCGACCGGCAGGACCGTCCAGCCGGCCTCGCGCAGCTGCCGGACCCGGGCGCGGAACTCGTCGCCGCCGGTGTTGGGGGCGAGCATCCGCAGGCCCGCCCAGGTGCCGGTGTCGATCAGGAAGGCGATGGCCCCGCCGGTACGGCTGCGCAGCCGGGCGAGCCGGGCGGTCTGCGCCTCGTCGAGCTCACCGAGGACGGCGACCAGCAACCCCTCGCCGCCGGCGCGCAGCGGCTCCTCGGCACGGGAGAGCCCGCCGCCGTCGGACAGGTCGGCCACCGCGAGCGCGTCCAGGATCAGGCCGGAGGCGTCGGCCCCGGAGTTGCCGCCGGTGCCGGGCCCGGGCACCCACTGGCCGGTGTCGGTGAGCAGCTGGGTCTGGTAGCCGCGCTCCAGCAGGTGCACGGCGACCGAGGCGGCGCAGCTCACCGCCCACTCGAAGGAGGAGGCGGGGCCGGTGCCCCGGTGGCCGATCTCCCGGGTGTCCAGCAGGACGGTCGCCCGGGCCCGCTGCGGCTGCTCCTCGCGGCGCACCATCAGCTCGCCGTACCGGGCGGTGGACTTCCAGTGCACCCGGCGCAGGTCGTCGCCGGGGCGGTACTCGCGCAGGATCACGTCGTCGTCGCCGGCCAGCGCCAGGGTGCGGGAACGGCTCTCGCCCTGGCCGACCCACTCGCCGTTCAGCCGCACGTACGGCAGGGCCTGGACCTGGGGGACGACGGTGAGGACGTCGGAGGCGGAGAAGGAGCGGTTCACCTCGCACATCCCGAACGGGTCGGACAGCCGCAGCTGGAGCGGCCCGAGCGGGTAGCGGCCGCGCAGGTCGGAGCGGACCCGGTAGGAGACCTCGCGGTGGCCGCGCGGCTCGACCCGGTCCAGCACGAAGCGCGGGCGCGGCCCGAGCACGTAGGGGACCTTGTCCTCCAGGAGCAGCAGCCCGGTGGGCACCCGGGAGACGTTGTCGACCCGCAGGTGGACCCGGGCCTCCTGGCCGGCCACCGCTCGACGCGGGCTCAGCCGGCGGCCGCTGGCCACCCGGTAGCGGGTGTTGGCGACCACCATCGCGGCGGCCAGCGGCAGCGCGGCGAGCAGCACGCCGACGCGCAGCAGCGCGTCCTGGTCGAGCACGTAGGCGCAGATCACCGCGGTGACGCCGGCGGCGAGGAAGGAGCGTCCCCGCGTGGTGAGGCCGCGCAGCCCGGCCCGCAGTCCTGACGTCGGGTCGGACGAAGCCACCTCAGCCCCTCCGGACGGCCGGGCCACCCTGCGGGCGCGGCAGCGGCAGGCGGGCGACCAGGTCGGCCACGATCTGCTCGGAGGTGCGGCGGCTGAGCTGGGTCTCGGCGGTCGGCATCAGGCGGTGCGCGAGCACGGGTACGGCCAGGCGCTGGATGTCGTCCGGGGTGACGTAGTCGCGCCCGTCGAGCGCGGCGGCGGCGCGGGCGGCCCGGACCAGGTGCAGGGTGGCGCGCGGCGAGGCGCCCAGGCGCAGCTCGTGGCTGGTGCGGGTGGCGCCGACCAGGTCGACGGCGTAGCGGCGGACCGGGTCGGCGACGTGCACGGTGCGCACCAGGTCGATCAGCTTGAGGATGTCGGCGGCGTGCGCGACCGGCTGGAGGTCCTCCAGCGGGCTGGCGCCGGAGTGCACGTCGAGCATCGCGAACTCGGCCTCGGGGCTGGGGTAGCCGATCGAGATCCGGGCCATGAAGCGGTCGCGCTGGGCCTCCGGCAGGGGGTAGGTGCCCTCCATCTCGACCGGGTTCTGGGTGGCCACGACCATGAACGGCGAGGGCAGCTCGTAGCTGGTGCCGTCGATGGTGACCTGGCGCTCCTCCATCGACTCCAGCAGCGCGGACTGGGTCTTGGGCGAGGCGCGGTTGATCTCGTCGCCGACCACGATCTGCGCGAAGATCGCGCCCGGGCGGAACTCGAAGTCGCGCTGGTGCTGGTCGTAGATGTTGGTGCCGGTGACGTCCGAGGGCAGCAGGTCGGGCGTGAACTGGATGCGGCGGACGGTGCAGTCGACCGAGCGGGCGAGTGCCTTGGCCAGCATGGTCTTGCCGACGCCGGGCACGTCCTCCAGCAGCAGGTGGCCCTCGGCGAGCAGGACGGTCAGCGCGATCCGGACGGCCTCCGGCTTGCCCTCGATCACGCTCTCGACGTTGGCGCGGATCCGGTCCACGACCGCGGCGAGCTCGGGAAGTCCGACCCGGTGGTGCCCGTCGGACCCCTGCTCTCCCACCGCGGGACCGCCGAGACCGGCCTGATCGCTGTAGCTCGTCACCCGTATACGCTCCCTGGCACCCTGTGCCCGCCTCACCCCGAGGCCGGACCCCACCCCATGCTGGACGCGGCCGCTCCTGGGGCGGTTCCGTCGCGGATCCGGCGCCGGGGTAGCGGCCTGCGGCCTGGCCGCCCCAGGTGGTTCGGGGTCAGACCGGCAGGCGCATTCTCCCCTGCCAGGTGGCCAGAAGTCACCCTCGGGAGAGCCCCGGATGCCCGGACGCCGTCGGCCGGGTGGTGCCGGGTCAGTGGATCTCGCGGAGCAGTCCGGTGTGGACGTCGAAGACGAAGCCGCGGACGTCGTCGGTGTGCAGCAGGAACGGCGAGGTGCGGACCCGCTGCATGGACTGGCGGACGTCGCCGTCGAGGTCGACGAAGGCCTCCACCGCCCACTGCGGGCGCTGGCCGACCTCCAGTTCCAGCTCGCGGCGGAAGTCCTCGGTCAGCCCGAGCAGGCCGCAGCCGGTGTGGTGGATCAGCGCGATCGAGCGGGTGCCGAGGGCACGCTGGCTGATGGTCAGGGAACGGATGGTGTCGTCGGTGACGACGCCGCCCGCGTTGCGGATGACGTGTGCGTCGCCCAGTTCGAGGCCGAGCGCCGCGAACAGGTCGAGGCGGGCGTCCATGCAGGCCACCACGGCGATCTTCTGCACCGGGCGGGCGTCCATGCCGCCGTCCCGGAAGGTCACGGCGTACTCGCGGTTGGCCGTGACGAAGCGGTCGATGATGGCGGGGCTCGGGGAGTCGGCAGCGGCGTTCGGCGTGGGCCGGTCGGGGGTCACTGTCATGGTGGCGACGTTAGTGCGATTCGGGCGTCCGCGGTGGGGTGGAGAGCTACAGATCGGGCCGCTGTGATCGAGTGCATAGCCACAACGGACCGGCCGCTGCGCGCGTTCGGGCGGGTTTGTCCGACCTGGTCCCGAGGTGGCCGCGGAGCGGGTGCGCGGACGGGGCGCGCGGCCGCTCCCGCGGGCCCCCGGTCGAGGCCTTCGCGGAGCCACTCCCATGGCCGCGACCTGCGGTGATCCGTACGGCCGCCCGGGTGGTGCGCCGGAGCGGACCGTTGACTGGCGGGGTCCGCGCGATAGAGTTGCGGCGTAGTGGAGCACACCCGCCGGGGCCCGTCAACCGGGCCTCTCCGGACCGGGTGGCCCGTTCGATGCGGCCCGTGGCCTCCACCCGCTCCGTGCTCACCTGGCGCACCTTCCCCGGCGCCGGGCGGTCACGATCTTCCCCCTGAGCGGGCGGGGACCACGGGCCGCGTCGTCGTGCCGTGGAGCGGTGGGCGAGAATGGTCGGAGCTCCCGGACGTCGGGCTGCTCCGCACCTGAGGAAGGGCGCCCCCGCGCATGACCACCAACGATCCGGGCCCCAAGCACGTTCCGGTGATGCTGCAGCGGTGCATGGACGCGCTGGCTCCGGCCATCTCGCGCCCCGGGGCCGTGGTGGTGGACGCCACCCTCGGCCTCGGCGGGCACAGCGAGGCGCTGCTCACCCAGTTCCCGCAGGTGCGGCTGGTCGCGGTGGACCGCGACCCGCAGGCGCTGAAGCTGTCCGGCGAGCGGCTGGCGCCCTTCGGCGACCGGGCCACCCTGGTGCACGCCGTCTACGACGAGATCCCCGAGGTGCTGGAGCGCCTGGACATCGACCGGGTGGACGGCATCCTGTTCGACCTCGGCGTCTCCTCGATGCAACTGGACGAGGCGGACCGCGGTTTCGCGTACGCCCAGGACGCGCCGCTGGACATGCGGATGGACCAGACCCGGGGGATCAGCGCGGCGGAGGTGCTGAACACCTACAGCCACGGTGACCTGGCCCGGATCCTCAAGGTCTACGGCGAGGAGCGGTTCGCCGGGAAGATCGCCTCGGTGATCCTGCGGGAGCGGGAGAAGGAACCGTTCACCAACAGCGCGCGTCTGGTCGAGTTGGTGCGCAACGCCATTCCGGCGGCGACCCGCCGGACCGGCGGGAACCCCGCCAAGCGGACGTTCCAGGCGCTGCGGATCGAGGTCAACGGCGAGCTGGAGGTCCTGGACCGGGCGATCCCGGGTGCCCTGGAGACCCTGGCGATCGGCGGTCGGATGGTCGTGATGTCCTACCAGTCACTGGAGGACCGGCTGGTGAAGCAGTACTTCGCCGCCGGGGCGACCGACACCGCGCCGCCGGGGCTGCCGTTCATCCCGGAGGAGCACCAGCCCTGGCTCAAGCTGATCACCCGTGGTGCCGAGTTGGCCACGGAGGAGGAGATCGAGGAGAACCGGCGCGCCGCGCCCGTACGGCTGCGGGTGGCGGAGAGGATCAGGGACCGAAGCAAGCGGGGCTGAAACGTCGGCCCCGGCGGGGTCCGAAGGGCGGAGGAGAGCGGTGGGGCCGGTGGCCGGTGAGGTCCGGGCGGGGCGGGGAGCAGTCCCCGGACAGGGCAGGGCACGGATCACGGTCCGGCCGGGGCGGCGTTCGGTGCGGGGGCGTACGCCGTTCGCGGTGCTCGTGGTGGTGCTGCTGGCGGCGGGGCTGCTCGGGCTGCTGGCGCTGAACACGGCGCTCAACGAGGGCTCGTTCGAACTGTCCCGGCTCCAGAAGCAGACCACCGTGGCGACCGACGAACAGCAGGGCCTCCAGCACCAGATCGACCAGAGCTCGGCGCCGGACGCGCTGGCCCGGAGGGCCGCCGAGATGGGCATGGTCCCGGCCGGCGGGATGGCCTTCCTCGACGTCCCGAACGGCGGCAAGGTGATCGGCACTCCCGGACCGGCGCAGGACAGCCCGCCGGTCAAGCGTTCGACGGTGGAGCCGTGGCCGATGAAGTCGTCGCCGGGTGCCCAGCCGGGTGCCGCGCCGGCTCCCCAGCCGAGCGCGCCGTCGAGCCCGGCTCCGGGCGCGCCGAGCCCGGCGGCGACGGCCGGTGACTCCGTGGTCCAGATCAACCCGGCCTCCCCGGCCGCGCCCGCGCCGCATCCGAACGGGGGTGCGGGCCGATGACCACGCCACGCCAGCCGTCCGGCGGATCCGGCAACGGCCGCCGCCAGCCGCCCAGGGGCGCCGCGCCGCGCCCGGCCGCGCCGCGCGGCCAGTCCGGCAAGGCCCAGTCCGGCAAGGGTCAACCCACGAAGGGGCAACCCGCCAAGGGCCAGCCGGCCCGGTCGCCGCAGCCCGGCAAGGGCCAGCCCGCCAAGGCCGCCGCCCGTACGCCCCGCGCGCCGCAGCAGCGCCGTCCCGAGGGCCGTCCGCCGGTCCGGAGCCAGGCCGCCGTCCGGCCGCGCCGCCCGCAGCGCCCCAAGGCGCTCCGGCTGGCCGAGCCCAAGCGCCGCCTGCGGGTGATCACCGTGGTGATGTCGCTGGTGTTCTCGGTGTTCGCCGGCCGCTTGGTGCAGCTCCAGCTGCTGGACTCCGACGCGCTGGCCGCCGACGCCAACACCAACCGCTACCAGAACATCCCGATCACCGCCGAGCGCGGCTCGATAACGTCTTCCGACGGGGTGGCGCTGGCCGCCACCGTCGACGCGTACGACATCACCGCCGACCCGGCGATGTTCACCCCGGCGGCGACCGGCATCCCGGACGCCCCGGAGCAGGCGGCCGCCCTGCTGGCGCCGATCCTCGGCGTGCCCAAGGAGAAGATCGCCGCCGACCTGCACACCCCCAAGACCCGCTACAAGCGGCTCGCCGCCCAGCAGAGCCCGGCCACCAAGTCCCAGATCAGCGACCTCAAGGCGGGCCTGGAGAAGCAGGCCGGCTCGCGGACCTGCCAGGCCCAGAAGCGGCTGCTGACCAAGTCCGTCGAGCAGGGCGGGCGCACCCGGGTCGACAACGAGTGCGCCAACCCGCTGGCCGGCGTGTTCAACCGGGAGACCCAGAAGCGGATCTACCCCGCGGACGGGCTGGCCGCCAACCTGGTCGGCTTCGTCAACGGCGAGGGCGAGGGTGCCGGCGGCCTGGAGCTGCAGTACCAGAAGCAGCTGGCCGGCAAGGACGGGCACAGCAGCTACGCCCAGGCGGGCGGCCGGCTGGTGCCCACCGCCGGGGGCTCGATGGACCCCGCGGTGCCCGGCAACGACGTCAAGCTGACCATCAACCGGGACATCCAGTGGGCCGCCCAGCGGGCGATCACCGACCAGGTGGCCAACTCCGGCGCGGAGAAGGGCTACGTCGTCGTCCAGGACGTGAAGACCGGTCAGGTCCTCGCGATGGCCACCGCGCCCGGCTTCAACCCGAACGACCTGAGCACCGCCAAGCAGTCCCAGCTGGGCAACCCCGCCCTGCAGGACGCGTACGAGCCGGGCAGCACCGCCAAGCTGATGACCTTGGGCGCCGTCCTGGACACCGGCAAGGCCACCTGGGACACCAAGGTCACCGTGCCCTACCCGCTGGTCCGGGCCGGCCAGGAGTTCAAGGACGACGTCTTCCACGGCACCTGGTACCTGACCCTGGCCGGGGTGCTGGCCAAGTCCTCCAACATCGGCACCATCGAGGCGATGGAGACCCTCGGCGCCAACCAGTTGGAGGCCAACAAGGTCCTGGACAGTTACATGCGCAAGTTCGGCGTCGCCCAGCCCACCGGCCTGAACTTCCCCGGGGAGGCCTCCGGGATGCTCAAGAAGCCGGAGGACCTGGTCGCCTCGGAGAAGTACAACACCTCCTTCGGCCAGGGCCCGCTGCAGATGAACGCGCTGCAGGCCACCTCGGTCTACTCGACCATCGCCAACGGCGGCGTCCGGGTCGCGCCCAGCATCGTCCAGGGCATCACCAGCCCGGGTGGCAAGTACACCCCGACCCCGCCGGGCGAGCAGACCCGGGTGGTCAGCCCGGAGACCGCCAAGACCCTCACCTCGATGCTGGAGTCGGTCGTCGACGACGAGCAGGGCACCGGCGGCAAGGCCGCCATCCCCGGCTACCGGGTCGCCGGCAAGACCGGCACGGCCAACCGGGGGGCCGCCAACGGTGTCGGCTACGACGGCTACACCGCCTCCTTCATCGGCTTCGCCCCCGCCGACGCCCCCCGGTACACCGTCTCCTGTACCCTCCAGGGCCCGGTCAACGGCCACTTCGGCGGCCAGCTGTGCGGCCCCGTGTTCAAGCAGGTGATGGAGTTCACCCTGAAGACCATGCAGGTCCCGCCGAGCGGCAGCCAGGCGCCCAACCTGCCCGTCGAGTGGAAGCCGTGAGCGAGGATGAGCAACGAGCGGACCGGGCGGGACGACGGCGCGGCGAGGGCCCGGTTTGGCCCTGGGCACCCTTCGGCGGATAGCCTTCCCGCCGTGCCGAAACCCGATCAAACCACCGTGAGTCCGCCACGCCCGGCCGGGACCGCCGCCCTGCCGCTCGCCGAGCTGGCCCGCCAGCTGGGCCTGGCGCCCGTCGAGGGGGGCCCGGTCACCGGCGTCACCCACGACTCCCGCGCGGTGCGCCCCGGCGACGTGTACGTGGCCTTCCCCGGCGCCAACCACCACGGCGCCGCCTTCGCGGCCCAGGCCGCGGCGGCGGGAGCGGTGGCACTGCTCACCGACCCGGCTGGCGCCGAACTGGCGGCCGGCACCGGCCTGCCGCTGCTGGTCGTCGACCGGCCGCGGGCCCGGATGGGCGAGCTCGCGGCCGCCGTCTACGGCCGCCCCTCCGAGCGGCTGCTGATGTTCGGGCTGACCGGCACCAACGGCAAGACCACCACCTCCTACCTGGTCGAGGGCGGCCTGCTCGGCGCCGGGCGCGCCCCCGGGGTGATCGGCACCGTCGAGATGCGGGTCGGCAGCGAGCGGATCAAGAGCGAGCGCACCACCCCCGAGGCCACCGACCTGCACGCGATCCTCGGCGTGATGGCCGAGCGCGGCGCGGACGCGGTGACCATGGAGGTCTCCAGCCACGCCCTGGTCTACGGCCGCACCGACGGCGTGACGTACGACGTCTCCCTGTTCAACAACCTCACCCCCGAGCACCTCGACTTCCACCCGGACATGGAGGACTACTTCCAGGCGAAGGCCCGGCTCTTCCAGCCCGGCAAGTCCCGCCACGGCGTGGTCAACGTGGACGACGAGTACGGTCGCCGACTGGCCGCCGAGGCCAAGATCCCGGTGACCACCTTCTCCGCCGCCGGCGCCGTCGAGGCCGACTGGCGGGCCGTGGACGTCCAGCTCGGCCCGGTCGGCTCCACCTTCCGGGTGGTCGGCCCGGACGGCGCCGAGGCCGACGCGGCCGTGCCGCTGCCCGGCCCGTTCAACGTGTCCAACGCGCTGGCCGCGATCACCCTGCTGGTCGCCGCCGGGCTGCCGCTGGAGCAGGCCGTCGCCGGCGTCGCCGCGGTGCCCGGCGTGCCGGGCCGGCTGGAGCGGGTGGACGCCGGACAGCCGTTCGTCGCCGTGGTCGACTACGCGCACAAGCCGGACGCCCTGCAGGCCGTCCTCGGCTCGCTGCGCGAGGTCACCAAGGGCCGGCTGCACGTCGTCGTCGGCTGCGGCGGCGACCGCGACCCGCACAAGCGCGGCCCGATGGGCGCCATCGCCGCCCGGCTCGCCGACACCGCCCTGCTGACCAGCGACAACCCGCGCAGCGAGGATCCGCTGGCGATCCTGGCCAGCATGCTGACCGGCGCCGCCGCGGTGCCCGAGGCCGAGCGGGGGGCCGTCCTGGTCGTCCCCGACCGGGCCGAGGCGATCCGGCTCGCGGTCGCCCGCGC
Organism: Kitasatospora sp. NPDC087314; assembly: GCF_044744365.1. Taxonomy (NCBI): domain Bacteria; kingdom Bacillati; phylum Actinomycetota; class Actinomycetes; order Kitasatosporales; family Streptomycetaceae; genus Kitasatospora; species Kitasatospora sp. NPDC087314. The sequence continues at coordinate 501,026 of NZ_JBIUYE010000001.1, forward strand.
CCACGCCGGGGACACCGTGCTGGTGGCCGGCAAGGGCCACGAACTTGGCCAGTACGTACGAGACGAGATCCGCCCCTTCGACGACCGGGAGGTGCTGCGCGAATCCATCGTGCAGACCACGGCCGCCCGGGGCGACCGAGGAGTAGAGCAGCAGTGATCGCACTGACCCTCGCCGAGGTGGCCGCCGCAGTCGGGGGCACCCTGGACGGCGCCGACCCCGACACCAAGGTGACCGGCCCGGTCGAGGTCGACTCGCGGAAGGTGTGCCCCGGCGGCCTGTTCGCGGCCTTCGTCGGCGAGCACGTGGACGGCCACGACTACGCGACGACCGCGGTCGGGGCCGGCGCCGTCGCGGTGCTGGCCTCCCGCCCGGTCGGCGTGCCCGCCGTCCTGGTCGACAGTGTGGTGGACGCGCTCGGCAAGCTGGCCCGGACCGTGGTCTCCCGCGCCGAGGGCACCGCCGTCGTCGCGCTGACCGGCTCGGCCGGCAAGACCAGCACCAAGGACCTGATCGCCCAGCTGCTGCAGCGCCTCGGTGCGACGGTCTACCCGCCCGGCTCGCTCAACAACGAGATCGGCCACCCGATGACGGCGCTGCGGGTCGAGCCCGGCACCCGGCACCTGGTCATGGAGATGGGCGCCCGGCACAAGGGCGACATCGAGTACCTCACCTCGATCACCCCGCCCCGGATCGGCCTGGTGCTGAACGTCGGCACCGCGCACGTCGGCGAGTTCGGCTCGCAGGAGGCGATCGCCGAGGCCAAGGGCGAACTCGTCGAGGCGCTGCCCGCCGACGGCGCCGCGATCCTCAACGCGGACGACCGGCTGGTGCGCGCGATGGCCGCCCGTACCAAGGCCAAGGTGGTCCTGTTCGGGGAATCCCCGGACGCCCACGTCCGGGCGACGGACGTTCGTCTGGACGCCACCGGACGGCCGTCCTTCACGCTCACCACCCCGGCCGGTTCCGCGCCCGTGCAGCTGCGCCTGTACGGTGAGCACCACGTCTCGAACGCCCTCGCCGCCGCCGCGGTGGCGGTGGAGCTCGGGATGTCCGTCGACGACACCGCGACCGCCCTGGGCGAAGCGGGTGCGCTGTCCCGCTGGCGCATGGAGGTCGTCGACCGGGCCGATGGTGTCACCGTCGTCAACGACGCCTACAACGCGAACCCCGACTCGATGCGGGCCGCGCTGCGGGCGCTGGTCTCGATGGGGGGACGCGGCCCGGAGCGCCGCCGCACCTGGGCGGTGCTCGGCGAGATGCGGGAGCTCGGCGAGGAGAGCCTGGCCGAGCACGACGCCATCGGACGGCTCGCCGTCCGGCTGGACGTCACCAAGCTGGTGGCGGTCGGCGGACGCGAGGCGGCCTGCATGGAACTCGGCGCGAGGAACGAAGGTTCGTGGGGTGAGGAGTCGGTGCTGGTGTCCGACGCGGACGCGGCGGTCGAGCTGCTGCGCAGTCAGCTGCGGCCGGGGGATGTGGTCCTGGTGAAGGCGTCCCGTTCGGTGGGGCTGGAGAAGGTGGCGGAAGCCCTCCTCGCGGACGGTGTGGCCGAGTAATGAAGCAGATCCTCTTCTCCGGCATGATCGGGCTGATCCTGTCGCTGGTCGGCACCCCCGCCCTGATCAAGCTGCTCGCCCGGCAGGGCTACGGCCAGTACATCCGCGACGACGGGCCGAAGGCGCACCACAGCAAGAAGGGCACGCCCACCATGGGCGGCATCGCCTTCATCCTGGCGACCCTGATCGCCTACTTCGCGACCAAGGCGATAACGGGCGAGAGCCCGACGGCCTCCGGCCTGCTGGTGCTCTTCCTGACGACCGGTCTGGGCCTGGTCGGCTTCCTGGACGACTACATCAAGGTGGTCAAGCGCCGCTCGCTCGGTCTGCGGGCCAAGGCGAAGCTGGCCGGCCAGTCCATCGTCGGCCTGGCCTTCGCCGTGCTGGCGCTGCAGTTCCAGGACGACCGCGGGCTCTCCCCGGCCTCCCAGCACCTGTCCTTCGTCCGGGACTACGGCTGGTCGATCGGCCCGGTGCTGTTCGTCATCTTCGCGTACTTCATGATCGCGGCGACGTCCAACGGCGTGAACCTGACGGACGGTCTGGACGGCCTCGCCACCGGCGCCTCGGTGATGGCCTTCGGCGCCTACACCTTCATCGGCGTCTGGGAGTACGGCCAGAGCTGCGCGTACTTCTTCTCCGCCACCAACAGCTGCTACGACGTCCGCGATCCGCTGGACCTCGCGGTGGTCGCGGCCGCCCTGATGGGCTCCTGCTTCGGCTTCCTGTGGTGGAACACCTCGCCCGCCAAGATCTTCATGGGCGACACCGGCTCGCTCGCCCTCGGCGGCGCCCTGGCCGGTCTGGCGATCTGCTCCCGCACCGAGCTGCTGCTCATCCTGCTCGGCGGCCTCTTCATGATCATCACCCTGTCGGTGATCATCCAGGTCGGCTCCTTCCGGATGACCGGCAAGCGCGTCTTCAAGATGGCACCCCTACAGCACCACTTCGAACTCAAGGGCTGGAGCGAAGTCCTGGTCGTGGTCCGCTTCTGGATCATCCAGGGCCTCTGCGTGGCCGTCGGCCTCGGCCTCTTCTACGCGGGATACCGGACCGGATGACGAACCCTGACTTTGCGAACCTGCCCGTCGTCGTCGCCGGGCTCGGCGTCTCCGGCATCAGCGCCGCGCGCGTCCTGCACGGCCTCGGCGCCCGGGTCACCGTGGTGGACGGCGGCAGCGGCGCGGGCCTGACCGCCCGGGCCGCCGAGCTGGAGGCGCTGGGCGTCGCGGTGCGCCTCGGCGACGGCGACAGCCTGCCCGAGGGCACCCGGCTGATCGTCACCTCGCCCGGCTGGGCGCCCGGGAGCGCGCTGTTCGCCGCCGCCGAGGCGGCCGGCGTCCCGGTGTGGGGCGACGTCGAGCTGGCCTGGCGGCTGCGCAGGCCGCTGGCCGCCACCGGCGAGCCCGCCCCCTGGCTGGCCGTCACCGGCACCAACGGCAAGACCACCACCGTCCAGATGCTCGCCTCGATCCTCAGCGCCGCCGGCCGGCGCACCGCCGCCGTCGGCAACGTCGGGGTCTCGGTGCTGGACGCGGTGCTCGCGGAGGAGCCGTACGACGTGCTCGCCGTCGAGCTCTCCAGCTACCAGCTGCACTGGGCGCCCTCGCTGCGCCCGCACTCGGCGGCCGTGCTCAACCTGGCTCCCGACCACCTCGACTGGCACGGCTCGATGGAGGCGTACGCCGCCGACAAGGGCCGGATCTACGAGGGCAACACCGTCGCCTGCGTGTACAACCTGGCCGATCCGGCCACCGAGGCGCTGGTCCGCGAGGCCGACGTCGAGGAGGGCTGCCGGGCGATCGGCTTCGGCCTCGGCGCGCCCGGCCCGTCGAACTTCGGCGTGGTGGACGGGCTGCTGGTCGACCGCGCGTTCGTGGCCGACCGGGCCAAGAACGCGGCCGAGCTGGGCTCCGTCGAGGACATCAGCCCACCCGTCGCCTCGGAGGACGGCACCGCGCGCCGCCGCCCTGCTGCCCCGCACAACATCGCCAACGCGCTCGCCGCGGCGGCGTTGGCCCGGGCGTACGGGGTCGAGCCGAAGGCCGTCCGGGAGGGCCTGCGGGCCTTCCGCCCGGACGCGCACCGGATCGCCGAGGTTGGCGTGGTCGGCGAGGTCACCTACATCGACGACTCCAAGGCCACCAACACCCACGCCGCCGCCGCCTCGCTGGCCGCCTACCGGCCGATCGTCTGGATCGCCGGCGGCCTGGCCAAGGGCGCGACCTTCGACGACCTCGTCCAGGGCGCGGCCGAGCGGCTGCGCGCGGTCGTGCTGATCGGCGAGGACCGGGCCCTGATCCGGGCGGCGCTGGAGCGACACGCTCCGGATGTCCCGGTGATCGAGGCGGCCGAGGGCCAGACTGGCGCGGTGGCGATGGCCGAGGTCGTCCGGACGGCCGCGTCGCTCGCCCGGTCGGGTGACACGGTGCTGCTGGCCCCGGCCTGCGCCTCGATGGACATGTTCACCAACTACGGCGAGCGCGGCGACCTGTTCGCGGCGGCCGTCCGGGAGCTGGCGGGCGCGTAGCAGGCGGGCGAGGGCGTCGTACGGAGAGAGTGAGCGGGGAGCGGTGGCGGGGCAGGGCAGAGCGGATTCCGGCGGTACGAAGCAGGACGCCGCCGAGCCGTGGCGCGTGATCTCGGCCACCACGACCAAGTACAAGTCGGCCGGACCGCTGGCCCGGGTGCGGGCCTTCCGGGACCGGGTGCGGTACTGGCTGGACCGGCCGCTCACGCCCTACCTGCTCGTCGTCGGCACGACGCTGCTGCTGGTGGTGCTCGGCCTGATGATGGTCTTCTCGGCCTCGCAGATCCTCGCCCTGGGCCAGCACCACTCGGCGCAGTACTACTTCCTCAAGCAGCTGATCGCGGCCATCCTCGGCCTGGTCCTGCTGATCGGCTTCGCCTCCGTACCGCTGGCGGTGCTGCGGGTGATCGTCTACCCGGTGATGTTCGGGGTGATCGGCGCGCTCGCGCTGGTCGCCGTACCCGGCATCGGGGTGCGGATCAACGGCAACCAGAACTGGCTGGACTTCGGGTTCTTCCAGTTCCAGCCCTCGGAGTTCGCCAAGCTCGCGCTGGTGCTCTGGGGTGCCGACCTGCTCGCCCGCAAGCAGAAGGCCGGCACCCTCACCTCCTGGAAGCACCTGCTCGTCCCGCTGGTGCCGGGCGCCCTGCTGCTGCTCGCGCTGATCATGCTCGGCGGCGACATGGGCACCTCGATGATCCTGGTGGCGATGCTGTTCGCGCTGCTCTGGATGGTCGGTGCGCCGCTGCGGTTGTTCGTGGCCACCCTCGGGGTGGCCGTGGTCGTCTGCACCGCGCTGGTCATCACGGTCCCGCACCGGGCGGAGCGCCTGGGCTGCATCGGCGTCACCAAGCTCGACCCCGACGGGGCCTGCTTCCAGGCCCTGCACGGTGTCTACTCGTTCGCGCTCGGCGGCGGCTTCGGCACCGGCCTCGGCGCCGGCGTGGAGAAATGGGGCCAGCTGCCCGAGGCGCACACCGACTTCATCTTCGCCGCGACCGGCGAGGAACTGGGCCTGGTGGGGACGCTGTCGGTGATCGGTCTCTTCGCGGCACTAGGCTACGCGGGTATCCGTGTGGCCATCGGTACGAAGGATCCCTTCGTCAGGTACGCCGCGGGAGCCGCCACCACCTGGATCATGGCGCAGGCCATGATCAACCTGGGGTCGGCGCTGGGACTGCTGCCCATCGCGGGCGTCCCGCTCCCGCTGTTCTCCTACGGCGGTTCCGCCATGCTGTCGGCCATGTCCGCGATCGGTGTGCTGCTGTGCCTGGCACGCAGCACCTCGGGCGCGAAGGCGGCCCTGGCCGCCCGGAGCAAGAACTCCCGGATCAGGAGACGACTGGCCCGGGTGCTGCCACGACGACGAACCACAGCGCGCCCGGCCCCGGGGCCGGCACGCAGGGAGCGGTGAATTTCGGTGCATGTCGTACTCGCCGGCGGGGGGACCGCCGGTCACATCGAGCCGGCCATGGCCCTCGCGGACGCCCTCCGCAGGCATGACCCGTCCGTCGGGATCACCGCCCTGGGAACCGAACGCGGTCTGGAGACCCGACTGGTGCCCGAGCGCGGCTACCAGCTGGAGCTCATCCCGGCCGTCCCGCTGCCCCGCAAGCCCACCCCCGAGCTGATCACCGTCCCCGGCCGGCTGCGCGGTACCGTACGAGCCGCCCAGGAGATCATCGAACGGGTCAACGCGGACGCCGTGGTCGGCTTCGGCGGCTACGTCGCGATGCCCGCCTACCTGGCCGCCAAGCGGGCCGGCGTGCCGATCGTGGTGCACGAGGCGAACGCCCGTCCGGGCCTGGCCAACAAGATCGGCGCCCGCTACACCGACTTCGTGGCGGTCTCCACGCCGGACAGCAAGCTGCGCGACTCCCGGTACATCGGCATCCCGCTGCGCCGGACCATCGCCACCCTGGACCGCGGCGCCGCCCGACCGGAGGCCCGGCACTACTTCGGCCTCGACCAGCGCCTGCCCACCCTGCTGGTCTCCGGCGGATCCCAGGGCGCGCGCCGGCTCAACGAGACGGTCACCGCGATCGCCCCGCGGCTCCAGCAGTACGGCGTGCAGATCCTGCACGCGGTCGGCCCGAAGAACGAGCTGCCGCAGGTCGAGGACATCCCCGGGATGCCGCCGTACCGGGCGGTGCCGTACGTCGACCGGATGGACCTCGCCTACGCGGCCGCGGACCTGATGCTCTGCCGGGCCGGCGCCATGACCGTCGCCGAGCTGGCCGCCGTCGGGCTGCCCGCCGCGTTCGTCCCGCTGCCGATCGGCAACGGCGAGCAGCGGCTGAACGCCCAGCCGATGGTCAAGGCCGGCGGCGGCCTGCTGGTGGACGACGCCGAGCTGACCCCGGACTGGGTGCTGCAGAACGTGCTGCCGGTGCTCACCGACCCGCAGCGGCTGTGGGACATGAGCCGGGCCGCCGCCGAGTTCGGCCGCCGGGACGCCGACGACCTGCTGGTCGGCATGGTCTACGAGGCGATCCAGGCCTCCCGCGGCGGTCGCCGCCGTGGCTGACGGCCGGCTCGCCGACCCGCTGGAGGACGAGCTGGAGGACGAGGAGTCCGCTCCTCGGCTCCGGCTCTCCCGGCGGGGCATCGTGGTGCTGAGCGTGCTCGGCGCCGCGGTGCTGGGCGTGCTGGCCTGGGTGGTGTTCTTCTCCTCGCTGCTGGACGTGCGCGAGGTCGCGGTCCAGGGACCGAAGGACGACAAGCTGACGGCGGACCAGGTCCGCGAGGCGATCGGACGGGTCGGCGACGGCCCGCTGGCGCGGGTGGACCTGGACGCCGTCCAGCACCGGGTGGAGGCGATCCCCCGGGTGGCCAAGGCCGAGGTGTGGCGGGGCTGGCCGCACACCCTGCAGGTGAAGGTCGTCCAGCGTGCCGCGGTGGCCGCCGTCAAGGGGGAGGACGGCCAGTTCACCCAGGTGGACGCCGGCGGCGTGAGCTTCGCCACCGAGGCGGCCCCGCCGGAGGGGGTGCCGGTGGTGGAACTGCGGCTCAGTCAGCAGGCGAAGGACGGGGACGGGGTGATCTCCCGTTCGCAGCTGGTGCAGGGTGCGGTGTCGGTGGCCGCCGGGCTGCCGCCCGAGGTGGCGAAGCGGGCCGGGGCGGTGCTGGTGCACTCGTACGACGATATTCAGCTGCAGCTCAGCGGGGGTGCGACGGTGCACTGGGGGAGCCCGGAGCAGACCGATCGCAAGGCCCGGACGCTGGTCGCGTTGATGACGCAGAAGGGCACGAACTTCGACGTGAGTGCGCCGGAGGCGCCGGCGGTGTCGGGATGATCCGGTAGGTTCTGTGCCTGAGGGAGGGGTTGACGCTGTGAAGTGTCAGCCCGACCCTTGGTGGTCACCCCGGTTTCATTCGCCGGCCGATGATCACATAGGCTCAAAAGAAAAAGGGAAGCTCGGCGTGTTCGTTGAAACACGTGCCTGGAGCCACCTAGTGTCCTGTGTCACCAGACTGTGCCCCCTGGTGATGTGACGGAGGCACAGGACTAACCCTAAAGGTCAAGTTTAGGGTTGGGGTCGGCGGTCGGCATTTCGGACATTCAGTCGGAAACCAGGCTCCCTACCCATCGACATCCGTCGGCACGACCCCCCGTCGGGTCGGGTCGACCCGGAAATTCGAGGCGAGAGGCCTTCGACGTGGCAGCACCGCAGAACTACCTCGCAGTCATCAAGGTCGTCGGAATCGGCGGCGGTGGTGTCAACGCCATCAACCGGATGATCGAGGTCGGTCTCAAGGGCGTCGAGTTCATCGCGATCAACACCGATGCGCAGGCCCTCCTGATGAGCGACGCCGACGTCAAGCTCGATGTGGGCCGTGAACTCACCCGGGGCCTCGGCGCCGGCGCCAACCCCGAGGTCGGCCGCAAGGCCGCCGAGGACCACCGCGAGGAGATCGAGGAGGTCCTCAAGGGGGCCGACATGGTCTTCGTCACCGCCGGCGAGGGTGGTGGCACGGGCACGGGCGGCGCGCCCGTGGTCGCCAACATCGCCCGCTCGCTCGGCGCCCTGACCATCGGCGTGGTCACCCGCCCCTTCACCTTCGAGGGCCGGCGCCGCGCCAACCAGGCCGAGGACGGCATCGCGAGCCTGCGCGAGGAGGTCGACACCCTCATCGTGATCCCCAACGACCGGCTGCTGTCCATCTCCGACCGCCAGGTCAGCGTGCTCGACGCATTCCGCTCGGCCGACCAGGTCCTGCTCTCCGGTGTCCAGGGCATCACCGACCTGATCACCACCCCCGGCCTGATCAACCTCGACTTCGCCGACGTCAAGTCCGTCATGTCGGAAGCCGGTTCGGCGCTCATGGGCATCGGTTCGGCCCGCGGCGAGGACCGTGCCAAGGCGGCCGCCGTGATGGCGATCTCCTCGCCGCTGCTGGAGGCCTCGATCGACGGCGCCCGCGGTGTGCTGCTGTCGATCTCGGGCGGCTCCGACCTCGGTCTGTTCGAGATCAACGAGTCGGCCCAGCTGGTCAGCGAGGCCGCGCACCCCGAGGCCAACATCATCTTCGGCGCGGTCATCGACGACGCGCTCGGCGACGAGGTCCGGGTCACCGTCATCGCGGCCGGCTTCGACGGCGGGCAGCCGCCGGCGATCGTCCGCGACCCGGTGGTCAAGGCCACCCCCGCCGCCGCGACCACGACGCCGACCACCCCGGAGCGCCCGGCCACCCGGCCGTCCTACGGGAGCATCGGCTCGGTGACGTCCCGTTCGGAGGGTGACACCCACACCTCCACGCCGCGCGCCGCCGAGACCTCGGCCACCACGACCGCCGCCCCGGTGCCGCCGCAGGTGCAGCCGGCCCGACAGCCGTTCGTGGAGAGCGCGGCGGAGGAGCTCGACGTCCCGGATTTCCTTAAGTGATCGATCACGCAGTACACGCGGGTGCTCACTTCGCCTTCACCGATCGGTGGGGCGGGGTGAGCACTTCGCCGTACGGGGAGCTCAACCTCGGCGGGGCGGTGGGGGACGACCCGGAGGCCGTCCGGGAGAACCGGGCGATCGTCGCCCGGGAGCTCGGACTGAACCCGGTCGACGTGGTCTGGATGAACCAGGTGCACGGCGCGGAGGTCGCGGTGGTGACGGAGCGCCAGCCGCCGGGGGAGGCCCCGACGGTGGACGCGGTGGTCACCGACCGGCCGCTCGCGCTCGCCGTCCTGACCGCCGACTGCACCCCGGTGCTGCTGGCCGACCCGGTGGCGGGCGTGGCGGGCGCGGCCCACGCGGGCCGGCCCGGGCTGGCGGCCGGGGTGGTTCCCGCGGTCGTGCGGGCGATGATCGAACTGGGGGCCGAGCCGGGTCGGATCGTCGCGGCCACCGGCCCCGCGGTCTGCGGCCGGTGCTACGAGGTGCCGGCCGACCTGCGGGCCGAGGTCGCCGCGGTGGTGCCCGCCGCGTTCGCCGAGACCTCCTGGGGAACGCCGGCCCTGGACGTGCCGGAGGGAGCCGCGGCCCAGTTGGCCGCCGCGGGGGTCACCGAGCTGGTGCGATCACCGGTCTGCACCCTCGAATCCGCCGATCACTACTCCTATCGCCGCGAGCAGCGCACCGGCCGGCTCGCGAGCTACGTCTGGTTGGGCACTGATCACTGATGACGAACGACATCTACGGACCGTTCCCGGGCGGCGCCGCCTTCCCCGATCCAAGCTGGTCGGCGGCGCTGACGCAGGGCCAGCGGGCCCGCTACGAGGAGCTGGGGACCAACCTCGACGTGGTCGAGCAGCGGATCGCCGACGCCTGTGCGGCCGTCGGACGGGCGCGCGACGAGGTCACCCTGATCGTCGTCACCAAGACCTACCCCGCCGAGGACACCGCGCTGCTGGCCGGGCTGGGTGTGACGGACGTCGCGGAGAACCGCGACCAGGACGCCGCACCCAAGGCGGAGCAGTGCAGAAACCTTCCTCTTGACTGGCACTTCGTCGGACAGCTGCAGACCAACAAGGTCCGCTCGGTCGTCCGGTACGCGAACCACGTGCACTCGGTGGACCGGCTGCGGCTGGTCGAGTCGCTCTCCGCCGCGGTGCTCAAGTCCGAGCGCCCGGAGCTGGGTTGCCTGGTGCAGGTGGCCCTGGACAAGGAGCACGGCGAGGGCGCCCACCGGGCCGGAGTCGCCCCGGAGGACGTCGCGGAAATCACCGACGCGATCGCCGACACGCCCGGGCTCCGGCTGGACGGTGTGATGACCGTCGCTCCGCTGGCCGGTCCGCTCGCCGGAGACCCGGCTCGGGCCTTCGAGCGGCTGACGGAAATCGCAACCGCCGTACGGACGGCCCATCCTGCTGCCACCATGGTCTCCGCAGGGATGAGCGGTGACCTTGAGCAGGCGATTGCCGCCGGGGCGACACATGTGCGCGTCGGAACGGCGGTACTCGGAGTGAGGTCACCCCTCAGGTAACGTCACCGGGTAGTAGATCAGACTGCAGGACAAAATAGGACAGAATCTAGCAGCTCCTCGGAGCGCTAGCGAACCGTGGATCGCAGCTCCGCGGCCCCCACTCCACGAACTCTGACCGGCCGTCGGCCTGACGGGCCGTCGTGGGTGGACCGCGGAATCCGCAGGCAGGGCCGCACGGCCTGGCCGCCGGGACGGAGCCGGTCCGCACGGAGCGAGCGGAGCGGGCGACCATCGGAAGGTGCGCGTTTCGCGAAGCCGCCACCGAGCGCCAGCGAGGTGGCTATGAGCGGAGGAGACAGGAGCATGGCCGGCGCAATGCGCAAGATGGCGGTCTACCTCGGCCTCGTGGAGGACGAGACGTACGACGGCCAGGGGTACGACCCTGACGACGACTACGACGCGGACCCCGAGCCGATTCGAACGGGACAGCGGACCGAGGACATTCCCCGGCCGGCCGCCGCACCCGCCCCGGTCTCCTCGATCACCCCGCAGCCGGTCGCGGCCGCGGTGCCGATCCGGCAGGAGACCCCGAGGATGGCCCCAGTGTCGTCCATCACACCCGAACGCCGCCACAACCTGGAGAAGAGCGCCCCGGTGATCATGCCCAAGGTAGTGAACGAACGAGAGCCCTACCGCATCACCACGCTGCACCCCCGGACCTACAACGAGGCCCGTACCATCGGGGAACAGTTCCGTGGCGGGACCCCCGTGATCATGAATCTGACCGAGATGGACGACACCGACGCGAAGCGGCTCGTAGACTTCGCCGCTGGACTCGTCTTCGGTCTGCACGGCAGTATCGAGCGCGTGACACAGAAGGTGTTCCTGCTGTCGCCTGCTAACGTCGATGTCACGGCGGAGGACAAGGCTCGGATCGCCGAGGGTGGGTTCTTCAACCAGAGCTGACCCGGCCACGACTTTACGTGTGGATCTGATCAACAGTGGATTACCGACAGGCGACGAGCGGCAGGCCCAAGGGCCCGGGACCGGGGAGAGGGAAACGCGATGGACATCGTGTGGGCGGTGCTCTACTACGCCCTGACCGTCTTCCTGGTGTTCCTGCTTGTGCGACTGGTCATGGACTGGGTCTTCCAGTTCGCGCGTTCGTGGCGGCCGGGTAAGGCCATGGTCCTGGTCCTGGAGGCCACGTACACTGTCACGGATCCGCCGCTCAAGCTTCTTCGGCGGTTCATCCCGCCGTTGCGTTTCGGGGGCGTGGCGCTCGACCTGTCCTTCTTCGTACTGATGATCATTGTGTATGTCCTGATCTCGCTTGTGCGGCCCTAGTCGTAGGTGAGCGATGCGACAGGATGCCGGTGTGCCGACGATCACGTTGAGGTGAAGAGATGCCATTGACCCCCGAGGACGTTCGGAACAAGCAGTTCACGACCGTCCGTCTGCGCGAAGGCTATGACGAGGACGAGGTCGATGCCTTCCTCGACGAGGTCGAGGCGGAGCTGACCCGTCTGCTTCGCGAGAACGAGGACCTGCGCGCCAAGCTGGCCGCCGCGACTCGCGCCGCCGCGCAGAACCAGGCCAACATGCGGAAGGAACCGCCGCAGGACTCCCGTCCCGGCGCGCCCGTCCCGGCCGCCATATCCGGCCCGCCGATCCCCGGCCAGCAGGGCCCCGGTGGTCCGCAGCAGCAGATGGGCCCGGGCGGCCCGCAGCAGCAGCAGATGGGTGGTCCGCAGCAGCAGATGGGCAACCAGCCGCTCGGCCTGCCCTCCGGCGCCCCGCAGCTCCCCGCCGGCCCGCAGCAGATGGGCGGCCCGCAGCAGCAGATGGGCCAGACCATGGGCGGCCAGCAGCAGCTGGTCCAGCCGATGGGCGGTCAGATGCTCCAGCCCATGGGCGGCCCCGGTGGCCCGCAGCAGCAGATGGGCAACCCGATGGGCCAGGGCATGGGCCAGCAGCAGATGCAGCCGATGGGCGGCCCCATGGGCGGCCCGCAGCAGCAGATGGGCGGCCCGCTCGGCGGTCCGATGCAGCAGCAGCAGGGCCCCGGTGGCGACAGTGCCGCCCGCGTCCTGGCGCTCGCTCAGCAGACCGCCGACCAGGCGATCTCCGAGGCCCGTTCCGAGGCCAACAAGATCGTCGGCGAGGCCCGCAGCCGGGCCGAGGGCCTGGAGCGCGACGCCCGAGCCAAGGCGGACGCCCTGGAGCGGGACGCGCAGGAGAAGCACCGCGTCGCGATGGGCTCGCTGGAGTCCGCGCGTGCCACGCTGGAGCGCAAGGTCGAGGACCTGCGGGCGTTCGAGCGTGAGTACCGTACGCGCCTCAAGTCGTACCTGGAGACCCAGCTGCGCCAGCTGGAGTCGCAGGCCGACGACTCGCTCGCCCCGCCGCGGATCCCCGCCACCGCGTCGCTGCCGCCGGCGGCCTCGTCGATGGCGCCGGCCGGTGCCGGTGCGATGAGCGGCGGTGCCCCGTCCTTCGGTGGCAACCAGCCGTCCTTCGGCGGCAACTCGCCGTCGTTCGGCGGTCAGAGCTCCTTCGGCGGGAACCCGCCGGCGCCGAGCTTCGGCGGCCAGCCGTCCGGTGGCAACACCGGCGCGCCGCAGATGCAGCCGGCCGGGATGACCCAGCCGATGGCGGCCGTCCGGCCGCAGCCTCCGCAGCCGATGCAGCAGGCGCCGGCGCCGATGCGGGGCTTCCTGATCGACGAGGACGGCGACAACTGAGGTCGTAGCACGGCCTTTTGAGAGCGCCCCCTGTCCGACCTCCGGGTCGGACCGGGGGCGCTCTTGCGTTGGCCGGGGCGGTGGGGCCGGGAGCGGGTACGGCGAAGCCGCCGGAACCGGGTGGTTCCGGCGGCTTCGGGGTCGGTCAGGCCTTGCGGAGCTGGAAGGCGAGGCCGAGGGATTCGTCGGTGAAGGTCTCGGACTCCCAGTCGGCCGCGCCGGCGGCGAAGTCGGTGGCGAGCACCTCCTCGGCGACGAGCGGACCGTGCTCGGCGATGGCCTCCGCGGTCTCCTCGGAGGTGGCCCGCCAGCGCAGGACGATGCGGTCGGCGACGTCGAGGCCGGAGTTCTTGCGGGCCTCCTGGATCTGGCGGATGGCGTCGCGGGCGACGCCGAGCCGCTTGAGCTCCGGGGTGATGGCCAGGTCGAGGGCGACGGTGGCGCCGGACTCGTTGGCGACGGCCCAGCCCTCGCGCGGGGTCTCGGTGATGATCACCTCGTCCGGGGAGAGGGCGACCGTCTCGCCGTTCAGCTCGACCGAGGTCTCGCCGTTCGCGCGCAGTTCGGCGGCGAGGCGGGCGGCGTCGGTGGCGGCGACCGCCTTGGCGACGTCCTGCACGCCCTTGCCGAACCGCTTGCCCAGGGCGCGGAAGTTGGCCTTGGCACTGGTGTCGACCAGCGAGCCGCCGACCTCGGCCAGCGACTCCAGGGTGGAGACGTTGAGCTCCTCGGCGATCTGCGCGCGCAGGTCGGCGGGCAGCTCGTCCCAGCCCTGGGCGGCGATCAGCGCGCGGGACAGCGGCTGGCGGGTCTTCACGCCCGACTCGGCGCGGGTGGCCCGGCCGAGCTCGACCAGACGGCGGACCAGCGCCATGTGCCGGGAGAGGTCGGCGTCGACCAGCGACTCGTCGACCTCCGGCCAGGTGGCCAGGTGGACCGAGGCCGGGGCGTCCGGGACGACCGGGACGACCAGGTCCTGCCAGACCTGCTCGGTGATGAACGGGGTCATCGGGGCCATCAGCCGGGTGACCGTCTCCAGCGCCTCGTGCAGGGTGGCCAGCGCGGCGGCGTCGCCCTGCCAGAAGCGGCGGCGGCCGCGGCGGACGTACCAGTTGGACAGGTCATCGACGAAGCCGGACAGCAGCTTGCCGGCGCGCTGGGTGTCGTACGCCTCGAAGGCCGAGTCGACCTCGCGGACCAGGGTGTTCAGCTCGGAGAGCACCCAGCGGTCCAGCTGCGGGCGGTCGGCCGGGGCCGGGTCGGCCGCCGAGGGGGACCAGCCGGCGGTGCGGGCGTACAGGGCCTGGAAGGCGACGGTGTTCCAGTAGGTGAGGAGGGTCTTGCGGACCACCTCCTGGATGGTGCCGTGGCCGACCCGGCGGGCCGACCAGGGCGAGCCGCCGGCCGCCATGAACCAGCGGACGGCGTCGGCGCCGTGCTGGTCCATCAGCGGGATCGGCTGCAGGATGTTGCCCAGGTGCTTGGACATCTTGCGGCCGTCCTCGGCCAGGATGTGGCCCAGGCAGACGACGTTCTCGTAGCTGCTCTTGTCGAACACCAGGGTGCCGATCGCCATCAGCGTGTAGAACCAGCCGCGGGTCTGGTCGATCGCCTCGGAGATGAACTGCGCCGGGTAGCGCTTCTCGAACAGCTCCTTGTTCCGGTACGGGTAGCCGTACTGGGCGAAGGGCATCGAGCCCGAGTCGTACCAGGCGTCGATGACCTCGGGGACGCGGGTCGAGGTGCCGCCGCACTCGCGGCAGGCGAAGGTGACGCCGTCGATGTACGGGCGGTGCGGGTCGAGGCCGCTCTGGTCGGTGCCGGTGAGCTCGGATAGCTCGGCCAGCGAGCCGACGCAGGTGAGGTGGCCCTCCTCGCAGCGCCAGATCGGCAGCGGGGTGCCCCAGTAGCGGTTACGGCTCAGCGCCCAGTCGATGTTGTTGTTCAGCCAGTCGCCGAAGCGGCCGTGCTTCACGTTCTCCGGGTACCAGTTGGTGGCCTCGTTCTCCCGGATCAGCGCGTCCTTGACCGCGGTGGTGCGGATGTACCAGGACGGCTGCGCGTAGTAGAGCAGCGCGGTGTGGCAGCGCCAGCAGTGCGGGTAGCTGTGCTCGTACGGGAGGTGGCGGAAGAGCAGGCCGCGTTCCTTGAGGTCCGCGACCAGGGCCTCGTCGGCCTTCTTGAAGAACTGGCCGCCGACCAGCGGGACCTCGGGGGCGAAGGTGCCGTCGGCGAGCACCGGGTTGACCACCGGCAGGCCGTACCGGCGGCAGGTCGCGAGGTCGTCCGCGCCGAAGGCGGGGGACTGGTGGACGATGCCGGTGCCGTCCTCGGTGGTGACGTAGTCGGCGTTGAGGACGTAGTGCGCGTCCTCGATCTCGACCAGGTCGAAGGGGCGGCGGTAGGCCCAGCGCTCCATCTCGGCGCCGGTGAAGGACTCGCCGGTGGCCTCCCAGCCCTCGCCGAGGGACTTGGCGAGCAGCGGCTCGGCGACGACCAGCTTCTCGTTGCCGTCGGTGGCCACCACGTAGGTGACGTCGGGGTGGACGGCGGCGGCGGTGTTGGAGACCAGGGTCCACGGGGTGGTGGTCCAGACCAGCAGTGCGGCCTGGTCGGCCAGCGGGCCGCTGGTCAGCGGGAAGCGGACGAAGACCGAGGGGTCGACGACGGTCTCGTAGCCCTGGGCCAGCTCGTGGTCGGACAGGCCGGTGCCGCAGCGCGGGCACCAGGGGGCGACCCGGTGGTCCTGGACCAGCAGGCCCTTGTCGAAGATCTGCTTGAGCGACCACCAGACGGACTGGACGTACGACGGGTCCATCGTCCGGTAGGCGTCGTCGAGGTCGACCCAGTACCCCATGCGGGTGGTCAGCTCGGTGAAGGCGTCGGTGTGGCGGGTCACCGACGCGCGGCACTTGGCGTTGAACTCGGCGATGCCGTAGGCCTCGATGTCCTGCTTGCCGGAGAAGCCCAGTTCCTTCTCGACGGCGAGCTCGACCGGGAGGCCGTGGCAGTCCCAGCCGGCCTTGCGGGCGACGTGGTAGCCCTTCATCGTCCGGTAGCGCGGGAAGACGTCCTTGAAGACGCGGGCCTCGATGTGGTGGGCGCCGGGCATGCCGTTGGCGGTCGGCGGGCCCTCGTAGAAGACCCACTCGGGACGGCCCTCGGACTGCTCCAGGCTGCGCTGGAAGATCTTGCCGTCCTGCCAGAAGGACAGGATCTGGTGTTCGAGGGCGGGCAGGTCCACCTGCGCGGGGACGGGATTGTAGGTGCTCATCGCGGGTGTCATACCTCCGGCGGATGTGGACGGGATCCGACGGAGGGACGAGACGGCAAGCCGCCCCGCGGTACCACCCTCCTTGGCCGCGATGCTGCGTGCGGCCCTCTTGTTTGGGCTTGCTGCCGGGTCTAGTGGGCCGGCCCGCGCGGTGGCGGGGGGCCGTTCTTCCGGCGGCTCCGGGGTGATCTTCCCGCTGTGCACGCCCCCGGGCTCGCACCGTCCCCGGGTCGCTGGTGGCTGCGTACGTCGGTACTCGTCCCATCTGCGCCTTGCAGGGCCAGTGTATCGGCCGGGCAAGTCGGTTTGTCCAAATCGTTTCGCCCGCACCTTTCGGCCGGGAGGCTTCGGGGGTGGGCCGCGGCGGTGGTTAGGCGGGGGTGATCTGGGCACAAGTCTGGTCAGCGCGCGGGGCGTGGCGGCTGGGGCGGCTGCCTGGGTGGGATCATCATGGGGCGTCGGTATGTCATGTTGTGACCGATTTTGATCAGGATTATCGTTCCGGCACTGGAGGCCGCCGGGAACCGGCGGCTCGATTCGTTCGTAGATGGGGTCGAAGCCATGGCTGAGAAGGCAACCGGCGCGGGTACCGCCACCAAGCGGGCACGCAAGGCCGTGGCGGCCGATCCAGGGGAGGGGACCGTGACCACTACCGCACGGCAGAAGAGCAGCACCGACACCGTCACCGTGCCGCGCGGCGCCGAGTCGGTGGACCCGGCCACGCTGCCGGTCCGGCACGGCGAGGACCCGTGGACCACCGACGAGGTCCACGAACTGCACACCGAGCTCATCAGCGAGCTGGAGCGGCTGCAGAACGAGATCGACGCGGCCGAGGCGGCCATCTCCGGCCTGATGCGCGACTCCAACGACGGAGCCGGCGACGACCAGGTGGACGCCGGTACGAAGAACATCTCGCGGGAGAGCGAACTCGCGCTGGCCAACAACGCCCGGGACAGCCTCGCCCAGACCGAGCGGGCCCTGGTCAGGCTGGAGGGCGTCGGCTTCGGCACCTGCGAGTCCTGCGGGCAGGCCATCGGAAAGGCTCGGATGCAGGCCTTCCCCCGGGCCACGCTCTGCGTGCAGTGCAAGGCCAAGCAGGAACGCCGCTGAAGCGGCCGACCGGGGCGGCGCAGGGGGTCGGGCTTGCCGTACGCTCGACCCCGTAACGTCGCCTGATCCTTGGGACACGTCCGTTCGGAGGTGTCCGGTACGGCGACCACGGGCCCATCCTCCCCCACCTCCGGCCGGGGGAGCTCCATCGGCAGCGGAGCGGATCATCAGTACGCAAGGTTCCCCCCAGACGCGGGACGACGCCGTCCCGACCCCCGCCGAAGCCGTGGAGGTGGCCGTGGCCGAGCCCACCGAGCCTGCGGAGCCCACCGAGGCGACCGCCCCGGTCGCGGCGGAGGCGCCGAAGGGCCCGCGGCGCATCGGCGTGCTGCTGGTCGTCGCGCTGCTCGCGTTCCTGATCGACCTCGGCGGCAAGCTGCTGGTCGTGGCCCGGCTGGAGAACCACGCGGCGATCAAGGTGATCGGCGACGTCGTCACCTTCCAGGTCATCCGCAATTCCGGTGCCGCCTTCGGCATGGGCCAGGCGCTGACCGTCGTCTTCACGATGATCGCCTCGGCCGTCATCGTGGTGATCTGGCGGATCGCCCGACGGCTGTACAGCCTGCCCTGGGCGATCGCGCTCGGGCTGCTGCTCGGCGGGGCACTGGGCAACCTCACCGACCGGCTGTTCCGCTGGCCGGGCGTCTTCCGCGGGCACGTCGTCGACTTCATCTCCGTCCAGCACTTCGCGGTCTTCAACCTCGCCGACTCGGCGATCGTCTGCGGCGGCATCCTCGTGGTGCTGCTCTCCTTCCGGGGCAGCAACCCGGACGGCACCGTCCACCAGCAGGGCGGCAAGGCCGAGTAACGGAGGCCCGAGCGGTCGGCGGGCGGGGGAGGGCCGCCTTTCCGGCATACTCGTACGGGTGAGTACCGCTGCGCAGATCCGAAGCCTCCCCGTACCCGACGGCCTGGAGGGCGAACGCCTCGACGCCGCCCTCGCCCGGATGTTCGGCTTCTCCCGGACGAAGGCCGCCGAGTTGGCCGCCGACGGCAAGGTGACGCTCGACGGCGCCGTGGCCGGCAAGTCGGACCGGGTGACCGCCGGCTCCTGGCTGGAGGTCGAGATCCCCGCTCCCGCCGCACCGGTGCAGATCGTCGCCGAGGCGGTCGAGGGCATGCGGATCGTCCACGACGACGAGGACATCGTGCTCGTCGACAAGCCGATCGGCGTCGCCGCGCACCCCAGCCCCGGTTGGACCGGCCCCACCGTCATCGGCGGGCTCGCCGCGGCCGGCTACCGGATCTCCACCTCCGGCGCCGCCGAGCGCCAGGGCGTCGTGCACCGGCTCGACGTCGGCACCTCCGGACTGATGGTCGTCGCCAAGTCCGAGCGCGCGTACACCGACCTCAAGCGGCAGTTCCACGACCGGATCACCGAGAAGCGCTACCACACCCTCGTCCAGGGCCACCCGGACCCGCTGAGCGGCACCGTGGACGCGCCGATCGGGCGACACCCCAGCTCGGACTGGAAGTGGGCCGTGACGAAGGACGGCAAGCCGTCCATCACGCACTACGACCTGATCGAGGCCTACCGGGCCGCGTCGCTGCTCGACGTCAAGCTGGAGACCGGCCGCACCCACCAGATCCGGGTGCACATGTCGGCGCTGCGCCACCCCTGTGTGGGCGACCTGACGTACGGCGCCGACCCGACGCTGGCCAAGCGGCTCGGGCTGACCCGGCAGTGGCTGCACGCCGTGTCGCTCGGCTTCGAGCACCCGGCGGACGGGCAGTGGGTCGAGTTCACCAGCGAGTACCCGGCCGACCTGCAGAAGGCGCTCGACGTCATCTCGGCGGAGAGCTGAGATGACGGCCGCCATCCGGGTCGCGCAGGACGCGGCGGACCTGGCGCTGGTGCGCTGGGTGCGGCGCGAGGTGTTCGTGGTCGAGCAGAACGTGCCGGAGGAGCTGGAGTACGACGAGTACGACGCGACCTCGGTGCACCTGCTGGCCGTCGGAGCGGACGGGGCCGCGCTCGGCACCGGGCGGCTGATCTTCGGGGAGCAGGCGCTGAAGCTCACCGGGGGTGTCGCGGGGCGGGTGCTGCTCGGGCGCCTGGCGGTGGTGTCCGCGGCCCGGGGGACCGGGCTCGGGGCCGAACTGGTGCGGGCGATCGAGGCCGCCGGGCGGGAGCGCGGGGCCGTCGAGCTGGAGCTGCACGCGCAGGTGCAGGCGCTGGGGTTCTACGAGCGGCTGGGCTACCTGGCGGAGGGCCCGGAGTACGACGACGCGGGGATCCCGCATCGGACGATGACGCGGGTGCTGTAAGACCGACCGGTCTAAGGCGCCTGGTTGCGGGAATCCCCGTGCCCCCGGTGGGGGTGCGGGGATTCCCGTCCTTCCGGGGGCCGGTTCCCGCTGTCGGCGGCCTCAGCCCTCGGTGGTGCGCAGGCGGGGGAGGGCGTGGGGGTGCTCGTCGCGCAGGTGGGCGATGAGCTGTTCGCGGATGTCGAAGCGGAGCTGGGCGGCGTCCTCGGGCGTGCGGGCGGTCATGGTGGCGCGGACCACGATGGTGCTGGGGGTGGTGTCGGTGACCTGGAGGGCCCACTCGACGCCGTCCCAGAGGGGGTTTTCGGCGAGCCGGGTGCGCAGGGCCGCGCGCAGGTCGTCGACCCGGGTGCTGTGGTCGAGGTGGAGCAGGACGGCGGCGAGCAGGCCCGGGTCGCGGCGGGTCCAGTTCTCGAAGGGCTTGTTGACGAAGTAGGAGACCGGGACGATCAGTCGCCGGTAGTCCCAGAGCCGGACCACCAGGTAGGACAGGGTGATCTCCTCGACCGTGCCCTGCTGGCCGTCCACCACCACGGTGTCGCCGATCCGGACGGTGTCGCCGAAGGCGATCTGCAGGCCGGCGAAGAAGTTGCCCAGGGTGCTCTGCGCGGCGATGCCGGCCACGATGCCGATGATGCCGGCGGAGGCCAGCAGGCTGGCGCCGATGGTGCGCATCGCGGAGAAGGTCAGCAGCATCACGGCGATGGTCACCACGACGACGACCGCGCCCGCCACCCGGCGCAGCATGCCGATCTGGGTCCTCATCCGCTGTACCCGGGAGGGGTCGTCGATGACCGCCTCATACCGGCTGAGCACGGCCTCCAGGACGGCCGCCACCACCCGGACGGTGAGCCAGCCGAGTGAGGCGAGCAGGAACAGCAGCAGCAGGTGGTGGATGCCGCCGCCGCGCTGGTGGAAGATCCGCCCGAGCGGGTCGGCGGCGAGCAACAGGGCCGACACGACGGTGAGTTGGAGCGGGATGCGGCAGCGGCGCAGCAGCGCCCAGACCGGTGCCTCGGGGTGCCGGACGGCGACCCGCTGAAGCGTCTGGTCGACGACCCAGCCGATCACCAGGGTCGCGGAGACGGTGGCGAACAGGGCGATCAGCGGCCAGAGCACGGGCACCTTCTCGGGCGGGAGGCGGCAGGAGGGTACGCCGTACCATACCCGGGCGAACCGGGGTGAACCGGACGAAGGAGCCCGGGCCCTTATCGGACGCCTACCCGGGCGGCCGATACGATCAGCCCCCATGGAGTTCGGTGGGGCGTGGCGCCGGTGGCGCGGCCGGGGTACGTCGGTGCGGCGCAAGGTGCTGGCCGGGGCGGTGGCCCTGGTGGCGGTGGCCGGGTTCGGTACGGCGGCGGCGTCCGGCGGTGAGCAGGCGGTCCGTCAGGAGGACCGTTTCCTCGCCATGCCGGAGACTCCCGGCAGCGACCAGCAGGTCCAGCTGGACACCTCCTTCTTCACCACCGGCACCACCCCGCGCCCGGCGGTCCTGCTCGCGCACGGCTTCGGCGGCTCCAAGGACGGCGAGCGCGAGCGCGCCCAGCAGCTGGCCCGGCAGGGCTACGCCGTGCTGACCTGGTCGGCGCGGGGGTTCGGGCACTCGGGCGGGAAGATCGGCCTCAACGCGCCCGACCGCGAGGTCGAGGACGTCAAGCACCTGGTGGACTGGCTGGCCGGGCGCCCCGAGGTCCAGCTCGACGGGCCCGGCGATCCCCGGGTCGGCATCACCGGCGCCTCCTACGGCGGGGCGGTCTCGCTGCTCGCCTCCGCGTACGACCACCGGATCGACGCGGTGGCCACCCAGATCACCTGGTGGAACCTGGCCGACGCGCTGTTCCCGCAGGGCGTCCAGGGCTCCGGCGCGGTGGACGGCGTGTTCAAGAAGCTCTGGGCCGGGATCTTCTTCACCACCGGCGCGGCGGGCGACCTCGGCCCCTCCGGTGGCGCGCCGCGCGGCGGCGGGCCGACGCCGGAGCAGGACGGGCCGGTCGGCTGCGGGCGGTTCCTGGAGTCGCTCTGCCAGATGTACGACCGGGTCGCCACCGCCGGGCACGCCGACCCGGAGGCCGTCGCGCTGCTGGATCGCTCCAGCCCGTCCTCGGTGGCCGCGCAGCTCAAGGCGCCCACCCTGGTCGTCCAGGGCCAGCAGGACTCGCTGTTCCCGCTCGACCAGGGCGACCGGATCGCCCGGGCGGTCGCCGCCAACGGCGCGCCCGTCTCGGTGGACTGGTTCGCCGGCGGGCACGACGGCGGCACCGACACCAGCGCCCGGGTGGACGACCGGGTGACCGCCTGGTTCGACCATTTCTTGAAGAATCGCGGCCTGCGCGGCCGGGGCACCGACACCGGCCCCGCCTTCCGGGTCACCCGCACCGGCGGCGTCGACTCCACCGGCTTCCAGGCCGTCCTGCGCGGCGCCACCGCCGACAGCTACCCCGGCCTCGGCGGAACCGGCTCGCGCAGCGTCGAACTCGCCGGCGGCGAGAAGACCTTCGCCAACCCGCCCGGCGGCGCCCCGCCCGGGATCTCCACCCTCCCCGGCATCGGCGCGCTCAGCCAGGCCGCCTCGCTCGGCGCCGGGCTGTCACTGGACTTCCCCGGCCAGCACGCCGCCTTCGACTCCGCGCCGCTGGACCGGCCGCTGCACCTGACCGGGCAGCCCACCGTGCCCGTCCAGGTGCGCGCCGACCGGCCGGACGCGGTGCTCTTCGCCAAGCTGTACGACGTCGGCCCGGACGGCAAGGCCGTGCTGCCGCAGCAGCTGGCCGCCCCGCTGCGGGTGACCGGCGCCGACGCGGGCCGCACCGTCACGGTCGCGCTGCCCGCCGTCGACCACACCTTCCCGGCCGGGCACCGGCTGCGGCTCGTCCTGGCCGCCACCGACCTCGCGTACGCCTCGCCCGCCGAGCCCGCCACCTACCGGGTCGCGCCGGCCGGGGCACTCACCGCGCCGACCGTCGAGCAGCTCGTCACCGAGGCCGCGCCGTTGCCCGCCCGCACCTGGCTGCTGCCGCTGGTCGCCGTGGCGGTGGCCGCCGGTCTGGTCCTCGTCCCCCGGCTGCGGCGCCGCCGGCGGGCGGTCGGCGGGCCGGCGTACGACCCGGCGCTGGCCGGTGTGCCGCTGCAGATCACCGGCCTGAGCAAGCGCTACAAGGGCGCCCAGGACCGGTACGCGGTCAAGGAGTTGGGCTTCCGGGTCGAGCAGGGGCAGGTGCTCGGCCTGCTCGGGCCCAACGGCGCCGGCAAGACCACCACGCTGCGGATGCTGATGGGCCTGATCCGGCCCGACGCGGGCGAGATCCGGATCTTCGGCCACCTGGTGCGCCCCGGCGCCCCGGTGCTCTCCCGGGTCGGCGCCTTCGTGGAGGGCGCGGGCTTCCTGCCGCACCTCAGCGGACGGGCCAACCTGCGGCTGTACTGGCAGGCCACCGGTCGGCCGGAGGCGGACGCCCGCTTCGACGAGGCGCTGGCCATCGCCGGCCTCGGCGAGGCGCTCGACCGCGCCGTGCGCACCTACTCGCAGGGCATGCGGCAGCGGCTCGCGATCGCCCAGGCCATGCTCGGGCTGCCCGACCTGCTCATCCTCGACGAGCCGACCAACGGGCTCGACCCGCCGCAGATCCGCGAGATGCGCGAGGTGATGATCCGGTACGCGGCGGCCGGGCGGACCGTCATCGTCTCCAGCCACCTGCTCGCCGAGGTCGAGCAGAGCTGCACCGACCTGGTCGTGATGGACCGCGGGCAGCTGATCACCACCGGCGCCGTCGGCGAGATCGTCGGCGCGGGCGGGCTGCTGCTCGTCGGCGTGCCGGCCGGGTACGCGCCGTCGGAGTCGGTCGTCGAGAAGGTGGGCGCGCTGGCCGGGGTCGGCTCGGTGGAGGCCGTCGAGGGCGGGCTGCTGGTGCGCCTGGACGGGCTGGCGGCCAGCGAACTGGTGGCCGAGCTGGTGCGCCTCGGCGTGCCGGTGGAGAGCGCCGGGCCGCAGCGGCGGCTGGAGGACGCGTTCTTGTCGTTGATCGGAGGTACGGCGTGAGCACGAATGTTTCGCCCGTTTCGGCGGACCACGCCGAGGGTTACCGGGCGAGCCGGACGCTGCCGCTGCGGGTGGAGGCGATGCGGCAGTTGCGGCGGCGCCGCACGCTGGTGATCGGCGCGGTGCTGGCCGCCATGCCGTTCGTCCTGCTGGCCGCGTTCCAGATCGGCGGCCCCCCGAGCCGGGCCGACCGGACCACCTTCATCGACCTGGCCACCGCCTCCGGGCCCAACTTCGCGGCCACCATGCTGTTCGTGGGCACCGGCTTCATGCTGGTCATCCCGGTCGCGCTGTTCTGCGGGGACACGGTCGCCTCCGAGGCCAGCTGGTCCTCGCTGCGCTACCTGCTGGCGGCGCCGGTGCCCCGGGCCCGGCTGCTGGCCCGCAAGTTCGCGGTCGGGTTGGCGTTCTCCGCCGTGGCGGTGGTCATGCTGCCCGCGATCGGGCTGGTCGTCGGCACCGCCGCGTACGGCTGGGGGGACCTGAAGCTGCCCGCCGGGGCCACCCTCTCGGCCGGGGAGGCGCTGCCCCGGCTGGCCGTCGCGGCGGCGTTCGTGTTCCTGAGCGAGATCGTGATCGCCGCGCTGGCGTTCTGGCTCTCGACGGCGACGGACGCGCCGCTGGGTGCCGTCGGCGGGGCGGTGTTCGCGTCGATCATCACCGGCGTCCTGGACGCCGTCACGGCGCTGGGGGACCTGCGGGAGTGGCTGCCGGCGCACTGGCAGTACGCGTGGGCGGACGCCCTGCAGCCACAGCTGGAGTGGGGCGGCATGGTGCAGGGCGTCTCGCTGTCGCTCTCGTACGCGGCGGTGCTGCTCGCGCTGGCCTTCCGGGGGTTCGCGCGCAAGGACGTGGTGTCCTAGGCCCCGGGTGGGCGTCAGGTGACCGGGGCGTCCGCGCGCTCTATTCGCTGGGTGCCGGTGCGGGTGCGGTAGGAGCGGGTCCAGCTGCTGGTCGCGTCCTTGCGGGTGCGGTCGGAGAGGACGTAGTAGTCCATCTGGGTCCGCTCGGGCGTGATGTCCAGGACTCCGTAGCCGTGCGAGTCCAGGTCGACCCATTTGACGTGCGGGTTGGCGGTCCTGATCGCGGTGGCGGCCGCCAGTGAGACGGTCTGCGGCGCGACCTTCAGCAGGTCGTCGACGTTGTCCGAGGTCACCGAGGTGACCACGAACTCGGTGGCGACGCTGCCGGACAGCGGGTAGGTGGCGGCCTCGTTCGGGACGTCGCCGGCCCAGGCGGAGTGGATGTCGCCGGTCAGGAAGACGGTGTTGGTGATGCCGTTCGCCTTGAGGTGGCCGAGCAGTTCACGGCGATCGTGGGTGTAGCCGTCCCACTGGTCGAGGTTGACCGCCACGCCCTCACCGGGCAGGCCGAGCAGCTTGGCCAGCGGGCGCAGCAGGTAGTCGGGCAGGGAGAGGAAGGCGACCGGGGAGATCATCACCTCGTTGCCGATCAGCCGCCAGGTGGTGTCGGAGGCGGACAGCCCGGCCTTCAGCCAGTCCATCTGGGCGCGGCCGGTGATCGTGCGGTCGGCCGAGTCGACGGCGCCGCTGCCGGTCCTGGCCTGCTGGGAGCGGAACGAGCGCTGGTCCATCAGGTGCAGGTCGGCGAGCCTGCCGTAGCGCAGGCGGCGGTAGGTGGTGCCGGCGATGGACGGCCGTACGGGCATCCACTCGAAGTAGGCCTGCTTGGCGGCGGCCATCCGGTCGGTCCAGTCGCCCTCGGTGCCCGGGGTGTGGTTCTCGGCGCCGCCGGACCAGGCGTCGTTGGCGAACTCGTGGTCGTCCCAGATCGCGATGGTCGGGAGCTTCGCGTGCAGGGCCTGGAGGTCCTCGTCGGTCTTGTACTGGCCGTGCCTGGTGCGATAGTCGGCCAGGGTGAGGATCTCGTGGGTGGGGGCGTGCGGGCGCACGACCGTGCCACGGGCGCAGAACTCGCCGGTCTTGTACTCGTAGATGTAGTCGCCGAGGAAGAGGAAGGCGTCCAGGTCGCCGCGGGCGGCGAGGTGGCGGTAGGCGGAGAAGTAGCCGCCCTCCCAGTTGGCGCAGGAGGCGACGCCGAACCGCAGCCGGGCGAGGGCGGCGTCGGTGGCCGGGGTGGTGCGGGTGCGGCCGACCGCGGAGACGGTGGCGGCCGGGGCGGCGTCGGCGGTGAAGCGGTACCAGTACGGGGTGTCCGGGGTCAGGCCGCGGACGTCGGCCTTGACGGTGTGGTCGGCGGCGGCGGTGGCGGTCACCGTGCCGCTCGCGACGATGCGGGTGAAGGCCTGGTCGGCGGCCAGCTCCCAGCGGACCTCGGTGTCGGGGCCGAGGCCCGAGCCGGGGACGGCCTCGGGGCGGGGCGTCACCCTGGTCCAGAGCAGGACGCCGTCGGGGAGGGGGTCGCCGGAGGCGATGCCGTGGAGGAAGCGCGGGGCGGCGTCGGCGGCTGCGGCCGCTTCGGCGGGGGTGGAGAGGGCCAGCGGGAGGGCGGACGCGCCGGCGGCCAGTGCGCCGGCCTTCAGCACCTGGCGGCGGTGCGGGCGGGCGGAGGTCATGTCATGGACAAGATCGTTCACGTCCGGAAGGCTACCGGCTGGTAAAGCATAGGCAAATCCCGTGAACTGACGTTCCGTCGCCCGTCCGTCGCGCCCCGCCTCCGCGGCGGGCGGGCCGCAGCGGCCGGGGCGCGAAGCCATGGGGGATCATGGGGGAGTACCCGCCCTCAGCTGCCGAAGGACCCCGACCGTGGCCCAGATCGTCCTCTTCCACTCCGCCCTCGGGCTGCGCCCCGCCGTGCACGCCGCCGCCGACCGGCTGCGCGCCGCCGGGCACACCGTGCACACCCCCGACCTGTACGACGGGCGGACCTTCGACGACATCGAGGCCGGGCTGGCGTACCAGGAGGAGGTCGGCGGCAGCGAGGAGCTGCTGCGCCGGGCGGTGACCGCCGCGGCTCCGCTGTCCGACGGCGGGCTGGTGTACGCGGGGTTCTCGCTCGGCGGCTCGCTCGCGCAGAACCTCGCGCTGGCCGACGAGAAGGCGCGCGGGCTGCTGCTCCTGCACGGCACCTCCGACCTGCGGGAGGACGCGGCCACCGAGATCCCGGTCCAGCTGCACGTCGCCGAGCCGGACCCGTTCGAGACCGAGGACTGGCTGAACGCCTGGTACCTGCAGATGCGGCGGGCCGGCGCCGACGTCGAGGTGCACCGCTACCGGGGCGCCGGGCACCTGTTCACCGACGCCGAGCTGCCCGACTACGACGCCGAGGCCGCCGAGCGGGCCTGGGCCGTCGCGCTGGACTTCCTGGCCGAGCTGGATTCCTGACCGAGGGCGGCGGTCGGCGGCCGGGGGGTCGGGGCTCGGGCCGGGCCGGGTCGGCCGGCGAGCCCCGGCACGACCAGGGGGAGCGCGTCGTCGGTTCCGGGTGGGCGGATATCATCCGGGAATGGTCAACCTTCGCGCCCGCACGGTGGTTTTCGATCTCGACGGCACGCTCTGCTTCGACGGGCGGACGATCGACGGCCGGATCCTGGCGGCGATCGGGGAGTGCGAGCGGGCCGGTTACCAGGTGGTCTTCGCGTCGGCCAGGCCGGTTCGGGACATGCTGCCGGTGCTCGACGGCGCCTTCCCGTCCGCGATGCTGATCGGCGGGAACGGGAGCCTGGTGTCGGTCGACGGACAGGTGCGGGCCCGGGCCGTGTTCGAACCGGCGACGCTGGGCGGGCTGATGGCGGCGGTCGCGCGGTACGAGGCGGGCTACCTCGCGGACGGGCCCTGGGACTACGCGTACACCGGGCCGGTCGACCACCCGATCCGGAGCCGCGTCGACCAGGGCGGCCTGGCGAGCCGGGTGGAGCTGGTCGAACTGCCCGAGGTGGTGAAGTTCCTGGTCGTCGAGGCGTCGGACATGGCGGAACTCGCCGAGGCCGGCCGGGGGCTCGGGCTGATGGTCAACCACCACCTCGACGAGGCGATCATCGATTTCGCGCCCGGTTCGACGACGAAGTGGGAAGCCCTGACATCGATGGGCATCGGCGCGTACGCGGCGTTCGGCAACGACATCAACGACTTCGACCTGCTGCGGAACGCGGAGCGGGCGGTGCGCGTCGGCACGCATCCCGGGCTGGACGACGTCGCCCACATCACCGTCCCGGCCGAACCGGCGGCGGTGGCGGCCGAGATCTCCCTGCTGGCGCGGACGGCCCAGGCCCGGTAGGGCGACTGGCGGCGCGGTGGGCGGCACCGGCCTTGACCTCAAGGGAGGTTGAGGTTCTACGGTGGCCGTGTTCCGGTGATCGACAGAAGGGGATGCGTGGACGTGGCAGTCGGGGAGTACTCGCAGGAGCAGTTGGCCGCGCAGCCCATCGGTGCGTGGAGTGGTGAGGCGTACCGGCGGGTGGTCGGGGCCCTGCGTGCGCAGTTGGCGGTGGAGGGCCTCACTCAGCCGCACTGGTGGACGCTCAACCACGTGGCCGGGGCGCCGGGCCGATGGACCCGCGCGACGTTGGTCGAGCGGCTGGCGAAGTACGAGGACCTCGGGATCGATTTCGGCGACGTCTTCGACGGCCTCGTCGCCCGGGGGTGGCTGACGGAGGAGGCGGGGGCCATGACGCTGACCGAGGCGGGGGAGGCCGGCCGCCTCCGGGCGCGGGAGCGCAACCTGCGGGTGCACCGCCAGACGCACGAGGGCATCGGCGCGGCCGAGTTCGCGACCACGATCGACGTCCTACGCCGGATGGTCGCCAACCTGGGGGGCGACGGGAACCTGCCCGACTGAGGGGTGCCGAGGTCGCCGCAGCGCAGGAAGTCGGGTCGGCCGACTTCCTGCGCTGCGGCTATGCGACGCACTGAGGGGGCCGGAGTGCGGGGCGTTCCGCCGAGGACCGTCAGTCGCGGCTGCCCAGGGTGTCGTGCGAGACCTGCCAGAGCAGGGCGGCCGCCTCGGGGTCGAGGGCGTATTCGGCGACGCCGGTGCGTGCGCTGAGCACGCCGCGGACGGCTTCGTTGCAGTCCTCGAAGTAGCGGCCGCTGACGCCCTCCAGCAGCGGTGAGGCCGCGAGCAGGACGGAGGTCGCCGCGCCCTGCTCGGTGCTCTTCCACAGCAGTTCCGCGCCGTCGGCGGCCTGGGCCCGCAGCCGGTCGAGCTCCTCCTCGGAGACGTAGCGCTGGAGGGCGGTCCGGATGCCGCCGGGCATCAGGGCGTTGACGGTGATGCCGTCCGTCGCCCAGCGCTTGGCGGCCTCGACCGCGAACAGGACGTTCGCGGTCTTGGACTGGCCGTAGGCGGACCAGGGCTCGTAGGCGCGCTCGCGGAAGTGGATGTCCTCGAAGACGACCGGGGAGCGGTGGTGGGCGCTGGAGCTGACGGCCACCACGCGGGCGCCGCCGTCCCGGGCCAGGGCCGCGTGCAGGCCGGTGGCCAGCGCGAAGTGCCCGAGGTGGTTGGTGGCGAACTGGAGCTCCCAGCCCTCCGGCGTGCGGAGCTCGGGCGAGGCCATCACGCCGGCGTTGTTGACCAGGATGTGCAGGGGCCCGTCCCACCCGGCGACGAACGCGGCGACGGAGGCCTGGTCGGCCAGGTCCAGCGG
Organism: Kitasatospora sp. NPDC087314; assembly: GCF_044744365.1. NCBI lineage: Bacteria > Bacillati > Actinomycetota > Actinomycetes > Kitasatosporales > Streptomycetaceae > Kitasatospora > Kitasatospora sp. NPDC087314. Next base: position 530,474 of record NZ_JBIUYE010000001.1, read on the forward strand.
CGCGACCCGGACGTCCTTGTTGCCGGTGGTCGCGGTGATGTCCTCGGCGGTGCGGGCTCCGGCGTCGAGGTTCCGGACCGCGAGGGTGACCTGGGCGCCCGCCGAGGCGAGGGCGCGCGCGGTCTCGACGCCGATGCCGGAGGCGCCACCGGTGACGACGGCGCGGCGGCCGGTCAGGTCGACGCCGGAGACGACCTCGGCGGCGGTGGACTCGGCGCCGAAGGGGGTGGTGAGGCGCGGGGTGTTGGCGTTCATGATCATTCCCGTCTGGCTGGGTGACCGGAGCTGGGGTGCGCGGGAGGGCGCGGCCGGTAGAGTGGAAACCGGAGGGTCCTCCGCATGTCTCCAGGCTAAACGGAGGTGCCTCCGCTTGCAACCCGAGGAGGACCAGCCGTGACCACCGCCGACCCCCGGCCGCTGCGCGCCGACGCGCGCCGCAACCGCGACCGCCTGATCGAAGTGGCCGCGCGGGCCTTCGCCCAGGACGGGCCGGACGCGACGCTCGGGGCGATCGCCAAGGAGGCCGGTGTGGGCATCGGCACCCTCTACCGCCACTTCGCCACCCGTGAGGAACTCGTCGAGGCGGTCTACCGCAGCGAACTCGCCAAGCTGTGCGACTCCGCCACGGAGCTCCTGGACGGCAGGGGACCCGACGCCGCGCTGCGCGCCTGGATGGACGGATTCGTCCGCTACATGACCACCAAGCGCGGGATGTCCGACGCGCTGCGCGCGCTCATCGCCTCCGGGGGCGACCCCTTCTCGCACAGCCGCGCGATGCTGACCGCCGCCATCACCCGACTCCTGCGGGCCGGGGCCGAGGCGGGCGTGCTGCGTGCCGACGTCGAGCCGGAGGACGTGCTGTTCAGCCTCAGCGGACTGTCGCTGGCCGCGACGACCCCCGAGCACCACGCCCGGATGGAACGCCTCCTCGACCTCCTGATGGACGGCCTCCGCTACCAGGCCGCCGCCGAGCGGGACGACCGCTGAGAACGGCCGAAGGGCGCCAGTCGTACGGCTGGCGCCCTTCGGCGTGACTCCGGCCTGGCCGGTCAGAGGAGTTGGAAGGACCACTCCTGCTGCCAGCCCGACTTGCACGTCCACACGCCGAGCTGCTTGAAGTCGGCGTCGTGGGTGAGGCAGTCGTCGTCGCCGATCTGGATCCGGTACTTGCCGCTGCCGAGGCTGACGAACTCCCACTTCTGGTTGGAGGTGTTGCCCCACGCCTGCTGCTCGGCGACGTAGGTGTCAGGGTTCTCGGTGAGGTTGTACCCGAGGTCGTTGACGATCCGGTAGCGGTCCCCGCCCAGCGGCTTGATCGTCCAGGTGGACCCCTTGTACCCCAGGATCCCACCCACGATCGGGGCGCCCCAGGTCGAGGTCTCGGTGGGTGCGGACGCGCCCAGCCCGTTGGCGAGCTTCAGGAACAGCGGCCGCTCGGTCGGGATGGTCGGCTTCGGGTCCGGCTTGGGCTTCGGATCCGGCTTGGGCTTGGGGTCCGGCTTCGTCGGGGTGGTCGGGTCGGTCGGCGTGATCACGCCGCCGGAGGTGGACTCAAGGATCCACTCCTGCTGCCAGCCCGACTTGCACGTCCACACGCCGAGCTGCTTGAAGTCGGCGTCGTGGGCGAGGCAGTCGTCGTCGGAGATCCGGATCCGGTACTTGCCGTTGCCGACCCCGGCGAGCTCCCACTTCTGCTGGGAGGAGTTGCTCCACGGCTGGAGTTCGGCCATGTAGTTGCTGTTCTCGGTGAGTTCCAGCCCGTAGGAGCTGGTGATCCGGTAGCGACCGCCACCGACCGAGGTGAGCTTCCACTTGGACTCGTTGCCACCCCGGATCCCGGGGACGACCGACGCGCCGGCGGAGCCGTTGACCGGGACGGCGCCCAGGCCGTTGTCGAGCTTCAGGTACACGTCGGCGCCGTTGTTGCCGCCGCCTCCGCCGGGCGTGGGCGGGTTGGTGGTCGGCGGGGTGCCGCCCCAGGCCCAGTTCTGGTTGGGCGCGTCCCGCTTGTCCTCGGAGCCGCAGGCCCAGGCCGCCACCGTGCTGCCGTTGGCGGTCCGGCCGCTGAAGTCGTCGATGCAGACGTCCTTGGACCGGTCGTCCATGTCCGTCATGTGCCGGAAACCGCCGCTGGGCGACATGTTCCAGCGCTGACCGGGGATTTCCAGGCAGTCCCAGACCTGGAGCTTGGTCCCGTTCGCGGTCTTGTTGGCCTCCAGGTCGAGGCACTTGCCGTTGGCCGCCTGGAGCTTGTACCCGTTGTAGGTCCACTTCTGGGCGTCGCCGCCGTTGCACTCCCACATCTGCACGGGGGTGCCGTTCGCGGTGCCGTTGCCGCTGACGTCCAGGCAGGCGTGGTAGCCGGGGCTGGAGTCGGGGGTCAGGCTGCCGGTCCTGGTGCCGTAGCCGGACCGGGCGGGGAAGTGGATGGTGCGTACGTCGCCGTCGCACTTGTAGGGCCGCGCGGTGCCCGCCCGGCAGGTCCACGGCTCCTTCTTGACGGTGTCGCCGTCATTGCCGATGAACGCCCAGTTCATGTAGCCGCCGTCGCCACGGTTGCGGATGGTCGAGTCCCCCTGGAAGACCCAGATCCGGAATATGTCGTAGCCGGAGGGCTCCTTCTTCTCCTTGTCCAGGAAATGGTTGAGCTTGTAGGTGGTGTCGATCAACACCCCCTTCATGTCGGACTTGTACTCGTTCTTGAACCACTCGGTGTCATACAGGTCGGTGCCCACGGTCTTGAACACCATGACGTTGAACCCGGGAAACTTCGCGCTCAGCTTCGACGCGGTGCTCTGGGTGAACTCCGCGTTGTCCACCTTGTTGAGGTTGGCGGCGTTGCGCATGAGCCTGATCGTGTCGAAGGCGGAGCTGATCAGCGCGGTCATGCAGTTGCCGCCGCCCGGCGTGGACGGGGTTCCGCAGGTCGTGTCCACGGGGGCTGCCGCAGGCGCGGCCTGGGCCTGCACGGTCAGGCCGGAGAGCGCGGCGACCGCGGCGATCCCGCAGGCCAGGGTGCGTTTGAGGCGGGACAGGGGTTTCATGTCAGATCCATCTTTCTGCTCGGCAAAGATGGATCGTAGGCCCCGGAATCCTCTGCCTCGGGACTCCATACGGAATCCATATGACAAGATCGGGAGTCCTGACGCCTTTTCACGTCTCCCCAGCCCGATGGGTTTTCGGATGAACCTCAATGCCGGATGATCCGTTAAATGAATTCCGGTGGTGGAGGTGGAGTGCGGGCCGTCAGGACATCGGTTACGCGCGCGGTGACTCCTGCCGGCTGTCGTAGTGCTCCTGGGCGGCGAGGAGCTCGTCTCCGTGTCGGCCGAACCACTGGATGAGTTCGGTCAGCGGCCCGGCCAGGCTGACACCGAGTTCCGTCAGGTTGTAGGTGACCTGGGGCGGGTTGGTGGGCGCGACATGGCGGTCGACGAGCCCGGCCCGGGCCAGTGCCTTGAGGTTCTGCGACAACATCTTCTGGCTGATGCCACCGACTCGTTGGTGCAGCTGCGCGAAGCGGTGCGGGCCGGCGATGAGGGCCGAGATGATCAGTGTCGCCCAGCGGCTCGTCGTCTGGTCCATGATCGGCCTGAGCGCGCACTTGTTGTCGAAGGTGTCGTGGGCCAGGAGTCGGGCGGCCGTCGCGACGTGCTGAGTTTCCATCACGTCACGAGCTTACAAAAAAGTAGGTACTTCCCAATAGTAATTGGCTTTCCTACGGTGACTTCCGCAAGCACCAACGTTCGAGGAGTCACTGTGAGCAGCAACAACGCACGTACGGCGATCGTCACGGGCGCGTCAAAGGGCCTGGGCGCGGGGATCGCCAAGGCCTTGGCCGGGACCGGCGCGGCCGTCGTGGTGAACTACCGGGGGGACGCGGAGGGCGCCGAGCGGGTCGTCGCGGGCATCACCGCCAAGGGCGGCCGGGCGATCGCGGTCCGGGCGGACGTTGCCAACGGCGGTGACGTGCGCCATCTGTTCGATCGTGCGCGCGAGGAGTACGGACCGGTCGACGTGCTCGTGAACAACGCGGCCGTCGCCGCCTTCGCGCCGCTGTCGGGCATCACCGAAGAGGAGTTCCAGCGCGAGATGACCACGAACCTCCTGGGTACGATCCTCACTGCGCAGGCCCTGGCCGCGCAGGACGACATCGGCGCCGCGTCGATCATCAACGTCTCGACGGCCGGCACGCTTACCCACCCGCCGCACGCCTCGCTCTATGTCGCGTCCAAGAGCGCCGTCAACGCGTTCACCATCGTGGCGGCCAAGGAGCTGGGCCCGCGCGGCATCCGGGTCAACGCGATCATGCCCGGGCCGTCGGACACCGAGGGCACCAGGGCCATGGGATTCCCCGGCTCGGCTCAGGAAGCACAGGCGATCGCCGGTACCCCGCTGGGCCGTACGGGCACCCCGGACGACTACGGCCCGCTGGTGGCCTTCCTGGCTTCCGACGACGCGCGCTGGATCACCGGGGATGTCATCCTCGCTTCCGGTGGCATGCGCTGACGCCCCGTCCGTTCGGCTACGGGGCTCCGTCGCATGCCTGCAGTCGGCAAGCCCCGCGGCCTGATCGGTGAACGTCCGCAGGAGGTGCGTGCGGCCGCCTCGGCGTGGCTCGCGCAGCTGACGGGTGGCCCTGTGTTGCCCTCGCGGTACCCGGTCCAGGACGGGCGTGATGTGTCGCCCGTCGCGACGGATCCGTTCTCGAAGGGTGAGTGCCAGGTGCCGCATCGGCCTCGGCGGCACCGTGATGGTGATCCACCGCCTCAAGCGCCACCGCGCGGTAGCCGCGAGACACGACAAACTCGCCGTCCGCTACGAAGCAACGGTGCTGGTCGCAGCCATCAACGAATGGCTGCGACCAGCACTTTCGAAACGTGCCCTAGGGTGGGAGTCGCGGCCACGCCGGTAATCACCGGCGGCCGCACCGGGGTTGCTGTAGCCCGTGTCAGGACGACGAACGTGGACACAGAAGGTTGGAGGACCCGCGAAGTGTCAACAACGCCGGAGTTCCGTGGCTTCGATCTGGTGCGGCGTGGCTACGAGCGCCAGCAGGTCGACCTCTATCTCAGGGCCCTGGCCGAAGCCGGTTCGCCGCCACCCCAGCCGGTGTTCGAGATCGTGCGGCGGGGCTACGACCGCGAGCAGGTCGACGCGCGCATCGCGGAGCTCCTGCGCGGCAGCGGCGCTTGAGCTGGGTGCGCGGAAAGACCCGGAGATTCGATCAGCCGGTACCGGGCTCACGCGCGGCCTGCTTCCAGAGGTCCGGCCCGGGCGGTGCCGCTCCCCCGGCCCGCTGCCGTCGCCGCCGTTGCGCGGCGCGGACGATGTCCGTTCCCATGTGCTCCAGGAAGACCGAGGCCTCGGCCATCCTCGCTCCGGCCGGTGTGGCCGTGCCGAGCAGGTCCGCCCCGCTGCGGGCGAACTCGGCCAGCAGCGTGTTGCGTTGGGCACTGGCGAGCAGGGCTCGGTACCAGATGTCGGAGTCGATGACGTACCGCTCGCGGTGAGCGCTGTCGTCCCGCTCGCGCCGTACCAGCTCCTGGCCTTCGAGGTAGCCGATCGCCTTGGAGACCGACGCCGGGCTCACCCCGAGCCGCTGCACCAGCTCGGCGGCGGTCAGGCTGCCGCGGTCAGTGACGTAGAGGCAGGCGAGGACCCGGCCCACCATGCGCGGCATGCCGAGCTGCGCCAGCAGGGCGGCGAGTCGCGTCGCGTACTCCTCCACCGCGGCCGGATCGCGCCCGTCGCCCGCGTTCGCGCTGCCCTCCGGCGTGCGGAGCGGCGCGGTCCTGCTCCGCCGGGAACGCCGTGCGGTGGCGCGTTGCGCGTTGTCCGCCCGGTAGCCGGACGGGCCGCCGTTGCGGGCGACCTCGCGGGTGACCGTGGAGGTGGGGCGTGCGAGCTGTCGGGCGATCTCCCCGTAGCCCAATCGCGCGGTGAGCCCGGCGGCGATCCGGCGGCGCTCTTCCTGGGTAAGCCTGGCGCCTGGCACGGGCGCTCCTCTCGTCGCTGCCGAGTATGCGGTTGCTCCCGGTCCCATTGCAACAGTCGAGTGCCGTTCTCCTTGCATTAGTTGGCACAGTCATTGCAAGGAAATACCGGCTCCTACCTGGTTGTTTGTCTCTGACGGGCGTTCAGGGCATTGATGGATCGGTGAACGAAGGCCTAGCTTTTTCCTCGAAAGCGAAACCAGTCGCGATCAGGGGGAAACCGCCATGAAGACCACCGCCCGCACCGCTGTCACCGCCGCGCTCGTCGGCTCCCTGCTGTCGGCCGCTCCGGCCGCTTCGGCCGCCTCCGCCGACGGACGCCCGCGGAACGGCGTCCAGTCCGTGCTCGACCGCGCGGTGTCCGAGGCCGGTCTGCCGGGGGCGCGGGCCGAGGTCCGGGACGGCGACTCGACCTGGTTCGGGACGGCCGGCACCGCCGACCTGGACACCGGCCGCGAGATCGCGCCGAAGGACCGCTTCCGGATCGGCAGCACCACCAAGACCTTCGTCGCCACCGTCGTCCTCCAACTGGCGGCCGAGCAGCGGCTCAGCCTGGACGACAGCGTCGAGCACTGGCTCCCCGGCCTGGTGGACGGAAATGGTTACGACGGCTCCCGGATCACCGTCCGCCAGTTGCTGAACCACACCAGCGGCGTCTTCAACTACGCCGAAGCCCCGCAGCTGGCGGCCGAGTTCGTCGGTCCGCCGTTCCTGCGGCACCGGTTCGACGACCTCACGCCGCGCCAACTCGTCGAGGCCGCCGTCGTCAACGGGCCGAAGTTCGCGCCGGGGGCCGGCTGGGCCTACTCCGACACCAACTACGCGCTCGCCGGGATGATCGTCGAGAAGGCCGCCGGCCGCAGCCTGGCACAGGAGATCGCCGAGCGGATCGCCAAGCCGCTCCACCTCAAGAGCACCTACGAACCGGCCGCCGGTGACATGCGCATCCACGGCCCGCACGGTCGCCACTACTCCACGTTGATGCTGAGCGGCGACGACGCTCCCGTCTACGACGTGACCGAACTCAACCCCTCCTGGGGGTACGGCTCCGGCGACATGATCTCCACCACCGGCGACCTCAACACCTTCTTCCGCGCGCTGCTCGAAGGGCGGATGCTGCCGCCCGCCCAGCAGCGCGAGATGTTCACCGTGCTGGACCCGCAGGGCCACTGGATCCCGGACACCCGGTACGGCCTGGGCGTCGCCTCGCTGAAGCTGTCCTGCGGCACGGTGTGGGGCATGGGCGGCGCGATCAACGGATCCTGGTCCTACACCTTCGGGACGCGCGACGGCCGCCACCTGCTCTCCACCGAGGTGAACGGCGACTGGGCCAAGGGCAGCTGGGGCTCGCCGATCGGGGTCTTCACCGCCGAGCTGGAGGCGGAGTTCTGTCAGGCCGTCCCCACCACTGCCCGAGCATCGGCGGACTCGTAAAGTCGGGCCGGCCGACTTCCTGCGCTGTGGGGTGTCTAGGCGTGGTGGTCGAATTCGCCGGCCTTGATGCCTTGGACGAAGGCCGCGAAGTTGGTGGGGGTGGTGTGGATGATGACGTGGCCCTCGTCGGACTCGCGGAGTTCGACCGTCCCGTTGACCGTTCGGACCTCGACGCAGTCGCCACCGGATCCGCTGAAGGACGACTTCTGCCACTCGGTGTTGGTCATGCTGGGCCTCTCATAGGTTTCGTGCGATCTTGCGAATCAGGTCGCGGGAAGCGTTCTCGCTCAGCGCTGTCGATTCGGTGCGATTGAAGATGGATCGATAGCTGGACAGCTCGCTGGCGGCATCCAGGTATATGGGACCTCGGGACGATTCAACCTCAACGGTGTCAAGCTCCGGCACTGCGCCGAACGCGTAGGTGAGGTTCTCAACCGCCCCGGGGAAGGTGTCGATGTCGAACGGCACGACTCGGAGGGTCACCCAGGGCTGCTCGGAGTCTTCGAGTAGGGAAGCGAGCTGTTCTTGCAGGATCGAGGTGCCGCCAAACCGAGTCCACAGCACGGATTCGTAGATGAAGCAGGTGATTGGCTTCTGGTCGCGGCGCAGGTCGGCCTTGCGCTGCATCCTGAACGTGGTGCGTGCCTCCAACTCGTGCCGAGGAATCGGAGGGATCAGGCGTCCGAATACTGACGAGGCATAGCTGATGGTCTGGCAGGGGCCTGGCATGTGGGTGACAACCCACAGCATGAGGCTGTCCGCGCTCTTCTCCAACTCGGCGACCTCAAGGAAGCCGTCCGGGATGGTGCCGCGATATTCCTCCCACCAGCCCTTGGAACGGTCCTGGATCACGGACTCCAGGGCTTCGATCAAGGGCAGGTTCATGCACTTGCAGGCGGCGGCGAAGGAACGGAGTCGTTCCGGGCTCACGCCCACCTTGGCCGACTCGATCTGGCTGACCTGTGTTCTGTCGATGCCGAGGTCTCTGCTCAAGGTGGCGGTCGACAGTCCGGCGGCCTCGCGCATCTTCCGAAGCTCGGTGCCGATGCGGCGTTGGCGGAGCGTCGGGTTGAGTCGTGGCGGCATTGGTTCCTTCCTTGCCGATGTGTCCCAAGTCTGCCGCGCTGCTGGGCGCGGGGTCCACTTGAGGATGAACCTATCCGGATTTGGGATCACATGTGATTCCGCTGCTGTATGTTCGGTGTCATGGCGATCCGACGGCTCGTCAATAACGCCCTCTTGCTGGGCGTTCGGCGGCATGCCCGCCGGTTCTTCCTTCACAACCACGCCTCGGGAGAGCTCCCATGCGTCACCTCAACACGCCCTCCCTCGCCATCGCCCGCCAGTCCCTCCGGGACGCGATGGGTCGTTGCGGGTACCCGCCCTCGGTCACTGCCGACGCCGAACTCGCGCTCGCGGAACTCCTCGTGAATGCCTGGCGGCACGGCGACACCCCTGCGCCGGTCGTCCTCATCCTCGTCGTCGGTCCCACTCTCCGGGTGGCCGTCAGCGACGAGAGTCCGGACCTCCCCGAGAAGCGGGATCCGGCGCCCCTCGCCCAGTCCGGTCGGGGTCTCCAACTCATCGAAGGCCTCACCCACCGCTGGGGCGTGGACCCCCAGGAGCGCGGCAAGATGGTCTGGTTCGAGCTGGACGCCGCCTGATGTCCTTCCCCCTTCCGCGCCGCCGCCCCATGCTGCCGACCGACCCCCGGATCCGGTACTACACCGACGACCACATCCACACCCTCCTCGCCGAAGTCGACGAGCGCGGCCGCAAGTTCGGCCTCATCTGGCCCTCGGCCACCACCGGCCGCACCATCGACGGCCGCGTCCTCGTCCGCTTCAACACGGCCCCCGCGTCCACTCTCCTCAACCTCCTCTCCCTCCTCCTCGTCGCCGAACGGGACGCCGACCGGTGCGATTCCTGATCGGAGCCGCCTTCGCGGTCCTCCTCGCCCTGGCGATCGCCACGGTCGTCCTCGGTGTCATCACGGCTCTCAAGGCGACCCCGCCCGACGAGGACTCCTGACCCCCAGCCCCCGCCGCTCAGCCGTCGGGGGCTAAGGGACGATGTGGGATGTGGCAGAGCGGAGATACGAGTACGCCCCGGCGAACACCTTGCCCGGGCTGTTGCAGCGCGGCCGGGGCCTGGGCGCGCTGATGGCGGCGGAGGACCCGACGGCGTGCGCCGAGCTGGTCTACGGGTGCATCCGCTGGGACTGGCGCTGGGACCGGCAGGTGGACGGCCGGGCGCTCTACCTGGCCCGACTGCTCCGGGGCCTGGAACTGCCGCTCGGCCCGGTGACGGAACTGCTGGCCGGGGACGAGGACACCTGCCTGCGGGCCACCGGTGTCCTGGAGCGGCTGGCGCTCGGCGGCTCCGCCGAGGCCCGGGAGGCACTCCGTACCCACGTCCGCGAGGGCGAGCACCGGGTGGCCGTCCTGGAGTCGCTGGCCGACGCCTGGCCTGCCGCATGGTGGGACGACCTGGCGGACGCCGCCCGGCCGCGGCTACAGGAAGGGGCGGGGGACCCACGCCCGTGGACAATTCCGTGGGCCGCTCGGAGCCTGACCAAGCCGGCGGCAGAGCGCCCGGCCCAGCTCGGCCACGAGGCGCTGGCCCGGCACGGCGAGGAGCAGGACGTCCCGGCGCTGTTCGCCGAACTGGAGCGGCAGTGGGCGGCCCGCACCTGGTGCGGCCCGATGCACACCGCCCGGGGCCTGGCCCGGTTCGGCCCCCGAGCCGCCGGGGCCGCCTCGCTGCTGCGCCGCTTCTGGCTCTGGACGCCGCACTCGTACGAGCGCCCCGCGTACCTGGAGGCGCTGGCGGCGATCGGGTCGGCGGGGATGGGCGAGGCGTACACCGAGTGCCTCTGGGACTGCGAGGCGGACGCCCGCCTGCTGGCCGTCACGCACGCCCCCGACCGCCCCCACGTGCGCGAGCGCCTCGCCTGTCTGCGCGACGATCCGATGGAGGAACCGGAGGTCCGGCAGGCCGCGCGGGTGCGGCTGGAGGGAATCGCGGGGGCTAGAGTAGAAGGGTGAACGTGTGAGCGATGGTCCGGACCCCAGGAGTGGTCCGGGCCACATCTGTTTCCAGGGATCCCCCCTGTGACCTGCGCGTTCGCCGGCCCACCAGACCCGCACGAGCCTCCGGAGGCCCCGCCTTGAGCGACCAGCCGTTCGCGCATCTGCATGTCCACACCGAGTACTCGATGCTGGACGGTGCCGCCCGGCTGAAGCAGATGTTCAAGGAGGTCGAGCGGCTGGGGCAGACCCATGTCGCGATGACCGACCACGGGAACATGTACGGCGCCGCCGAGTTCCACAAGCAGGCCACCGCCGCCGGGATCACCCCGGTGATCGGCATCGAGGCGTACGTCGCGCCGGAGTCCCGGTCCAACACCAAGCGCATCCTGTGGGGCCAGCCGCACCAGAAGCGGGACGACGTCTCCGCGTCCGGTGCCTACACCCACAAGACCATCTGGGCCCGGAACAAGGAGGGCCTGCACAACCTCTTCAAGCTGACCTCGCGCTCCTACTCCGAGGGCTGGCTGGTGAAGTGGCCCCGGATGGACAAGGAGCTGATCTCCGACCTGTCCGGCGGCCTGATGGCCACCACCGGCTGCCCCTCCGGCGAGGTGCAGACCCGGCTGCGGCTGGGTCAGTTCGACGAGGCGCTGAAGTCCGCCGCCGACTACCAGGAGATCTTCGGCAAGGAGAACTACTTCCTGGAGCTGATGGACCACGGCCTCGACATCGAGAAGCGGGTCCGCGACGGGCTGCTGGAGATCAGCAAGAAGCTGAACATCCCCCCGGTGGTCACCAACGACTCGCACTACACCACCGAGGCCGACGCCGGGGCGCACGACCTGCTGCTCTGCGTGCAGACCGGCAAGAACCTCTCGGACCCGGACCGCTTCCGCTTCGACGGCACCGGCTACTACATCAAGTCCGCCGCCGAGATGTACGCGCTGGACTCCTCGGACGCCTGGCAGGAGGGCTGCCGCAACAGCCAGCTGCTGGTCGCCCAGCGGGTCGACACCGCCGGCATGTTCGAGTTCCGCAACCTGATGCCGCGCTTCCCGATCCCGGAGGGCTTCGAGTCCGAGGCGGACTTCTTCAAGGCCAAGGTCTGGGAGGGCATGGACTGGCGCTTCCCGAACGGGTACGACGAGGAGCACAAGAAGCTCGCCGAGTACGAGATGGACACCATCATCCAGATGGGGTTCCCGGCGTACTTCCTCGTGGTCGCGGACTTCATCATGTGGGCCAAGAGCCAGGGCATCGCGGTGGGCCCGGGCCGTGGCTCCGCAGCCGGTTCGCTGGTCGCCTACGCGATGGGCATCACCGACCTCGACCCCATCCCGCACGGCCTGATCTTCGAGCGCTTCCTCAACCCCGAGCGCATCTCCATGCCCGATGTCGACATCGACTTCGACGAGCGCCGGCGCGGTGACGTGATCCGGTACGTGACCGAGAAGTGGGGATCCGACAAGGTCGCCATGATCGTCACGTACGGCACCATCAAGGCGAAGGCCGCCATCAAGGACTCCTCGCGGGTCCTCGGCTACCCGTACGCGATGGGCGACCGGATCACCAAGGCGATGCCGCCGGACGTGATGGGCAAGGGCATCCCGCTGTCCGGCATCACCGACTCCTCGCACCCGCGCTACAGCGAGGCCGGCGAGATCCGCGGGCTGTACGAGACCGACCCGGACGTGAAGAAGGTCATCGACACCGCCCGCGGCATCGAGGGCCTGATCCGCCAGCCCGGTGTGCACGCCGCCGGCGTCATCATGTCCGCCGAGCCGCTGACCGACCACATCCCGGTCTGGACCCGGCACACCGACGGCGTCACCATCACGCAGTTCGACTACCCCACCTGTGAGGGCCTCGGCCTTCTCAAGATGGACTTCCTCGGCCTGCGCAACCTGACGATCATGGACGACGCCGTCAAGGCGATCGAGAAGAACAAGGGCATCAAGATCAACCTGCTTGATCTGCCCCTGGACGACAAGCCGACCTACGAACTGCTCGCGCGCGGCGACACGCTCGGCGTCTTCCAGCTCGACGGCGGCCCCATGCGCTCGCTGCTGCGGCTGATGAAGCCCGACAACTTCGAAGACATCTCCGCCGTGCTGGCGCTGTACCGACCGGGCCCGATGGGCGTCAACTCGCACACCAACTACGCGCTGCGCAAGAACGGGCAGCAGGAGATCACCCCGATCCACCCGGAGCTGGAGAAGCCCCTGGAGGAGATCCTCAAGCCGACCTACGGCCTGATCGTCTACCAGGAGCAGGTGCAGAAGGCCGCGCAGATCCTCGCCGGGTACTCGCTCGGCCAGGCCGACCTGCTGCGCCGTGCGATGGGCAAGAAGAAGAAGGAGATCCTGGAGGCCGAGTTCGTGCCCTTCCAGAAGGGCTGCCGCGAGCACGGCTACTCCGACGCGGCCATCCAGGCGGTGTGGGACGTCCTGGTCCCCTTCTCCGGCTACGCGTTCAACAAGGCGCACACCGCCGGGTACGGGCTGGTCTCGTACTGGACGGCCTACCTCAAGGCGAACTACCCGGCCGAGTACATGTCCGGCCTGCTGACGTCCGTCAAGGACGACAAGGACAAGTCGGCGATCTACCTCAACGAGTGCCGGAAGATGGGCATCCAGGTGCTGCCGCCGGACGTCAACGAGTCGGACTCGGACTTCACCCCGCACGGTGACACCCTCGTGCGGTTCGGCCTGACGGCCATCCGCAACGTCGGTGGGCCGGTGGTCGAGTCGATGATCCGCACCCGGAAGTCGAAGGGGAGGTTCAGCTCCTTCCCGGACTTCCTGGACAAGGTCGAGTCGGTGGTCTGCAACAAGCGGACCGTCGAATCGCTGATCAAGGCGGGCTCCTTCGACTCGCTCGGGCACACCCGCAAGGGGCTGACCGCGCAGTTCGAGCCGATGATCGACAACGTCGTCGGCGTCAAGCGCAAGGAGGCCGAGGGGCAGTTCGACCTCTTCGGCGGCGACGCGGTGAGCGACGAGCCGAGCTTCGGGCTGGACGTGGTCTTCTCCGAGGAGGAGTGGGAGAAGGCCTTCCTGCTCACCCAGGAGCGGGAGATGCTGGGCCTGTACGTCTCCTCGCACCCGCTGCACGGCATCGAGCACGTGCTCGCCGACAAGGCGGACTGCGCGGTGGCCGACCTCGCCGAGCGGCCGGACGGCACCATCGTCACCATCGGCGGCATCATCTCGGGCCTGCAGCGCAAGATGACCAAGCAGGGCAACGCCTGGGCGATCGCGACGGTCGAGGACCTGGCGGGCTCGATCGACTGCATGTTCTTCCCGGCCAGCTACCAGCTGGTGTCGTCCCAGCTCGTCGAGGACGCCGTGGTGTTCGTGCGCGGCAAGCTGGACAAGCGGGAGGACGTGCCGCGGCTGATGGGGATGGAGCTGTCCGTCCCGGACCTGTCGAACGCGCACGCCGAGGCGCCGATCGTCATCAACATCCCGAGCGTGAAGGTCACCCCGCCGCTGATCGCCCGGCTCGGCGAGGTGCTGGTCAGCCACAAGGGCACCACGGAGGTGCGGGTGCGGCTGGAGGGCCGGAACAAGACGACCGTGCTGCGGCTGGACCGGCACCGGGTGAAGTCGGACCCGGCGCTGTTCGGGGACCTGAAGCAGCTGCTGGGGCCGAGCTGCCTGGCGGGCTGAGCCGGTGACCGATCCCCCTGTGCCCGGTCGACGGGCTCAGGGGGATCAGCCGTGTCCGCCCAGGCCCGGCGGGACGGCCGTGTGCAGGGCCGAGACGAAGGCCGAGATGGCCGGGTGGGAGCCGGCGCCCGCGCGGAAGGCGGCCCGGGTGCGGCGGTACATCGGCAGCCGGGTGAGGACCACGCCGGGCGGGGGCTGCGCGGTGCCCAGGTGCGGGACGAGCGCGACGCCCTGGCCGGCCGCCACCAGGGCCAGAACGGTCGCGAAGTCGTCGATCTGGTGCCGGATCCGGGGCGCGAACCCGGCCGACTCGCAGGCCCGGACGGCCATGCTGTGGCAGAGCGTGCCGGGCGGGGCCATGATCCAGGGCGCGCCGCGCTGCTCGGCGACCGTGCCGGGGGCGCGGGCCGCCAGGTACATCGGCTCGGTGAACACCGGGCGGGTCATCGCCAGGCCCGGTTCCGGATCGGCCGGGACCAGGTCGTACTCGTGGACCAGGGCGACGTCCAGCTCGCCCGCGCGCAGCGCCGCCCCGACGCCCGCCGGATCCACCTCGGTGACCATCGGCTCCAGGCCCGGGTGCCAGCCGGCCAGCTCGGCCAGCACCGCGGGGATGATCGCGCGGGCCGCCGACGGGTAGGTGCCGATCCGCAGTGGGCCGGCCAACCCCCTTCGGGCGTGGGCGAGTTCGGCGCCGGCCTGTTCCAGCAGGGCGAGCACCGCCTCGGCGTGCCGGACCAGGTTCCGCCCGGCCGGGGTGAGCGCGACCCGGCGCCCGGTGCGCTCCAGGAGCGGGACGCCGGCCTCCTTCTCCAGGACGGACAGCTGCTGGGACACCGCCGAAGGGCTGAAGGAGAGCGCCTCGGCGACGGCGGCGATGGTGCCGAGGTGGGCGAGTTCGCGCAGCAGGCGCAGGCGTCGGACGTCGAGCATCGGCTCAGCTTACGAGAAGCGTCGGAAAAGTGAACTGGACCTGGGTGATCGGCGGGCCGCAGGATCGTGGTCATGGAACTCACCGGTATCCACGTGCCCCTGATCACGCCCTTCGCCACGGACGGCTCGGTCGCGCTGGACGCGCTGGCCGTCCTGGCCGACGAACTGCTGGCGGCCGGCGCGGCCGGACTGGTCGCCCTCGGCACCACCGGCGAGCCCGCCGCGCTGAGCGAGGACGAGCGGTGGGCGGTGATCGAGGTGGCCGCGGCCGCCTGTGCCGCGCGCGGGGCCCGGCTGACCGTCGGCGCGCACGGCGGCGACACCCGCTCCACCGCCGAGTTGCTGGCCGCGCTCGGTGCGCGGGTGCCGCAGGCCGCGGCCGCGCTGGTCACCGTCCCGGCCTTCCTGCGGCCGGGCGAGGCCGGGACGGTCGCGCACTTCCGGGCGCTGGCCGAGCGCAGCCCGCTGCCGCTGCTCGTCTACCACATCCCGTACCGCACCGGGCAGCAGCTGTCCGCCGCCGCGCTGGCCGAACTCGCCGCCGTCCCGGGCGTGGTGGGCGTCAAGTACGCGACCGGCGGGCTGGACCAGGCGGCGGTGGAACTGCTCGCCGCCGCCCCCGCCGACTTCGCGGTGCTGGCCGGCGAGGACGCCTTCCTCGCCCCGATGCTGGCGCTCGGCGCGGCCGGCGGCATCCTCGCCTCCGCCCATCTGGCCACCGCCCGGTTCGTCGAGCTGGCGGCCGCCTGGCAGGCCGGGGACGCCGACCGGGCCCGGGCGCTCGGGCACCGGCTCACCGGGCTGGCGCTGGCCGCCTTCGCCGCGCCGAACCCGACGGTGGTCAAGGGCGTGCTGCACGCCCAGGGCCGGATCCCCACCCCGGACGTCCGGCTGCCGCTGCTGCCGGCCGGGGCGGCGGAGGTCGAAGCCGCTCTGAAGCTGGCGAGTGGTCTGGACCACTAAGAGGCCTCTCACACCGTGGAACAGCAGGTCGTCCCGCCCGCGTGACAAGGCATGATGGGCAGAGTGCGGCTGTGAACAGCACCATTCAGAGGAGTAGTCGGAATGAAGATCGGCATTGTCGGCGCCACCGGCCAGGTCGGCGGCGTGGTCCGCGAGATCCTGGCGGAGCGTGGCTTCCCGGTTGAGCAGCTGCGGCTGTTCGCCTCGGCCCGCTCGGCCGGACGCACCCTGCCCTGGCAGGGCACCGAGGTCACCGTCGAGGACGCGGCCACGGCCGACTACGCCGGCCTCGACATCGTGATCTTCTCGGCCGGC
Organism: Kitasatospora sp. NPDC087314; assembly: GCF_044744365.1. Taxonomy (NCBI): domain Bacteria; kingdom Bacillati; phylum Actinomycetota; class Actinomycetes; order Kitasatosporales; family Streptomycetaceae; genus Kitasatospora; species Kitasatospora sp. NPDC087314. The sequence continues at coordinate 546,818 of NZ_JBIUYE010000001.1, forward strand.
GGTTCCACCTCCAAGGCCCTCGCCCCCAAGGCCGCCGCGGCCGGCGCCGTCGTCATCGACAACTCCTCCGCCTGGCGCCGCGACCCCGAGGTCCCGCTGGTCGTCTCCGAGGTCAACCCCGGCGCCGTCGCCGACCGGCCCAAGGGCATCATCGCCAACCCGAACTGCACCACCATGGCCGCCATGCCCGTGCTGCGCCCGCTGCACGAGGAGGCCGGCCTCGCCGCGCTCGTCGTCTCCACCTACCAGGCCGTCTCCGGCAGCGGCGTGGCCGGCGTGGCCGAGCTGCAGGACCAGGCCGCCAAGGTCGTCGACGGCGCCGCCGCGCTCGCCCACGACGGTTCCGCCGTCGAGTTCCCCGAGCCCAAGGTCTACCAGCGCCCGATCGCCTTCAACGTGGTGCCGCTGGCCGGCTCCATCGTCGAGGACGGCTCCAACGAGACCGACGAGGAGCAGAAGCTCCGCCACGAGAGCCGCAAGATCCTCGGCATCCCGGACCTCAAGGTCGCCGGCACCTGCGTGCGCGTCCCGGTCTTCTCCGGCCACTCGCTGCAGATCAACGCCCGCTTCGAGCGTCCGATCAGCCCCGAGCGCGCCGCCGAGCTGCTCGCCGGCGCCCCCGGCGTCGAGCTGTCCGACATCCCCACCCCGCTCCAGGCCGCCGGCCGGGACCCGAGCTACGTCGGCCGCATCCGGGCGGACGAGACGGTCGAGAACGGCCTGTCGCTGTTCGTGTCCAACGACAACCTGCGCAAGGGGGCCGCGCTCAACGCCGTGCAGCTGGCCGAGTTGGTCGCCGCCGAACTCAAGGGCTGAACCCGCCCGCCACCCCCCGGCGTGACCTCGGGCGGGCCCCGTCGTTGAACGGGGCCCGCCTTTGCGTTCCGTTGGGGCGGCTGTTGCGGTACCGGGACATCCGCCGAGGTTCGGCACGCGAACCAGGGGTAAAAGGTGACCCAACGATCGGGCGGCCACGGGGGCCCCTCACCCCACCACGCCCGGACGGCGGGCGGATCCGCGCCCACCCGGCCCGACCCCCGAGGGCGAGTGGAAAGAGGTGCGCGATGGACCGCTGTGTCGTCCTGGTGGACGCCGGATACCTGCTGGGCGCCGCCGCCAGCCTGCTCGCCGGGGACCCTTCCCGTTCCCGGGTCACCGTCGACCACACCGCGCTGATCGCCGCGCTGCGCGAACGCGCCGAGGCCGAGACCGGGCTGCCGCTGCTGCGCATCTACTGGTTCGACGCCGCGCCCGACCGGCGCCCGATGCCCGAACACCGCCGGCTGCGCGTGCTGCCCCGGGTCACCGTGCGGCTCGGCGCCCTCACCCGCGCCGAGGGGCGCTGGGTGCAGAAGGGCGTGGACGCCGCCATGCACGCCGAACTCTCCGAACTCGCCCGCAACCGGGCCTGCGCCGACGTCGTGCTGATCACCGGCGACGGCGACCTGCTGCCCGGCATGATGACCGCCAAGGAGCACGGCGTGGCCGTCCACCTGTGGGCGCTGCAGGCCGCCGACGGCGACTTCAACCAGTCCGAGGACCTGGTCGGCGAGGCGGACGAGCGGCGGGTGCTCGACCGCGAGTGGATCGAGGGCTCCTTCAGCCTCCGCGAGAACGCCAGCGTCTTCCCGGCGCCCGGCCCCCGCCAGGAGATCGCCAAGATCCTCGCCGCCCCGCCCGCCGTGGCGCCGCCGGTCGTCCAGCCGGCCGCCGTCGTCCCCGCGGCCGCCGGGGCCCCGGCCGTCCACGGGCGGCCCCAGCCGGCCGCCGCGCTCAAGGTCGTCCCCACCCCCAAGGACCTGGCCGGGCGCGCCTCCGCCGTCACCCCGGCCGTCAACGGGCACGGCTCCAACGGGCACGTCAACGGACACGGTGCGGGCGGGACCGGCTCCAACGGGCACGCCATCGGCGGGACGGGCGCCGCCGGGCAGGCCGGCCCGGTGCTGCGCTGGTCCTCCGACCGCGGCTGGGTCGACCGACCCACCCCCGAACCAGCCGTCACCGCCGGCGACAGCCTGCCAACCCTCGCCCAGCTCACCACCGCCGAACAGCGCTGGGTCGACCGCGAGGAGGACATCACCTCCATCGGCGGTGACGCCCACGAGGTCGGCCAGGTCTTCGCCCGCCGCTGGAGCGAACGCCTCGGCGACGTCGAACGGCTCACCGTGCTCTGGCCCGACTACCCGCGCATCCCGCACCGGGTCGACGGCGAACTGCTCCGCTACGCCGCCCGCTTCGGGCTGCTCGCGCACAAGGACGACCAGATCGACGAGCACGACCGCTACGCCATCCGGGCCGGATTCTGGAAGGAACTCGCCGCCCGGGTGCCCGGCGGATCGATGGTCGTGGACGACTGACGGCCGGCCGGGCCCGGCCAGCCGGGCTCGGTCCGACGGGCCCGGCTCGGCCTGGCGGAAGCCGGCCGGCTCGGGGTCGGCCCGGAGCCGGTTTTCGGCGATCAGGCCCCCTTGTCCGGTTCGCCCGCGCGAGCGCGTAAAGTCTTCGGTCGTGAGCGAGACGGCAGGGCGAGCATCCCAGGACACCCCGCCGTGCGTCGCCGTACGCGACCTCGTACGGACCTACCGCACCGGGCGCGGAGCCGCCGCCACCGTGATCCGGGCCAACGACGGGATCAGCCTCACCGTCCGTCAGGGCGAGATCTTCGGGCTGCTCGGACCCAACGGGGCCGGCAAGTCCACCCTGGTCCGCCAACTCACCGGCCTGCTGCGCCCCGACGCCGGCTCGATCGAGCTCCTCGGCCACGACGTCGTCCGCCACCCCGAACGGGCCGCCCGGCTGCTCGGCTACCTCGGCCAGGAGTCCAGCGCCCTCGACGAGCTGACCGTCGCGCTCGCCGCCGAGACCACCGGACGGTTGCGCGGGCTCACCCGGGCCCAGGCCCGCGCCGAGGCCGCCGACGTCCTCGCCGAACTCGGGCTGGAGCCCATCGCCCAGCGGCCGCTCGCCAAGCTCTCCGGCGGCCAGCGCCGGCTCGCGTGCGTCGCCGCCGCCCTGGTCGGGGAGCGGCCGCTGCTCGTCCTGGACGAGCCCACCACCGGCATGGACCCGGTCGCCCGGCGGGCCGTCTGGAGCGCCGTCGACCGGCGGCGCACCGAGCGCGGCGCGACCGTGCTGCTGGTCACCCACAACGTCATCGAGGCGGAGACCGTGCTCGACCGGGTCGCCGTGGTCGACGACGGGCGGGTGATCGCCTGCGACACCCCCGGCGGGCTCAAGGCCCTCGTCGACGGCAACGTCCGGCTCGACCTGGTCTGGCGGGACGAGGCGCCGCTCGCCGTCCCGGCCGTCGCCGCACTCGCCGAACGGGCCGAGCGCACCGGCCGTCGCTGGACCGTCCGCACCACCCCCGAACAGGCCCGCGAACTGGTCGCCGCCGTCACCACCGGCCCGGCCTTCGCCGCCCTCGACGACTTCACCCTCGCCACCCCGAGCCTTGAGGACGCCTACCTCAAGCTCGGGGGCCGCCACGGAGGACTGGCCAAGTGACGCTGCTCTCGGTGCCGCCGCAGGCCACCGCCCCCGCGACCGGCGGCGCACCCGCCCCGCTCGCCCCGGCGGCCCGGCTGCTGCCCGCGCTCGCCGCCGTCTACCGGGCCCAGCTGGCCCGGGCCAAGGTCGCGCGGATCCCGCTGCTGTTCGTCGCCACCTTCCAGTCCGTCGGCATCCTGGTGATGATGCGGGGGGTGGTGGACGCCGGGCAGACCTCGGCCGCGCGGTCGGTGGTGGCGGGCTCCAGCGTGCTGGTGGTGGCGTTCGTCGCGCTCAACCTGCTCGCCCAGTACTTCGGCCGGCTGCGGGCCACCGGCGGGCTCGACCACTACGCCACGCTGCCCGTGCCCGCCGCCTCGGTGGTGCTCGGCGCGGCCGCCGCGTACGCCTCGTTCACGCTGCCGGGCACGGTCGCCACGGCGGCCTTCGGCGCGGTGATGTTCGGGCTGCCGCTCGGGCAGCTGTGGGTGCTGCTGGCGGTCGTCCCGCTCGCCGGGGCCGCCCTGTCCGGGCTCGGCGCCGCCTGCGGGCTGCTCGCACCCCGCCAGGAGATCGCCACCATGCTCGGGCAGCTCGGCATGTCGGCGGCGCTGCTGCTCGGCGTGCTGCCGGTCGACCACCTGCCGCAGCCGGTGCTGTGGCTGCGGGACCTGCTGCCGTCCACGTACGGCGTGGAGGCCTTCGCCGAGACCTTCACGCCCGACCCGGACTGGGTGCTGGTCGCGGGGGACCTGGCGGTCTGCGCGGGCGTCGGCGTGGTGTCGCTGGCGATCGCCACCTGGGCGTACCGGCGGGCCGTCTCGCGGTAGGGCGTGTCTGACACCTGAGTCCGCCGCCGAGAGGCACGGGCGAAGGCTCGTCCGGGCCGCGATCGTGAAACGATGGGGCCTGTGACCGTACCGAACACACCTCCGGATCCCACCCGCGCCGACGCGGACGCGGTGCCGGACGCCACCCCCAACCCGTTCGCGCCGCCGCCGCCGGCCCCGGACGCCGGGACGCCGCCGACCGGCCTCGCGGTGGCACCGTCGCCGGGGCCCAAGCTCCTGGAGCGGCTGCTGCCGGAGCTGCGGATCGGCGCGGGCACGGTACTGGCCTGCATCGTGGTCGGGCTGGTGATGGCGGGGCTGTGGGTCTGGCTGGCGCCCAAGGTGCCGCTGGTCGTGGACGGCGACCGGATCCTCTACGCCGACCCGGAAGGCGAGCAGCGGGCCGGGGCCGACGCGGTCTTCGTCCTGATCGGGCTCGGCGCGGGCATCCTGACCGCGCTCGGGGCCTTCCTGATCACCCGGCGACGTGGCGGCGGCATCGCGGTCGCGCTCGGGCTGGTGGTCGGCGGACTGCTCGGGTCGGTCGGCGCCTGGCGCCTCGGGCGGTGGCTCGGGCCCAGCGACAACCTGATCGCCGAGGCCCGGCGGGTCGGCAACGGCGGGCACTTCGACGCGAGCATCGACCTGGGCGCGATGGGCGCACTGGTGGTGTGGCCGATGGTGGCGATGGTGGTGCTGCTGGCGCTGTCGGCGGCGTTCGGGAAGCGGGAGCAGGACCCGCCGCCGTACTGGGCGGGGCCGTACGGACAGCTGCCACAGACCCCCGAGGCTCCGGCCGCCCCTGAGTCGCCAGCCGTTCCCGAGGCTCCGACCGCTCCCGCGGTGGGCGGGGAGCAGCCGGTTTCGGACGGCGCCGCGCGGCCGGGGGACCGGGGACCGGGCTGAGCGGGCAGGACTGAGCGGGGCGCCCCCGGCCTGCGCGAGGGGGCGCGAGAGCCGACCGGGCGGGCCCGGTCGGCTCAGCGCGCGATGGGCGCGGTGTGGGCCCCGGTGAGGGCCACCAGGTCGCCGGGGGCGAGTTCGACCTCCAGGCCGCGGCGGCCGGCGGAGACGTAGACGGTGGAGTGCGTGAGGGCGCTGGCGTCGACGACGGTGCGCAGCGCCCGGCGCTGGCCCAGCGGGGAGATCCCGCCGCGGACGTAGCCGCTGCTGCGCTCGGCGGCGGCCGGGTCGGCCATCGCGGCGCGCTTGCCGCCCACGGCCGCCGCGAGGGCCTTGAGGTCGAGCTGGCCGGCGACCGGGACCACGCCGACGACGAGGACGCCGTCCACGTCCGCGACCAGCGTCTTGAAGACCCGCTCGGCGGCGACGCCCAGGGCCTCGGTGGCCTCGCCGCCGTAGGAGGCGGCGGCCGGGTCGTGCTCGTAGGCGTGCACGCTGAACGGGACGGCGGCGGTCTCCAGGGCGACGGTGGCAGGGGTGCCCTGCCCGCCCTTCTTCGCTTTCTTCGCCATGCGCGGGTCCTGGGCTAGTTGGGGCTGAACGACTGGCGGGTGAGGTCGACCGCGGGCAGCGACGGCAGCCAGCTGAGCACGGCGCTCTCGCGGCGCAGCAGGTCGAGTTCGGTGCGCAGCCGCTGGGCGGTGTCCGGGCAGGCCAGCAGCTGCTGCTTGACCGGGGTCTCGAACACGGACGCGGCGGCGACCAGGTAGGAGAGCACCTGCGGGTCGTCGGGGAGTTCCTGGCGTCCGACGGTGCTGGCCTCGCGGGCGCCGGCCAGGCGCTTCTGGTAGACCCGGAAGGCCCGCTCGACCTCGGAGGCGAGGGCGCCGGAGCCCTCCCCGGGGCGCTCCTCGACGAGTTCGGCCTCGCCGGTCAGGTACGGGCCGGAGACGTCCACCGAGCGGAGCAGGAACCGGGTGGTGCCGGTGACCAGGAGCTCGTAGCGGCCGTCGGGCTGCTCCTGGACGGACGCGACGTCGGCGACGCAGCCGATGTGGAAGATCGCCTCCAGCGGGTCCCCGGTGGCGGTGCCGAGGCCGTCGAGCGGCCCGGCCGGACCCTCCTCCGGGCGGACCGGGGCGACCTCGCGGCCGTCCTTGATGGCGAGCACGCCGAAGCGGCGGGGGGTGTCGGCCGGGAGTGCGAGCAGGTCGGCGACGAGACGGCGGTAGCGCTCCTCGAAGACGTTCAGGGGCAGCACGAGGCCCGGGTAGAGCACGTTGTTCAGCGGGAAGAGCGGCAGCCGTTCTGTCACGGCGGACAGCGTAGTTCCCCGGGCGGGAGTGGTGCGTCGCGGTTATCCCCGCGGGGAGGCGGTCATCCCCGCTGGAGCATCCGGGAGGCGCCCGCGACGACGGTGGTCGCGAGCAGCCAGCCGACGATCACCAGCCCGGCGGAGACGTACTGGCTGAGGCCGCCGGGGTTCCAGCCCTGCTGGCCGAGGTCGACGACCGGGATCAGCTGGCTGAGCGTGTACAGCACCGGGTTCCAGTGCGGGCGCTCGTCGAGCTTCAGCGGCTCCGGCCGGTGGGTGGCGAACCAGGCGCTGCCCAGGGCCCAGGCGAGCAGCAGCCACAGGCCGGCCCGGCCGGGGCGGTAGCCGTAGCCGACGGTGGCGTCCTGGACCCGGCCCCAGATCCGGGCGGGCAGCGGGAGGGTCTGGCGGCGGCGGCGCTGCTTGGCGTACAGCACCTCGCGGGCGTCGTCGTCGGCGCCGTCGCGGCGCAGGGCGGCGGCGAGCTGCTCGTAGGACTCGGGCTGGAAGTCGGCGGAGGCGCCCTCCAGCCAGGCGATCCGCTGCTGGACGGTGAACGGCGCGGCGGGGCGCAGGTTCTCGTAGACGAAGCCGGTCAGTCCGAGGTGCTTGCCGCGCGGCCAGGCCTCCGGGGTGTCGACCAGGTTGCCGACCCGGGCGCGGGTGAGCGAGACCGGGCCGGTGGGGCGCACCCGGCAGGCGAAGCGCAGTTCGGGGGTGTGGATGCGGCGCAGCGAGAGCTCGTCGTCACCCTCCAGGTGGAATTCGCCGGAGATCAGGCAGGCCCCGTCGAACCGGGCGTCGGAGAGCCGCACCTGGCCGTAGGCGCGGAACGGGGTGCTGGGCGCGCCGGGCGGGGCCACCTGGCCGTAGCCGGAGCCGTAGTAGCTGCGGGAGCCGCTCCACCCGGCGTCGGCCGAGCTGGTCAGGTAGCAGGTGTGGCCGACGGTGATGCGGACGGCGTTGAGGCAGATGCGGTTCTGCGGGACGGCGTGCAGCTGGGCCCCGCGCAGCGAGAACCGGCCGCCGATCCGGGTGGTGCGCAGGCTCAGCTCGCCGTGGACCTCGATCCGGTCGGCCTCGAAGTCCTGGTGGACCGCCATCCCGTCGGCGGAGACCGCGCGGCCGAAGCGGTCGCAGCCGAGGACGGTCTGGTTGAGCAGCAGGTCGGTGCCGATCTTGGCGTCGGTGAGCCGTATGCCCTCGGGTATCCGGCAGCGGGCCAGGTGGAGGTCGCCGGTGGTGGCGAGCCGGGAGGCCTCCATGCGGGGGATCAGACAGCGGACGAAGCGCAGGGTGCTGGCCCCGGCCTCGGAGATCAGGATCTTCTGCTCGAACCGGCAGTCGCGGAGTTCGACGTAGTGGCCGATGTCGCCGCCGGCCAGGTTGAGCGCGCCGGTGACCGACACGCCGTTGAGCCGCAGCGAGGCGACCCGTCCGGTGGCGGCGGCCGGGCCGGCCAGCAGCAGGTGGGCGAGGACCCTGGCCCGGACGGTGCGCCCGGGGCCCCAGACGGCGTCACCGAAGGGGTCGTCGGTGTCGGCGTCGCCGCTGCGCCGGTCGAACACGTTGCCGCGACGGAAGGCCTCCCAGAGCTCACGCTCGGTGTCGGTCCAGTCCTCCGGAGCGTGCTCCACCATGGTTTCCCCCGTCCCCCGGTCGTCTCGCCTTTCGTATCACGGAGTGAAATACGGGACCAGTGGTTCCGGCCACTCCTTACACTGGGTGGCGTGATCTCTCGAATCGACCTCCGCGGCTCGCTGGACGACCCGCGTGACCTGCTGCCCCGTGCCGAGTTCGACGTGGCGGCCGCCCTGGAGAAGGTGCGGCCGATCGCCGAGGACGTACGCCATCGCGGGGTCGCGGCCGTGATCGAGATCACCGAGCGCTTCGACGGCGTCCGGCTGGAGTCGACCCGCGTCCCGGCCGAGCAGCTGACCGAGGCCCTGGAGACGCTGGACCCGAAGGTGCGGGCCGCCCTGGAGGAGTCGATCCGCCGGGCCCGCGCCGTGCACGCCGACCAGCGCCGCACCGGGCACACCACCCGGGTGGTGCCGGGCGGCACGGTCACCCAGCGCTGGGTGCCGGTGGAGCGGGTCGGCCTGTACGTGCCGGGCGGGCTGGCGGTCTACCCGTCCTCCGTAGTGATGAACGTGGTGCCGGCCCAGGAGGCGGGCGTGCGGGGCATCGCGGTGACCTCCCCGCCGCAGAAGGAGTTCGGGGGCCGCGTGCACCCGACCATCCTGGCGGCCTGCGCGCTGCTCGGCGTGGACGAGGTCTACTCCGTCGGCGGCGCCCAGGCGGTGGCGATGTTCGCGCTGGGCACCGAGGAGTGCGCGCCGGTCACCATGGTCACCGGCCCCGGCAACATCTACGTGGCCGCCGCCAAGCGCCTGTTCGCCGGCCGGATCGGCATCGACTCGGAGGCCGGCCCGACCGAGATCGCCGTCCTCGCCGACGACAGCGCGCTGGCGTCCGACGTGGCCGCCGACCTGATCAGCCAGGCCGAGCACGGCCCGACGTCCGGCTCGGTGCTGGTCACCGACTCGCCGGAGCTGGCCGAGGCGGTCGAGGCCGAGCTGGCCGTGCAGGTCGCGCGGACCAAGCACAGCGAGCGGGTGGCCGAGGCGCTGGGCGGCCGGCAGTCCGGGATCATCCTGGTCGACGACCTGGACCAGGGCCTCGCCGTGGTCAACGCCTACGCGGCCGAGCACCTGGAGATCCAGACCCGCGACCCGCACGCGGTCGCCGCCAGGGTCGTCAACGCGGGCGCGATCTTCATCGGCCGCTGGACCCCGGTCTCGCTCGGCGACTACGCGGCCGGCTCCAACCACGTGCTGCCCACCGGCGGCTGCGCCTGCCACTCCGCGGGCCTGTCCGTGCAGACCTTCCTGCGCGGCGTCCAGGTCGTCGAGTACGACCGGGACGCGCTCGCGGACGTCGCCGCGCACGTCGTCAACCTGGCCAACGCGGAGGACCTGCCGGGGCACGGCGACGCGATCAAGGCCCGATTCGATTGGACGGTGCCCGGCTCGTGACCGCTGTGACCCGCATCGACGACCTCCCCATCCGTGACGAGCTGCGCGGCCAGTCCCCGTACGGCGCGCCGCAGTTGGACGTGCCCGTCCAACTGAACACCAACGAGAACCCGTACCCGCTCCCCGAGGAGCTGGTGGCCCGGATCGCCGAGCGCGTCGCCGAGGCGGCCCGGCACCTCAACCGCTACCCCGACCGGGACGCGGTCGAGCTGCGCGAGGGCCTCGCGGCGTACCTGACCCGCACCACCGGCTTCCCGGTCGCGCGCGCGCAGGTCTGGGCCGCCAACGGCTCCAACGAGGTACTCCAGCAGCTGCTGCAGACCTTCGGCGGCCCCGGCCGCAGCGCGCTCGGCTTCGAGCCCTCCTACTCGATGCACGCGCTGATCTCCCGGGGCACCGGCACCGAATGGATCTCCGGCCCGCGGAGCGACGACTTCACCATCGACCTGGACGCCGCCGTCACCGCGATCGCCGAGCACCGGCCGAACGTGGTCTTCGTCTGCTCGCCGAACAACCCGACCGGCACCGCCGTCGCCGCCGACACCGTGCTCCGGCTGTACGAGGCCGCGCAGGCCGCCGGGCCCAGCCTGGTGGTCGTCGACGAGGCGTACGTCGAGTTCTCGCACCGCGCCTCGCTGCTGCCGCTCATCGAGGGCCGCCCCAACCTGGTGGTCAGCCGCACCATGTCCAAGGCCTTCGGCGCGGCCGGGCTGCGGCTGGGCTACCTGGCCGGCGACCCGGCGGTGGTGGACGCGGTGCAGCTGGTCCGCCTGCCCTACCACCTGTCGGCCGTCACCCAGGCCACCGCGCTGGCCTGCCTGGAGCACACCGACACCCTGCTCGGCTACGTCGGCCGGCTCAAGGCGGAGCGCGACCGGCTGGTGGACGCGCTGCGCGGGCTCGGCCTGGAGGTCACCGACTCGGACGCCAACTTCGTCCAGTTCGGCCGCTTCACCGACACCCACGCCGTCTGGCAGGCCATCCTCGACCAGGGCGTCCTGGTCCGTGACAACGGCGTCCCCGGGTGGCTGCGCGTCACCGCCGGCACGCCCGCCGAGAACGACGCCTTCCTGGACGCCGTTCGCACCGTGATCAAGGAGCTGTAACCCCGCATGTCCCGCATCGGACGCGTTGAGCGCACCACCAAGGAGACCTCGGTCCTGGTCGAGATCGATCTCGACGGCACCGGAAGGACCGACATCTCCACGGGCGTCGGGTTCTACGACCACATGCTCGACCAGCTCGGCCGCCACGGTCTGTTCGACCTCACCGTCAAGACCGACGGCGACCTGCACATCGACACCCACCACACCATCGAGGACACCGCCCTCGCGCTGGGCGCCGCCTTCAAGCAGGCGCTCGGCGACAAGGTCGGCATCTACCGCTTCGGCAACTGCACGGTGCCGCTGGACGAGTCGCTCGCCCAGGTCACCGTGGACCTCTCCGGCCGGCCCTACCTGGTGCACACCGAGCCCGAGAACATGGCGCCGATGATCGGCAGCTACGACACCACGATGACCCGGCACATCCTGGAGTCCTTCGTGGCCCAGGCGCAGATCGCGCTGCACGTCCACGTGCCGTACGGGCGCAACGCCCACCACATCGTGGAATGCCAGTTCAAGGCGCTGGCCCGGGCCCTGCGCTACGCCTCCGAGCGCGACCCGCGCGCGGCCGGCATCCTCCCCTCGACCAAGGGTGCACTGTGAGCAAGGCTGCCCTCGCCCTCATCTTCGTCGGCCTCTTCCTGGCCGGCGGCGTGATCTCGTTCTGGAAGCAGAAGCTGCCCAAGGGCGTCATCCTGGTGCTCGCGTTCGGCTCGGTGATGTGCCTGGCCTCCGGCATCATGCGCCTCTAGCCACGTGGGCTCTGGACACGTAGAGAGACTGGACACCTGAACATGGGCAAGAACGTCGTCGTCCTCGACTACGGGTCGGGCAACCTCCGCTCGGCGCAGCGCGCGCTCGAACGGACCGGGGCGGACGTCACCGTCACCTCCGACTACGACACCGCGATGAACGCGGACGGCCTGCTCGTCCCCGGCGTCGGTGCCTTCGAGGCCTGCATGCGCGGCCTGAAGGCCGTCCGCGGCGACTGGATCATCGACCGCCGGCTCGCCGGGGGCCGCCCCGTCATGGGCATCTGCGTCGGCATGCAGATCCTCTTCGAGAAGGGGGTCGAGCACGGCGTGGAGACGGCCGGCTGCGACGAGTGGCCGGGCACCGTCGAACCGCTGGAGGCCCCGGTCATCCCGCACATGGGCTGGAACACCGTGGACGTGCCCGAGGGCAGCCGGATGTTCGCCGGCCTCGACCCGCAGAGCCGCTTCTACTTCGTGCACTCCTACGGCGTGCGGCGCTGGGAGCTGGAGACCCACAGTGCGCGGATCCACCCCCCGCTCGTCACCTGGGCCACGCACGGGCAGCCGTTCGTCGCGGCCGTCGAGAACGGCCCGCTCTGGGCCACCCAGTTCCACCCCGAGAAGTCCGGCGACGCCGGCGCCGCCCTCCTGACCAACTGGGTCGACACCCTCTGACGACCCTCTGACGACAGAAGAGTTAAGACTATGAGCCTCGAACTGCTTCCCGCCGTCGACGTCCGGGACGGCCAGGCCGTCCGCCTGGTCAAGGGCGCCTCCGGCACCGAGACCTCCTTCGGCGAGCCGCTGGCCGCCGCCCTCGCCTGGCAGAACGCCGGCGCCGAGTGGCTGCACCTGGTGGACCTCGACGCCGCCTTCGGCACCGGCACCAACTACGAGCTGCTGCGCGAGGTCACCGGCCGCCTCGACATCAAGGTCGAGCTGTCCGGCGGCATCCGCGACGACGAGTCGCTCGCCAACGCGCTCGCCACCGGCTGCACCCGGGTCAACCTCGGCACCGCCGCGCTGGAGGCCCCCGAGTGGGTCGCCAAGGCCATCGCCGAGCACGGCGACAAGATCGCCGTCGGCCTGGACGTCGTCGGCACCACCCTGCGCGGCCGCGGCTGGACCCGCGACGGGGGCCAGCTCTTCGACGTGCTGGAGCGGCTCAACCGGGAGGGCTGCGCCCGCTACGTCGTCACCGACGTCAACCGGGACGGCACCCTGACCGGCCCCAACCTCCAGCTGCTGCGCGACGTCTGCGCCGCCACCGACCGCCCGGTCGTCGCCTCCGGCGGCGTCTCCTCGCTCGACGACCTGCGCGCCATCGCCGGTCTGGTCGGCGAGGGTGTCGAGGGCGCCATCGTGGGCAAGGCACTCTACGAGCAGAAGTTCACCCTCGAAGAGGCCCTGGAGGCGGTTTCAGGATGACGGAACGTCGGATCGTACGCGGCAGGGTCGGCGGATTCTCCCCCTGGGAGGACCAGTTCGGCTTCTCGCGGGCGGTCGCCGTGGGCGACCACGTGCACGTGGGCGGCTCCACCGCATGGGTGGACGGCCGGATCGAGCACGAGGGCGACCCCTACCGGCAGACCCTCGCCGCGTTCGGCGTCGGGCTCAGCGCCCTCGCCGCGTACGGTCTGACGGCGGAGGACGTGATCCGCACCCGGATGTACATCACCCACGTCCGCGACGCCGACGAGGTGGGCCGCGCCCACCGCCAACTCTTCGACGCCGCCCGCCCGGTGACCACCATGGTGGTGGTCGAGGGGCTGATCGACTCCCGGATGATGGTCGAGGTCGAGCTCGACGCCTATCGTGCCGGGCTGGCAAAGACCCTGGAAGGCAAACAGCCGTGACCCTCGCAGTACGTGTCATCCCCTGCCTGGACGTCGACGCCGGGCGGGTGGTGAAGGGCGTCAACTTCCAGAACCTGCGCGACGCCGGCGACCCGGTCGAGATGGCCAAGCTCTACGACGCCGAGGGCGCCGACGAGTTGACCTTCCTCGACATCACCGCCTCCTCCGGGGATCGGGAGACCACCTACGACGTGGTCCGCCGCACCGCCGAGCAGGTCTTCATCCCGCTCACCGTCGGCGGCGGCATCCGTGCCGTCGAGGACGTCGACAAGCTGCTGCGGGCCGGCGCCGACAAGGTCGGCGTCAACACCGCGGCCATCGCCCGCCCCGAGCTGGTCCGCGAGATCGCCCAGCGCTTCGGCCGGCAGGTGCTGGTGCTCTCGGTCGACGCCCGGCGCTGCCCTCCCGGTACGGAGACCGAGTCGGGCTACGAGGTCACCACCCACGGCGGGCGCCGCGGCACCGGCCTCGACGCCGTCGAATGGGCGGGCCGCGCGGCCGAGTTGGGCGCGGGCGAGATCCTGCTCAACTCGATGGACGCAGACGGCACCAAGGACGGCTACGACCTGGAGATGATCCGGGCCGTGCGCAAGGCCGTCTCCGTGCCGGTGATCGCCTCCGGTGGCGCCGGCAAGCTCGCCGACTTCGCTCCGGCCGTCGAGGCGGGCGCGGACGCGGTGCTCGCCGCGAGCGTCTTCCACTTCGGGGACCTGCGGATCGGCGAGGTCAAGAACGCGCTGCGGGAGGCCGGGCACCCGGTGCGGTGACCGTCCGTACGGCTTGAGGGCCCGCTGCGCCGGTGCGCGGCGGGCCCTTCCGCATCCTCAGGCCTCGCGCGGCTCGCCCTTGATCAGCGCGAACGGCGTGCCGTGCGGGTCCGCCAGCCAGGCCAGCCGGCCGACGTTGGGCACGCTCTCGGCGGGCATCAGCACCGAGCCGCCGGCCGCCGTCGCCTTCGCGATCACCGCGTCCACGTCGTCGGCGGCGAAGTACGGCGTCCAGGCGGAGGGCTGGCCCGCCTGCATCGTCGGGGCGATGCCGCCGAAGCTGGTGGCCTGCTGGTCGCCCTCGGAGGTCGAGACCACCCGGTAGGCCATGCCCGGGGCCGGCTCGAAGTTCTCCACCCGCCAGCCGAACAGCGCCTGGTAGAAGCCGAACCCGGCGGCCGGGTCCGCGGTGTGCAGCTCGGCCCAGACCAGGGCACCGTCCTCCGACACCACGTCCAGGCCGGTGGTCCTACCGGCCTGCCAGACCGCGAACCGGGCGCCCTGCGGGTCGGCGAACTGGGCGAACCACCCCTCGCCCATGACGTCCATCGGCGGGACCAGGACCGAGCCGCCGGCCTGCTCGGCGGCCTCCGCGGTGGCGGTCACGTCGGCCGTGCGGAAGTACGTCGTCCAGGTGGGCTGGTCGCCCTCGTCGAGGGGGCCGACGGCGCCGACCGTCCTGCCGTTCAGCTGGAAGAAGCCGTAGCCGCCCGCCTCCGGGCCGGCGGACTGGAACGTCCAGCCGAACACCTTGCCGTAGAAGTCGGCGGTGGCGGGGATGTCCGGGCTGCCGAGGTCGATCCAGCAGGGCGCGCCGGCGGGAAAGTCGGTGGTGAGCATGAGGTGGTGCCCCTTCGACGGAGAGTGACCGGGACGGTTCCGTCGGGCGCGCACGCGCACCCTCCCCGACCCTCTGCGAGTCTGCACCCGACCACTGACATCCGCAGCCGGGGCAGGGGTGGGGAGACGCGTGGGGGCCGGCCGCCCTACTGCTGCGGTGGCAGGGGCAGGACGTGGCGCAGGGCCTCGAGGGCGTCCGGGGGGCCGTCGACGGTGAGGGTGGTGCGGGTGCCGCGGCCGTAGGTGAAGAGGAGCAGCTCGCCTGGTTCGCCGGTGAGCTGGACGGTGGGGGAGCCGGCGGGGCCGATGGTCAGGGACTGGCCGTCGGGGCGGCGCAGGACCAGGCGGACGGGGGAGCGGCGGCCGGCTTCCAGGCGGGCCAGCAGCGGCAGTCGGCGCCACAGGGCTTCGGCGCGGCCGGCGGGCACCGGGGAGGGCGTCCAGCCGTCGGCGGCCCGCAGGACGTCCTCGGCGTGCACGTAGTACTCGACGGTGTTCGCGGCCTCGTCCGCGCCGGGCAGGGCGAACAGCGAGAACAGCGGCGGGCCGGACCGGAAGAGCTTCAGCAGTTCCTCGTACGGGCGCTCGGCGTACGCCGACTGCACCCGGTGGGTCCAGTCGGCGAGGGCACCGACCCGGATGCCGGCCGCCGCGTCGGCGCGGCGCTCGCGGATCACCAGGTGGGCGGCGAGGTCCCGGGTGGTCCACCCGGCGCAGAGAGTGGGGGCGTCCGGCCCGGCGGCGGCCAGGAGTTCGGCGAGACGGTGGCGCTCGGCGAGGGCGTGGTTCGACATGACGCCACCTTAGGACGTGGCGAACCTCGGTCAGCGCAGGTCGCCCGTGAGCTTGGGGCCGCCCTGCTTGTTGCTCGCCGTCAGGGTGCAGGTGTAGTCCCGCCAGCCCTGCTGGTAGTTGGCCAGCGCGGGGCCGAACTGGCGTCCGTAGTACGTCTTCCCGTCGTTCTGGCGGGCCTTGGCGGTGGCCTCGGCCTCCTTGCAGCCCTCACGCATCGCGAGCGAGATGGGGATCTCGCCGGTCAGGCCGTCGGCCAGTTTCAGGTCGGCGATCACCTGGCCGTCGTGCCCGCCGGTGCAGGGGCGCTCCTCGGCCTTGGTGATCGTCGGGCTGAGCTGCGGGTGGTCGAAGCAGGCGCCGACCGGGAAGAAGGCGTACGGCGGGGCCTTGGTCGGGGTGGGCGTCGGTGTGGGGGTGGGCGTCGGGGTCGGGGTGGCCGTGGGGGTGGGCGGGGGCGGTGCGGCCGTGGGCTTCCGGTCCTCCGGCCAGAGCAGGACCGTGGCCACCACGGCGAGCAGCACGGCGAGTACCGCCGCGACGGTGAGGACCAGGCCCCGGGACGGGCGGGAGTCGGCGGCTGCGGGCGGCTGCTGCGCGGAGGTCATGGCCACGAGGATGGCCCACGCGGGGCCCGCCCGGCAGGCGGTTGGCCGAAATCGTCCCGTTGCCGCGCTGTCCGGGACGGGTCGGCCAGCGCTTGTCCGACAATTCGCGCCGCGCGCGACGGGAATTGTCGGACAAGCGCTAGGCTCCCCGGCGGCACGGCACGAATCCCGGGAGTTGGGAATGCGCGTCGGAATCACCGGTCACCAGGGCCTGTCGGGCGGCATCACCGAGATGCTGGTCCGCGGGGAGATCTGGCGGCTGGTCACCACCTTCGGACCGTACGAGCTGGTCGGCGTCGGCTGCGCCGGGGAGGGGCCGGAGAGCTGGTTCGCCCGGTCCGTCCTGGAGCACGGCGGCAAACTGGAGATCGTCGTCCCCGCGAGCGGCATCGGGAGCGTGAGCGCGGCCCGGCTGCGGTTGCTGGGCGAGGCCCGCGCCGTCCACCGGCTGGCCGCCGTCGAGCGCGGCGGCCTCGGCGACGACACCGGACGGGCCCTGGTCGGCATGGTCGACGAGCTGATCGCGGTCTGGGACGGCGAGCCGGGCAGCGAGCCCGCCCGGGTCGCCGCACTGGCCCTGGCGGCCGGGCTGTTCGTCCACCGGATCTGGCCGCCCGGCTGCGCGCGCACCGACTGACCACCCCCGGCCAGGTCGCGAGGGGCTGCGGACCGGACTGCAACAATGGCCCCATGTCCACCACACCCGCCACCCCCGGCACCACCGCCCTGGCCCCCGAGATCGCCGCCCGCCTCAAGCGCACCGAGGACGGCCTGCTCCCGGCCATCGCGCAGCAGTACGACACCGGCGAGGTGCTGATGCTCGGCTGGATGGACGACGAGGCGCTGCACCGCACGCTCACCACCGGCCGCTGCACCTACTGGAGCCGCAGCCGCCGCGAGTACTGGGTGAAGGGCGACACCTCCGGCCACGCCCAGGCGGTCAAGTCGGTGGCGCTGGACTGCGACGGCGACACCCTGCTGGTGAAGGTCGACCAGACCGGTGCCGCCTGCCACACCGGCGACCGCACCTGCTTCGACGCCGACGTGCTCCCGCTCGCCTGACCCTCCCACCCGAACTCCAGAAGGTGCCGCTCGCCATGGATCTCGAAACCTTCCGCAAGCTCGCCGTCGACACCCGGGTCATCCCGGTCACCCGCAGGCTCCTCGCGGACGGTCTCACCCCGATCGGCCTCTACCGCAGCCTCGCCGAGGAGCGGCCCGGCACCTTCCTGCTGGAGTCCGCCGAGCAGGGCCGCAGCTGGTCGCGCTACTCCTTCGTCGGCGTCCGCAGCGCCGCCGTCCTCACCGCCGGCCCGGACGGCGCCGCCCGCTGGCTCGGCACCCCGCCGGTCGGCATCCCCACCACCGGGGACCCGCTGCAGGTGCTGCGCGCCGCGCTGGAGGCGCTGCACACCCCGCGCCGCACCGACGACGGACTGCCGCCGCTGACCGGCGGTCTGGTCGGCTACCTGGGCTACGACGTCGTCCGCCGACTGGAGAAGCTGCCCGACCTCAACCCGGACGACCTCCGGCTCCCCGAGCTCACCATGCTGCTCGCCACCGACCTCGCCGTGCTCGACCACGTCGACGGCACCGTGCTGCTGATCGCCAACGCCGTCAACCACAACGACCTGGCCAGCGGCGCGGACGAGGCCTACGCGGACGCGGTGGCCCGGCTGGACGCCATGGAGGCCGGCCTGCTCAAGCCGGTCGACCCGGGCCTGGCCACCTTCACCCCGGCCGGCCCGGGCGAGGTCCGCTCCCCGTTCGGCGGCGCGCCGTACCGGGCCGCGGTGGAGGACATCAAGGAGCGGATCCGGGCCGGCGAGGCCTTCCAGGTCGTTCCCTCGCAGCGCTTCGAGGCCCCCTGCCCGGCCTCCGCGCTGGACGTCTACCGCGTCCTGCGCACCACCAACCCCAGCCCGTACATGTACCTGTTCCGCTTCCCCGGGCCGGACGGCACCGCCGAGGGCGGCTTCGACGTGGTCGGTTCCAGCCCGGAGGCGCTGGTCAAGGTCACCGGCGGCGAGGCGATGCTGCACCCGATCGCCGGCACCCGGCACCGCGGCGCCACCCCGCACGAGGACGCGGCGCTGGCGGCCGAGCTGCTCGCCGACCCCAAGGAGCGGGCCGAGCACCTGATGCTGGTCGACCTCGGCCGCAACGACCTCGGCCGGGTCTGCGAGCCGGGCAGCGTGGAGGTGGTCGACTTCATGCACATCGAGCGCTACAGCCACGTGATGCACATCGTCTCCACCGTCACCGGCCGGGTGGCGCCCGGGCGGACCGCCTTCGACGTGCTGACCGCCTGCTTCCCGGCCGGCACGCTGTCCGGCGCGCCCAAGCCCCGCGCGATGCGGATCATCGAGGAGCTGGAGCCCACCCGCCGCGGCCTGTACGGCGGCTGCGTGGGCTACCTGGACTTCGCCGGGGACTCCGACACCGCGATCGCGATCCGCACCGCCGTGCTGCGCGACGGCACCGCCTACGTACAGGCCGGCGCGGGCGTGGTCGCCGACTCCGACCCGCACGGGGAGGACACCGAGTGCCGTAACAAGGCGGCCGCCGTGCTGCGCGCCGTCGCCACCGCCAATACGCTGCGGACGCCGGAACTGTCGTAACCGGAACATGCCGGAACGTGCCGGTACATGCCGGTACGTGTCGGAACGGAAGGCGGCCGGGATGCCGGGGATGCCGCAGGACGGGCCGCGGCGGGAGACCGTGCTGGACGCCGCCGCCCAGATCAGGGACCAACTGGCGGGCCACGGCCGGGTGCTGTCCGGCGTCGTGGTCGTCACCCCGGCCGCGCCCGGCGGCCTCGCCCCCGACCTGGCGGTGACCGCGCCGGGGGTGGAGCCCGACGGCCGGGGCCGGTACGCGGGGAGTGGTGTCGAGGCGGTCCTGGAGGTGGCCCGGCCGCACCTCGCCGAGACGGCGCGGGCGTACGCGCTCAGCGGGATCCCGCTGTACGTGGTGGTCGACCCGGCGGCGGCGGTCTGCCTCGTGCACACCGCGCCGTCCGCCGACGGGGCGTACCGGGAGGCGGAACGGGTGCCGTTCGGCAACGACCTGTTCCTGCCGCTCGGCGAGCGGACGCTGGTGCTGCGGACGGACGAGTTCCCGGCCGGGCCGCCCACCCCGGGTGCGGGGCCGGACGCCGGTCGGGGGATAGTGGACGGGTGAGCGCACCTGACCAGACCCCCGTACCCGCCCCGTCGGCCCCCGCGGCGGGCCGCCGGACGCTCGGCGTGATGCTCCTGCTGACCGTGCTGAGCGCCGTCCTGGTGCTGACCGCCGTGGGCCGGGTCTGGGCCGAGGGCCGGGCCGGCACCCTGGCGGTGTCCGTCACCGGCGGCAAGATCTCCGAAGTGCCGGGCGGGCTGGCCCTGGTGGGGCTCGCGGCGGCCGTCGCGGTGTTCGCGGTGCGCGGCGCCGGCCGGCTCGCGGTCGGCGCGCTGACCCTGCTGGCGGGCCTCGGCGCGGCCGTCGCCTCGGCCGCGGGCGCCGGGGACACCGCCGCGCTGGACGACGAGGCGGCCCGCAAGCTGGCGCTGTCCGGGTCGGCGGCCACCGAGGTCGGCCACACCGGCTGGCCCTGGGTGGCGCTGGCCGGCGGGCTGCTGCTGGCCGTCGCCGGGCTGCTCACCCTCCGCTACGGCCGGGGCTGGCCGGCCATGGGCAGCCGCTACGAGGCGCCCACCCGCAAGGCCCCCGCGACGACCGGGACCCCGGCCGACCTGTGGAAGGCGCTGGACCGGGGCGAGGACCCGACCGCGCTCTGAGCCGGCTCCGGGGACGGGGGCCGGGCGGGTCGTGGCGACCGGCCGCGTGCGACGCGACGGACCCGCCACGTGTGACGCGATAGACGGGGCACCCGCTTTGGGAGGCGGGTGTGTGGCCCGGCACAATGGAACCCGTCAACCCGCCGGCGGCCCCGCAGGCCCGGCCGGGCCCCGAGAGGCTAGGAGCATCAGCAGATGTCAGCAGCAGCACACGGTCACAACCCCGCCGCCTGGACCGGTGTGACCATCACCTTCATCGGTTTCGGGATCGCGGGGGTCGCGATGATCCTTCCGTCGGTGCTGCTGGTCTGGGCAGGCCTGGCGGTCGTCCTGGCCGGCGGTGTGATCGGCAAGGCCATGTCGATGGCGGGCATGGGCAAGCAGCCGAGCACCAACGTGTACACCTCGGTCGAGGAGCAGGCCGAGGCCCGCGTCGCCGTCACCGCCTGACGACGGACTCCTCCGGACCGCGAAACGGCGGGCGCGCCGCGCCCGCCGTTTCGGTCTGTCCGGGGCTCCGCGCGGGCAGAATCGGGGCGTGAACGCCGCCCCCACCGCCCCCGCCCTGCCGCCCGTACTGCGCCGGCTGGGCCCGCCGCTGGCCGCACTGGCAGCGGCGGCCGTCCCCACCGCCTACCTCGCCGTGGTGGACCCGAACGTCCCCGGGCACTACCCCGACTGCCCCTTCCTGGCCGCCACCGGCTGGTGGTGCCCCGGCTGCGGGGGGCTGCGCTGCGTCCACGCGCTGACCCACGGGGACCTGACCGGCGCGCTGCACGACAACGCCGCGGCCGTCCTGCTGTTCGCCGTGCTGGCGCTGTTCTGGCTGCGCTGGGGCTGGGCCGCGCTGCTCGGCGGCGGGCCGCGGCCCAGGCCTGCGCTCGGGGCCCGGCGCTGGGTGCTGATCGCCCTGCTGGTCCTGGTGTTCACGGTGGTGCGCAACCTGCCGGTCGGGGCGGGACTGGCGCCCCTGCTGGTTTGATCCCGAGCCCTTGCGGGTAGCGGCCCGCGCACCGGTCCACACCGCAGTCCGTACATCGGTCCACTTGCCCCGCACACGGGCTCGGCGTCCGCCGGAGAACCGGTGAAACCGCAGCTGGGAGCCGCCTCGGGGGGCGTCCGGCACGCGAGACGCCCACCGGGCGGATGCGCCCCGCGCCCCCGGGTGCCGATACCATCGAAGAGCCGCCGGGCCACTGCCCGGACGGCTCGTCGCCGGCGAACGAGCAGAGATGTTGGGGGCACTTCGCGTGAGCGAGCGAACCATTGACAGGTGCGTGTTGCGCGCAGCGCCTGCTGAGCGAAGCGAGGTGTGCGCATGAGTGTGCTCGACACGATCATCGACGGGGTCCGGGAGGACCTCGCCGAACGGCAGGCCCGGGTCACCCTGGACGAGCTCAAGGAGCGCGCCGCCAAGGCCCGCGAGGCCAAGGACGGTGTCGCCGCCCTCAAGGGCGACGGGGTCCGGGTGATCTGCGAGGTGAAGCGCTCCAGCCCGTCCAAGGGCGCGCTGGCCTCGATCGCCGATCCGGCCGCCCTGGCGAGCGACTACGCGGCCGGCGGTGCCGCCGCGATCAGCGTGCTGACCGAGCAGCGCCGCTTCGGCGGATCGCTCGCCGACCTGGACGCCGTCCGCGCGGCGGTGGACACCCCGCTGCTGCGCAAGGACTTCATCGTCACCGCCTACCAGCTGTGGGAGGCCCGCGCGCACGGCGCCGACCTCGCGCTGCTGATCGTCGCCGCCCTCGACCAGTCGGCCCTGGTGTCGCTGATCGAGCGCGCCGAGTCGATCGGCCTCACCCCGCTGGTCGAGGTGCACGACGAGGAGGAGATCAAGCGCGCGGTGGACGCCGGGGCGCGGATCATCGGCGTCAACGCCCGCAACCTCAAGACCCTTGAGGTGGACCGCAACACCTTCGGCAACGTCGTCCACGCCATCCCGGACGGCATCGTCAAGGTCGCCGAGTCCGGCGTGCGCGGCCCGCTGGACGTGATCTCCTACGCCAACCTCGGTGCCGACGCCGTCCTGGTCGGCGAGTCCCTGGTGACCGGCAAGGACCCGCGCGCCGCGGTCGCCGACCTGGTCGCGGCCGGGGCCCACCCCGCCGTCCGGCACAAGGACTGACCCGCCGACATGAAGATCGCCACCCGCCTCGCCCCCGGTTGCCGCCCGCGCGGCTGCCGCGCGCCCGCCCGCCGGGTGCTGGGGCGGCGGGTGCGGTACGTGATCGGCTGCGAGCCCGGGCAGGTACCGGGCCGCCGATGGCGGCGCACGTCCGGCTGATCCCGGCCACGAGACGTCACTGTCGTCATCTCCCCTAAGGACTCCACCATGTCCGACAAGTCCGCGAAGGACTATCTCCCCGGTGCCCAGGTGCCGGACGCCCGCGGCTACTTCGGCGCGTACGGCGGCCGCTTCATCCCCGAGGCACTGGTCGCCGCCGTCGAGCAGGTCGCCGAGGAGTACGAGAAGGCCAAGGCCGACCCGGCCTTCACCGCCGAGCTCGACGCGCTGCTCAAGGACTACACCGGCCGCCCGAGCCCGCTGACCGACGTGCACCGCTTCTCCGCCGAGGCGGGCGGCGCGCGCGTCCTGCTCAAGCGCGAGGACCTCAACCACACCGGCTCGCACAAGATCAACAACGTGCTGGGCCAGGCCCTGCTCACCCGGCGGATGGGCAAGACCCGGATCATCGCCGAGACCGGCGCCGGTCAGCACGGCGTGGCCACCGCCACCGCCTGTGCCCTGTTCGGCTTCGACTGCACCATCTACATGGGCGAGGTCGACACCCAGCGCCAGGCGCTGAACGTCGCCCGGATGCGGATGCTCGGCGCCGAGGTGGTGTCCGTGAAGTCCGGCAGCCGCACCCTCAAGGACGCCATCAACGAGGCGTTCCGCGACTGGGTCGCCAACGTGGACTCCACCCACTACCTGTTCGGCACCGTGGCCGGCCCGCACCCCTTCCCGATGATGGTCCGCGACTTCCACCGGGTGATCGGCGTCGAGGCCCGCCAGCAGGTGCTCGACCGCACCGGGCGGCTGCCCGACGCCGTCGTCGCCTGCGTCGGCGGCGGCTCCAACGCGATGGGCATCTTCCACGAGTTCATCCCGGACGCCGGCGTGCGCCTGATCGGCTGCGAGGCCGCCGGCGAGGGCGCCGACACCCCCAAGCACGCCGCCACCCTCACCAAGGGCGACCCCGGCGTGCTGCACGGCTCGCGCACCTACGTCCTGCAGGACGAGGACGGCCAGACCATCGAGTCGCACTCCATCTCGGCCGGCCTCGACTACCCGGGCGTCGGCCCGGAGCACGCCTGGCTGAAGGACACCGGCCGGGCCGAGTACCGCCCCGTCACCGACGACGCCGCCATGCAGGCGCTGCGGCTGCTGTCCCGCACCGAGGGCATCATCCCGGCCATCGAGAGCGCCCACGCGCTGGCCGGCGCCCTGGAGCTGGGCCGCGAACTCGGGCCCGAGGCCACCATCCTGGTCTCGCTCTCCGGGCGCGGCGACAAGGACATGCACACCGCGGCCGAGTACTTCGGCCTGTACGACGAGCCGGCCGGCGGTTCGGCCCACGACGCGGCCCACGGGGGTAAGTGACCATGGCGAACAAGCCCGATGAGGCCAGCAAGCTCAGCGGCATCCTGGCGGCCGCCAAGGCCGAGAACCGCGCCGCGCTGATCGGCTACCTGCCGGGCGGCTTCCCGACCGTCGACGGCGGCATCCGCGCGATCAACGCGCTGATCGAGGGCGGCTGCGACGTCGTCGAGGTCGGCCTGCCGCACTCCGACCCGGTGCTGGACGGCGCCGTCATCCAGACCGCCGACGACATCGCGCTGCGCGGCGGCGTGCGGATCAAGGACGTGCTGCGCACCGTCCAGGAGGTCGCCACCGCGCACCCCGAGGCGGCGGTGCTGGTGATGACGTACTGGAACCCGGTCGACCGCTACGGCACCGCGCGCTTCGCCGCCGACCTCGCCGCCGCGGGCGGCGCCGGCTGCATCCTGCCGGACCTGCCGGTGGAGGAGTCCGAGGAGTGGCGCAAGGCGGCGGACGAGCACGGGCTGGACACCGTGTTCGTGGTCGCCCCCAGCAGCAAGGACCCGCGGCTGGCCGAGGTCACCGCCGCCGGCAGCGGCTTCGTCTACGCGGCCGCCGTGATGGGTGTGACCGGCACCCGCAACCAGGTCGGCTCGCTCGCCGAGGACCTGGTCGCCCGTACCCGGGCCACCACCGACCTGCCGGTCTGCGTCGGCCTCGGGGTCTCCACCGCCGAGCAGGCCGCCGAGGTGGCGGGCTTCGCGGACGGCGTGATCGTGGGCTCCGCGTTCGTGAAGCGGATCCTGGAGGCCGGCGACGACGAGGCGGCCGCGCTGGACGCGGTGCGCGCCCTCGCCGGTGACCTGGCGGCGGGCGTCCGCCGGCGCTGACGACCCGTACCACCTGACGGCCCGTCGCCCCCTGGGGGTGGCGGGCCGTTCGCCTTGTCCGCGCCCGACGACGCCGGGCGCGGGTGTGTCGCGGCCCCGAACGGGTGAACAGCAGCGGGGACACGCATCAGGCGGGGTTGACGGGCGTTGAGTGGAGGGACGAGTGCACGAACGACGTGTACGGGGGTTGCCGAGCGAGCGAAGGGGTGAGCCGGTGCCGGGTCTCCATCGGGCCGTTCTGCTGCGGGCGGCCGCCGCCGCACTGGCGCTCGGCGCCTCCGTCGGGGCACACACCGAGGTGGGGCAGGCGCTGGCCAAGCGCGGCGCCGAGCGGGCCGAGCGGGACGCGTACGCCTGCGCCGAGGCGGCCCGCTGGGACGCCGTCGTGCGGGCCGCCCGCTCGCACCGCGAAGGGCGGGCCGACCTGTTCGAACCGGGGCGCCCGCCCGGCTGCCGCTGACGAACGGGCGTTCGCCGAATGGGGACACATCCTCATCAGGCGTCACCCATCCGGCGTAATTCCTGAATATGGAGGAACCGTCCTTCATCCCTTACGGTTCATCAGGAAGTGAACGAGTTTCCCGAGGGGGGTTCCCTGATGGCCGGCCCGGCAGTGCAGCCCGGTGACCCGGTGCCCACGCCGTCGGCTCGGCGGCCGGTGCCGGCCTGGAGCCAGTGGCTGGGCACCGCCGTCCGGCTCGGCCTCGCGGTGGTCTGGGGCTGGGCCGGCCTGGCGAAGATCGCCGACCCGGCGGAGGCCGCCCAGGCCGTCCGCGCCTACGAGATCCTGCCCGAGGGCCTGGTCAAGCCGATCGGCTACGCCCTGCCCTTCCTGGAGCTGGCGCTCGCCCTGCTGCTGGTGATCGGCCTCGGGGTCCGGCTCGTCGCCGGGGTCTCCGCGCTGCTGCTGCTCACCTTCATCGCCGGGATCGCCTCCGCCTGGGCGCGCGGCATCACGATCGACTGCGGCTGCTTCGGCGGCGGCGGGCACGTCGACGCCTCGCAGACCGAGTACCTGCAGGAGATCCTGCGCGACACCGGGTTCCTGCTGCTGGCCGGGTGGCTGCTGTGGCGGCCCCGCACCAGGTTCTCGGTGGACGGCTGGCTGGCGAGCTGACCGGCCGGCCCCGTCGTACCCCCACCCCACCCCACGAAGGCCCTCCCCGATTGTGGATGTCAAGGCAATGAGCGAGAAGAACCGAGAAGGCAAGCGCACCGCCCGCGAGCGGATGCTGGAGCAGCGGGCGGCCGACGAGGCCTCGTCCCGGCGCAGGAAGAAGCTGCTCGTGGGCGGCGCGGTGCTCGTGGTGATCGCCGCCGCCGTGGTCACCGGTGTCGTGGTGCAGAACGAGCGCTCCAAGCCGGAGACGCCGGTCGCCGCCCCGGCCGGGACGATCGGCGACAAGAACCTGGTCATCCCGACCGGCTCGGCCAACTCCCCGGCCGTCCTCACCGTCTACGAGGACCCGCGCTGCCCGGCCTGCGGCATCTTCGAGCGGGAGTTCTCCTCGACCATCGACCAGCTCGAGGACGCCGGCAAGATCTACACCAACTACCACATCGTGTCGTTCATCGACCGGGCCGTCCCGGGCAAGGGCTCCAAGATCGGTGCCAACGCGCTGGCCTGCGCCCAGGACGCCGGGCACTTCCGGGACTTCCACGACGTGCTGTACCGCAACCAGCCGGAGGAGACCAACGACGCCTTCGGCAACAAGGCCGTCCTGCTCAACCTCGCCAAGCAGGTCAACGGCCTCGACACGCCCGCCTTCGCGTCCTGCGTCAACGACAACAAGTACGGCGGATGGGTGTCTTCGGTGCAGCAGGACTTCGACAAGTCCAGCTACAAGTCCACCCCGACGGTGCTGCTCAACGGCCAGCCGATCTACCCCAAGAACGGCAGCGAGGAGATCACCCCGGCCAACCTGGTGAAGTGGGTCGACGCCGCCAACCAGGGCAAGCAGCTGGGCACCACGGGCTCCAACGGGCAGACCCCGGCGCCCACCAGCACCGCCTCGGAGGCCAACAACCCGTCGCCGACGGCCGGCTGAGCCGCGTACGCTGCCGGGTGACCGCCGCCGCCCCCTCCCCGTCCGGAGGGGGTGGCGGCGCTATCCGGGACCCGCTGTTCGGTTTCTGTGACCCCAGGCGTGCCCGACAGGGCCCGCCGACCCTGTAGCGTCGGAACCGCCATGGATATCGCCTACATTCCCAGCCCGTCGCGGGGCGTCCTGTACCTCGGACCGATCCCGCTGCGCGCCTACGCCTTCTGCATCATCCTCGGTGTCGTCGTGGCCGTCTGGCTCGGCAGCAAGCGCTGGGTCGCCCGGGGTGGTGCCAAGCACACGGTCGGCGACATCGCCGTCTGGGCCGTGCCCTTCGGCCTGGTCGGCGGTCGGCTGTACCACGTGATCACCGACCATCAGCTGTACTTCGGGGACGGCAAGAACCCCTGGAACGCCCTCAAGATCTGGGAGGGCGGCCTCGGCATCTGGGGCGCGATCGCGCTCGGCGCGGTCGGTGCCTGGATCGGCGCCCGCCGCCGGGGCGTGCCGCTGCCCGCCTACGCCGACGCCATCGCGCCGGGCATCGCGCTCGCGCAGGCGATGGGCCGTTGGGGCAACTACTTCAACCAGGAGCTGTACGGCCGGCCGACGACGCTGCCGTGGGGCCTGGAGATCGACAAGACGCTGCCGAGCGGCGAGGTCGTCACGGGCGTGTACCACCCGACCTTCCTGTACGAGTCGCTGTGGTGCGTCGGGGTCGCGCTGCTGGTGATCTGGGCGGACCGCCGCTTCAAGCTGGGGCACGGCCGGGCCTTCGCGCTGTACGTGGCCGCGTACACGGTGGGCCGGGCCTGGACCGAGTGGCTGCGGATCGACGAGGCGCACCACTTCCTGGGCGTCCGGCTGAACGACTGGACGGCCGGGGTGGTGTTCCTGGCCGCCGTGGCCTACCTGGTGATCGTCGGTCGGAGGCGGCCCGGCCGGGAGGACCCGGCGAGCATCGACCCGGCCGCGCACGTCGAGCAGGCGTCCGGCGACGGGTCCGCGGAGGCTCCGGCGGACGGGAAAGCTCCGGTGGACGGCAAGGCCACGGCGGACGAGAAGGTCCGGGTGGACGAGAAGGACTCGAAGAGCGGGAAGTCGTCTCAGCCCGCGGACGAAAAGGTGGACGCCCCGGCCGCCGCCGGAGCCGCCAAGACGACCGGCGAGGACACCAAGAACCTGACCTGACCTGGGAGTTCCCTCCGTTCCGGCCGCCCCCGCGATGCTCGCGGAGGGCGGCCGCCGCGCTGTTCGGACAGCCTTACTTTGCTGGAAATGCCCAGGTCAGACGGTCTACGTTCGAGGAAAGACGAATCGAACGGAGCGGAACTGCCGTGAGCGCGATCACCTTGGAGCCCGAGGCCGGACACCACCCCCGCATACCCGCCGCGGGGCACCACCGGGACGTGAACGGCGGCTGGCTGCGGCCCGCCGTGTTCGGGGCGATGGACGGCCTGGTCTCCAACTTCGCGCTGATGACCGGCGTGGTCGGCGGCTCGGCGTCCAGCGCCACGGTGGTGCTGACCGGGCTCGCCGGGCTGGTGGCCGGGGCCTGCTCGATGGCGGCGGGGGAGTACACCTCGGTGGCCTCGCAGGCCGAACTGGTGCAGGCCGAGATCGAGGCCGAGCGGCTGGAACTGAGCCGCAACCCGCACGGCGAGCTGGCCGAACTGGCGCAGCTGTACATCTCCCGCGGGGTGGAGCCGGGGCTCGCCCACGAGGTGGCCCGGCAGCTGTCGGCCAACCCGGACCAGGCCCTGGAGATCCACGCCCGGGAGGAGCTGGGCATCGACCCCAACGACCTGCCGTCGCCGTGGGTGGCCGCCGGGTCCTCCTTCGTCTGCTTCGCGGTGGGCGCGCTGCTGCCGCTGCTGCCGTACCTGCTGGGGGCGACCTCGCTGCTGCCGGCGCTGCTGCTGTCGATGGCGGGGCTGTTCCTGTGCGGCGCGGTGGTGGCCCGGGTGACGGCGCGCAGCTGGTGGTTCAGCGGGCTGCGGCAGCTGGTGCTGGGCGGGGCGGCGGCCGGGGTGACCTACCTGCTGGGGTGGCTGATCGGCGGGCACGTCGGCTAAGACCGACCGGCGCAGGCGGGCCTTCGGCCGGGCGTGCGTGACGACCCGGGGGGCTGCATGACTATGCCGGGCAGTGGGTGACGTTCCACACACGGGTGTCGCGTACCGCCTGGCCTAGTCTCAGCATTCGAGCCTCGGAGCCGACGATTCGCATCTGCGGGCGGGCCCCCGGGATCGATTCGCAGGCGCCCTTGATCGTCCCGTGTGGCGGCCGGGTTTCGCCCCTGTTTCGGGCGGTCGACCGCCGGGCACAATCGTAGGACGTGCACTGTGGCACGCCCCCCTCACCAGCCCCCTGACCTGCGGATCCGTCCGCCATGTGGACGAGATATTCCACTTCCCGGGATCTTGGGCATCATGTAACTTGCACGAAATCGCATCAGGGCCAACGTCGTCCCTCCTTGCACCACACCGCCGAATGACGACGACGGGAGAGCCGATGCTGTCTGCATCCATGCACTCCGCCAACGAGCCCCAGGCCGGCGCCGCCCGCCAGCCGTACGCGCTCGTTCCGGATGCGCGACCTACCGCTCAGGGCCTGTACGACCCGCGAAACGAGCACGACGCCTGCGGCGTCGGTTTCGTCGCCACGCTGACCGGCATCGCCGACCACACCATCGTCGAGCAGGCGCTCACCGTCCTGCGCAACCTGGAGCACCGCGGCGCCACCGGCGCCGAGCCCGACTCCGGCGACGGCGCCGGCATCCTCACCCAGGTCCCGGACGCCTTCCTGCGCGGCAAGGTCGACTTCGAGCTCCCCGCCGCCGGCTCGTACGCGGTCGGCATCGCCTTCCTCCCCGACGAGGACGCCGCGGACGCCGCCGCCGTCGCCCGGATCGAGGCCATCGCGGCCGAGGAGGACCTGACCGTCCTCGGCTGGCGCGACGTCCCGGTCACCCCGGACCTGCTCGGCGCCACCGCCCGCAGCGTGATGCCCCGCTTCCGCCAGCTCTTCCTGGCCAAGGAGGGCGTGGCCGGCATCGGGCTCGACCGGATCGCCTTCGTCGTCCGCAAGCGCTCCGAGCGCGAGGTCGGGGTCTACTTCCCGTCGCTGTCCGCGCGCACCATCGTCTACAAGGGCATGCTGACCACCGGCCAGCTGGAGCCCTTCTTCCCCGACCTGTCGGACCGCTCCTACACCTCCGCCGTCGGCCTGGTGCACTCGCGCTTCTCCACCAACACCTTCCCGAGCTGGCCGCTCGCCCACCCGTACCGCTTCGTCGCCCACAACGGCGAGATCAACACGGTCAAGGGCAACCGCAACTGGATGAGCGCCCGCGAGTCCCAGCTCGCCACCGACCTGATCCCGGCCAACCGGAACGGGCAGGGCCTGAGCCGGATCTTCCCGGTCTGCACCCCGGACCACTCCGACTCCGCCTCCTTCGACGAGGTCCTGGAGCTGCTCCACCTCGGCGGCCGCTCGCTGCCGCACTCGGTGCTGATGATGATCCCGGAGGCGTGGGAGAACCACGCCACCATGGACCCGGCCCGCCGCGCCTTCTACCAGTACCACTCCAACCTGATGGAGCCCTGGGACGGCCCGGCCTGCGTCACCTTCACCGACGGCACCCAGATCGGCGCCGTGCTCGACCGCAACGGCCTGCGCCCCGCCCGCTACTGGATCACCGAGGACGGCCTGGTCGTCCTCTCCTCCGAGGTCGGCGTGCTCGACATCGAGCAGGAGAAGGTCGCCAGGAAGGGCCGCCTGCAGCCCGGCCGGATGTTCCTCGTCGACACCGCCGAGGGCCGCATCGTCGAGGACGAGGAGATCAAGTCCGCCCTCGCCGCCGAGCACCCCTACGCGGAGTGGGTCGCCGCCGGGCAGATCCAGCTCGCCAAGCTCCCCGAGCGCGAGCACATCGCCCACACCCACGCCTCCGTCACCCGCCGACAGCAGACCTTCGGCTACACCGAGGAGGAGCTGCGGGTCATCCTGGCGCCGATGGCCAGGACCGGCGGCGAGGCGCTCGGCTCGATGGGCACCGACTCGCCGATCGCCGCGCTCAGCGAGAAGCCGCGCCTGCTGTTCGACTACTTCGTCCAGCTCTTCGCGCAGGTCACCAACCCGCCGCTGGACGCCATCCGCGAGGAGCTCGTCACCTCGCTGCTCAGCAACCTCGGCCCCGAGGGCAACCTGTTGGCCGCCGAGGCCGCCTCCTGCCGCACGGTCGGCATCACCTTCCCGGTGATCGACAACGACGAGCTGGCCAAGCTCGTCCACATCAACGCCGACGGCGACCAGCCCGGCCTCAAGGCCGTCACGCTCTCCGGCCTCTACCGGGTCGCCGCCGGCGGCGAGGGCCTGGCCGCCCGCCTGGCCGAGATCGCCGCCGAGGCCGACGCCGCGATCGCCGACGGCGCCCGGATCATCGTGCTCTCCGACCGGCACTCCGACGCCGAGCACGCCCCGATCCCCTCGCTGCTGCTCACCTCCGCGATCCACCACCACCTCATCCGCACCAAGCAGCGCACCCAGGTGTCGCTGCTGGTCGAGGCCGGTGACGTCCGCGAGGTGCACCACGTCGCGCTGCTGGTCGGCTACGGCGCCGGCGCGGTCAACCCGTACCTGGCCATGGAGTCCGTCGAGGACCTAGTCGCCCAGAACGTGTTCATCCAGGGCGTCGAGCCCGAGAAGGCCATCAAGAACCTGATCAAGGCGCTCGGCAAGGGCGTGCTCAAGGTCATGTCCAAGATGGGCATCTCCACCGTCGCCTCCTACCGCGGCGCCCAGGTCTTCGAGGCCATCGGCCTCTCCCAGGACCTGGTCGACGGCTACTTCGCCGGCACCACCACCAAGCTCGGCGGCATCGGCCTGGAGGAGATCGCCAAGGAGACCGCCGCCCGCCACGCCAAGGCCTACCCGGCCTCCGGCATCCCGGCCGCGCACCGCGCCCTGGAGATCGGCGGCGAGTACCAGTGGCGCCGCGAGGGCGAGCCGCACCTGTTCGACCCGGACACCGTCTTCCGGCTCCAGCACTCCACCCGCAACCGCCGGTACGACGTCTTCAAGCAGTACACGGACCGGGTGAACGAGCAGTCCACCCGCCTGATGACGCTGCGCGGCCTGTTCCAGCTGGACGCCCTCGGCCGGACCCCGATCCCGGTCGAGGAGGTCGAGCCGGTCTCCGAGATCGTCAAGCGCTTCTCCACCGGCGCCATGTCGTACGGCTCCATCTCGATGGAGGCGCACGAGACCCTCGCCATCGCCATGAACCGCCTCGGCGGGAAGTCCAACACCGGCGAGGGCGGCGAGGACCCGGAGCGCCTGTACGACCCGGAGCGCCGCTCGGCGATCAAGCAGGTCGCCTCCGGCCGGTTCGGCGTCACCTCCGAGTACCTGGTCAACGCCGACGACATCCAGATCAAGATGGCCCAGGGCGCCAAGCCCGGCGAGGGCGGCCAGCTGCCCGGCCACAAGGTGTACCCGTGGGTCGCCAAGACCCGGCACTCCACCCCGGGTGTCGGCCTGATCTCGCCGCCGCCGCACCACGACATCTACTCGATCGAGGACCTGGCGCAGCTCATCCACGACCTCAAGAACGCCAACCCGGCCGCCCGTATCCACGTGAAGCTGGTGTCCGAGGTCGGCGTCGGTACGGTCGCCGCGGGCGTCTCCAAGGCGCACGCGGACGTGGTGCTGGTCTCCGGGCACGACGGCGGCACCGGCGCCTCCCCGCTGACCTCGCTCAAGCACGCGGGCGGCCCCTGGGAGCTCGGCCTCGCCGAGACCCAGCAGACCCTGCTGCTCAACGGCCTGCGCGACCGCATCGTGGTGCAGACCGACGGCCAGCTCAAGACCGGCCGCGACGTCGTCATCGCCGCACTGCTCGGCGCCGAGGAGTTCGGCTTCGCCACCGCGCCGCTGGTCGTCTCCGGCTGCATCATGATGCGCGTCTGCCACCTGGACACCTGCCCGGTTGGCGTCGCCACCCAGAACCCGGTGCTGCGCGAGCGCTTCTCCGGCAAGCCCGAGTTCGTGGTCAACTTCTTCGAGTTCATCGCCGAGGAGGTTCGCGAGCTCCTGGCCGAGCTCGGCTTCCGCTCGATCGAGGAGGCCGTCGGCCACGCCGAGCACATCGACGCCCAGGCCGCCATCGACCACTGGAAGGCCGCCGGGCTCGACCTGGCCCCGCTCTTCCACGTGCCGTCGCTGCCCGAGGGCGCGGCCCGCCACCGCACCACCGCCCAGGACCACGCGCTCGACAAGGCCCTGGATAACCAGCTGATCGCGCTCGCCGAGGACGCCCTGGAGCGCGGCGAGACCGTCCGCATCCAGCTGCCGATCCGCAACGTCAACCGCACGGTCGGCACCATGCTCGGCCACGAGGTGACCAGGCGCTACCGCGGCGAGGGCCTGCCCGAGGGCACCATCGACGTCACCTTCACCGGCTCCGCCGGGCAGTCCTTCGGCGCCTTCGTGCCGCGCGGCGTGACCCTGCGGCTGGAGGGCGACGCCAACGACTACGTCGGCAAGGGGCTCTCCGGCGGCGTCGTCATCGTCCGCCCGGCCCGCGAGGCCGCGGCCATCGGCAACGACGCGCAGAACCACGTCATCGCCGGCAACACCATCGGCTACGGCGCCACCTCCGGCCGGATCCACCTGCGCGGCAAGGCCGGCGAGCGCTTCGCCGTCCGCAACTCCGGCGCCACCCTGGTCGTCGAGGGCGTGGGCGACCACGGCCTGGAGTACATGACCGGCGGCCGGGTCGTCGTCCTCGGCGAGACCGGGCGCAACCTGGCGGCCGGCATGTCCGGCGGCATCGCCTACGTCCTGGACCTGCGCCCCGCGAACGTCAACGACGGCATGGTGGGCATCGAGGCCCCGACCGCCGCCGACCGCGACTGGCTGCGCGAGACCGTGCAGCAGCACTACGAGGAGACCGGCTCCACCGTCGCCGCCGAACTCCTGGCCGACTGGGGCGGCGGGGTCTCCCGCTTCTCCAAGATCATGCCGACCGACTACAAGGCTGTGCTCGCCGCCAAGGACGCCGCTGAGCGCGATGGCCTCTCCGAGGCCGAGACCACTCGCAAGATGATGGAGGCGGCACGTGGCTGACCCCAAGGGCTTCCTGACCACCGGCAAGCAGCTGGCCGAGCGCCGGCCCGTGGACGTGCGTCTGCGGGACTGGAACGAGGTCTACGTCGAGCGCAGCCTCCTGCCGATCATCACCAAGCAGGCCGGCCGCTGCATGGACTGCGGCATCCCGTTCTGCCACAACGGCTGCCCGCTCGGGAACCTCATCCCGGAGTGGAACGACCTCGCCTACCGGGACGACTGGACCGGCGCGATCGAGCGGCTGCACGCGACCAACAACTTCCCGGAGTTCACCGGCCGCCTCTGCCCGGCGCCCTGCGAGTCCGCCTGCGTGCTCGGCATCAACCAGGACGCGGTGACCATCAAGAACGTCGAGGTCACCATCATCGACAAGGCCTGGGACCGCGGCGGCGTCACGCCGCAGGTCCCGGAGCGGCTGTCCGGCAAGACCGTCGCCGTCGTCGGCTCCGGCCCGGCCGGCCTGGCCGTCGCCCAGCAGCTCACCCGGGCCGGCCACACCGTGGTCGTGTACGAGCGCGCCGACCGCATCGGCGGCCTGCTGCGCTACGGCATCCCCGAGTTCAAGATGGAGAAGCGCCACATCAACCGCCGCATCGAGCAGATGCGCGCGGAGGGCACCCGGTTCCGCACCGGCGTCCACGTCGGCGAGGACATCACCGGCCAGCAGCTGCGCGAGCGCTTCGACGCCGTCGTGGTCGCCGCCGGCGCCACCACCGCCCGCGACCTGCCGGTGCCCGGCCGCGAGCTCAAGGGCGTCCACCAGGCCATGGAGTACCTGCCGCTGGCCAACAAGGTGCAGGAGGGCGACTTCGTCGAGTCGCCGATCAGCGCCAAGGGCAAGCACGTCGTCGTCATCGGCGGCGGCGACACCGGCGCCGACTGCGTCGGCACCGCCCACCGCCAGGGCGCGGCCTCGGTCACCCAGCTGGAGATCATGCCGCGGCCCTCCGAGGAGCGCCCCGGCCACCAGCCCTGGCCGACCATGCCGATGACCTACAAGGTCACCTCCGCGCACGAGGAGGGCGGCGAGCGGATCTACTCCGTCAACACCACCCGCTTCGCCGGCGACGAGGAGGGCAACGTCCAGGAGCTGCACCTCGTCGAGGTCGAGTTCAAGGACGGCCGGTTCGAGCCCGTCCCCGGCACCGAGCGGGCCATCCCGGCGCAGCTGGTCACCCTGGCCATGGGCTTCACCGGCACCGACGTCCGCAACGGCCTCGTCGAGCAGCTCGGCGTCGACCTGGACGCGCGCGGTAACATTGGCCGCGACGGCCGGTTCGCCACCAATGTCGATGGCGTCTACGTCTGCGGTGACGCAGGCCGTGGCCAGTCGCTGATCGTCTGGGCCATCGCGGAAGGCCGCTCGGCCGCCGCCGCGGTGGACACGTACCTCGGCGGCAAGACCCCGCTGCCGGCCCCGATCCGTCCCACCGACCGCCCGCTGGTCGTCTGACGGAACGACCGGCCCCCCGAACGCCCGGCACCGCATAGCCGGGAGCTCAACCCGCTGCCCCCGCCAGCGTCGCCGGGCCAACGCGGTCTCCTGGCGCCTGCCCTCTTCCCCGACCAGTTGGAGGGCGGGCGCCGTCGCGTTCCTTTTGTCAAGAGTTGCCCCAACTCTCAGACATTTCCCAGGACTTGGGTCTACCGTAAACGCGGTCCGGGCGTCGTTCGGGAAGCCGCTTCCGGACGGGCTGTTGCTCGTCGGTGCCAGGTGGCAGACTGCCGCCGACGGCCGGGGGGCTGCGCGAGTGCGGAGGTTGACGCGATGAGCACGACTCAGGCAGGCGGAGGCGCCACGGTACGGCGCCTGCTGCTCGGCACCCAGCTGCGCAAGCTCCGCGAGGCCAGGGGCGTCAGTCGCGAGGAGGCCGGCTACTCGATCCGCGCCTCCGAGTCCAAGATCAGCCGGATGGAGCTCGGCCGGGTCGGCTTCAAGGAGCGCGACGTCGCCGACCTGCTCACCCTCTACGGCGTGGAGGCCGAGCAGGAGCGCGCCACCGTCCTCGGGCTGGTCCGGGACGCCAACGCCACCTCCTGGTGGCACGAGTACGGCGACGTGCTGCCCGCCTGGTTCCAGAACTACGTCGGCCTGGAAGAGGCCGTCGCCGAGATCCGCAGCTACGAGGTCCAGTTCGTCCACGGGCTGCTCCAGACCGCCGACTACGCCCGCGCCGTCATCGCCGCCGGGGGCCACGCCACCGACCCCCGCGAGATCGAGCGCCGGGTCGAGGTCCGGCTCAAACGTCAGGCCGTACTCACCGCCGAGCACGGCCCCCGCCTGCTCGCCGTCCTCGACGAGGCCGCGCTGCGCCGGCCCTGGGGCGGCCCCGAGCTCATGCGCAACCAGATCGACCGGCTGCTGGAGCTCGGCGAGCTGCCCAACGTCCGGCTCCAGGTGCTGCCGCTGGGCTGCGCCGGGCTGAGCGCCGAGAGCGGCGCCTTCACCGTGCTCGGCTTCGCCGAACCCGAGCTCGCCGACGTCGTCTACGTGGAGCAGTTCACCACCGCGCTCTACCTGGACAAGCCGGTCGAGGTCGCCGAGTACCGCCAGGCGATGGAGGGCCTGCTCGCCGACAGCCTCGATCCGGAGCAGACGCGCCGCCTCCTGTACTCCGTACGCCAAGAGCTGTAATACGTCAGTACGATGATGCCCAATCAGGTCGGGCCGTGGCGGCTCGCCCGTCGGGACGCCCCGATCCGGCACGAGAGGGTTCAGATGTCGTACTTCTCCGAGTTGGCGCTGCAGTACATCGACGGCGAATGGTGCAGCGGCAGCGGCTCCTGGGACATCGTCGATGTCGATCCGTACACCGGCGACAAGCTCGCCACCATCACCGTGGCCACCGTCGCCGAGGTCGACCGGGCCTACCGGGCCGCCGAACGGACGCAGAAGCAGTGGGCCGCCACCAACCCCTACACCCGCCGGCTCGTCTTCGAACGCGCGCTGCGGCTGGTCGAGGAGCGCGAGGCGGAGATCACCCGCGCCATCATGGCCGAACTCGGCGGCACCGCGCTCAAGGCCGGCTTCGAACTCTCCCTGGTCAAGGACATGCTGCGGGACTGCCTGCACCTGTCGGTCAGCCCGGAGGGCCGGCTGCTGCCCTCGACCGCGGACGGCAAGGAGAACCGCCTCTACCGGCTGCCGGTCGGCGTCGTCGGCGTGATCAGCCCGTTCAACTTCCCGCTGTACCTCTCGATCAAGGCCGTCGCCCCCGCCCTGGCGCTCGGCAACGGCGTGGTGCTCAAGCCGCACCAGGAGACCCCGGTGGTCGGCGGCACCCTGATCGCCAAGCTCTTCGAGGACGCCGGCCTGCCGGCCGGGCTGTTCAACGTCGTGGTCACCGACATCGCGGAGATCGGCGACGCGTTCATCGAGCACCCGGCGCCCAAGGTGATCTCCTTCACCGGCTCCGACCAGATCGGCCGGCACGTCGCCACCGTCGCCGCCGCCAACTTCAAGCGGACCGTGCTCGAACTCGGCGGCAACAGCGCGCTGATCGTGCTGGACGACGCCGACGTCGACTACGCCGTGGACGCCGCCGTGTTCAGCCGCTTCGCCCACCAGGGCCAGGTCTGCATGGCCGCCAACCGGGTCCTGGTCGACCGCGCGGTCGAGGCCGAGTTCACCGCGAAGTTCGTCGCGAAGATCGCCTCGCTCACCGTCGGCGACCCCAAGGACCCGGCCACCCAGATCGGCCCGCTGATCAACACCGTCCAGGCCGACGCCATCACCGCCCAGGTCGACCAGGCCGTCGCGGCCGGTGCCACCGCGCTGCTGCGCGGGTCCACGACCGGCAGTCTGATGGACCCGGTCGTCCTCACCGGCCTGGCCGAGGACGCGCCGATCCTCAAGCGCGAACTCTTCGGGCCGGTCGTGCTCGTGGTGCCCTTCGACGGCGAGGACGAGGCCGTCCGGATCGCCAACGACAGCCCCTTCGGGCTCAGCGGCGCGGTGCACACCGCGGACGTGGAGCGCGGCGTGCGGGTCGCGCACCGGATCGAGACCGGCATGATCCACGTCAACGGCGGGACCATCGCCGACGAGCCGGGGGTGCCGTTCGGCGGGGAGAAGAACTCCGGGATCGGGCGGCTCAACGGGGAGTCCACGGTGGACGCGTTCACCACGGTGAAGTGGATCTCCGTCCAGCACGGGCGGACGGTCTTCCCGTTCTGAGGCGGCACGTTCTGCGGCGGCACGTTCCGGCGTTGCGCCCAGGCGGCGCAGGCGCCCGGCGGTAACCGCCGGGCGCCTGCC
Organism: Kitasatospora sp. NPDC087314; assembly: GCF_044744365.1. Taxonomy (NCBI): domain Bacteria; kingdom Bacillati; phylum Actinomycetota; class Actinomycetes; order Kitasatosporales; family Streptomycetaceae; genus Kitasatospora; species Kitasatospora sp. NPDC087314. Next base: position 584,761 of record NZ_JBIUYE010000001.1, read on the forward strand.
CGAACTCGCAGTGCGACGTCAGCTGACGCGGTTCAGTCGAGTGCGACCGCCAGGGCTAGAAGACCGGCTGGCCGGCGCGGACCAGGCGCCAGGAGTCGGTGAAGAAGTCGGCCGGGTCGATGACGCCCTTGGCCTTCACCCAGGCGATCATCGTGTTGCGGATCTCGTCGGAGTTCGACCAGACCAGCTTGGCCTGCGCCACGTGCGGGAAGTTGCCGCCGCCGTTGGCACGGTAGTTGTTGACCGCCAGGACGAACTGCGCGGCCGGGTCGATCGGCTTGCCCGCGAAGGACAGGTTGAGGATCCGCTGGCCCTTCGGCTGCGCGATGTCGATGTCGTAGCTCAGGCCGTACACCGAGTCGTAGTTGTAGTCCGGCGTGGTCTCCGCGCCGGTCAGCGCGTCCTTGTCGACCGGCGCGCCCGGGGCGAGCTGGTTGTAGTACTTGGCCGAGAACTCCAGGTAGTCCTTCAGCTGCGCGCCCGTCAGGACCCGGGCCTCCAGGGTGTTCTCGTAGATGTACAGGCCCGCCGCGTCGCGCAGCTTCACCTGGCCCGCCGGGATCAGCGCGGTGCGGTTGAACGGCGCCGCCTGCGCCAGCACCGGCAGGTTGGCGTACTGCCCGCCCGCCAGCGCCGTCTTCACGGCGTCCGCCTGCACCCGGCCGATCAGGTCGATGATCGGGGTCGCCTTGAAGCGCGACTCGGCGATCGACAGCTCCGTCTTGCAGGTGCCGATCAGCTGGTTGACGTACGCCACGACCTTCTTGTGCTGCTCGGTGAGCGCGTCCACGATCTCCGGGTTCTCCGGCACCGTGTTGGAGTTCAGCACCCGCGAGGAGACCGAGAGGACCTTCCAGGCGCCGTCGGCGAACTCGACCTCGAAGTCGAAGCAGCTCAGGCGCTGGCCCCAGCACAGCGGCTCGGAGAGCACCACGGTCTTGCCGGTCTGCTTGTTGACGATCAGCCGCTGCGGCACCTCCTTGTGGGTGTGGCCCACCAGCACCGCGTCGATGCCCGGCACCTTCTCCGCCATCTCGCCGGAGGCGTCCTCGGGCCAGGGCAGCTGGTCGCCGTAGGTGGTCGGCTCGTCGATGCCGGAGTGCGCCGACACCACGATGACGTCCGCGCCGGCCGCCTTCATCCGCGGCACGTACTTCGCCGCCGTCTCGACGATGCCCGGGAAGACCATCTGGCCGGAGACGTTGGCCTTGTCCCAGATCGCGATGCCCGGGTTGGTGAGGCCGAGGATGCCGACCTTCAGCGGCCGGCCCTCGCCCAGCCGCAGCTCCTTGATCACGTACGGCTTGAAGGCGGGCTTCTCGTTCTTCGCGTGCAGCGCGTTGGCGCCCAGCAGCGGGAACTCCAGCTGGTCCTCGAAGGCCTTCACGGTGGGGATGCCGTAGTTGAACTCGTGGTTGCCGAGCGCGGCGGCGTCGTAGCCCATGAGGTTCATGGCGACGGCCATCGGGTGGTCGGGCACGGTGTCGGCGTCGGTGGCGATCGGCTCGATCCGGGCGTAGTAGTAGGTCAGCTGGGTGCCCTGGATGATGTCGCCGGAATCGATCAGCAGGCAGCGGTCCCAGCCCTTGTCCTCGCGGACCTGGTTGGCCAGGGTGGAGATCTTGGCGAGGCCGACGTCGTTGTGCGCCTTGTCGGCGTAGACGGCGTCGGTGAAGTAGTCCCAGTTGAGCACCCGGCCGTGCAGGTCGGTGGTGCCCATGACGGTGAAGGCCTGCTTGTGGCTCTTGCGCTTGCCCTTGGCGGCCGCGGTGTCCGGCTCGGCGGCCGCGGCGGCGGGGGCGGTGGAGACGACTGCTCCGCCGGTCAGGGCGGCGCCGGCGGCGGTGGCGGCGGACCGGGTGACGAAGTCACGGCGGTTCAGGGGCATGGACGACTCTCCCGGATGGGGACTGACGGGCCGATGGTCCGTCAACTGGTGTTCGGTGGCGCGCGTGGACGTGTCGACGCGCGTAGAAGGACGCGCGTAGAAGTGTGCCGTGCGGCCGGGCCGATGGGTAGCCCTCCGACGTTTCCAACAGGTGAGATCTTGGCGACTCGTTCGTGACGCGGATGTGCGGAGGACGGGGTGGTAGAGAGCGGCGGGGGAGCGGCGGCGAGACCCTCCCGGGGCCGGGCCCGAGGCCCGTTCACCCCGGCCCGCCCCCGGCCCGCCCCCCGTCAGTCCAGCTCCGCGACCAGCCGCCGCACCTCGCGGCCGAGCTCCGCCTCCGGATCCGGCGCGTCCGCTCCCGCCCACGGCCGCCAGGTCAGCGCCCGCAGGTACCCGGCCACCGCCACCGGCAGCCGGTGCCGCACGATCTCCCGCGGCACCGGGCCCGGCCCCACCGCGCGCAGCGCCTCCAGCAGGCCCGCCACCCCCGCCGAGGCGGGCAGTGGCACCGTGGCCAGGTACTCGGCCAGCGCGGTGAGTTCGGGATCGGGCCCCGGCCTCGGATCGCGTCCGGGCGTCAGCAGCGCGCCCGCCCCGTACAGCCCCGCCACCACCGCCGGCCACCACGCCCCGCCCAGCCCGGCGAAGTGCAGCCCCAGCCCCACCGCGCCGCCCCCGCAGCCGACCAGGTTCCGGGTCGACTCCAGGTACCGCAGCACCTGCCGGCCGAACCCGTCACTGGTAGCCACGAATCTCCTCGAACACCCCGTCCAGCGACCCCGACCCGTCGAACAGCTTGCCGCCGCTCACGTCCGCGATCCCCTGCAACTGGCTCACCGCCGCCTCCCCGAACTTGATCGGGAACACCGGGATCGACTTCTGCCAGGCCGCCAGCCCGTCGTGGAACCGCTTGAAGTCCCCGTCCGTGGCACCGACGTTGCTCTCCCCGTCGGTCATCAGCACGATCGACGTGAACCGGTCGTCCCCCGCCGCCGACTGCTGCCGGCCGATCACCCGGTACGCCTCCTCCAGCGAGTCGTACACCGCCGTGCCCCCCGAGGCCGACAGCGACTGCACGTCCGCGTTGATCGACGCCAGCTCCGCCTCCGGCCCCGGCTGGCTCCCCGAGGCCGGCACCGCGTGCGTCTTCGTCCACTTCACGTTCGACGCGAAGGAGATCAGCGTCACCTCCTCGCGGTTGCGGAACCGGCGCACCCCCCGGGTGTCGTCCGTCCCGGTCAACCGGCCCAGCGCCGACTTCAGCGCCGAGATCCGCGAACCCTCCATCGACCCCGAGGTGTCCAGCACGTACACCGTCCGGGACGGCCGCCGCAGGTCGTTCTGGTACGAGGCCAGCAGCCCGTCCGCCACCGCCCGGCTCCCCGGGAACGGCAGCTCCCGCCGCCGGTCCGACGGCAACCCCGCCGCCGGTGGCACCCCCGGCGCCACCGGACGGCGCAGCGTGACCTCGGAGATCCGCTTCTGCACGTCCTCCTTCAGCAGGTACGCCGTCAGCCGCTGGAACGAATCCCGCTCCCGCTGCGCCGAGGAGGACAGCAGCGACAGCGGATAGTCCGCCGACACCACCCCGTCCAGCGGGCGGATCACCGTCAACTGCTGCTCCGGCGGCAGCGACTTGTTCATCGACAGCAGCACCGACTCGTAGTTCACCAGCGCCCCGACCACGCCGGGCTCCGCCCGGGTGTACGCCTGCGCCAACCAGCCCGAGGAACCCGAGGTCAGCTTCTGGCCGGTGAAGAACCGCTTCAGCGACGGCGTCGCCTTCTGCACGTCCGCCTCCGACAGCGCCGAACCCGCACCCGAGAACGCCGAGGCCACCGCCACCAGGGTCGAGAAACCCGAGTTCGACCGGGACGGATCGGCCATCCCGTACGACAGCTTCCCGGCCGCCGCCGCGTCCCCGATCTGCGCCCAGGAGACCTTCGAACCATCCCCCCAGCCAAGGTCGTTGAGGACCGACGACCGCACCCCCACGGCCACCGGCGAGACCATCACCGGCGTCTCCGACAGCACCTTCGACTTCCCCGTGTCGTCCAGCCGCAGATACTGGTTGGACGGGAACCACACCGCGTCGTACTTGCCGTCCGCCCGCCCCGAGGACACCGCGTCCGCGCCGTCCAGCGACCCCGTCCAGGAGAACTGCACCGTCACCCCGGTCGCCTTCCTGGCCTCCTCCAGGATCGGCGCCAGATCCTGCAGCTCGCTGCCGGCCAGCACCCGCAGCACCCCCGGCCGCGCCGTCGCCGCCGGCGGGTCGGACGGCTTGGGGCCGGACGACGTGCCCCCGCCGGAGGAGGTGCAGGCGCTCACCGCCAGCAGGGCGACCACCGCGGCGATCGACCAACTCCGGCGCTTCATCGGGATGTTCACTTCTTGCTCCCCTTGGCCGCCGCGATCAGCCTGGTCAGGTTGTCCAGCGACGGCACCGTCGGCTGCTTCACCTTCGCCGCCGTGAGATCAGGGGCGAAGACCGGCTTCTTGTCCTTCACCAGCTCGGCGAAGGCCCCCGGACTGGCCTGCGGGCGGAAGCCGAACCTCGCCTCCAGCCGGCGGAGCACCTCGTCGTCCTGGAGCAGACCGGCGAGCTTGCGCCCGTTCTCCGTCCGCGCCACCACCGTGTGGTCGGAGTAGATCGTGGTGTCCGGATACAGCACCACCATGTCCCCGGTCGACTGGCCCCGCAGCGCCAGCTCGGCGACCTGCGACTCGTAGGCGAAGACCAACGGATTGCCGACCCCCGCGCCGAAGTCCTTGAACGGTTCGTCGCTGCTGCTCTTCTGCCCGCCCTGCATCGCCGTCGCCGAGCGCAGCACGTCCTTCGAGGCGTCGATCCCGGCCTGGTCCGACACCACCTGGCGGTTGTTCAGGATGTACGACAACAGCGCGACGTACATCGCCCCGGAGGACGAACTCTCCGGATCGGTGGTGGTCACGAAGATCGGTCCGCCCAACTCGGGATGGGCCGACGCACCCGTGAGATCCTGCCACTGGCGGCCCGCCTTCAACGCGGCCACGTAGTCGTCCATCCGGAACGTCCAGACCTTCGAATCGTCCACCGTCGCCAGGTTGTTCTGCCGCAACACCTGCGCCACCGGCTCGTGCGCCACCACGACCAGCGGCGAGTAGAACGGCACCAGCGGCGAATCCTGCAGGCCCCAGTTGGCCTGGATCGCCCTGGCCGGCGCCGTGCTCGCCGGGAAGGCGAAGTCCAGCCCGCTGCCGTCCTTCGCCTGCTCGCTCATCGTCCACGAACCGGCCGAGTCGGCCCGCACCTCAAGCCCCTGCTTCGCCAACTCGGCCTTGACGTCCGGGTTCTCGAAGAAGGCGCGCTTCTCCGAACCGATCAGTCCGACGACCGTCGCCCGCTTGGCGCCCGGCTTCCCGTCCGGGATCAGTGCGTACGTCACCCCGCCCAGCAGGGCCAACGCCGCCAACACCCCCAGAGCGCGTCTCATACCGAACGCCTCCCCCTCGTCCGCTACGTCGTCCGGGTGGTCACCCGGGGGTGACGAGCGTCCCGCCGGGCGGGGAGCGGCGGCCGAACCAACGGTGAACCAGGGGTGAACACCCCTTCACGGGTTCGCATCGGCGGGCCGATCGGCACCGCCGCCCGGGCGGCCGCTCGCACACCGGTCCGAGGATGTGTCAGATTGTTCAACTCGCCTTATGGCAAAGGTCATCCCGCCGTCCGGACCCGCGTCGTGGTTACGCGCCGGTAATGCCTACCCTCAGCAGTATGCGCCGAGCAAAAATCGTCTGCACTCTCGGGCCGGCCACCGACTCGTACGACCAGATCAAATCCCTGGTCGACGCCGGAATGGACATCGCCCGCTTCAACCTCAGCCACGGATCCCACGCCGAACACGAGGAACGCTACCGCCGCGTCCGCAAGGCCGTCGACGAGACCGGCCGCAGTGTCGGCATCCTCGTCGACCTTCAAGGCCCGAAGATCCGGCTCGACACCTTCGCCCACGGCCCCGTACTTCTCGAACGCGGCGACGAGTTCACCATCTCCACCGACAACGGCGTCGTCGGAGACAAGGACATCTGCGGCACCACCTACCCCGGCCTCGCCGCCGACGTGACCCGCGGCGAACGCATCCTCGTCGACGACGGCCGGGTCACCCTCGAAGTCGTCGAGGTCGACGGACCGCGGGTCCGCTGCCTCGTCATCGAAGGCGGCCTCGTCTCCGACCACAAGGGCCTCAACCTCCCCGGTGTCGCCGTCTCCGTCCCCGCACTCAGCGACAAGGACGTCGCCGACCTGCGATGGGCGCTGCGCACCGGCGCCGACCTGGTCGCCCTCTCCTTCGTCCGAAGCGGCCGCGACATCGAGGACGTCCACCGGGTCATGGACGAGGAGGGCCGCCACGTCCCGGTCATCGCGAAGATCGAGAAGCCGCAGGCGGTCGACAACCTGGAAGCCATCGTCGACGCCTTCGACGGCATCATGGTGGCCCGCGGCGACCTGGGCGTGGAGATGCCCCTCGAACAGGTCCCGCTCGTCCAGAAACGCGCCGTCAAGCTCGCCCGGCGCAACGCCAAGCCGGTCATCGTCGCCACCCAGATGCTCGAATCGATGATCAACACCTCCCGGCCCACCCGGGCCGAGGCCTCCGACGTCGCCAACGCCGTCCTCGACGGCACCGACGCGGTGATGCTCTCCGGCGAGACCTCCGTCGGCAAGTTCCCGGTCGAGACGGTCAAGACCATGGGCCGCGTCATCGAGGCCGCCGAGACCGACATCCTCGCCGCCGGCCTCCCGCCCCTCACCGCCGGCAGCAAGCCGCGGACCCAGGGCGGCGCCGTCGCCCGCGCGGCCGCCGAGATCGGCGACTTCCTGCACGCCAAGTACCTCGTCGCCTTCACCCAGTCCGGCGACACCGCCCGCCGCCTCACCCGTTACCGCTCACCCATCCCCGTCCTCGCCTTCACCTACGAACCCGCCGTCCGCAGCCAACTCGCCCTCACCTGGGGCGTCGAGACCTTCCTCGGCCCCTTCGCCCCGACCACGGACGAGATGGTCGAGCAGGTGGACGCGGCGTTGCTGTCGCTCGGCCGCTGCCAGAAGGGCGACATCGTCGTCATCACCGCCGGCTCCCCGCCCGGCCTCGCCGGCTCCACCAACCTCGTCCGCGTCCACCACGTGGGGACGCTGGACAGCTGACCGGAGCGGCGCGGCCCTTCCCGGAGGGGCCGCGCCGCCGCCGTCAGTGCTTGGGGCCGATGTGGGCGTCCAGGAGGGCGACGGAGTCCTTGCGGGCGATGGAGATGTTCACCTGGCCGGTGGGGCGGGGGATCGAGGCCTTCCACTCGACTCCGACGGCGTCGAGGGTGGCGGTGAAGAGGCCGATGATGTCGGTCGAGGTGTTGGTGAAGAAGTAGCGCGGGTACTCGTAGCGCTTCTTGACGCCGCCGGCCGTGCGGATGGTCCAGTTGGTGATGCGGCAGCCGTCGGAGTGGATCAGGCCGCGCAGGAACTCCCAGGGGTGGGCGTCGACGATCTCCTGCTGCCAGGGTTCCAGGGCTATGGTGCGTTCGTGCTTCTTGCTGGGACCGTGCTGGGGGAAGTGGCAGGTCAGGTGATTCGAGTAGGGCTTGACGTCGTGACAGCCGGTCCGTCGTACTCTGCAGGGCTTGTTCCTGGGAAAGACCAGGAGCATGGCGTTCTCGACGGAGTCGGTGATTCCCGGCCAGTGATCGTCACAGGTGATCTGAAGGCTCTGCGTCCTGCGGTACTCGTTGGGGAGCAGGATGTGGCCGTCGCCGAGGTAGAGGCCGAGCAGATAGGCGTAGGCGCGGCGGTCCAGGTCGTCGCCGTAGCAGTGCATGCACGCGGAACGCTTGCGGCCGGGGAGCTGACGGCATTTGGCGAGGTCTTGATGCTTCCACCAGGAAACCGTGCCAGGAGAGACCCGGAGTCGTCGGGCGACATCGGCATTGGGTACACCTCGACGGAGGAGGTGCACGGCTTGTTCGCGCACGGAGAGAGACGTCATGTGCGTCAGATTGAGGCGCGCCAAGCTGAATGGTGGACCCTTTTGATGTGATCCACTAGATGAGGTGAATTTCCCGCAGCCTGGGAATGTGAGGAAAAATATGGTGCCGAGTGTGGGATTCGAACCCACACGCCCTTTCGAGCAATCGCTTTTGAGGCGATCGTGTCTGCCCTTCCACCAACCCGGCAAGTTCGCGCCCGTGAAGGATACCCTGTGAGCGCTGTTGGGCGCAGCTAGGTACCCTCGTGCATGCAGTACCCCGCCGGAACTAGGAGCCCCGTGAGCACCGCCGACGAGCAGGCACAGCCGCTTGAGACCGATTCACCCCAGATCACCCGGATTGTGATCGCCGAGGACGAGGCGCTGATCCGCCTCGACCTCAAGGAGATGCTCGAAGAGGAGGGGTACACCGTCGTCGGTGAGGCCGGGGACGGGGCCACGGCGGTGAAGCTCGTGGAGGAGCTTCGACCCGACCTCGCGATCTTCGACGTGAAGATGCCGGTGCTGGACGGGCTCTCCGCCGCCGAGCAGATTCACGAGAAGCACCTGGCGCCGGTTCTGATGCTGACGGCGTTCTCGCAGCGGGAGCTGGTGGACCGGGCGCGGGACGCCGGGGCGATGGCGTACATCGTGAAGCCGTTCAGCAAGTCCGACCTGGTGCCCGCGATCGAGATGGCGGTGTCGCGGTACACCGAGATGCGGGCGCTGGAGAAGGAGATCGGGGATCTCACGCAGCGGCTGGAGACCCGGAAGCTGGTGGACCGGGCGAAGGGCGTGCTGCAGACCAAGTTCGGGCTGAACGAGCCGGCGGCGTTCCGGTGGATCCAGAAGACGTCGATGGACCGCCGGATGACGATGGCGGCGGTGGCCGAGGCGGTCATCGAGGAGGGCGAGGCCCAGGACCGCAAGAAGGCGGACGAGGGCAAGCCCGAGTAGCGGTGAAGACGATGGGCCCGGCAGATGCTTCTGCCGGGCCCATCGTGTGTTCGGAGGCTCAGTCCTCGCCGAGGTAGGCCTTCCGTACGGACTCGTCGTGCAGGAGGTCGGCGCCCGTCCCGGACAGGACGATCCGGCCGGTCTCCATGACGTAGCCGCGGTCGGACAGCGAGAGCGCCGCCTGGGCGTTCTGTTCGACGAGCAGGATGGTCGTCCCGGCGGCCTTGAGCTCGACGATGGTCGCCATGATCTTCTGCATCATCAGCGGGGACAGGCCCATGGAGGGTTCGTCGAGCATGAGCAGTTTGGGCCGGGACATCAGCGCCCGCCCCATGGCGAGCATCTGCTGCTCGCCGCCGGAGAGCGTCCCGGCGGCCTGGCGGCGGCGTTCGCCGAGGATGGGGAAGAGGCCGTAGGCCCGTTCCACGTCCGCCTGGATGCCCGCCGCGTCGGTGCGCAGGAAGGCGCCGAGGAGGAGGTTCTCCTCGATGGTCATGCGGGGGAAGATGTGCCGGCCTTCGGGAGAGTGGGCGAGGCCGAGGGCGACGATCTTGTGGGCGGGGACCGTGCCGAGGTCCTGGCCGTCGAAGGTGAGGCGCCCCGCGGTGGGCTTGAGGAGCCCGGACAGGGTGCGCAGGGTGGTGGTCTTGCCGGCGCCGTTGGTGCCGATGAGGGTGGTGACCTCGCCCTGGTTGACGGTGAAGCTGATGCCCTTGACGGCTTCGATCTTGCCGTAGGCGACGCGGAGGTCCTCGACCTCGAGGAGTGCGGTCACTGGTCGGTCTCCGTAACGGCCGGGGTGGTGCCTTCGAGCGGGGCGCCGAGGTAGGCGGTGATGACGCGTTCGTCGTTCTGGACGGTTTCGCGGTCGCCCTCGACGATCTTCTGGCCCTGGACGAGGACGGCGGTGCGGTCACAGAGGTTGAAGATGAAGCGCATGTCGTGCTCGATGACGAGGATGGAGACGCCCCGGTCGCGGATGGCGAAGACGAGTTCCTCGGCGGCGCGGGTCTCCTGGGGGTTCATACCGGCGGTGGGTTCGTCGAGCAGGAGGAGGCCGGGGTCGGAGGCGAGGGCGCGGGCGATCTCCAGCTTGCGCTGTTCGCCGTAGGGGAGGTTGCGGGCGAGGTGGTCGGCCTTGTCGGCGAGGCCGGTGAAGGCGAGGAGCTCCATGGCCTTCTCGCGGCTCTCGGCTTCGGCGCGGTGGTAGCCGGGGCCGCGGAGGATGGCGGAGAAGATGCCTTCCTTGGTGCGGGAGTGGCGGCCGACGAGGACGTTCTCCAGGACGGTCATGTTGGCGAAGAGCCGGATGTTCTGGAAGGTGCGGGCGATGCCGGCCTGGGTGACGAGGTGGGGTTTGGGGGGCAGGAGGGTGTCGCGGTAGCGGACGGTACCCTCGGTGGGGACGTAGAGGCCGGTGAGGCAGTTGAAGAAGGTGGTCTTGCCGGCGCCGTTGGGTCCGATGAGGCCGATGATCTCGCCCTCGCCGACGGTGAGGCTGACGTCGTTGACGGCGGTGAGGCCGCCGAAGCGCATGGTGACGCCGGTGACTTCGAGCAGGGGTGTGGCGGTGGTGGTCATCTGGGTGGTCACGCCCCTGCCTTGGTGAGTGCGGCGTCGTCTCCGGTGGGCTGGGCCGGGATGGCGGCCTCGTGGAACTCCAGTTGCCGGCGCCGGTTGGGGATGAGGCCTTCGGGGCGCACGCGCATGAGGATGATCAGGGCGGCGCCGAACGCGAGCAGCTGGTAGTCGGAGAGGAATTCGAGCTTCTTGGGGATGAGGAAGAGGAGGGTGGCGCCGGCGAGGGGGCCGCTGATGGTGCCCATGCCGCCGAGGATGACGGCGGCGAGCAGGAAGGCGGAGTTCGGCGGGAGTGCCTCGGCGAACGTGTACTGGTCGGGGGTGACGGTGTAGCTGACGTGGGCCTGGACGGTGCCGGCGAGGCCGGCGAGGCAGGCACCGAGGGCGAAGGCCAGGAGCTTGAGGCGGAAGCCGTTGATGCCCATGGCCTCGGCGGCGGTCTCGTCCTCGCGGATGGCGACCCAGGCGCGGCCGATGCGGGAGTTGCCGACCCGGGCGAAGACGAGCACGACCAGGGCGGTGACGAGGAGCATCAGCAGGTAGTAGTTGGAGAAGCGGCCGAGTTCGATGCCGGCGACGGTGTGCGTCTTGCCGAGGTCGAAGCCGAGGATCTCCAGGTCGGGGATCCGCGGGATGCCGTTGGAGCCGTTGGTGACCTTGGGGCCGGTGGTGCCGTTGAGGTTGAGCATGGTGATGCGGAAGATCTCGCCGAAGCCGAGGGTGACGATGGCGAGGTAGTCGCCGCGCAGTCGCAGGGTGGGGGCGCCGATGAGGACGCCGAAGACCATCGAGACGGCGGCGCCGGTGAGCATCGCGGCCCAGAACGGGAACTGGACGTGGATGGGGGAGGCGGGGGAGCCGGAGACGAGGGCGGCTGCGTAGGCGCCGACGCCGAGGAAGGCGACGTACCCGAGGTCGAGCAGGCCGGCGAGGCCGACGACGATGTTGAGGCCGAGGGCGACGGTGGCGAAGATCAGGATGTTGGTGGCGACGGAGGTGTACTGGTCGCTGGTCTGGGTGAACGGGAAGCTGGCGGCGGCGGCGAAGGCGGCGCCGGTGGTGACCGGGCGGTGCTTGACGGTGAGGGCGCGCAGCCGGGCGAGCAGGCCGGACCTGGTGAGGGCGGGGACGACGAAGGCGGCGAGCAGCAGGTAGCCGGTGAAGAGTTCGCCGTACTCGGTGTCGATGCCGAAGGTGATCGCGAAGAGTCCGAGGCCGAAGGCCAGGACGATGATCAGGACCTCGGCCCAGGACGGGAGTTGGCGGGGCGCGGGCAGGGGTCGGGCGATGCTGCCCAGGCGCAGCCAGGTGTTGGCGAGGTGGCCGAGCTGGAGAAGCAGGACGGCGCCGGTGGCGAGGGCGAGGGCGCCGGCGAGGGCGGTCATGACGGGGGCGACGGGTTGGTCGCCGGGGATGGCGTGGGCGCCGAACCAGCCGAGGGGGGCGGCGGGGACGAGCAGGAACAGGCGCCGGTCGAGGGTCCGCAGCGGCACGCGGGTGCGGCGGTCGAGGGGGAGGCCGAGGGCGCCGAGGACGGTGAGGAGGCCGCCGGCGGCGAGGATCCAGCCGCCGGGTTCGAGGTTGGCGAGGCCGCCGAGTTCGACGGCGATGGCGGTGACGGAGAAGACGCCGACGGCGAGGGCGCCGGTGGCGGCGTAGAGGACGGCGTTGTGGCTGCGGGTGGGGGTGGCCCAGCGCAGGCCGGGGGTGCCGTGGGTGGCGAGGAGCAGGACGAGGGTGAGGAGTCCGGCGGTGAGGGCGAGCCATTGGAGGCCGGCGGGGGAGCCGGCGTAGGTGAGGTCGCCGGGGAAGTCGGAGGTCCAGGTCCAGGGGAGGGCGGCGGAGGCGGCGGTGGTGAGGGCGCCGAGGCCGGTGAGGGCGGTGGCGGCGCGGGCCGGCAGGGGGATGACCGGGGTGGTTTCGGTGGTGGTGGTCATGGTGGTCACGCCCTGTCCGCGACGCGCTCGCCGAGCAGGCCTTGGGGCCGGACGAGGAGCACGAGGATGAGGAGTACGAAGGCCCAGACGTCCTTCCAGGCGCCGCCACCGAAGAGGTGCATGCCGGGGAGGTGCTGGATGTAGCCGGTGGCGAGGGCTTCGGCGAGGCCGAGGGCGACGCCGCCGAGCATGGCGCCGTAGATGTTGCCGATGCCGCCCAGGACGGCGGCGGTGAAGGCCTTGAGGCCGAGGATGAAGCCCATCCGGAAGTCGACCTGGCCGCTGCGCAGTCCGTAGGCGACGGCGGCGACGGCGGCGAACGCGGCGCCGATGGCGAAGGCCATGACGATGATGCGGTCGGTGTCGATGCCCATGAGCTTGGCGGTGTCGGGGTCCTGGCTGGTGGCCTGCATGGCGCGGCCGGAGCGGGTGCGGGTGACGAACCAGCCGAGGGCGAGCATGCACAGCGGGGCGGCGATGATCAGGAAGAGGTCGCTGCGCTGGATGGTGACGGAGCCGAGGCTGAAGGGGTCGCCGGGGAGCTTGGGGAAGACGCGGGCCTTCTTGGCGTCGGGGTAGAAGGAGAAGACGAGTTGCTGGAGGAAGATGGACAGCCCGATCGCGGTGATGAGGGGGGCGAGCCGGGGGGCGTTGCGCAGGGGCCGGTAGGCGAAGCGCTCGGCGGCGACCGCGGTGAGGGTGGAGACCAGGATTCCGGCGATCAGCATGAGCGGCAGGGCCAGCCACAGGGTGGTGCCGCCGGGGAGGGCGAGGTAGGCGGTCAGGGCGCCGAAGCCGCCGACCATGACGATCTCGCCGTGGGCGAAGTTGATGAGCTGGACGATGCCGTAGACCATCGTGTAGCCGATCGCGACGAGCCCGTAGAGGGCGCCGAGGATCAGGCCGTTGGCCAGCTGCTGCGGTAGGTCGTGCACCGCTGGGCCTCCGTAGTGCGTTCGGGGTGTCCGCGTGGGTGGTGGATGTGGGGGCGCGCGGGGGCACTCGTGGCGTCCCCGCGCGCTGTGGTGCCGGTGTGTTCGGGTGGTGCGGGTGTGGCCGGGCCGTCGGGTGGCCCGGCGGTTGGCCGGGTGGCCCGGTCCTCGGGCGGTGTGACCGCTGGGGCCGGGCCGGTGGCCGGCGGGGCTCAGCCCTTGAAGGTGCCGGACTTCTCCACGGCCCACTTGCCGTCCTTGACGGTGTAGACGGTGAGCTGCTTGTTGGTGGTGTCGCCGAACTCGTCGAAGGAGACCGTGCCGGTGACGCCGTCGAAGGAGACCTTCTGGACGGCGTCGACGACGGCGGCGCGCGGGTTGGCGGGCAGCTTGCCGCCGTTGCCGGCCACGACGTTCTTGACGGCCTGGACGATGGCCCAGGCGCTGTCGTAGGAGTAGCCGCCGTAGGTCTCGTAGGCGTCCTTGTAGCCGGCGGCCTTGTAGTCGGCGATGAACTTGGCGGCGGTGGGGAGCTGTTCGACGGGCAGGCCGACGGCGGTGGCGAAGTCGCCCTGGCTCTTGGGGTTGAGCTTGATGAAGTCGCCGCTCTGGATGCCGTCGCCGCCCATCAGCGGGATGTTGACGCCGGCCTCCTTGAGCTGGAGGGAGAGCGGGCCGGCGGCGGGGTACTCGCCGCCGAAGTAGACGGCTTCGGCGCTGGAGCTCTTGACCTTGGTGACGATGGCGGAGAAGTCGCGGTCGTCGGGGTTGACGTGTTCCTCGCCGACGATGGCGCCGCCCAGCTTGGTGAACTCGCCCTTGAAGGTGGCGGCGAGGCCGGCGCCGTAGGTCTTCTGGTCGTCGATCAGGAAGACCTTGGTCTTCTTGGCGTCCTGGCTGAGGTACTGGGCGGCGAAGGGGCCCTGGACGGCGTCGGTGGTGGCGGTGCGGAAGTAGGACTTGAAGGGGCGCTTCTTGTCGCCGCTGGCCCACTTCTCGCCCTGGCTGAGGGCGACGCCGGTGTTGGCGGGGGAGATCTCGACCAGGTTGGCGTCGTTGAAGATCTGCTGCATCGACTGCGCGACACTGGAGTTGAGGGGCCCGACGACGCCGAGGACGCCGTTGTCGGCGACGAGCTGGGTGGCGTTCTGCTGGCCGGGGGCGGGCTTGCCGGTGTCGTCGAGGGCCTTGATCTGGAACTTGACGCCGGGGACCTCGTTCTGTTCGTTGGCCTTCTTGATCGCGAGGTCGACGGAGTTGCGGATGCCGAGACCGAGGGCGGAGAGGTCGCCGGTGAGCGGGGCGTCGACGCCGATGGTGACGGTGGTGGTGGAACCGCTGTTGCCGCCGCCCCCGTCGGCGGACTTCTTGTCGCCGCGGGAGCCGCACGCGCTGAGGCTGAGGGCGCCGATCACGGCAATGCTCACGACAACTGCTGAACGGTGACGCACGAGGGTCCCCTTCGGGTCGGGAGGCGCCGCGCCTGAGTGGCGGGAGCCGGGGATGCGCGGAGGGTCGGGCCCAATCCGGTGGCGCGGTGACTGGCCGTGACTCTAGATGCCCCTGGGCGGCTCGGGCAGTGGTGTGGCGAGGCTGTGATTCTCTTGTTATGAGCACACGGAGCAGTTGTCTCAGCATGTGGTCGTTCCGGCCCGATCGATCCGTCGATGTCGGGCATGTACGGGCTGTTGGGGAGATGTAAGGGCCGGTAGTGGGGGATGTTGCTGTCCACGCCGATAATCGGACACCCGCGTCCGGTGTGCTCGCTCCGGCCGTGCACGTCCGGATTTCGGACACTGGGGGAACGGTGAAGGGGTTTCGGGGTGCCCTTGGGCCTCGGAACGGGCCGTTACTAGGATTTCCTGGCTGTTACACAGCGTTACAAGCGTGGAATTTCGGCGTGGAACCGTGCCGACCGCGCCCGGACATGCCGCCGCCCCCTTGTCTGGACCGACGCCTGCCCAGGGCAGAGGGAGGTCAAACAAGAGGGCGGCCAAGGGATGTGATGATCCGTCGGAAAGTCGGGGAGGGCCCCGGCGCGGGATCAGAGGTCGCGCAGCATGCAGGTCAGCCGGCAGCTGGTGACCCGCCTGCCGGTGTCGTCGGTGATCGCGATCTCGTACGTGGCGGCGGTGCGGCCCTTGAACACGGCCGTCGCCACCCCGGTGACCAGCCCGGAGGTGGCCGAGCGGTGGTGGGTGGCGTTGAGGTCCACCCCGACCGCGTACCGGCCGGGACCGGCGTGCAGCATCGCGCCGATCGAGCCCAGCGTCTCCGCCAGCGCCGCCGACGCCCCGCCGTGCAGCAGCCCGTACGGCTGCTGGTTGCCCTCCACCGGCATGGTGCCGACCACCCGGTCGCCGGAGGCCTCGACGATCCGGATGCCGAGCTTCTCGCCGAGGTGGCCGCCGGAGAAGGTCTCCGGGTTGACGCCGAGCTTGGCGAAGTGGTCCAGCACGTCCTGCGGGACGTTCAGGACGGGGGCCGCGTCGGGGGCCGCGTCGGTCATGGGGAACTCCTGCCGCTCGGGGGTCACGTCGTGGTGCTGCCTGTGTCGTGCTGCCTGTGATGGTACGACCGTCCTACTCGGCGGTAGCGGCCGCGCCCGGGGGCTGGCGTGGCGGTCCCCGGTGCGGTCCCCGGCGCGGTGCCGCCGCCCGCGTTCCGCGCCCGACCGGCATGGCGCCCCTTTTGTCGGTGCCGGGCCATAGGATCGGTGGCCGGTAGTGGAATCGGCAGGAACGGACGTTGACGTGGCTACGCAGAGTACGGACAAGGGCGCGACGGGTGGCGGCGGGGCCGGCCCGCGGCCCCGGCTGATGCTGCTCGACGGGCACTCGATGGCCTACCGGGCCTTCTACGCCCTGCCCGTGGAGAACTTCAACACGGTCACCGGCCAGCCCACCAACGCGGTCTACGGCTTCGCCTCGATGCTCGCCAACACCGTCCGGGACGAGCAGCCCACCCACCTCGCCGTCGCCTTCGACCTCTCCCGGCAGACCTTCCGCTCCGTCGAGTTCCCCGACTACAAGGCCAACCGGGCCAAGACGCCGGACGAGTTCCGCAGCCAGGTCGGTCTGATCGGCGAACTGCTCGACGCCATGAGCATCCCCCGGATCACCGCCGAGGGCTTCGAGGCCGACGACATCATCGCCACCCTGGCCACCGCCGCCGAGGCGGCCGGCTACGACGTCGACATCGTCACCGGCGACCGCGACTCCCTCCAGCTGGTCACCGACCACGTCACCGTCCTCTACCCGACCAAGGGCGTCTCCGAACTCACCCGCTACACCCCGGAGAAGGTCGCCGAGAAGTACGGCGTCACCCCGCGCCAGTACCCGGACCTCGCGGCCCTGCGCGGAGACCCGTCCGACAACCTGCCCGGCATCCCCGGCGTCGGCGAGAAGACCGCCGCCAAGTGGGTCAACCAGTTCGGCTCCTTCGACGAACTCGTCTCCCGCGCCGACGAGGTGAAGGGCAAGATCGGCGAGAAGCTGCGCGACCACCTCGACTCGGTCAAGCGCAACCGGGTCCTCACCGAGCTCGTCCGGGACGTCGAACTCCCGCTCGGCGTCGGCGACCTGGCCCGCGCACCGTTCGACCGGGACGCCGTCGGCACGCTCATGGAGTCGCTGGAGTTCCGCAACGCCAACTTCCGCGACCGCGTCTACGGCATCGACCCGGCCGCCGGCGGGGAGGAGGCCGCGGCCGAACTCGCCCCCGGCGTCGAGGTCGACGGCGAACTGCTCACCGACCCGGGCACGCTGGTCGCCTGGCTCCGGGAGCACGCCGCCGACACCAAGGCCCCGGTCGCGCTGGCCGCCGTCTACCAGTGGGCGCTCGGCAGCGGCGAGGTCACCGAAGTCGCCCTCGCCGCCGGAGAGTCCGCCGCCTGGTTCGACCCGGCGCAGCTCGCCGAGGAGGACGAGCGGGCCTTCGCCGCCTGGCTCGCCGACCCGGCCGCCCCCAAGGCCCTGCACATCGCCAAGCAGGTCATGCGGGCCTTCGCCGAGCGCGGCTGGACCATCGAGGGCGTCGTCGCCGACACCGCCCTCGCCGCCTACCTGGAGAAGCCCGGCCGCCGGACCTTCACCCTGGAGGTGCTCGCCGAGGAGTACCTGGCCCGCTCGCTCACCCCCGCCCCCGCCACCGAGGACGGCCAACTCGCCTTCGACGCGCCGGAGGAGGCCGGCGACATCGACGCGGAGGCGGCCCGCGCCCAGGCGCTCATGCTCCAGGCCCGCGCCGTCCTCGACCTCGCCGCGCTCTTCGACACCCGCCTGGCCGAGGTCGGCGCCACCGGGCTGCTGCGCGACATGGAGTTGCCCATCGCCGCCCTGCTCGCCCGGATGGAGCGCTACGGCATCGCCGCCGACGGCCCCTGGCTCACCGGCCTGGAGGCGCAGTTCGCGGCCGAGATCCAGCGCGTGGTCGAGGAGGCGCACGCCGCCGCCGGGCGCGAGTTCAACCTCGGCTCGCCCAAGCAGCTGCAGGAGATCCTCTTCGGCGAGCTCGCCCTCCCCAAGACCAAGAAGATCAAGACCGGCTACACCACCGACGCCGACGCGCTCACCTGGCTCGCCACCCAGACCGACAACGAGCTGCCGGTCATCCTGCTGCGCCACCGCGACCAGGCCAAGCTGCGCACCACGGTCGAGGGCCTGCTCAAGACCGTCTCGCCCAAGGGCCGCATCCACACCACCTTCAACCAGATGGTCGCCGCCACCGGCCGGCTCTCCTCGCAGGACCCGAACCTGCAGAACATCCCCGTCCGCACCGAGGAGGGCCGCGCCATCCGCCGCGCCTTCGTGGTCGGCGAGGGTTACGAGGCGCTGCTCACCGCCGACTACTCGCAGATCGAACTGCGCATCATGGCGCACCTGTCCGAGGACGAGGCCCTGATCGAGGCCTTCGCCACCGGCGAGGACCTGCACACCACCGTCGCCTCCCAGGTGTTCGAGGTCCCGGGTGCCGCGGTGGACGCCGAGATGCGCCGCAAGATCAAGGCGATGTCCTACGGCCTCGCCTACGGGCTGTCCGCGTACGGGCTCTCGCAGCAGCTCGGCATCAAGCCCGCCGAGGCCCAGGGTCTGATGGACACCTACTTCGAGCGCTTCGGCGGCGTCCGCGACTACCTGCGCAGGGTCGTCGACGAGGCCCGCGCCACCGGCTACACCGAGACGCTGCTCGGCCGTCGCCGCTACCTGCCGGACCTCAACAGCGACAACCGCCAGCGCCGCGAGATGGCCGAGCGGATGGCCCTCAACGCCCCCATCCAGGGCTCGGCCGCCGACATCGTCAAGATCGCCATGCTGCGGGTGGACGAGGCGCTGCGGGCCGCCGGCCTCACCTCCCGGATGCTGCTCCAGGTGCACGACGAAATCGTGCTGGAGCTGGCCCCGGGCGAGCGCGAGCGGGTCGAGGCGATCGTCCGCGAGCAGATGGCCGGCGCCTACCCGCTGCGCGCCCCGCTGGACGTCTCGGTCGGCGTCGGCGCCAACTGGGAGGCCGCCGCACACTGACGGATCGCCGTCGAACGGGCCCGGACGCGAGAGTGTCCGGGCCCCTTCAACGCGTGCGAGCCGCGCCGTGCATCTCCCCGGCTGCAGGCCCAACGCGCCGATCGGGCTCAAGGGCCGGGTATTCGGATAACCAACCCGGCATCGCGCATGGAAGTTCAGTACGCCGCAAGGCCGGATTCGCAGCCAGCTGCCAAGGCACCTGCCGTGCGATCACGGCAGGTGCCTTGGAATGGTCGAGTTGGGGACTTCCCCGCCTATCGAATGAGGTCGGAGAACTCCTCGAAGCTGATCCGACCGTCGCTGTTCTCGTCGGCGTACTGGATCGTCGCCTTCGCGTTGGCCTCGCTGACCTTGGGGTTCTGCATGAGGTACGTCTTCAGCTCATCGGGGCTGATGTAGCCGTTGTGGTCGGTGTCGATCTCGTCGAACTGCTCGCGGGCGCTGCGCATGCTACTCATCGTCATCCTCTGTTCGTTGGAACTGCCGACGTAAGGCCAGGAATATTCCTCGCCCGCTGAAGAATATGGCAGTCGACCCTGAATTTGCCGAGGACTCCCTCGGGTAAGAATAGGTGGGAAATTAGTTGCATGATTAGGCTCATATGAGAATGCAATCTATGGCTGGAGTCATAGGAAGGTCTCTCCTGCCATCAGGAACCGCGTTGGTTACTGACCCACACTCCTGACCGGCGGCGACAACCAGGAGACGCCCCTGGAAGTCCCGTACCGCCGGGCGACGGGCCCGCGAGCCCCGGCCGACCGGGCACGTGGTGTCAACGTTGCGGGGGTTGCGGCCGAACGAGGACCGGAAGGCGGCGAATCCAGCGGCGGCGTCCGCGAGGGCCCGGCGGCGCGCGAGGCTTGCGGCCGGCCCGGGCGGTGGGTGCTGCCGAGGGCATCGGCGCGCCGGTGGGGCGGCGCGCCGGGAACCCCGCTCCGGGTCAGCCCGCGAGGTGCTCCAGGAGCAGCGGCACGATCCGCTCGGCGTCGGCTTCCGGCAGCCAGTGGGTGGCGCCCTCCAGCGCAACGAACCGGTACGGGGCGCTGACGTGCTTGGCCGTCAGGTCGGCGGCGTCGCGGCCCAGGGCGCGGTCCTCGGTGCCCCAGACGAAGAGCGTGCGGACGGTGATCTCGCCGGCCGGCACCCGGAGTTCCTCGTTGATCGCCCGGTACCAGTTGAGCCCGGCCGTCAGCACACCCGGCTCGGTCAGCCGTCGGACGTTGGACTCGGCCAGGTCCGTCGGCAGCGCGCCCCGGTAGATCGCGCGCAGCCGGGCCGCGTCGTCGGCCAGCATGGCCTGCTCGGCCACGTGCTCCGGCAGGCGGAACTCCCTGATGTACTGGGAGCGTTCGCGCTGGTCGCTGTCGTTGTTCAGGGCCTCGTAGAGCGCCTCGGGGTGCGGGGTGGAGAGCACGGTCAGGCTGCGCAGCCGCTCCGGGTGGGTGGAGGCCAGCGCCCAGGCGACGAGGCCGCCCCAGTCGTGGGCGACCAGGTGGAAGCGCGGCGCGTCCAGGGCGTCGGCGAAACCGAGGGCGTCCGCGACCAGCAGCTCGACGGAGTAGTCCGCGATGTCCGCGGGGCGGGCGTCGGGGGAGTAGCCGCGCTGGTCCACCGCCACCGCGCGGTAACCGGCCGCGGCCAGCGCGGTCAGCTCGGCGCTCCAGCAGTCGGCGAACTCGGGGAACCCGTGCAGCAGCAGGACGAGTTCCCCGTCGGCGGGCCCGGCGGCCAGCCCGTCGAAGGTGTGCCCGCCGACGGTCAGGCGGACGGTGGTGGGCGGGGTTGAGGACATGGTCAGCTCCTGTTGGTAGCACGTCAACAGGGCGATCAGATCACAGGGTTGGTCGGGCGGACGCGGCGGGCGGTGCAGTGGTCGGTGGGCAACGTGCGTGATGAGCACGCGCTGGATCCTGCTGCAGGGGAAGCGGGGGCGAGCGCAGGAAGTCGGCGGGGTCGACTCCTGCGCTCGCGAGTGAGCCGCTCGGGCCGAGGATGTCAGCCCGGAGGCTGGGGAAGAGGGCGCTGGTGGCCGCACTCCAGCTCGGTCCCGTTGCCAACGCCCTGCATATCGCCTGTCCGACGGGTCGCGTCACCGCCCCGCACCGGACAGCACTGTCACCCGAATGGCGTAACGTGACGTGCCACCCACATGGATGAAGATCAAGCTGATTAGTGCCCCAACCGAGGCAATCCGTGAAAGGGGAACTAAATGCGCATTCGACGAATCCTCGCCGCCGTCACCGCCACGGCAGCCTTCGCCGGACTCGGCCTCACAGGAGTCGCCACCGCCGCGACCGCCGCCACCACCGTCACCGCCACTGCACAGGGTGCCCCACACTACGTCACCCCTAATCAGTGCAGGCAGGGCGGCGGAACGCCCGCGATCAACGAGCCGGGCAACCTCTGCAAGGGCGGTACGTACGACGGGCAGCCGGTCGACTAACCCTCCCCCCAAGGCGCTCCGCAGCCACGCGCCGCGGGGCGCTCCCGCGCGAGCAGAGCCGGGAGGGTCGCAGGGACTGTGCCGACCCGTCGGGCACGCTGGGTCCGAGTCGGCCCGGAAGATCGAGGCGTTTGACAGCGAACCCAGTCGTTCAGGCTTCCTTGTCAGTGAACCTGGTCGCTCTTCGGCCCGACGCCTTTGAGCCTGGTCGTAGTTCCGTCCGGGGCGAACGGGTGGTGGAAGGTGAAGGCGTGCGGCGCGGAGGCGTGGTCGTGGAGGTGTTCCAGCCTGGAAACCCCGTCCTGCCAGGTGGGTATCACGCCGTCGGAGACCCACCAGAAGACGTAAAGCGGGTGTCCCGTCCGCTCGAACCAGTCGTAACGCCTGTTCAGCGCCTCACGGTGCAGACCGGTGTAGATGGCGTCGAAGGCGGGGCGCAGGTCGGTCCAGAGTGAGAGGGTCGCGGCCAGGGCGGTGGTTTCCACCGTACGGCCCTTGCCGTACCAGGTCGGTACGGCGAACTCTCCCCATGCACCCCAGTCCAAGTCGAAGTGTGTGCCCCGGTCGCCGTCCGCCGCTTCAGCATGAGCGAGGTATCCGGGGTGCTGGCTGATCATCCGGTAGATGGCCTCGCCGCTGTCGTGGAGTTCGCGCGTGAGAGGTGCGGGATCGGCGAGAGGTGACTTCAGGACGCCGAACGTGTACAGCGCAAGATGGGGCATGCGTCTCTCCCTGGTCGGGGGTGCCTGGTGTGGACCCGGTTCGGTGGCTTACGCATGGGGGCGAGGATTCGTGGGGCGTGACCGACTCGTCCCGTCGCGGGTGGCTCAGCCTGAAGGAACTCCGGTGCGACCGTGGGCGATCGCCGAAGACCAGGCGAAGGTAGCTGCCTCTGCGGCCCGTGTCGAAGTTGTGTTTTCCCTGTCCACGTGGCCTCTTGTGCCGGTCATTGCGGGGGCTGGGGCGGTGACGGGCGGGGCAGGCTGCGGGGTATCCCTCGGTGGGAGGAACCGTTGTCGACGATCCAGAAGACACGTCTGGCGCTCGCGTAAGGCTCCTGGGCCATGAGCTGCGTGACCAGGGCCATGAAGGGCACGACTCCGGTCTTCGGCTCGCAGCGGCCGAAGACCTCCGGGCCTGCGCCGATTTCCAACAGAACTCAGTCTTCCGCGACCGCCGACTCGATCAGGGACAGCGTCTGGTTGTCCGCGTCCACGTGTGCGCGGACGCCGATAGGCAGCGGCAGGTTCGGCGAGGTGTGACCGAAGTCGACCTGTGCGAGGACCGGGATGTAACGCTGCGCCAGGACATCGAGTACCACGTCGCGTAGACCTGCGCGCTCTCCGCCGCCATCGTGGGGCGTGACCTCGGTCGGGATGCCGACCACCATGCCCGCGATCCGGTCCAGCACTCCGGACAGCCGCAAGGTGTGCAGGTCGTTCCAGATCCGCGAGACCGGCCGCTGCACCTCCTCCCAGAACAACACGGCGCCCTCGAACCGTTCGGCGGCCAGCGCGAACGGTGTCGCCTGCAGTAGGACCAGGCGGTTCAGCAAACCGCCGAACAGTGGCCCCTGCGTGCGGCCCGGCCGCCAGGTTTCCCAAGCCCCCATCGCCGGCAGCACGCCCGGCGCCTCGGCCTTGGTGAGCACACGGGTGTAGAGGTCGACGAGCTCGGAGCGACGGGCCTCGTCGCCCAGCGTGTACCAATCGCTGCCGAAACCGTGGGTGGCGATGTCGGCGTGGAAGCCGACGAGGCCGGTCTTGGCGTGCAACGCCATGTGCAGCAGCGAGATGTCGCTGTAACCGAGGATCGGTTTCGGGTCGGCCCGGATCGCGTCCAGATCGATCAAATCGAGATAACCGATGGTTGCCTGTCCACCGGTATGCGCGACGATGGCCCGCACCTCCGGGTCCCGGAGCAAAACATTGAGTTCGTCGGCCTGCTCCGCCGGAGTGCCCGACGCCCACCAGCGATTCTGCGCCGGGTTGACCATCGGGCTGACCCGCACGCGGAAACCCATCCGCTCGAGTATCGCCACACCACGGGCGAGCAGTGGTTCCTCACCCGGCTCAAGCTGGCCCGAGGGCGCGGTAACGACGACGAGGTCGCCGGAACGTAGCGCGCGGGGCCGAAGGATCGCAGGCATGGGGTCTCCTCCTTGTTGATCAATAGTGGCGAGCGACAAGGCCCGTGCCGCCGGTATTCCGCCTCACCGACGTGATCAAGTCAAGCCCCGAAACCCCGGCTGGGCCCACCGACCGCCTCCACGCGGACAACCCAGGAAGGGCGGGGTGCCGATGACGGGTTCGTCGGCACCCCGAGAGCAATCCTCAGTACCTGTGGATCAGCCCCGGAGGGCACGCGGAGGGCGTACCTTCCCGATTGATCCTTTGAAGGTCACCGAGTAGGCCCGCGTTGCAGCGCGGGTTGGGAAGGCACGCCCCGTGCTCACCGTAGTGAATGACGACGCCTCCACGCGAGACGGATCCCTGATCGACGACATTGTCCGCGAGGGCGCCCGGCGCATGCTCGCCGCAGCCCTGGAGGCTGAAGTCGACACCTACATAGCCGAGTTGGCCGACGAACGCGATGCTCGCGGCCGCCGCCTGGTCGTGCGCAACGGTCACCACCAGCCCCGGAAGGTCACCACCTCGGCCGGATCCGTCGAGGTCCGGGCCCCGCGGGTGAACGACAAGCGGGTGGACGAGACGACCGGCGAGCGGCGGCGGTTCTCCTCGGCGATCCTGCCGCCGTGGTGCCGCAAGTCCCCGAAGGTCGCCGAAGTGCTGCCCGCATGTTCGACCGCATCGCCGACCGTCTCTGGAAGCGGCGCGGCACGCAGGTCCTGCAGTTGGAGGCGAACCTCCTCAGGGTCCTGGGCAAGGACACGACGCCGGAGCTTCTCGCCGCGACGTCCCGCAAGGGTGTGCGATCGGCGCTGCGGTACTACAGCGAGGCGTTCCGGATGAACGGGTGGGACCGGAAGCGCATCCTGGACAGTGTCGACATCGCGGACGAAGATCGTGCACGCGTCGCCGAGGTGGTCCACTCAGACCGCGGCGCCGTGCTGGCGCTCGGCCACACCGGCAACTACGACCATGCCGGAGCATGGCTCATCGCTACGCACTCGATCGAGTTCACCACGGTCGCCGAGAACCTCAAGCCCGAGGCGGTCGCTGAACGATTCTGGGACTACCGCCGCAAGCTCGGGATGGAAGTGCTGCCGCACGACGGCGGACCATCGGTCGTCGGGACCCTGGCGCGGCGCCTTCGGGAGGGCCGCACCGTCTGCCTCGTCGCGGATCGCGACCTCGGCGCCTCCGGGATCCCAGTGGACTTCTTCGGCGAAGCCACACGGATCGCCGCCGGACCGGCGGCGCTCGCAGTACAGACCAACTGCGGGCTGTATCCGGTGAACCTCTGGTACTCGGGTCCGGGCCGGATGGGTATCAGAGTCCATCCGGAGATCCCGGTGCCTCCCGAAGGCACTCGGCAGGAGAAAATCGCCCGGATGACTCAAGCGCTCGCAGACGCCTACGCGGAGGGGATCGCCGCCCATCCCGAGGACTGGCACATGTTGCAGAAGTACTTCCTGGCCGACCTGGATCCGGGCAAAACGCCGCCGTCGGCCCCGGCGACCCTCGCCGAGTAGGCCGGATCATAAAGATCGGCGCGGTCTGCCCTACGCCTGGGACATTCCCGGCGGCATCCAGAACCACATCAGAGACCTGGCCGACCACTCCTGGCCTACACGTCGATCCACAGGTATTGACAATTACTCACCCCGAGGACTCCTTCGGCTGTGCCTGTCAGCCCCACTTCGCCACCCCAGACCACTAACGGACTGATGTGGAATCGGGCCCCGATGTCAACCCTCGAAGGATTTCCGAAGCCGACCACTCAGGGGTGGGGTGAGTGGGTGGCTGCTTGGGTGCGGCAGTGGGTGAGGGCGGACTTGATGCGGGGGTCGGGGGAGGGGGCGGTGGCGAGGAGTTCGCCGGCGGTGACGAGGGCGGTCCAGTAGTGGGTGGGGTCGCCGGTGGTGGGGCGGGGTTGGGTGGCGGCGAGGGAGAGGTAGGCGACGGTGAGGTTGCCGGTGGTGAACCAGCGGGCCAGGCCGTGCTGGTGGCCGGCGCGGATGCCGCCGAGGGCGTCGATCGCGGCGAGGAAGAGGTCGACGATGGCGAGGTCGCGGGGGTCGAGCTCCTTGGGGACGTCGAAGACGCCCAGGGCTTCGAGGAGTTCGCCGGTGTCGTGCTCGGTGCCCGGGCGGGGGTTGGCGAGCAGGGCGTCGAAGCAGTCGTTGAGGCGGCGAGTGGCCTCGGTGAGGGGGATGTCGAGCGCGAGGCAGACGGCGCGGGCGGCGGGGAGGGGCTTGCGGGAGCGGCGGGCGAGGAAGGCGTAGACCTCGGCGGGGGTGTGGCCGCGGTCGAGGGCGTGGCGGGCGAGGGTGGGGAGGGGAGGCAGCATCGGGGTGCGCTTTCAGGCGGCGAGGAGGGCGGGGGACGGGGCGATGAGGGCCCAGACGAACTTGCCGATGCCGCCGGCTCGCGGGCAGCAACCCCAGCGCTCGGCCAGCTCGTTGACGAGGAACAGGCCACGGCCGTGTTCGTCGGTGGGGGAGGTGCGGCGGAGTGACGGGCGCCCGCCCCCTGCGTCGTGGACTTCGAGGCGCAGCCGGTCGTTGACGAGCGCGAAGCGGATCTCGATGAGGCGGTCGACGGGGGCGTCGGAGTGCTGGACGGCGTTCGCGAAGAGTTCGCCGAGGATGAGCTCGGCGATGTCGGAGTAGCGGTCGCCGGTGGGGAGGGCGGAGAGGTACGCGCGGAGCAAGTGCCGCGCGAGGGGGGTGGATTCGGTCCGCGAGTCGAGGCACGCGGCGAACGTGCGGGGGCGGCGGGTTGTGAGCATGGCGGAGTACCTCAGGGGGCGGATGAGGGAGCACGAGGGTAGTGCGCAATCACGCTATGCATGCAAATGATTGCGTTCTGGTGTCAATCATCGAGGCTCCAGAGGTACGGTGATGGCCGAAATCAGGTGCCGGGGGCACGTGGTGTGTGAGGGGGTCGGCTGTGGCACATCGGCGGTTCAAGCGGGAGTTGACGGCCAGTTCGGCGGAGCTGTTCGGCGAGGAGCTGCGGTTCTACCGTGAGCTGGCCAGCTACACCCAGGAGGAGCTGGGCAAGCTTCTGCACTGCAGCCGGACGAACGTCACCCGGTACGAGACCGGTCAGCGTCGCATGCCGCCGGAACTGGTGGAGAAAGCCGATGAACTGCTCAACACGGGCGGTGCGCTGAAGCGACTCTGGGGGAGGGTGGACTGGAACGCCGGGATTGAACACCCGGACTGGTTTCAGACCCATGCGGACACGGAGGCCGAGGCAGTTGGGCTTCAGGTGTTCCAGGCCAACTACATGCATGGGCTATTGCAATGCAGGGACTACGCAAGAGCGATGTTCGAGGCGGGCGGGACTGATGAACGCCCTGAAGTGACCGAGGAGCGGGTCGCGGCGAGGCTTGCGAGGCAGAGGCGGTTCCTTGCTGAGGGTGGGCCGCAGTTGGTTGTTCTCCTGGATGAAAGCGCCATCCGATCGGTGGTTGGCGGGCCGAGAGTGATGGTGCGGCAGATGCAGCACCTGCTGCGCGTTGCTCAGCGCGGGAACATCGTCATTCAGGTGGTGCCGTTCACGGCTCGGGCGACGATTATCAACACCTCAATGGTCCTTCTGGAGATGCCGGATGGGCAGCACTTGGTGTACTCGGAGAGCCTTGACAGAGGTAGTCCCAGCGACGGTCCGACCATCGTTACCGGGCATCGGCGGCGCTATGATCGGCTGCGTGGCGATGCGCTCACAGCGGGCGAATCGCTCGCGCTGATCGCCGAGGCGCTGGAAGGGTTCAAAGATGATGCGGAACGAGCTCGACGCGGCCAGCTGGCGCAAGAGCAGCTACAGCGGCACGAACGGCGGCGACTGCATCGAGGTGGCCCCCGGATTCCCCGGCCTCGTCCCCGTGCGTGACTCCAAGGACCCGCACGGACCGGTGCTCGTCTTCCCGGCCTCTGCCTGGGTGTCCTTCCTCTCCGGCATCCAGGTTGGTGACTTCCCGGAGCGGTAGCAGTTAGACCGGCGCCAGAGACTCTGTCACTTCCGTGGGTGGAGATCGCCCGCTACCTCACCGGCCAGCTGGCTCAGGTCCCCGGCCTGGAGGTCACCACCATGCCCGACGGGATGATCCCGTCCTGGTACGGGTTGACGGCCACCTACAGGCCCGGCGAGCTGGGCGGACTGCCGATCGAGCGGTTCCACCAGGCCCTGATCGCCGAGGGCGCCACCGAGTTCGACCGGCCCGGCTCCACCTGCCCCATGAACCAGCTCCCGCTGTACCAGCACCCAGCCTCGCTCTTCCCGGGCCACCCGCACTCCCACCGCCGGTACCAGGCTGGGGACTTCCCCGTCGCCGAGCACGTCCACGCCCACACGACCAAGCTCTCGGTCTGGCATCGTGAGCAGGATCTCGAACTGGCCGAGCAGTACGTCCGCGCGGCCATCAAGATCAGCGACCACCACAAGGAGCTGCAGTGACTGTCACTTCCCCCGAGTTCGTGGCCGGCCTGGCGGCCGACGCCCAAGCCGCTGGCATCACCGGCTTGGTCGCCGCCGCCGTGATCAACCACGACGGCCGCGTCCTGCTCGTCCGGCGGAATCCCGACGACTACATGGGCGGCCTGTGGGAGATCCCCTCCGGCACCGTGGAGAACGGCGAGACCATCCTGGACGCCCTGTACCGCGAGACGACCGAGGAGACCGGCCTCATCATCGACCAGGTCACCGGATTCGTCGGGCACTTCGACTATCAGAACAGTCGCGGCGGCACCACCAGGCAGTTCAACTTCTCCGTCACGGTGGAGAAGACCGAGCCGGTCGTCCTGACCGAGCACGACGCACACCAGTGGGCCCTCCCCAGTGCGCTGCCCGATGTGAGCAACGCGGTGCGGGAACTCATCGCCCGGTGAAGGCGAGCCGCTCAAGCATGCTGCGGCAGGTCTGCCAGCGGCTCCTCGGCCAGGAGGTCACCGGTTGGTGACCGCGCCACGTGTGGCGGTCTGGGAGGAGGGCCGGGTGAGTCGGCCCTCCTCCCGGGTTCACTTCCTGGCGTTGGTGCGGCGGGTGGGCTCTGCCGTGGTCGGGTCCTCGGGCCAGGGGTGGCGGGGGTAGCGGCCCCTGAGATCGGCGCGGACGGCGCGGTAGCCGTCGCGCCAGAAGGACGCCAGGTCGCCGGTGACGGCGGCGGGGCGGCCGGCGGGGGAGAGCAGGTGGACGGTCAGCGGGACGCGGCCGCCGGCCAGGGTGGGGGCCGCCGTCCAGCCGAAGAGTTCTTGCAACTTGACGGCCAGGAACGGGCGTTCGGTGCTGTAGTCGACTCGTATCTTCGAGCCGCTGGGGACGGTGATGCGCTCGGGGGCGAGTTCGTCCAGCCGCCCGGCCTCGCCGCTCGCCCAGGGGAGGAGGCGTTGGAGGGCGGCGGTGGTGTCGATCCGGGCGAGGTCGGCGCGGCGGCGGGCGCGGGAGAGCTCGGGCTCCAGCCATTCGTCGGCGCGGTCCAGCAGGGCGGCGTCGGAGACGTCCGGCCACGGGTCGCCGATGGCGGTGTGGAGGAAGGCGAGGCGTTCGCGCAGGCCAGGGGCGGGCCAGGTGAGCAGGGTGCTCACGCCTTCGCGGGCGAGGCCTTCGAGGAGGGCGGCGCGGACGAGGGCCGGGTCGGGGCGGCTGAGTGGCTTCTCGGCGAGTTCGACTGCGCCCAGGGATTCGACGCGGCGGGAGACGACTTCACCTCGCCGGGTGTCCCAGTGGACTTCGGCGCGGTTGGTGAGCAGCGGCGAGCCGGCGAGCCGGGCGGTGTCCTCGTCCAGCGCGGCGGCGTGCAGGATGCGGGCGGAGTGCGAGCCGGCCGGGCGGTCGGCGACCGCGACGGCGAGCCAGGGCAGGGCGCCCAGCGCGGTGCCGGGGGCGAGTTCGGCGGCCGTCCCGGAGGCCATCAGGTAGGGGCTGCGCTCGCCGGGGGCGGGCCGCTCGACCCGGGCGCGGGCGATCCGCTCGGGAAACGCGAGGGCGACGACGAGTCCGACGGCGGTGGCGTCGGGCAGGGCGGTGGCGGGTTCGTCGGAGGTGGCGCGTAGGAGGCGGCGGACCTCTTCGCGCCAGCGTCCGGCGTACGGGTCCCGGGAGTTCTTCACCGTGCGCCAGACCGCGCCGAGGTCGTCGCCCAGGGCGCGCGGCGGTTCCTCGGAGAGCAGCGCGACCACCTCGGCGGCCCGCCGCGCGCCAACCGCCGCCGCGCCGTCGACGAGGGCGCGACCCAGCCGGGGATGCAGCCCGGTGCGGGCGAGGCGCACGCCGCGCGGAGTCGCCCGGCCGGCCGCGTCCACCGCGCCGAGGGCCTGGAGGGTCTGCCGGGCGGCGGCCATCGCCCCCGAAGGCGGAGCGTCGGGCAGGGCGAGGCCGGTGGCGTCCGGGTCGCCCCAGCAGGCGGCCTGGAGTGCAAACGTGGTGAGGTCGGCGAGGGCGATCTCGGGGGTGGGGAAGCGGGCGGCGAGGGCGTCCTCGGCCTCGTGCCAGCAGCGGTAGACGGTGCCGGGGGCTTCGCGCCCCGCCCGTCCGGCGCGCTGGCGGGCGGCGGCGAGGGAGGCGCGGACGGTGACCAGCCCGGCCAGGCCGCGGGCGTGGTCGGTGCGCGGTTCGCGGGCGAGCCCGGCGTCGACGACGATCCGCACGCCGGGCACGGTGAGCGAGGACTCGGCGACGGCGGTGGCGAGGACGACCCGGCGCTGCGCGGAGGGAGTGAGGGCGGCGTCCTGGACGGCCTGCGGGGCGCGGCCGTGCAGTTGCAGCACGTCGGCGGGCACACCCTGGAGCTGCCCTGCGACCCGGGCGATCTCGCCGACGCCGGGCAGGAAGCAGAGCACGTCCCCGGCCTGCTCGGCGAGCGCCCGCCGGACGGTCGCCGCGACGTGGTCGAGCAGCGCCGGGTCGACCCGCGTCCCGTGCGCGGGCCGGACGGCGCGCGGCGGCGGCGCCCACACCACGTCGACCGGGTGGGACACCCCGTGCGCCTCCACCACCGGGGCGCCGCCGAGGAGTTCGGCCCAGGCCTCGGTGTCGGAGGTGGCGGAGGCGCAGACCAGCCGCAGTTCGGGCCGCAGGGCGGCGCGGACGTCGAGCAGGAAGGCGAGCGCGGTGTCGGCGTCCAGGTGCCGTTCGTGGCACTCGTCCAGGACGACGACGTCCACGCCGGGCAGCTCCTGGTCCCGCTGCAGCCGTTGCAGCACCACCCCGGTGGTGACCACCTCGACCACCGTCTCCGGCCCGACACGACGCTCGCCGCGCACGGTGTAGCCGACCCGGCCGCCGACGGCCTCGCCGAGCAGCCAGGCCATCCGCCGGGCAGCGGCCCGGACGGCGAGCCGGCGGGGTTCGGCGACCAGCACCCGCCGCACGGGTCGGCCGTCGGAGAGCAGCCCGGCCAGGGCGAGCGGCACCAGGGTCGTCTTGCCGGTGCCGGGCGGGGCGGCGAGGACGGCGGTGCCGGGCCCGTCCAGCGCGTCGTGCAGGGCGGGCAGGGCGGTGCGGACGGGCAGCTCGCGCCACGCGGGGTTCAAGCGGCTCAGCCCCGCTCGGCGACGAAGATCGCGGTGCCGGGGATCAGCCGCCCGCGCAGCGGGGACCAGCCGCCCCATTCCTGTTCCAGGCCGGCCGGCCACTCGGGTTCGACCAGGTCGATCAACCGGAAGCCGGCGCCGACGAGTTCGCGGACCCGGTCGCCGAGGGTGCGGTGGTGTTCGACGTAGGTGGCGTGGCCCTGCTCGTCCTGTTCGACGTAGGGGGTGCGGTCGAAGTAGGAGGAGGCGGCGGTGAGGCCCTCGACGCCCGGCTCGTCGGGGAAGGCCCAGCGGATCGGGTGGGTCACCGAGAACACCCAGCGGCCGCCGGGGCGCAGCACGCGGTGGACCTCGCGCATCAGGGCGGCGGTGTCGGCGCTGAACGGGACGGCGCCGTAGGCGGAGCAGGCGAGGTCGAAGGAGGCGTCGGTGAAGGGCAGGACGGCGGCGTCGGCCTGGACGACGGCGACGGGGGTGGTGCCGCGGCCGAGGTCGATCCGACGGGAGTGCTGGAGCTGGCGGTGGGAGATGTCCAGGGCGACCGGGCGGGCGCCGCGGGCGGCCAGCCAGCGCGAGCACTGGGCGGCGCCGGCGCCGATCTCCAGCACGTCCCGGCCGGCCACGTCGCCGAGCAGGTGGGCGTCGGCCTCGTCGAGGCCTTCGGGGCACCAGGTGAAGCGGTCGTCGCCGAGGAACTCCCCGTGCTCGTCCTGGTACTCGTCGGCGTTGCGGTCCCACCAGTGCCGGCTGGCCCGGCTGCTCTCCCCGGTGCCGGCCTCGCGCCGTACCGCGTCGTCGCCGTCGCCGTCAAGATCATGCAGGTCGGACTGGGGGGTGGTGGCCACGGTGATAATGCCCATCGCGTAGGGTGTGGACTGCGGAAGCGCCGCTGCCGCGACCGGGCCCGAAAGGATCCGGATCCTGGCGGTGGCATCCGGGGAAGGGTCCCTTCGGGCGCCACCGTGAGGTGCGCAATCGGAGGATATGGCCTGATCCGTACCGGGCTCCACCGTCTTGCCGCTCTTGGCGTTGACCGTGCCTGGCCGTCCCCGTATGCTACAAGTTGCGCTGCGGGCCTGCGCGCCTCGGACGGAGCAGGTCGCGCTCGCATCTGTCGAAGACCCCACGGTCGCAAGACGGACGCCGGATTTCTCGCTGTGCGGGAAGTCCCGGTGCGCCGTGTTCTTGGCTGTCCGGCTTTCGGTGGGAGCGATACGGGCCCTCCGCGTGGCATTACCTACGACTTCATGTCCGTACCGGAGCCCTTTTCCTAATGACGAGCCCCACCGACTCCTCCCTCAGCACCACCCCGCAGGTCGCGGTCAACGACATCGGCGACGCGGAGGCCTTCCTCGCCGCCATCGACGAGACC
Organism: Kitasatospora sp. NPDC087314; assembly: GCF_044744365.1. NCBI lineage: Bacteria > Bacillati > Actinomycetota > Actinomycetes > Kitasatosporales > Streptomycetaceae > Kitasatospora > Kitasatospora sp. NPDC087314. The sequence goes on from NZ_JBIUYE010000001.1 coordinate 617,056, forward strand.
ATCAAGTACTTCAACGATGGCGACATCGTCGAGGGCGTCATCGTGAAGGTCGACCGTGACGAGGTCCTCCTCGACATCGGTTACAAGACCGAGGGCGTCATCCCGTCCCGCGAGCTCTCGATCAAGCACGACGTTGACCCGCACGAGGTCGTCGCCGTCGGTGACAACATCGAGGCCCTGGTTCTCCAGAAGGAGGACAAGGAGGGTCGTCTCATCCTGTCCAAGAAGCGCGCTCAGTACGAGCGTGCCTGGGGCACGATCGAGAAGATCAAGGAAGAGGACGGCATCGTCACCGGTACCGTCATCGAGGTCGTCAAGGGTGGTCTCATCCTCGACATCGGCCTCCGTGGCTTCCTGCCGGCCTCGCTGGTCGAGATGCGCCGCGTCCGCGACCTCCAGCCCTACGTGGGCAAGGAGCTCGAGGCCAAGATCATCGAGCTGGACAAGAACCGCAACAACGTGGTCCTGTCCCGCCGTGCCTGGCTGGAGCAGACCCAGAGCGAGGTCCGCCAGACCTTCCTCACCACCCTGCAGAAGGGCCAGGTGCGCTCCGGCGTCGTCTCCTCGATCGTCAACTTCGGTGCCTTCGTGGACCTGGGTGGCGTCGACGGCCTGGTGCACGTCTCCGAGCTGTCCTGGAAGCACATCGACCACCCGTCCGAGGTTGTCGAGGTCGGCCAGGAGGTCACCGTCGAGGTTCTCGACGTTGACATGGACCGCGAGCGCGTCTCCCTGTCGCTGAAGGCGACCCAGGAGGACCCGTGGCAGCAGTTCGCCCGTACCCACCAGATCGGCCAGGTCGTTCCGGGTAAGGTCACCAAGCTGGTTCCGTTCGGTGCGTTCGTCCGCGTGGACGAGGGCATCGAGGGTCTGGTCCACATCTCCGAGCTGGCCGAGCGCCACGTCGAGATCCCGGAGCAGGTCGTCCAGGTCGGCGACGAGATCTTCGTCAAGGTCATCGACATCGACCTCGAGCGTCGTCGCATCAGCCTCTCGCTGAAGCAGGCCAACGAGGCCCTGGGTGCCAACCCGGCCGAGGTCGAGTTCGACCCGACCCTGTACGGCATGGCCGCCTCCTACGACGACCAGGGCAACTACATCTACCCGGAGGGCTTCGACCCCGAGGCGAACGACTGGCTGCCCGGCTTCGAGAAGCAGCGTGAGGAGTGGGAGCGCCAGTACGCCGAGGCGCAGGCCCGCTTCGAGCAGCACCAGGCCCAGGTCATCAAGAGCCGTGAGGCCGACGCCGAGGCCGCTGCCGAGGGTGGCGACGCCGTCGCCGCCGCTGCCGGTGGCTCCTACTCGTCCAGCAGCGACGAGGGCTCCGGCGCTCTCGCCTCGGACGAGGCCCTGGCGGCCCTGCGCGAGAAGCTGGCCGGCGGCCAGAGCTGAGGCTCTGACCCGCTGCCAGTACCTGGCGCATAGCTGAACGGTGGGCCCCATCCGGAGAAATCCGGGTGGGGCCCATTTCGTATTTCGCCTTCACTTATTTGTCGTTTATGTGAAGGAAATTTGTGAGATGAGGCTCATTGCCCGTCTATAGGTCGAAGACCTGGTTCCACCTACATTGAGGGGAGCTGCCCGAAAGGCCTCCTTCATGCGCAATGCCTCCACCGCTGCCGCCGACCCCGTGGTCCGCGGGCGGCTCGCCGCCCTCGGCCGGTTCTGTTTCCGCCACCGCCGTTGGGTGCTCGGTTTCTGGGCCGTCGTCCTGGTCGTCGGCGTGCTGATCGGCGGCCGGGTCTTCGAGGGATCGGTGGCCGGAGCCTCCTCCGCCACCGCCGAGGCCGACCGGGGCAGCGCGGTGGTCGCCGCGGCCGACCCGGCCAGGGGCACCGTCACCGCCGTCGTGGACGGCAGACCGGCCGACGACCCGGCCGTGCGGGCCGCCGTCACCAAGGCCACCGCCGAGATCGCCGCCCTCCCCGGCGTCTCCTCCGCGCTCGACGCGTACGGCAGTGGCCCGGCGCCCGCCGCACTGCGCTCCGCCGACGGCACCGCGAGCCTGGTCACCGTACGGATGGCCGACACCAGCACCCCCGTCCAGGCCGACGCGGTCACCCACCGGCTCACGGCCCTGAACGGCGAGGGCGGTGCCCACGTCACCGTCGGCGGGGACCTGGTGCTCCAGCAGGAGGTCAAGAAACAGACCGAACAGGACACCCGCTTCGGCGAGATGGTGACCCTGCCGCTCACCCTGGTCGTCATGGTGCTGGTCTTCGGCGGCCTCGCCGCGGCCAGCCTGCCGGTGATCGGCGCGGTCGCCTCGGTGGGCGGCGCCCTGCTGGCGATGTTCGGCTTCAGCCGCATCATGGACATCGACACCAGCGTGCTGCCGATCGCCACCGTGCTGGGGCTCGGGCTGTCGATCGACTACGCGCTGCTCATGGTGAATCGTTTCCGCGAGGAACGCGGGCACGGCGCGGGCATCGCCGCCGCCGTCGAACGCACCGCCGCGACCGCCGGGCGCACCGTCGCCTTCTCCGGCCTCACCGTCGCCGTCGCGCTCTCCGGCCTGTTCGTCTTCACCAGCCCGGTGCTCGGCGCGGTCGCCGCCGCCGGGGTGAGCGTGGTGGTGATCGCGGTCGCCGCCGCGCTGACCCTGATCCCCGCGCTGCTCGGCTTCGCCGGCTCCCGGATCAAGGCGCCCGCCGCGCCCGTCCCCGACGAGGGCTTCTTCAGCCGGACCGTCCGCCGGGTCCGCAAGCGGGCGGTGCCGGTCGCGCTCGCCTGCGTCGCCCTGCTGATGGCCGCCGGCGCGCCCTTCCTGCACGCCGACATGCGCAACTCCGGCGCCGCCGTCCTGCCGACCACCTCGGCCGGGCGGCAGGTCGCCGACACCATCGACCAGCGCTTCCCGCAGGCCGCGGCCGCGCCGATCACCGTCGTCGTCGAGGGCGGCGCGCGGGTCGCCCAGGCGTACGCGGACGACGTCGTCGCCAAGCTGCCCGGGGTGAGCGGGGTGCGGGCGGTGACCCCGGTGGGCGACTCGCTGTCCACCGTCGACGTGCTCGTGCACGGCGACCCGCAGGGCGGACAGGCCAAGCAGGTCGTCCAGGAACTGCGGGCCGACCGCGGCGGGCTGAAGACCTACGTCACCGGCGGCGCGGCCTCGGTGGTCGACTTCAAGGACGAGCTGATGTCGCGCGGCCCCTGGGCGCTCGGCCTGGTCGCGGTGGGGACGCTGGTGCTGCTGTTCCTGATGACCGGCTCGGTGGTCATGCCGGTCAAGGCGCTGCTGATGAACCTGCTGTCGCTGGGCGCCTCGCTGGGCGCGCTCACCCTGGTCTTCCAGGACGGGTACTTCAGCGGGCTGCTCGGCTTCAGCCCCACCGGCGGGCTGGAGACCTTCATCCCGGTGCTGGTCTTCGCGTTCGCGTTCGGGCTGTCCATGGACTACGAGGTGTTCCTGCTCGCCCGGATCAAGGAACTGCGGGACAAGGGCCACAGCTGCACCCGGGCGGTGGAGCTGGGCGTCCAGCGCAGCGGCCGGATCATCACCTCGGCGGCGCTGCTGATGGTGATCGTGTTCGCCGGGTTCGCCCTCGGGGACATGCTCATGGTCAAGCAGATGGGCATCGCGCTGGCCGTCGCCGTCGCGGTGGACGCGACCCTGGTGCGCTGCCTGCTGGTGCCCGCCGCGATGAGCCTGTTCGGCGAGTTCAACTGGTGGGCGCCCGCCCCGCTGCGGCGCCTGCACCGGCGTTTCGGGCTGAGCGAGCACGTCGAACTGCCGGCCATCGAGCCGACGGAGATCCCGGCCACGCGGCCGGGGGCGGGCGAGCCGAAGGATCTGGTGGGGACGGCGGTCTAGGGGCGGGCGGGCCTTGGGGCGGGTGGGCCTTGGGGCGGTCGTGCCGCCTGGGTTGCTTGGGACGTCTGGGTTGCCTGGGTTGTCCGGGCCGCTTGGGCCGCAGGTCAGTGCAGGCGGTGCAGGAGTTCGACGGCGGCGCGCAGCCGCTCCTGCTCCTCGGGGGTGAGGCGGGCCTCGATGGCGGTGGCGATCCGGGCCTCGCGGCGGGCGCGCTGTTCCAGTAGGGCGGCGCGGCCGGCTCCGGTGGCGGTGACCAGCAGTTTTCGACCGTCGGTGGGGTGCGGCTGCTGCGTGACCAGGCCGGCCTCGGTGAGCAGGGCGACCGTGCGGGCCATCGACTGGTGCCGGACGCGTTGCCGGGTGGCCAGTTCGGCGACGGTGTAGGAGTGCTCGTCGCGGACCAGCAGGCCGAGGACCCCGGCCTGGTTCTGTGGCAGGGCGTCGTCCGGGCGCAGCGAGCGGACCAGTTCGCCGACGGCGGCGCGCAGGTCGGCGGCGAGTTCCAGGGTGTCCGGGTGGGGGCTGCTCATGGGACAAGCCTACCGGAATGTGTACAGCGAAACTGTGCAGCTCTGCTGTGCAGTTTTGCTGTACGGTTTGCGGCATGCGAATCACCAAGTTCGGACACGCCTGCGTACGCCTGGAGCACGACGGGACGACCGTCGTCGTCGACCCCGGGATGTTCACCGACCCCGCCGCGCTGGCCGGGGCCGACGCCGTCCTCATCACCCACGAGCACATGGACCACTTCGAGGAGTCCCGGCTGCGCGCCGCCCTGGAGGCCGACCCGGCGCTGCGGGTGTGGACCAACAGCGTGGTGGCCTCCCGACTCGACGGCGTGGCGCGGCGCGTCAGCGTGGTCGGCGAGGGCGACGCCTTCGAGGTCGGCGGGATCGGCGTCTCGGTGCACGGCGAGTGGCACGCGGTGATCCACCCGGACATTCCACTGGTGCACAACATCGGCTTCCTCTTCGACGGCCGGCTCTTCCACCCCGGCGACGCGTTCACCGTGCCGCCGCACGCCGTGGACACCCTGCTGCTGCCGCTCGCCGCGCCGTGGAGCAAGGCGTCCGAGGTGATCGACTACGTCCGGGAGGCACGCCCGCGCCAGGCCGTGCCGGTGCACGACGCGGTGCTCAGCCCGGCCGGGTTCGCCGTGCACACCCGGCTGGTCGGCCCGGACGGGCCGGGCACGGGCGCGGAGCTGCGGGTCCTGGGCGAGGGGGAGAGCCTGGAGCTGGGCTGACGGCACCGCCCGGGCGGCCGGCGGCCGGCCGCCGGGGAGCCGGCCGCTGGTCCCGGCCGTCCGGGCGCCGGTAGCCTGACGCCATGCTGAAGATCGGACTGACGGGTGGTATCGGCGCGGGCAAGAGCGAGGTGTCCCGGCTCTTCGCCGCCCACGGCGCGGTGATCGTGGATTCCGACGTGATCGCCCGCGAGGTGGTCGCGCCCGGGACGGACGGTCTGGCGGCCGTGGTCGCCGAGTTCGGAGCGCAGGTGCTGCGGGAGGACGGCGCGCTGGACCGCCCGGCTCTCGGCGCGATCGTGTTCGCCGACCAGGCCCGGCTCCAGGCGCTGAACGCGATCGTCCATCCGCTGGTGCGCGCCCGCTCCGCCGAACTGGAGGCCGCGGCCGCGCCGGACGCGGTGGTGGTGCACGACGTGCCGCTGCTCGTGGAGAACGGGCTCGCGCCGCTGTTCGACCTGGTCGTGGTGGTCGACGCGGCGGACGAGGTGCGGGTGGACCGGCTGGTGCGGCTGCGCGGGATGGCCGAGGAGGAGGCCCGGGCCCGGATGGCCGCACAGGCGAGCCGCGCGGACCGGCTGGCCGCCGCGGACCTCGTGATCGACAACGGCGGGCCGTTGGAGGCGTTGGCGACCCGGATCGACGAGGTGTGGGCGGAGCTGACCGCGCGCGCGGTGTCCTGAGTGGTTCAGCGTCTTGAGCGGTTCAGTGTTCTGAGTGGTGCGGCGTCCTGAGTGGTTCAGGCGGTGGTCAGCGGCAGGCGGGCCCGGACGGCGAAGCCGCCGTCGGGGGTGGGGCCGGCGTCCAGCGTGCCGCCGAGGTCGTCGGCGCGGGTGCGCATGCCGTCCAGGCCGTGGCCGCCGGAGGGCAGTTCGGGGTTGGAGCGCAGTTCGTCGGGATCGGTGGGCAGCTGGGGGTTCTCTCCGGTGTCGCCCGGGGAGTTGACGACGGCGACGCGCAGCCCGTCCGGCTGGACCTCGACGGTGACGGCCACCTCGGCGGCCGGGGCGTGTTTGTGGGCGTTGGTCAGTGCCTCCTGGACGATCCGGTAGGTCGCGTACTGGACGGCGGGCTCGGGTGCGGGTCCGCCGTCGGCCGGGCCGGTGAGGGTGAGGCCGACGGCGAGCCCGGCCTGTCGGGACTCCTCGACCAGCGCGGGCAGGCCGCGCAGTTCGGTGAGGGCCTGCAGGCCGAGGGCGCGGATCAGGGTGAGGGTCTCCCGGACGGTGGCCGGGTCGTCGGCTGCCGCGACCTGTAAGGCCCCCGCGTGCAGGGTGATCAGCGAGACCCGGTTGGACACCACGTCGTGCATCTCCCGGGCGAGCCGGGCGCGTTCGGCGGCGGCGGCGCGTTCCTCGGCGTGCCGCCGGGCCACCTCCAGCAGCCGGTTGCGCTCGGCGAGCACGGCGACGGCGCGGGCGCGCTGGTGGGCGGTGAGGCCGAGGGCGAGCGGGACGGCGCCGAGGACCAGTGGGTCCTCGGCCAGATTGGCGAGGGCGGAGAGGCTGCTGAGGTCCCCGAGATCCATGGGGACGAGCAGGCGCACCTCGGCCAGGACCGCGAGCGCGGCAAGCGTCCGGGTCGCGCCGCGTCGGGCAGCCAGCCCGTAGAGGGCGACGGTGAGCGGGAGTTGGCCGCCGAGCAGGGTGACGGCGGCGACCGCCGCCGGGTGGCGCCGTCGGACGGCGAGGGCGAGCGCGCCGGCGGCCATCAGGGCCGTGTTGAGCGGCGCCGAGGTGGTCGGCCCGACATCGGGGTCGTTCGCGGAGAGCGGGACGAGCACCAGCAGTATCAGGACCGTCGGCCCCAGGGCGACGACCGGGCGGGGCAGGCGCAGCGGCGGGCCCGGCAGCGGCATCGCGGCGAGGGCCGAGTCCCACTGGTCGGGGGTGTCCGGCAGGCCGGCGGGACTCGGTGGGTCGCCGACGGGGTGCGACGGGTGGCCGGCGGGATCCGACGGGCCGTTGGAGCCCAACTGGCGTTCGGGACGCCGGAGTCGGGGCCGCTGGCGGGTGGACTGGCGCATGGGGGCATGCTCGCACACCCTGTCCGGCCCGTGGTGGCCAGTGGGTCGCAGTGGCCGGGAACAGCCTGGAAATCACCTTCCGGGGAAGAGATCATGGTCGGATGGCTGATCGTTTCTCTCCCGAGCCGCCGCCCGTCGTCCGGCTGCCGCAGTACACCCGCACCGACCAGGACGAGATCCTCGGCCCCGGTGACGACCCGTACGGTGTCGCCTACACCGGACTGACCTGGCTGCCCAAGGACATCCACTTCGGCATCCGGGCCGCCGACGGCCGGCTCGTCGCCCACACCGGCCTGCTGCCGCTCCCGCTCACCGTCGGCGGCACCGATCTGACGGCGATCGGCGTCGGCGGCGTCGCCGTCGCCCCCGACCGGCGCGGCGCCGGCCTGGCGCAGGCCGTCGTCGGGGCCGCCCTCGACCACGCCCGCACGCTCGGCCACCGCTACGCGCTGCTGTTCTGCCGCCCGCCGTTGGCCGCGTTCTACCGGGGGCTCGGATTCCGCGAGGTGGCGGAGGAGGTGACGGTGGAGCAGCCCGAGGGGCGGTTGGCGGTGATGCCGCTGCGCACCATGTGGGCGCCGCTGGCGGAGGGCGCCGGGTGGCCGGAGGGGCCGGTGCGGTTGCGCTCGCTGCCGATGTGACCTGCCCAGGGCGGGCCTGGGAGTCAGGCCGTGGCGCCCGGGGACGCGGTGGCCGGGGTGGCTGCGTACGCGACGGCGGCGGCGGCCAGTGCGCGGATCATCGCGTGCGCCCGGGTGCCGTCGCCGGACAGCTCCGGCTGGAACAGCGAGGCGAGGAAGAACGGGTGGTCCGGCAGCTCCAGGACGCGCACCTCGCCCGTCCCGTCCACGCCGCTGAACCGCAGCCCGTGCGCGCGCAGCCGGTCCAGGTAGTCGGCGTTCAGGCCGTACGCGCAGTGGTAGCGCTCCAGGGTGCGGGTGGTGCCGAGGACGCGTTCGGCGAGCGTGTCCGGGGTGATCTCCACCGCCCCCTCGTGGCCGACCAGGGAGCAGGCCAGCGGGACGATCACCTGCTCGTCCCGCTCCGGGTGTTCCTCGCCGTGGACGGCCCCGTCGAGGCCGCAGACGTTCCGGGCGTACTCCAGCACCGCGTGCTGGAAGCCGGCACAGGTGCCGAGGAAGGGGATGCCGCGCTCGCGGGCGGTCCGGACGGCGGCCAGCGCGCCCGCCTCGCTGCGGTAGGGGCTGCCGGGGAGCAGCCAGATCGCGTCGAAGCCGTCCAGGGTGCCGGGTGCCCAGGCGTCCTCGGTGGGGATCCAGTAGGCGTCCAGGACGAGCTGGTCGCGCTCGGCGAGGGCGTCGAGCAGGCCGGGGATGCGGGCGTGCGAGCGGACGGCGGGGGAGCGGTCGCCGACCAGGGCGACCCGCGGGGTCAGGTAGGTCATGGGGCTATCCTGGCCCCGCACCCGAGATCAGCGCCAACGATGATTACTTACCTCTCGATCAGAAAAGTTGATGGCCACCGTGGATCCGCAGCACCTGCGCACCTTCGTCACCGTCACCCGCCTCGGCTCCTTCTCCGAGGCCGCGCGGGAACTCGGCTACACCCAGTCCGCCGTCTCCCAGCAGATCGCCGCCCTGGAGGCCGACCTCGGGGCCGGTCTGCTCAACCGCCGCCCGGTCGGCCCGACCGAGGCCGGCCGGCGGCTGCTGGAGCACGCGGCGCCGCTGCTGGTCCGGCTGGAGGCGGCGCGCGCCGACGTCGCGCGCCTGGCCGGTGCCCCGAGCGCCCGCCTGGTGCTCGGCGCCACCCCACTGGCGGTCGGAGCGGAGTTGGGGCGCGCGCTCGGCGAGGTGCGCCGGGCCTATCCGGCGGCCGAACTCGTCGTCCGGGTCCTCGCCCAGGGTGCGCTGCCCGCCCAGGTCGCCACCGGCGAGGTCGACCTCGCCCTGATCGACGGCCTCGCCGCCCCCAGCGACCCGCTGCCGCTGCCCGACGTCGGCCCGCTCGCCACCCGCGCCGTCGACGAGCAGCCGGTCGCCGTCGCCCTCCCGGCCGGCCACCCGCTGGCGGGCCGCAGCGGTGTCGCCCTCGCCGACCTCTCCGCCGCCCGCTGGCTCGACGCCCCCGACCTCACCCCCACCGCGGTCCGGCTGTGCGCCGCGGCCGGCGTCGACGGCTTCCGCCCCGCCACCCGCTACCGGGGCACCGACGTGCACGGGCTGCTCGCCCTGGTCGCCACCGGTCACGGGCTCACCCTGCTCCCGGCGTCCGCCCTCGCCGATGCTCCCGGCGTCGCGTCCGCGCCGATCGCGGCCCCGCGACTGGTGCACCGCACCGAACTGGTGCACGGCAGCCTCCCGGAGGGGCCGGCGGCACTGCTGGCGCGGCTGCTGGGCGAGTAGGGGCCGGCCGTCCCGGGCGGCTTTCCCGGGCGGGTGTGCCAACGCGGCCGCGCTGATGCGGGTGCGCTGATGTGGAGGCGCGATCACCAGGCGTTCACGTCCCGGGCCTGACGGTGGTTGCTCAAGCGGTGCTGTCATGGGCACAGTCGCCCGGTGACAGGCCGGGCCGGCCCAGGAGATCGCCCACATGATGCTCCGTCAGCGTCTCACCGTCGTCGCCGCGGCGGCCGCCCTCGCCGCCGCCGGGCTCGCGGCCGGCACCGCGCAGGCCGCCCCCGCGAAGGGCTCGCCCGTCAAGGCCCGTCCGCTCGCGGCGAGTTGTTCGCAGGCCTACCTGCCGCTGCCCGATCCGTCCTGCACGCCGGGCGCCTACAACCCGGACGTCACCCAGGCCACCATCGGCCAGACCATCTGCGTCTCCGGCTGGACCTCCACCGTCCGCCCGCCGACCAGCTACACCAACGCGCTCAAGGCGCAGCAGATCGCGCAGTACGGCTACTCGGACACCAACCTGTCCGACTACGAGGAGGACCACTTCGTCCCGCTGGAGCTCGGCGGCGCCCCGCGCGACCCGCGCAACCTCTGGCCCGAGCCCCGCTACGGCACCCAGACCGCGACCGGCAAGGACGGCGTCGAGACCAAGCTGAAGAACGCGGTCTGCAACGGCCGGGTCGGCCTCGACGCCGCCCGCAGCGCCATCGCGAGCGACTGGACCACCGCGCTCAGCCGCCTCGGTCTCTGACGCTTCGGCCGCTGAGTCCTCGGTCCTCTGCGCCCTCGGTCTCCGACGTCTGGGCGTTTGACGCCTTCAGCGGTGTGGCGGTCGGTCCGTCCGGTCCCCTGTGCCGGACGGGCCGACCGCCGTGCGCCCCGGCAGTGCCGGGGCGGTCTTCGGGGCTGCGTGTCAGCAGCCCGGCAGGGCCTCGCAGGCCGGCGCCGTCACGCCGCTGTCCGGCCCGCAGACGCTCGGCGCGCCCTGGCGGACGATCGCTGCGGCGGCGGTCATTGCGGCGCTGCGCGACGGACGAGTCCTCACGTGTCCGGTGTCGTGGACCGGGGCCGGGCGCGCGGCCCCGACCGCCTGCTCCCGCCGCCCGGCGGACCCGTCGATGCGGGCACTCGGCATGGCTGTTCCTTCCCCCGTACGTTCTGCCGCCCGGCCTCCCGGCCCGCCGCGCTCCTCTGTTCCGAGGGGCGGTCAGGGCCGGTTGCTCCGACGGCGGTCGAAACTTATGCCACCCGGCCGCCCGGAGCAAAGCGGGATACCGGCGGGTAGCCCGCGTCCCCGGCCGCTTGCAGGGGGTTGGTGGGGAAGATGTGTGCGGGCGAGGCGGAAGCGATGGCCGGGCCGGGGTGGCGGCCGTGGGCCGACCGGGCGGTTCGCCGAACGGTGGGACGGCGCACGGCCGGGGATCTCCGCTGCCGGGACGGGGTTCGCCCGCCCGCGGGCACCGTCGCACCCCTTCGTCGGGACGTCGCCGCCCGCGCCGCCGTGGGCCGCCGATGCCAAGGCTTTCCCCCGGCGGGATTCGTCCGCCTCGCGGCGCCCGGCTCGCGCTGCGGATCGGTCCCGTACGCCACGCCGTCGAGCCGGGCCGGCCGCCGGTAGAACGCCATCGGCTGCCGGGCGGAGGTCAGGCGTGGGTGCCCGGGACGCCGAGTTGTTGGGCGAGCCAGGGGAGGGCCTGGGCGAAGGTGGCGGCGCCGGTCTGCCAGGTGTGCTTGCCGGAGCCGGTGCCGGTGGTGGTACGGATGCCGTCCCTCTTGGCGGCGTCGTTGAGGGCCTTGGCGGACTCGATCTGGCCGTGCTCCTCGTCGCCCTGCCCGAAGTAGCCGGAGACGCCCTGGTACTTGGGGTGGTGGGCGAGGACGGTCAGCGGGTCGTGGGCCGTCCAGGCCGCCGCGTCGCCGCCGTACAGCTCCTGGACGGTGTGGTCCTTGTCGCCGATGGCGGGGCCCTTGTCGCCCGAGAAGTCGCCGAAGTGGGTGAAGACGTTGGGGTGTTCGACGGTGAGGTCGACGGCGCAGGTGCCGCCCATCGACCAGCCGGCCACGCCCCACTTGTGCGGGTCGGTGGCGGCATTGAAGGTCTTCTGGACGAACGGCGGGACGTCCTTGAGCAGGTGGCTCTCGGAGTTGCCGTGCGGGCCGTCCACACACTCGGTGTCCACCCGGAAGCCGCCGGTCGCGTCGACGAAGACGAGGATCGGCGCGAAGCCGTTGTGCTTGGCGGCGAAGTCGTCCGCGGTCCTGACGGCGTTGCCGGAGCGGATCCAGTTGTCGGGCGCCGCGAACTCGCCACCGATCATCTCCAACGCCGGCAGCTTCGGCCGGTTCTGGCTGCGGAACCACGCGGGCGGCAGGTAGACCAGCTCCTGCCGGTGGGTGAAGCCGCTGGCGGTGTCCGGGATGTCCACCTGGACGATGCGGCCGGTTCTGGTCTTCCCGTGGATGGAGCCGAGTTCGGCGAGCGTGATCTGCTCCGGCAGCGGCTGCCCGCTCAGTTCGCCGATCGCGTCGTCGAGGGTCGGGTAGTAGCCGGTGGCGATGTTCACGCTGTTCGCGGCGCAGAACAGCGCCAGCAGCGCGGCCGGCGGCGCGAGGGCGCGGCGCCACCAGCGGGCGCCGCGCCAGCCGAACCCGAGCACGCTGAACGCCGCGATCGCCACCCCGCCCCACAGCCACACCCCGAACGGGATCGGGTCGGTGATCCCGGCCAGTGTGAGCACGCCGACGGCGGTGAGGGCGATGAGCAGCAGCGCCGTCCCGAGGGCGATCGGACCCCACTTGAGCCGCCACGTCCGGTCCCGCCAGCCCAGGGCGGCCAGGAACAGGGCGAGGGCCACGGCCTGGACGGTCCACGGGAACCAGCCGCCGAGCAGGGAGACGTTCATCTGGCGGAGGCTAGGGGTGGTAGATGAGAAGCGGATGAAAGGCTGGTAGGTCGCTGGAAGAAGGCTGTGAGGACGGTGGGACGTCGAGCGCTCGTGCGGGCTGCGCGGGAAGTCGACCCGTCCGACTTCCCGCGCAGCCCGTCCGGTCGGTTCCGGGTCAGCCGGCGCGCTGAAAGAGGGCGGTGAGGAGGAAGGGGACGCCGAAGAGGGGGGAGCCGGACGGCTGGGGGGTCATCGGACGGACTTCGAGGGGCGTGAAGTCGGCGAAGAGCGCGCGGAGTTCGTCCGGCGAGTAGGCGAGCCCGCCCTCCAGTCCGCCGAGCCGGTAGAGCTCCTCGTCGGGGCGCTCGGAGCCCATCGCACCGGCGGCGAAGGCGGCGACGGCGAAGTGCCCGCCGGGGGCGAGGACACGGTCGAGCAGGGCCAGGTAGCTGATCCGGCGGTGCGGGGGCAGGTGGTGCAGGCAACCGGAGTCGTAGACCAGGTCGTACCGGTCGTGGGGCAGTTCGACCTCGAAGATGCTCGCCTGGTGGAACCGCAGGTTGGCGCCGGTACCGGCCTCGTGGGAGCGTTCCTCGGCCCAGGCGATGGCGGCGGGGGAGAGATCGACGGCGTCGACGTCGAAGCCGAGCGAAGCCAGGTGGAGCGCGTTGCGGCCGGGGCCGCAGCCGAGGTCGAGCGCGCGGCCGGGGGAGAACAGGCCGCGGTCGAGGTAGGAGACCAGGTTCTCGTCCGGCTTGGGTGTGAAGAACGGGCGGTCGGCGGCGCGATTCTCGTAGAATCCGTCCCAGAAGGGTTCGGCCGGTGGGAAGAGGCCGTCGAGGAGGGCGAGAACGTCTTCGGTGGTGCGGATCGTACGGTTCATGCGGCCGAGCGTAGGTGGTTCGGCGAGCGGGTTCGAGTGACGCAAAACCCGCTGCGGGGCGGGCTGTTGAGGGCTCCGGGATGGTGACTGGGACGGGCGTTTCGGGCCCCGGCCGGCGTACGGCGGCGACCCGGCCGGAGGCCGGGAAGAGCTGGTTCTGCGGGGCGAGGGGGTGGGCCGGGAAGGGCCCGAAGTAACGTTTCGACCACGGTGGTTCGGAGCGCTCCGAGCCGGGCCGGGGTGCGGCACGGAGCCGCACCCGGCCTTGCCGTCGTGGTAGCGCCACGGCAACTCGGGGAGATCGGACGGCGGGCCTCGCGGCCGTGGTGTGCCGGTCGCGGCTGGTCGTCCTGGCGGCGGCCGCGTTCGGCTGGTGCGTGGGAGTGGCCTCGGTGGCCGGCTGGCTGCCGGTCGCCTTCTCCTGACGAATCGGTGGTAGCCGGCCGTCAGGCGGCGAAGCGCTCGCGCAGCGCCGCCAGGCCGACCGTGAACACCCCGTGCACCCGGGCCGTGGACTCCTCGCGGTGCTCGGCGTCGATGTCGTAGGTGACGCTCCACTCCACGAAGCTGGCGCCCAGTTCGGTGACCGGAGTGACCCGGAGGGTGGCCCGGTAGTTGTCGAAGTGGAACGTGCCGTCGGGGAAGCTGTACGTGTAGCTGCGCGCTTCGTCGTCGTAGGCGAGCAGCGTCTCGTGCAGCACGACGCCGTCGAGATCGAAGAGTCGTGCCGAGCCGATCGCGTTGCCCGCCAGCTCGTTGCCGAGCCGGCTCGCCGGGAGATGCGGGTGCCAGTCCCCGAGGGCGTGGAAGTCTCCGACCAGCTCCCACACCCGCTCGGCCGGGGCCTCCACCACCGTGCTGACCGTGATGACCGCCATGGTCGTCGCCGCCTTTCGTCCGCTCCGTCGCGTGGTCGGGCACCATCCTGGTGCCGCGTCCGGGGCGGGCGCCAGGGGACGGGCCGGTCGGCGGCACAGTCGGTCGTCCCGCGCGACCCCGGCCGCGCTGGACGACTGACTGCCGAGGTCCGTGGCGGCGGGGTCCGGCGCCGTAGGATCGTCGATCATGGACCTGAGCACTGGACTGATCGCCGTCCCGCCCGGCCGCGTCACGCTCTCCGACCGCCGCACGCAGCGGAGTTGGACGGTCGAGCTCGCCCCTTACGAGCTGGCGCCCTGTCCGGTGACCCGCGAGCAGTACCAGGACCTGGCGGGCGACCGTCGCCCCGCGCACAGCGTCTCCTGGTGCGACGCCGTGCGCTACTGCAACGAGCTGTCCCGGCGCCACGGCCTCACCCCCGCCTACCACCAGGACGGCGAGTCCGTCACCTGGGACCGCGCCGCCGACGGCTACCGGCTGCCCACCGAGGCCGAGTGGGAGCACGCCTGCCGCGCCGGGACGGACGGCCCCCGCTACGGGCCGCTCGACGAGATCGCCTGGCACCGCGGCAACTCGGGCGAGCGCCCGCACGAGGTGGGCGGCCTGCGGCCCAACGGGTTCGGCCTGTACGACCTGCTCGGCAACGTGTGGGAGTGGTGCTGGGACGTGTACGACGCCGAGGTGTACGGCGGCTACCGCGTGCTGCGCGGCGGCGGCTGGTTCGACGAGCACTGGAGCTGCCGCGCCTCCGTCCGCCGCCGCAGCCACCCCACCCTGCGGATCGACGACGTCGGCTTCCGGCTCGCCCGGTCGATCACCGTCTGAAGGCGCGACCCGGGGAACCCGGGCCCGGACGTGGCGCGTTGGGGTCTGCATGAACGATGCACCGGTGTCCCTCAGACCGATCGACGAAGCCGACCTCGGCCACTTCGAAGCGCTGCTCCTCGACCCCGAGGCGGCGGGCCCGTTCCAGTGGTTCGGGTGGCGCGACCCCGGTCGGCACCGGCGCCAATGGGCGGAGAACGGCCTGCTGGCGCCCGCGCAGTCGGTGCTGGCCGTCCGCTGCGGGGACGAGTTCGCGGGCTTCGTCGGCTGGCGGCAGGTGGAATCCATGAGCTCCTGCCACTACTGGAACCTCGGCATCATGCTCCGCCCCGAGTGGCGCGGCCGCGGCATCGGCACCGAGGCCCAACGCCTCCTGGTGGACTACCTGTTCGCGCACTCGCCGGTGATGAGGCTGGAGGCCGACACGGAGGCGACCAACTACGCCGAACAGCGCGCCCTGGAGAAGTGCGGATTCACCCGCGAGGGCGTGCGGCGCAGCGTCACCTTCCGGGACGGCGAGTGGCGCGACGGTGTCCTCTACAGCCTGCTGCGTACGGACCCCAGGCCCTAGGCGACCCCGAACCACTCCTCGGCCAGGTCGTCCAAGGTCCGTGAAAAAGGCTTCAACTCCCGTAGGTACCACGGCAGATGGCTGTACACATGGAGCAGCGTGTACGCCATCAGCAGCCGCGGGTCGAAGTCGTGCCCGTATTCGGCGAGGAGGCGGCCGAGCAGGTGGCGGTCGGCGCGGGTGGTGAAGAGGCCGACGGCGACGAGGTCGTAGGCCGGATCGCCGACCATGGCGGGTTCGAAGTCGATCAGGCCGGTGAGGCGCCAGCCGTCGGCCGGGTCGACGAGCAGGTGCTCGCGCATGAACTCGGTGTGCAGCAGGGCGCGTTGCGGTGCCTGCGGGAGCGGCGCGGCGGCCAGGAAGTCCGGAATCTGCTCCAACCAGGCCTCGGCCAGGCCGCGTTCGCGCTGCCGGGCCACCGTGCCGGCCCGCTGCCGGGCGAGAAAGGCGCCCCAGTCGCCGGGGCCGAGGACGTCGGCGAGCGGTTCGGGGTCGAGGGCGTGCAGGACGGCCAGGGCCTCGCCGCAGTCGTGGACGATCCGCTCCCGGTCGGTCTGCGGGATCCGCGGCCAGGCGGGGGCCAGGCCCCCGCCTGGCAGGCGTGACATCAGCACGTAGCGCCAGCCGTTGACGTACGCGCCGGCGGCCCGGACGTCCGGGGTGGGGATCGGCAGGGCGCCCTGGAGGTGGGTGAGGACGCGCTCCTCGGTGACGCCGTCCTCGGCGCCGGCCGCCGGAAACAGCTTGAGGACGTGCTCCCGGCCGACCGCGTAGACCGGGACGGACCCTTCCGTGAAGCGCTCCAACGGCAGCCCGGCGAGCCCGAGTTCGGCGCAGAGCGCCGCGGCGCCCGGGCGCATCACCGCCTCGTCGGGGAGGATCGCGTCCCACTGCTCTTCCGTCTCCACCACAGGCAGCATGGGCGCACGGTAGGCGGGTGGGCACGGCTGCGGCAAAGGGTTTTGGGCCAGGAGGCTCAGCAGGTGCCGCAGTCGTCGGCGTCCGGGGAGACGGGTTCCGGTCCGCCGTCCGGGTCGCGGGTGAGGAGGTAGCGGGCGCCGGGGCCGGTGTCGCCGGCGCGGTCGGCGGCGTTGTAGAGGGCGCAGCGGGAGAGGGAGAGGCAGCCGCAGCCGATGCAGCCGGTCAGCTTGGCCTTGAGGCGCTGGAGCTCGGCGATCTGCTCGTCGATGCGGCTCTGCCAGGACTCGGCGACGCGGTCCCATTCGCTGCCGCTGGGGGCGGGGCGTTCGGGGAGCCGGTCGAGCGCGACCCGGGCCTCGTCGAGGGAGAGGCCGACGCGCTGGGCGGCGCGGACGAAGGCGATCCGGCGCAGCGTACCGCGGGTGTAGCGGCGCTGGCCGCCGGTGGTGCGGGTGGCGTGGATGAGGCCGAGGCTCTCGTAGTAGCGCAGCGCGGACGCGGCGAGGCCGCTGCGGCGGGCGAGCTGGCCGATGGTGACCAGGTCGTCGCGGTGCGGGCCGGGCGCGCGGCCGTGGTCGGGTATCGCGGTCATGGGAAGCCACTGTAGCCGCTTGACCTCAAGTCAGCTTTAAGTTGCACGATGGTCGCATGACGACGAACGCGAACGTGGACACCGTCCGTTTCGAGGACCTGCCCGCCCTGATGGGCCTGATGACCGGCGCCGAGAAGCACGGCCCCGCCGCCACCTCCACCCTGGACGTGCTCTGGGTGCTGTACGACCGGGTGCTGCGAGTGACTCCGGAGCGTGCCACGGCGCAGGACCGGGACCGCTTCCTGCTCTCCAAGGGCCACGGCCCGATGGCGTACTACGCGGTGCTGGCGGCCAAGGGCTTCGTCGACCCCGGAGTGCTGCCGAGCTTCGGCGGCTACGACTCGCCGCTCGGGCACCACCCGGACCGGACGCTGATCCCCGGGGTGGAGATCGCCTCCGGCTCGCTCGGGCACGGGCTGCCGCTGGGCGTCGGTACCGCGCTGGGCCTGCGGGCGCAGGGCCTGGCCGACCCGGCGGTGTGGGTGCTGGTCGGCGACGCCGAGTTCGACGAGGGCTCCAACCACGAGGCGGTGGCCTTCGCCGGCGCGTACGGGCTGGACCGGCTGCACGTGGTGGTGATCGACAACTCCTCGGCCACGCACGGCTGGCAGGGCGGGATCGCGGCCCGGTTCGCGGCCGAGGGCTGGTCGACGCAGACGGTGGACGGCCGCGACCACGAGGCGCTGTACCGGGCCTTCACGGCCGAGCACCCGGGCCGCCCGCACGTGGTGGTCGCCCGGGTCGAGCCCAAGGACGCGTAGCGGCGCGGCCGACCCGTCCCGGGCAACGGCCCGCCCCAGGCCCCGGAACCCCCTGCTCACACCAAGAAGCTCACCGTGAAAGGCACTTCACCGATGGACACCATGCGCGACCGCTTCATCGACGTCACCTCCCGACTGCTGGACGAGGACCCGCGGCTGGCCGTGGTGCTCGCCGACATCAGCGCGGCCGCCTTCGGCCCGGCGCAGGAGCGCCACCCGGACCGGGTGGTCAACGTCGGCATCCGCGAGCAGCTGCTGATCGGCGCGGCCGGCGGCCTGGCCCTGACCGGGATGCGCCCGATCGCCCACACCTTCGCCAGCTTCCTCATCGAGCGGCCCTTCGAGCAGGTCAAGTTGGACCTGACCCACCAGGGCGTCGGCGCCGTCCTGGTGAGCGCGGCCGGCTCCTACGACTGGCCGGCCGGCGGCCGCACCCACATGTCCCCGGGTGACGTCGCGCTGCTGGACACCCTGCCGGACTGGACGGTCCACGTGCCGGGCCACCCGGACGAGGCCGAGCAGCTGCTGCGCCACGCCGTCGCGGACGGCGACCGCAACGTGTACGTCCGGCTCTCGGCGCACCAGAACGCGGCGCCGGTGCCGGTCGAGGCGGGCCGGTTCAGCACCGTGCGGCAGGGCTCGCGCGGCGTGGTCGTCGCGGTCGGGCCGATGCTGGACGCGGTGCTGGCGGCCACCGAGGGCCTGGACGTCACCGTGCTGTACGCGGCGACGGTGCGCCCCTTCGACGCGGCCTCGCTGCGGGCGGCGACGGGGGAGCGGGCGGACGTGGTGCTGGTCGAGCCGTACCTGGCGGGCACCTCCGCGAACGAGGCGCACGCGGCGCTGGCCGACCGCCCGCACCGGGTGCTGGGCCTGGGCGTGCCGCGCGAGGAGCACCGGCACTACGGCTCGATCGACGAGCACCTGGCCGCGTACGGGCTGGACGCCGCCTCGCTGCGGGAGCGGATCGGCACCTTCCTCTGGTGACGCGCGTGGTGAGTCACACCGCGAGGATCGCCACCGCGTCCGCCCCCAGCCGTACCGCCGTCCCGTCCACCGCCGCCGTCCCGAAGGCCGCGACCAGCTCGCGCCCGGTCCCGTCCAGCGGCGGCACGGCCTCGGCCGGGCCGAGGTTGACGGCGACCCGGTACGGCCCCCGGTGCACCACCAGCCAGCGCGCCGCCTCGTCGTACGCCACCCGCACCGCGCCGAGGTCGGGGTCGGACAGCTCCGGCCGTTCGCGCCGCAACCGGATCAACGTCCGGTACCAGGCGAGGAGTTCGCGGTGCGGCGGACGCCGGGGCTCGGTCCAGTCGAGGACGGACCGCAGGACGGTGGCGGGCTCCTGCGGGTCGGGGACGGCCTCCGCGGCCCAGTCGTGTTCGGCGAACTCCCGCCGCCGGCCCTGCCGGACGGCCTCCGCGAGCTGCGGGTCGGTGTGGTCGGTGAAGTACTGCCAGGGGGTGGCGGCGCCCCACTCCTCGCCCATGAACAGCATCGGGGTGAACGGCGAGGTGAGCACCAGCGCGGCGCCGCAGGCGAGCCGGCCGGGGGGCAGGCTGGTGGAGACGCGGTCGCCGAGCGCCCGGTTGCCGATCTGGTCGTGGGTCTGCAGGTAGCCGAGCAGCCGGTGCCCGCCGTCCGGGGGGAACGGCCGGCCGTGGCCGCGGCCGCGGAAGGTGGACCAGGTGCCGTCGTGGAAGAACCCGCGGGTGAGGGTCTTGGCCACGGCGGCGAGCGGCCGGTGGGCGAAGTCGCCGTAGTAGCCCTGGGATTCGCCGGTGAGCGCGCAGTGCAGGGCGTGGTGGAAGTCGTCGCTCCACTGCGCGGTGAGGCCCTGGCCGCCGGCTTCGCGCGGGGCGGTGGTGCGCGGGGTGTTGAGGTCGGATTCGGCGATCAGGAACAGCGGGCGGTTGGTCGAGACGGCCAACCTCTCGACTTCGTCGGACAGTTCCTCCAGGAAGTGCACCGCCCGGTCGTCCGCGAGGGCGTGTACGGCGTCCAGCCGCAGGCCGTCGATCCGGTAGTCGCGCAGCCAGGCGAGCGCGCTGCCGATCAGGTAGCGGCGCACCTCGTCGGAGCCGGGGGCGTCCAGGTTGACGGCCGAGCCCCACGGCGTGTGGTGCCGGTCGGTTAAGTACGGGCCGTACGCGGGAAGGTGGTTGCCGGAGGGGCCGAGGTGGTTGTGGACCACGTCCAGTACCACCCCGAGGCCCTTGCGGTGGGCGGCGTCGACGAACCGCTTCAGCCCTTCGGGCCCGCCGTACGGCTCGTGCACGGCCCAGAGCGAGACCCCGTCGTAGCCCCAGCCGTGCCGGCCGGGGAACGGGCAGACCGGCATCAGTTCGACGAAGTCGACGCCCAACTCGACCAGGTGGTCCAGGTGTTCGGCCGCGGAGTCGAAGGTGCCGCGGGCGGTGAAGGTGCCGATGTGCAGCTCGTACAGCACCGCGCCGGGCAGCGCGCGGCCGCGCCAGCCGGTCTGCGACCAGCGGAACGCGGCGTGGTCGACCGGCCGGCTGGGACCGTCCGGGCCGTGCGGCTGCCAGGGCGAGCGCGGGTCGGGCAGGGGCGGCCCGCCGTCGAGGCGGAACGCGTAGTCGCCCTCCGGCGCGTCGCCCGACCACCAGCCGGCCCGGTCCGGGCAGCGCGCCAACGCGTGGGCGGCGCCGTCGACGTCGACCGAGACGGCGGCCGCGGACGGCGCCCACACCTGGTAGGTCCTCACTTCTCGCCCCTCCTGGTCAGCAGCGCCACCGGGTGGTCCGCCAGCAGTTCGGTGACCGGCACCGCGCCCGCCGGGTGGGTCCGCAGGGTCAGCCGGTCCGTCCAGGGCCCGCCCCCGGGCAGCTCCAGGACGGTGTCCCGCCAGCCGCCGGCCCGCTCCAGCCCGTACGGCAGCCGGGTGACGGCGGTGACCACGTCCGCTCCGCGGGCGAAGGCCAGCAGGTGGTCGGCGCCGCCGCCGACGGCGGTCAGCGGCCGGTAGGGCCCGAGCGGACGGGAGCGCCGCAGGTGCAGCGCCGTCGTGGTGAGGTGCAGCTTCTCGCGGGCGAGGTCGCCGGGGCGCGCGGTGGCCGAGTCGGTGAGCCGGACGGCGAGCGCGCCGAGGTCCACCACACCCCGGTTGTCCGGGTCGACGAGGGTGTACAGCGGCTCCTCGCTGCCCTGGTAGAGGTCGGGCACGCCCGGGATGGTGAGGTGCAGCAGCGCGGCGGCGAGGGTGTTGGAGCGGGCGTACGGGGCGAGGGCGTGCACCAGGCCCTCGATCCGGGGCCGCAGCCCGGGGTCGGCCAGGACGGCGCGGGCGCGGTCGGCGAGCGCCTGCTCGTAGCCGGCGTCGGGGGCGGTCCACGACGTGCGCAGCTTGGCCTCTCGGGCGGACTTGAGCAGGGCGGCGGCGAGCCGGTCGGGGTCGATCGGCCAGGCGGCGACGAGGGTGTGCCAGAGCAGCCAGTCGCCGTCGCGGTCGGGGCCGGGCCCGGCGGCGGTGGACCAGGCGGCGGCCTCGGCGGCCCAGGCCTCGGGCTGCTCGGCGAGGACGGCGAGCCGGGCGCGGGCGTCGGCGCTGCGCTTGGTGTCGTGGGTGGACAGCGCGGTCATGCTGTGCGGCCAGCTGCGTTCCAGGTGGCGGCACCAGTCGTGGAACTCGGCGGGGTGCAGCCCCGGCCGGCCGGGCTCGCCGCCGACCTCGTTGAGGCCGGGCAGCGCGTTCCACCGGTAGAAGGCGGTGTCCTCGACGCCCTTGGCGGCGACGGCCGCGGCGGTCTGCGCGAAGCGGACGCAGAACTCGTCCCGGTCCGCCCCGCGCCCCAGCTCCCCGAGGGCCAGGGCGGCGACCAGCCGGTCCGTCGGGTCGGCCGAGCCGTCCAGCGCCGCCCGCAGCTGCTCGGCGGAGCCCGGCGGCGCCGGCTCCCCGGGGTGGGCGTACGGCCGGTACGCCGGGTAGCCGGTGAGCAGCCGCCGCAGCGCCGCGCGCAGCTGCCAGGGCGCGTGGTCGGCGTACGCCGGCTCGGCGGCGCCGATCCGCAGGGCGCAGCGCACCAGCCGTTCGACCTCGGCGGCCAGCTCGCCGCGCGGCCCGGTCATGTCGGCCCGTCCGTGCCGGGCGGCGGCGACCGCCGGGTGGGGGCCGGCGCCGGGCACCCGGGCGGGGTGACCGCCGAGGAAGTCCTCGTACGCCCCGGCCAGCCGGTCGGCGCCCGCGCGGTCGGTGAGCACGCCGTCGATGCGCCGCAACGCGTCGTAGCCGGTGGTGCCGGCGACCGGCCAGTCGGCGGGCAGCCGCTCGTCGCCGGTGAGGATCTTCTCGACGACGGTGTACGCCCCGCCGCTGGCCCGGGCGAGGCGCCGCAGGTAGCCGCGCGGGTCGGCGAGCCCGTCGGGGTGGTCGATCCGGAAGCCGTCGACGACGCCCTCGGCGTGCAGCCGCAGCAGGACGGCGTGGGTGGCGGCGAACACCTCGGGCTCCTCGACCCGGACGGCGATCAGCTCGTTGACGGTGAAGAAGCGCCGGTAGTTGAGTTCGGTGCGGGCCAGCCGCCACCAGGCGAGCCGGTACCACTGGCGGGCGAGCAGCCCGGTCAGTGGCAGGTCGGCGGTGCCGGGCCGCAGCGGCAGCTCGTGCTGGTGGTAGCGCAGCACGTCGCCGTCCACCACCAGCTGGTCCAGGACGGCGCCGAGCCGGTCGCCGAGGAGCGGCAGCAGCACCCGGCCGCGACCGGGGGCGTCGGCGGGCCCGGGCTGGGCGGCCCAGTCGATGTCGAACCAGTGCGCGTACGGCGAGTCGGGCCCGTCCCGCAGCACCTGCCACAGCGGCTGGTTGAGCCGTTCGGGGACGGGCACGGCCATGTGGTTGGGCACCACGTCGACGATCAGCCGCAGGCCGTGCCGGTGAGCGGCGGCGGCCAGGGCGCGCAGCGCGCCCTCGCCGCCGAGCTGCTCGCTGATCCGGCCGTGGTCGACGGTGTCGTAGCCGTGGGTGGAGCCGGGGGTGGCCTCCAGCAGCGGGGACAGGTGCAGGTGGGAGACACCGAGGGCGGCGAGGTAGGGGACGGCGGCGGTGGCGTCGTGGAGGGTGAAGCCGGGCTGCAGCTGGAGGCGGTAGCTGGCGGTGGGGGGACCGGGTGAGGGGGAGGTAGCGGCCGGGCGGGGCTGCGCGGGCTCGGCGGCGGAGGTCATAGGTCCATGAGTACCCGGGGGAGCCCGCCGCCAAGACCCGCTGCTGGCCCGAACAGGTGACCGCACGCCCGTTCAGGCAGGCCGCTGGAGCACCATCAGCGAGCGGTCGGTGAGCCACAGCGCGTCCCCGGCCTTGACCCGGGTGCCCGCGCCCGGGGCGGGCAGCCGGGGCTGCGCGGTGTCGACCACGACCTGCCACTCCTGCCCGTGGTCGGCGGGCACGGTGAACTCCAGCGGCTCGAAGTGCGCGTTGAACATCAGCAGGAAGGAGTCGTCGACGATCCGCCCGCCGCGCCGGTCCGGCTCGGAGATGGCGTAGCCGTTGAGGAAGACGGTCAGCGACTTGGCGTAGCTGGCGCCCCAGTTGCGCTTGGTCATCTCCTCCCCGCCGGGCGTGAACCAGGCGATGTCGGTGAGGTCGTCGTAGCCGCCGGCGGCCGGCGCCCCGGCCCCGTGCCGCCCGGAGACCGGCCGCCCGTGGAAGAAGCGCCGCCGCCGGAACACCGGGTGGTCGCGGCGCAGCCAGATCATCCCCTGGGTGAACTCCAGCAGCCGTGCCTGCGGTCCGTCGCCCTCGGGCCAGTGCACCCAGGTGAGCTCGTTGTCCTGGCAGTAGGTGTTGTTGTTGCCGTGCTGGGTGCGGCCGAGTTCGTCGCCGTGGGAGATCATCGGCACGCCCTGGGAGAGCATCAGGGTGGCGATGAAGTTGCGCTGCTGGCGGGCTCTGAGCTCCTCGACGGCCGGATCGGTGCTCGGGCCCTCGGTGCCGCAGTTCCAGGAGCGGTTGAAGGACTCGCCGTCGCGGTTGTCCTCGCCGTTGGCCTGGTTGTGCTTCTCGTTGTAGGAGACCAGGTCGCGCAGGGTGAAACCGTCGTGGCAGGTGACGAAGTTGATGGAGGCGATGGGGCGGCGGCCGTCGTCCTGGTAGAGGTCGGAGGAGCCGGTGAGCCGGGAGCCGAACTCGGCGAGGGCGGCGGTCTCGCCGCGCCACAGGTCGCGCACGGTGTCCCGGTACATGCCGTTCCACTCCGTCCACAGCGGTGGGAAGTTGCCGACCTGGTAGCCGCCCTCGCCGAGGTCCCAGGGTTCGGCGATCAGCTTCGCCTGGGAGACCACCGGGTCCTGCTGGACGAGGTCGAAGAAGGAGGAGAGCCGGTCGACCTCGTGGAACTGGCGGGCCAGGGTGGCGGCGAGGTCGAAGCGGAAGCCGTCGACGTGCATCTCGGTGACCCAGTAGCGCAGCGAGTCCATGATCAGCTGGAGCACGTGCGGGCTGCGCATCAGCAGGCTGTTGCCGGTGCCGGTGGTGTCCTCGTAGAAGCGCTGGTCCTGGGCGAGGCGGTAGTAGGAGACGTTGTCCAGGCCGCGCAGCGACAGCGTCGGCCCGAGGTGGTTGCCCTCGGCGGTGTGGTTGTAGACGACGTCCAGGATCACCTCGATCCCGGCCGCGTGCAGCGCCTTGACCATCGACTTGAACTCCTGCACCTGCTGGCCCCGGTCGCCGGTGGAGGAGAAGGAGGAGTGCGGGGCGAAGAAGCCGATGGTGTTGTAGCCCCAGTAGTTGGCCAGGCCCAGGTCGCGCAGCCGGTGGTCGCGGACGAACTGGTGCACCGGCATCAGCTCGATCGCGGTGACGCCGAGCTTGGCCAGGTGCTCGATCACCGCCGGGTGGGCCAGGCCCGCGTACGTTCCGCGGATCTCCTCGGGGATGCCCGGGTGCAGCCGGGTGAGGCCCTTGACGTGGGCCTCGTAGATGACGGTGCGGTGGTAGTCGGTGCGCGGCGGGTGGTCGGTGCCCCAGTCGAAGTACGGGTTGATCACCACCGAGTGCATGGTGTGCGGGGCGGAGTCGAGGTCGTTGCGGCGCTCGGGGGCGCCGAAGTGGTAGCCGTAGACCGCCTCGTCCCAGTCGATGTGCCCGCTCATCGCCTTGGCGTACGGGTCCAGCAGCAGCTTGGCGCTGTTGTGGCGCTGGCCGAGGCCGGGGTTGTACGGGCCGTGGACTCGGAAGCCGTAGCGCTGGCCGGGCTGGACGCCCGGGAGGTAGGCGTGCCGGACGAAGGCGTCCGTCTCGCGCAGTTCGACGGCCGTCTCCGAGCCGTCCTCGTCGATCAGGCACAGCTCGATCCGGTCGGCGCTCTCGGAGAACACCGCGAAGTTGGTGCCGACCCCGTCGTAGGTGGCGCCGAGGGGGTAGGGCTTACCGGGCCAGACCTGCATGAGTCCTCAACTTCCTTGCAGTCAACGGAAACTGACATGTAGTCCGACAACCTGCCCGGACCCGGACGCTCTCTTCCCGGCCGGGCGGCCGGGCATGTGCGGCGCTCGCGCGCCGTGACGCACGGCACAGTCCGCATACTCCCCGAGCCTTCCCCCGGCGGCCGGGACATGTGATCCCGGTTCGCCCGAACGGGTGTCCAGTGGGCATTCCTCTGATAAGCGGGGCCGGTGACGGGCGGAGCCTGTGAAGGGTGGGGCCAGTGGTGGGGCCGGGCCCCGTGGGCCATCCGGCTGCGCACGGCTCGCGGCGGGCAGTACCCTTGATCGTCCGGCCGCCCCGGGCTGGTGGCGCTCCATCAGCCGGGCGGGGGCGCAAGTCAGCAGCAACCAGGTGAGGTGGCGCATGGTGTTCCCCGCCGGCGGCCGCGGCTCGGGGTCCGACGGCCCCGACCGGGGCGGCGCCCGCAGCGAGGCGCCCACGGTCGTCATGCGCCCCACCATGACCGGCCGCGCCCTGGTGCCCGCGCAGGGCGGCCCGGTCGAGATCCCCGCCCTGGCCTGGTCCGCCGCCGAGTGGGAGGACGCCTACCAGCGGGTACGGCTGTCCGGCCGCGCCTACGTCTGGCTCAACCTCGTCGAGCAGCGGCTGCGCTCCCTCGTCGACGAGGTGCTGCACCCCATCTACGCACCCGCCCACGGCGAGGACTGGGTCACCGCCGCCGCCGGCCCCGCCGGCGAGGAGTGGGCCCACCGGGCCGGCGCCGTCCGCGAGGTCAGCCGCCGCAAGGGCTACCTGCTCGACCCGGCCGACGACGACCCGCTGGTCTTCCTCACCCTGCCCCAGCTGCGCGAGCTGATGGTCCAGCACTGGCCCTGCTTCGAGCCCTACCTGGCCGACCGGCGCGAGATCGAACTCGCCCTGGACGAGCTGGAGGTGGCCCGGCACGTGGTCTCCCGCAACCGGGTGCTCACCCAGACCGTCCTCGCCCAGACCGAGCGGGCCGCCGCCCGCCTGCTCGCCGTCCTCGACGGCGGCGCCGGGGGAGTGCCCGCCGACGTCGTCGAGTCCCTGGTGGCCGGCCGGTACGCGGACGTCGTCGCCGTGCACGCCGACCGCGTCCGGCTCCAGCGCGACCTGCCCGTCGAGGACCTCCTGGAGGGCGCCCGCCGGCTGGACGCGCTCGGCATCGGCCTCGGCATGCTCTGCCAGAACTACACCGGCAAGCGGCTCGTCCGCCTCGCCGGCGACGGCTGCCGGGTCCGGCTGCTCTTCCTCAACCCGGCGAGCAGTGCCGTCCGCCGCCGTGAACGCGAACTGGGCCTCGGGCGCGGCGAGTTGTCCCGATCCATCGAGATGAACATCATGCACGTGCGCCGGGTGCGGGCCCGGCTGCGCGACCAGGGCGGCTTCGAGATCCGCGTCTTCGACGAGACCCCGCGCTTCACCGCCTACCTGGTCGAGGGCCCGCGCCCGACCGGCCAGGTCGGCGGCCGCCGGCAGACCCGCGACCTCGGCGTCATCCAGCCCTACCTGCGCCGGGCCCGCGGCATGGAGTCCCCCGCACTGGTCCTGCGCGGCGGCGCCGGCCAGCAGCCCGGCGGCACCGAGGCCGGGCTGCTGGAGGTCTACCGGGAGGAGTTCGAGGGCGCCTGGGGCGACTCCCGGCCGGTGTCCTGAGCGCCGCCGCCCCGAGCGCCGGTGTCCCGAGCGAGCACAGGTCTCCCGAGCGTCCGCATGCCGGGAAAACCGCTGGTCGCACGGGTGCGCCCGCTGCCACACTGCGGGCCGTGAACAGCCTCCCCCAGTGGACCCTGCGCCCCGCCACCGCCGCCGACGTCGAACCCGTCGCCGAACTCAAGGCCGTCGTCCTGCGCGCCGACCTCGAACGCCTCGGCCGCTACGACGACGACCGGGTCCGCCGGCGCCTGCGGGACGGCTTCTCCAGCCGGCACAGCTCGGTCATCCTCGTCGACGGCGCCTTCGCCGGCTCCGTCACCGTCCGCCCCGCCGACCAGGGCGGCCGCTGGATCGAGCACTTCTACCTCGCCCCCGCCCACCAGGGCCGCGGCCTCGGCACCGCCGTCCTGCGCCACCTCCTCGCCCAGGCCGACGCCGCCCGCGAACCCGTCCGGCTCGACGTCCTCCAGGGCAGCCCCGCCCGCCGCCTGTACGAACGCCACGGCTTCGTCCTCGACCACGAGGACCCGATCGACGTCTACCTGGTCCGCGAACCCGCCGCCTGAACCGGACCGGTGTGACGATAGGCCGGACGGCTGGTAACCGACCGGTAGTCAGCCGATAGGACGTCAGACCCGGTGCGAGCGCGCGCCGGGGCCCGGCCCGCTTGTTAGCGTCCCGTCCATGATCGACAGCCCGCACCCCACCGGCTCCGAGCACCCCCACGCCACCCGGCGCGGCCTCCTGCGCACCGCCCTCGGCGCCTCCACCGCCGGGGCCCTCGCCCTCACCGGCGCCCGCCCCGCCCACGCCGCACCCCGCGCCGCCGCCGGGCGGACCGCCTTCCACGGCGCCCACCAGGCCGGCATCACCAACCCGCCCCCCGGCTACGGCACCTTCCTCGCCCTCGACGTCAAGGCCCGCGACCGCAAGGACCTCGAAACCCTCCTGCGCACCCTCACCGACCGCATCCGCTTCCTCACCGCCGGCGGCACCCCGCCCGACCTCGGCCCCGACGCCGCCCCCGCCGACAGCGGCACCCTCGGCCCCGTCCTGCCCGCCGACGAGCTCACCGTCACCGTCGCCGTCGGCGCCTCCCTCTTCGACACCCGCTACGGCCTCGGCGCCCTGCGCCCCCGCCGGCTCACCGCCATGCGCCCCTTCCCCGTCGACGCGCTGCGCCCCGCCGAATGCCACGGCGACCTCTCGCTCCAGATCTGCGCCGAGAGTCGCGACACCGTCCAGCACACCATCCGAGACCTGCTGCGCAGCACCCACGGCCTGATCCGGCCCCGCTGGCAGCTCGACGGCTTCCAGAACCGCTCCCGCCCCACCGGCGCCGCCCGCAACCTGCTCGGCTTCAAGGACGGCGTCGAGAACCCCGACACCGGGAACGCCCGGGACATGGACGCCCTCGTCTGGGTCGGCGACGGCGGCGACGAACCGCGCTGGGCCGCGGGCGGCAGCTACCAGGTCATCCGCGCCATCCGCATCCTCGTCGCCGGCTGGGACGAGGTGCCGCTCCAGGAGCAGGAACGCATGATCGGCCGGCGCAAGAGCGACGGCGCCCCGCTCGGCGCCGCCGGCGAGACCGACACCCCCGACTACCGCAACGACCCCCGCCGGCGCCGTCATCCCGCTCGACTCCCACATCCGCCTCGCCAACCCCCGCACCGACGGCGCCCGCGACAGCCGCATCCTGCGCCGCGCCTTCAACTACGACCGCGGCCTCGACCCCGACGGCGAACCCGAGCTCGGCCTCGCCTTCTGCTGCTACCAGCAGGACGTGGCCCGCCAGTTCGAGGCCGTCCAGATCCGCCTCGACACCGAACCCCTCGCCCGCCACCTCCGTCCCACCGGCGGCGGCTACTTCTACGTCCTGCCCGGCGTCCGCGACGCCACCGACTGGCTCGGCCGCACCCTCCTCGCGGCCGCCTGACGCCCCGCTGCGCGCCACCGGCGCGACCCGTCGCCCTCCCGTCCACCGCCCTACCAGGCCCGCCGCCACCCGGCGTTCGGGCCACCCGCCCCGCCGGGCCCGCGCCCGAGGGGGTGGGCCCGGCCCCCGCCGACCCCGCCGCCGACCGACCCAGCGGCCGGGTTGTCGGTGGGGCGGGTGATGATAGGGGCTGTTTCGAGCAGCAGGACGGAAGGACACACCCTTATGAGCTGGTGGCAGCAGCCACTGGTCGGCTTCGACCTGGAGACCACGGGCACCGACCCGGCCGTGGACCGCATCGTCACGGCCGCGCTCGTGGACACCGTCGGGGCCGGCCGGGTGGGCGCCGTCCACTGGCTGCTCGACCCCGGAGTGCCGATCCCGGCCGAGGCGGAGGCGATCCACGGCATCGGCGACGACGTGGCCCGCGGCAAGGGCCGGCCGGCCAAGGAGGCGGTGGAGGAGATAGCCGTCGCGCTCTGCGAGCGGCTCGCCGCCGGGCGCCCGGTGGTCGCCTTCAACGCGCCCTTCGACCTGTCGCTGCTCGACGCCGAGCTGCGCCGGTACGGGCTGGTGCCGCTGGCCGCGCGCCTCGGCGGGCCGGTCGGGCCGGTGCTGGACGCGCTGGTCGTCGACCGGGCGGTCGACCGGTACCGCAAGGGCTCGCGCACCCTGCAGCGGGTCTGCGAGGTGTACGGCGTCGAGCTGACGGACGCGCACGAGGCCGGCAGCGACGCGCTGGCCGCCGTCCGCGTCGCCGTCGCCCTCGCCGAGCGCTACCGGGCCGAGGTCGGCGACGTCGCGCCGGCCGAGCTGCACCAGCGTCAGATCGGCTGGTACCGGGAGTGGGCCGAGGGCCTGCAGGAGTGGCTGCGCCGCGGCAAGGACCCGCAGGCCGTGGTCGACCCGCGCTGGCCGATGAGGTAGCCGCCGCCGGCGGACCGCCGGGGCGACGGTACGACTCGCCCGGCCCGCCGACCTGCCCGGCTTCCTCGCGCTCGCCGCCGAGGTCGAGCACCGGTTCGGCCCGATGGTGGCCGAGCCCGGCTTCCACCGGGCCGTCGCCCGGCACGTCGAGCGGGGCCTGGCGACGGTGGTGGAGGACGGCGACGGGCAGCCGCACCCCGGGGACCGGCCCGCGTGCGCGGACCGCCGGCCGGTCTACGCGGCCGGGAAGTCGAAGGTGTAGCCCTGCGCGACCAGCCAGGGCAGCAGCTGCTTGAGCGCGGCCACGGTCTGGCTGCGGTCGCCGCCGCCGTCGTGCATCAGGATCACGCCGCCGGGCTTGAGCTGCTTCTGGACGGTGGAGACGATGGCGGGCACGCCGGGGCGGGACCAGTCGCGCGGGTCGACGGACCAGGCGAGCGAGGACATACCGAGGCCCGCGGTGATCTGCTCGTTGTCGGCGTTGAAGCCGCCACCGGGCGCGCGGAACCAGGTGACCCGGGTGCCGGGGCCACCGGCCTGGACGATCATGTCCTTGGCGGCGGAGATCTCGTAGGCCGCCTGGTCGTGCGGGAGCTTCGCGAACGGCTGCGGGTGGTGGACGCTGTGGTCGCAGAGCCGGTGGCCGGCCGCGAGGACGCGCTTGACCAGGGCCGGGTTGGCGGCGGCGTTCTGGCCGATCTCGCAGAAGGTGGCCTTGACCTTGTACTGCGCCAGCAGGTCGAGGATCTGGCCGGTGGCGGGGCCGGGGCCGTCGTCGAAGGTGAGCGCCACGGTGCGGCCGCCGGAGGCGGTGGAGCCGATCACGGTGCCCGGCTTGACGGGGGCGGGCGGCGCGGTCGGTGCGGGTGGCGCGGGCTGCGCGGTGGGGGTGGCCGGGGCGGCCGGGTGGGTCGTGCTGCCGGCCGGCGTCGCGGGGACGCCCGTGGTCGCGGTGGCCGTCCCGGTCGGCGCCTGGGGCGTGCGCGGCTTCGGGACGACCGGCGGGGCGGCGGAGGCGGAGGCGCCGCCGGAGTCGGGGGTGGGCACGATGGTGGCGACCGGGCTGCTGGTCGGCTGGTCGGTGGCCGGCGCGATGGTGATCGGGGGCTGGCCACTCGGGCTGTGCTGCGACTGGAGGGCTCCGCTGGCGGTGCCGCACGCGGCCAGGCCCAGGGCGGCGCCCACCGCGACACAGCCCACGATCAGCCGGCGACGGGCGGTGCGGGGAGTGGGGGTCGGGAGGGAGGGCCGGCGGGTGGCGGGCTGGGGCATGGCGGCGGCTCCTGTGGTGCAGGGGGGTGCAGCGGACGGGTGCCAATCCCTCGGTCAGGATGACCGTCCGATAGGACGCCGATCGTAGTTACCCCGGTTGCGGACCGGACCGGATCGCCGTAGGAGTCTTCTCACACGCGCCCGAGTTGGCGCCCCGCGGCCCGCCGGGTATCCGGACGCCGCCGCCCGGCGGGTATCCCGAGTCCTCCGTCCGACGGGTGACCGGACGCCTCAGAAGGGGTACCAGCGCACCTCGGTGGCGCCCTCCCGCAGCGAGGCGACCCGGCGTCGGAACTCCGCCAGCGCGGCCGGGTTGCCCGGTGCCTGCTGGGCCACCCAGGAGGCGCTGGCGGTCTCCCGGGCCCCGCGCAGCACCGCGAAGCCGGGCCAGTCCCGCACGTCCCAGCCGTACGCCTCGACGAACGCCCGGTACTCCTCGCCGGGCACGCCGTACCGGTCGTGGCTGAGCGCGAGGACCACCAGGTCGTGCTCGCGCAGGTCGTGCGAGACGTTCTCCAGGTCGAGCAGGACGGGCCCGTCCGGGCCGACCTGGACGTTGCGGGGCAGCGCGTCGCCGTGGATCACCCCGGGGTGCAGGTGCGGGGCGAGGTCGGGCAGCGCGGCGGCGAAGCCGTCCCGGCGGTGGCGCAGGAAGGCGACGTCCTCCGGGTCGACGTGCCCCTCGGCGGAGGCCAGCCAGCGTTCGACCGGGGCCAGCAGGTCGCGGTGGGCGAGCGGGAACGGCGGCAGCGGCAGCCGGTGCAGGGCGCGCAGCAGCGGGGCGAGGTCGGCGGGGCGGGCGGGGCGGACGGCGGGGACGAGCCGGTGCCAGAAGGTGACCGGGTGCCCGTGCGCGAGCTGGGGCTCGGGCGCCACCGCGTCGTACGGCCGGACCACCGGGACGCCCTGGGCGGCGAGCCAGTGGGCGACGGCGAGTTCGCGCTGCGCCCGCTCGTACAGCTCGGGGCCGCGGCCGACCTTGGCGACCACGGCCGGGTCGCCGAGGTCGAAGACGGCGTTCTCGCCGAGTGCGAGCAGCCGGGCGTCGCCGGGGCCGGGCAGCCCGGCGGACTCGCAGGCGTGGGCGAGCAGCAGCCGGGCGCGGCCTTCGTCGAAGGGGATCATGACGGTGCTCCGTTGTGCCGGCGTTCATCCGGAGGCCTCCGGACGGTGATCATCATGACGCACGAGGGGTGCGGGGTGGGGTTTTCCCTACCCTCCCACCCTGACATCTCCTCCCAGGGGGTAGGGGTGGGATCCACCCTGAGGGGGAGCTGTCTCCACCCGGAGCACGAGGTCAAGGAGGGTGCGCCCGGGTGAGACTGGGACGGGGCCGCTTCGGGGCGGCCCAACGGGGGTTGGAACACGGGGGCTCCTTGCCGGGCGGCAAGCAAGTACTCGTAGGATGACGCCCAGACCTACTTACCTGCCGACCGGCTAGGGAGCGCCGCCGTGCGTCTCCCGGTCGGTCCTGCCGTCGCCCGGCGTCCCGTCCCCCAAGGGCTGCGGTGAACCATGCCCAGGAGGCATCGAGCATGTTCCACCGACTAGGACAATTCGTCGTTCGCCGCGCGTGGTGGGTGATCATCGCGTGGGTGATCGGGATGATCGCCATCATCATGACCGCGCCGAAGGTCAGCTCGCAGGCCGACGAGGCCTCGTTCCTGCCCAAGCACTACGAGTCCATCCAGGCCGCGCAGGTGCAGGAGCGGGCCTTCCCCGCCGCCTTCACCCCGTCCGCGCTCGCGCTCTTCGAGCGCAACGACGGCGCCGCGCTGACCGACGCCGACCAGACCGCGATGGTCAAGCTGGTCCAGGACCTGACGGCGAAGAAGATCGACGGCGTCGAGACGATCCTCCCGCCGGACAAGCAGTCCATCTCGCCCGACCACAAGTACGCGATGGCCTTGATAGCCATCGACAAGTCGAAGCAGCAGGACCAGAACCAGACGGCGGACGTGGCCAAGGCCATCCGCGACGACGGCAAGGCGCTGGCCGCCGGCACCGACCTGAAGTTCCAGCTCGGCGGCCCCGCCGCGCAGGCGCTCGACCAGAAGGACGCCTCCGGCTCGGCCGAGGGCATCATCACCATGGCCACGCTCCTGCTGGTCATCGTGATCGTCGGCATCATCTTCCGCAGCATCCTGGCCGGCCTGCTGCCGATCCTGGTCTCGCTGATGATCGCGCTGCCCGCCTCCATGGGCCTGATCAACTACGCCACCAAGGCGTTCGACCTCAAGAGCACGCCGATCCTGATGGCGATCCTGATCGTCGTCGTGCTCGGCGTCGGCACCGACTACTTCCTCTTCCTCGCCTTCCGCTACCGCGAGCGGCTGCGGGCCGGCGACGACCGCAAGGACGCCGTGGCCAACGCGGTCGGCCGGGTCGGCGAGGCGATCGCCTCCGCGGCCGGCGCCGTCACCATCGCCTTCGCCGCGCTGATCCTCTCCAGCCTCGGCATGTTCCAGGCCCTCGGCCCGGCCCTGGCCATCGCGGTGGTCGTCACCGCCCTGGCCTCGCTCACCCTGGCCCCGGCGCTGCTCGCCGTCATCCCGGCCCGCGCCGTCTTCTGGCCCGGCAAGAAGTGGATGAACGAGCCGAGCGATGCCCGGTTCGCCGCGCTCGGCCGGGTCGTCCAGAAGCGCCCGGCGCTGGCCGCCGCCGTCTCCGGCGGTGTGCTGGTCGCCCTGTCCGTGGGCGCGCTGAGCTACAACGGCCTCTTCGACATGGCCGGCAGCTCGATGCCCAAGGACAAGGAGTCGATGGTCGTCCAGGACAAGATGGCCACCGGCTTCTCCGCCGGCGCCGCCGACCCGAGCCAGGTCTACCTGAGCTCCACCGACGGCAAGAAGCTCGACCCGGCCTCCTTCCCGGCCTACGCCGACAAGCTCCAGCAGGTCGGCGGGGTGTCCAAGGTCTTCCTGCCGAGCGCCGACGCCAAGAGCATCAGCGCCGACGGCGAGACCGCCCAGTTCACCGTCATGCTCAAGGACGCCCCGGCCAGCAACGAGGCGATCAGCACGATCACCGAGCTGCGCACGGTCGCCCACGGGCAGGCCCCGGCCGGCACGGAGGCCAAGGTCGCCGGTCTCACCTCGGTGTTCAAGGACATCAACCTGGCGATGGCCCACGACTACAAGCTGGTCTTCCCGATCGCCGGGCTGCTGATCCTGCTGATCCTCGCGCTCCAGCTGCGCAGCGTGGTCGCCCCCTGGTACCTGATGGCCTCGGTCGGGCTCGGCTTCAGCGCCACGCTGGGCGCCACCACGCTGCTCTTCCAGAAGATCGGCAACGAGACCGGCCTGATGTTCATGATGCCGATCCTCATCTACCTCTTCGTGGTGGCGATCGGGACCGACTACAACATCCTGATCATCGCCCGCCTGCGCGAGGAGGCCCGCGCGGGCCGCAGCCCGCGCGAGGCGGCCCGTGAGGCGCTGCGCCACGGCGGCCCGACCGTCGCCGCGGCCGGCTTCATCCTGGCGGCCTCGTTCGGGACGTTCATGCTCGCGGGCAACACCTTCATGATGGAGTTCGGCTTCGCGATGGCCTTCGGCATCGTGCTGGCGGCCTTCGTGATGGCGATGTTCTTCACCCCGGCGCTCACCGCGCTGATCGGCAACCGCGCCTGGTGGCCCGGTCACGGCGGCACCCCGGGCCACGGTCACGGCCACGGGCAGGGTCACGGCACCGGCCCGGCGCCGGTGGCGGGTGCGCACGGCGTGCCGGAGCCGGCCGGCCGGTACTGACCGGTTCGTCCGGATGCCGGTACCGACCGGTTCGTTCGGACACGGTCGGCGCCACCGAAGGCGCGCCAACAGGCGGCGCCCCGCTTCGGCGGGGCGCCGCCTGCCCCCTTTCCGCGGCCGTCAAACGTGATCTGCCGAGCACAAAAGTCCCCGGTCAATCGGGGTGTCGCCGTGCTACGATCGACCCAGTTGCAGTTTTGGTTCCCATGAACGTATGTGTGCGCCTGCTGGTTCCAACCAACAGGCGCATTTGTTTTGTCCGGTGTTTCAGTCTCCGGATGGGGATCGCGGCTACTCCGGGGTTCACGCGGTGTGAATCCCTGATGCCCCAGTTAGAGGAGACGGTTATGGCTACCGGCACCGTGAAGTGGTTCAACAGCGAAAAGGGCTTCGGCTTCATCGAGCAGGCCGAGGGTGGCCCGGACGTGTTCGCCCACTACTCGAACATCCAGGCGAACGGCTTCCGTGAGCTCGTCGAGGGCCAGCAGGTCGAGTTCGACGTCACCCAGGGCCAGAAGGGCCCGCAGGCCGAGAACATCCGCGTCATCGCCTGACGTCAGCCTCCGCGCTGACTCGCGATCTCGCGAAGCGGGGGCCCGTACCACACGGTGCGGGCCCTCGCCCATGCCGCCGTACGGCCGGGGCGGCGATCTTCCCACCGACGGCCGACCAGTCCCTGACCGGGGCTGCCGACCGACGTACGGAGATTTCGTGACCACCCCTGCCCGCCCGCCGCGCGACCGCGCCGCCCGCAGCACCGACCAGACCCGCCGCGGCGAGAACCCGCGCCGCACCGGGAACGCCGGCCGCGCCGAGAACCCGGAGCGCGCCCGCCGCGGCGAGAACCCGCGTGCCACCGGCAACGCCGAGCGCTCGCGCAAGCCGCGCAACCGCACCGGCGCCCCCAAGAACACCCGTGCCGCGGCCGTGTCCGAGCCTGCCGACTTCACCGTCGTCGAGGGCACACCGGCCCGGCCCCCGGCGGAGACCTTCGCCGAGCTCGACCTGCCCAAGGCGATCCTCAGCGCGCTCACCCGCGAAGGCGTCACCGCGCCGTTCCCGATCCAGGGCGCCACCCTGCCGGACTCGATCGCCGGCCGCGACGTGCTCGGCCGCGGCCGCACCGGCTCCGGCAAGACCCTCGCCTTCGGCCTGCCGCTGCTCGCCCGTACCGCCGGCCGCCGCGCCGTCGCCCGGTACCCGCTGGCGCTCGTCCTGGTCCCGACCCGCGAGCTGGCCCAGCAGGTCACCGAGGCGCTCACCCCCTACGCGACCGCCGTCAACCTGCGGATCACCACCGTCGTCGGCGGCATGTCGATCAACCGGCAGTCCAACGCCGTCCGCCGCGGCACCGAGGTCCTGGTCGCCACCCCCGGCCGGCTCGACGACCTGATCGGGCGCGGCGACGTCAACCTCTCCGACGTCACCATCACGGTCCTCGACGAGGCCGACCAGATGGCGGACATGGGCTTCCTGCCGCAGGTCAGCAAGCTGCTGGAGCAGGTCGCCGAGGGCGGGCAGCGGATGCTCTTCTCCGCCACCCTGGACCGCAACGTCGACCGCCTGGTCAAGCGCTTCCTGACCGACCCGGTGACCCACTCGGTCGACCCGTCGGCCGGCGCGGTCACCACCATGGATCACCACGTCCTCCAGCTCGACCCGGCCGACAAGGCGTCGACCACCGCGCACATCGCCTCCCGCGACGGGCGGGTGATCATGTTCGTGCACACCAAGCACGGCGCCGACCGGCTGGCCAAGCAGCTGCTCGCCAACGGCGTCAGGGCCGCGGCCCTGCACGGCGGCAAGTCCCAGCCGCAGCGCAACCGGGTGCTGGACCAGTTCCGGGACGGAAACGTCACCGCGCTGATCGCCACCAACGTCGCCGCCCGCGGCATCCACATCGACGGCCTCGACCTGGTCGTCAACGTGGACCCGCCGGTCGACCACAAGGACTACCTGCACCGCGGCGGCCGCACCGCCCGGGCCGGCGAGTCCGGGACGGTCGTCACCCTCGTCCTGCCCGAGCAGCGCCGCGAGGTCAACCGGCTGATGACGGTCGCCGGCATCCGCCCCACCGTCACCAAGGTCCGTCCCGGCGACGCCGACCTCGCCAAGATCACCGGCGCCCGCACCCCCAGCGGCGTCGCGGTCGCGGTCGCCGTCCCGGTGCCCGTCGAGGCGCCCGCCGCCAAGTCCGAGGCCAAGGCCGGCAACCCGCGCCGCCGCCCCGGCAAGCGCTCCGGGCTGCCCGCCGACGTCGACATGAACGGCAACCCGCGCCGCGCCCGCCCCAAGCAGCGCCTCGGCGCCTCCGCCCAGGGCGACCGCCCCCAGGCGGCCGGCTTCATCGGCCGCTCCTCCGGCCGCGCCAAGCCCGGCAGCGGCGCCAAGACCGGCTCCAACTACGGCACCGGCCGCCAGCGCCGCACCTTCGACTGACGGTCGTCCGAGTCCCGCCGAACGGGCCCCGGGACCTCCCCGCACCAGGGGGAGGCCGCGGGGCCCGTTCCGCGTTCCGGGGCGGGGCCGACGGGCGCGACGCCGCTGCCCGCGCGGTGAAACTGCCGCCCCGGACGACGTCGCAGCCCAGCGCCGGTCACACCGGCAGCTGCCGTCGAACTGCCGTTGACGGTCGCCCACGGGCCCCCGAGCCTTTCACGTGGCCCACACATCCGTCGCACCGTCATCACGGAGCCGCGGAGGGTGAGTCGACACCACTCGCCGACCGGAAGGACGACCGTACCGATGCGCCGCACCTCCGCACTGCTGACCACCGCCCTGCTCGCCGGGGCCGCCGCCCTGGCCGCCCCGGCCACCTCCGCCCAGGCCGCGCCCGCCTGTTCCGCCCGCGTCGTGGGCTGGAACGTCCTGGGCACCTGTACCGGCCTCGACCCGATGCAGACCTGGTCCGTCACCGCCAACTGCTCCTACTGGAACGCCGAGCACACCGTGCAGTTCTTCCGCCCCGCGTTCGGCGGCGTGGCGATCGGCGACGGCAACGCGTCCGCCGCCTGCGGCATCGGCGACACCGTCATGTTCCCGCGCGTCCTCCTGGGCGCCGTGCCGCCGGCGGGCCCGACCGGCCAGATCACGGGCTACGCGAGCAAGTGCGTCGACGTGAAGGGTGCCAACGTCGGCAACGGCACCCCCGTCCAGATCTACGACTGCAACGACTCGTGGGCGCAGAAGTGGCGGATCGGCGTCGACGGCACGATCCGCGCCCTCGGCAAGTGCCTGGACGTCTCGGGCGGCGGCACCGGGAACGCCACCAAGGTCCAGATCTACGACTGCAACGGCACCGGCTCCCAGCAGTGGCAGGCCCGTCCCGACGGCTCGCTGCTCAACCCGCAGTCCGGTCGCTGCCTGGACGACCTCGGCTTCTCCACCGCCAACGGCAACCAGCTGGGCATCTGGGACTGCAACGGCGCCGACAACCAGAAGTGGAACCTGCCGGTCTGACGACCCGTCCGCTCCGCCGCCCCGGAACCCCGCCGGGGCGGCGGACCCGCGGCTCAGGGCGCCGACCCCACCCCCACCGCCGTCATGCCGGGACCGGCCGGCACCCTCTACCTGCTCTCCGGCGGCCTCGGCGCCTCCGACACCGGCCACCCGGCGGACACCTTCACCCTCCGCCGGATCTGACCGTCTCCATGGCCCTCCCCGATGTTGGTGAAGTACAGTGGTATGTACATCACCAACATCGATCGACGGAGGTGCCGAATGTCCGTGACACAGATCGACATCGACGAAGAGGCGCTGGAACGGGCGATGGCCCTGGCCGGAGTGCGCACCAAGAAGGACGCCGTCAACCTCGCGCTGCGCTTCTACGCCGATCAGCAGGAGCGCGCGGCCCGCATCGGCCGCCATTTCGAGCGGGCACGGCACTGGGGAGCCGTTGAGCACGCCGAGCGGCTGCACCGGGCCGAGAAGGACGCTCGGTGATCTACCTCCTCGACACCTCCGCACTGTTCCGGCTGCTGCGTGAGCCGAAGCTCCAGACCGCTTGGTACGACGCGATCGACGCCGGGTCGATCGCGTCGTGCTATCCGCAGCGGGCCGAGTTCCTCTACAGCGCGTGCGACGGCCGGGAGTACGACGAGATCTCCGAGATGTTCGCCGAGCTCTACCCGGATGTCTCGGTGCCCAAGAGCGCGGGCCGTTGGATCGACACGGTGCAACGGCGGATGGCGCTCGCCGGGCAGCACCGGAGCGCCTCCGCCGTGGACCTCGTGATCGCGGCGACGGCCGCGTACCACGGACTCACGGTTCTCCACGACGACGCGGACTACCGGACCGTGGCGCGGCATGCCGCCGACCTCGGTGAGCACAGCGTGCTGGACCACGCCTGAGCCGGCGCCGGGATCAGGCGGTGCGGGCCGGGGCCGTCAGTGCGGCCCGGCGCGCGGCGTCGTAGCGCTCCAGCAGCAGGGTGGCGAGTTCGGGGGCGGGGCCGAGCACGCCGGCCACGACGTCCGCCCCGGCGGCTCCGGACGTCCCGGTCGCGGCCTCGGCGATGCGGTCGGGCAGCAGGCCCGGGGCCAGCAGGTAGGGGGAGACGGCGGTACGGGCGACGCCGGCGGCGCGCAGGGCGGTCAGGGCGTCCGGGACGCGCGGGCCGCCCGCGGAGGCGTAGGCCACCTCGACGGCCGCCCAGCCCCGGCTGCGGCGCCACTCGGCGGCCGCCGCGCGGGTGGCGGCGTCGGCGGCCGGGTCGGAGGAGCCGGCTGCCGCGAGCACGACGCCGGTCCGGGCCCGGACGGCGGGCGAGGCGAGGTCGGGCCCGGCCTCGGCCAGCCGCCGGTCCAGCGCGGCGAGCAGCAGCGGGGAGGGGCCGAGCACGTCCGCCACCGGCAGC
The DNA here is from genome assembly GCF_044744365.1 of Kitasatospora sp. NPDC087314. Classification (NCBI taxonomy): domain Bacteria; kingdom Bacillati; phylum Actinomycetota; class Actinomycetes; order Kitasatosporales; family Streptomycetaceae; genus Kitasatospora; species Kitasatospora sp. NPDC087314. The sequence goes on from NZ_JBIUYE010000001.1 coordinate 656,637, forward strand.
CGGGAGCCGGCGGCACGCAGCGCGGCGGGGACGTCGTGCTTGGCGTGGTACGCCCGGTTGAGCAGCAGCGGGACGGCCACCGCGTCGTCGAGCCGCCCCACCACCTGCGGGATGCGCGGTGCGCAGTGGTCCAGGTACGCGGTGGCGACCTCCAGCCCGGGGCGCTGCGCCCGCACCCCGTCGACGAGCGCGGCGACCGTGGCGGCGTGCCGCGGATCGCGGCTGCCGTGCGCGATGAGGAGGAGTGCGGGCATGGCGGGAGTCCTTGCTCGGTGTTACTTGGAGGTGGCCAGCAGGCCGCGGTTGCGCAGCACCCGGCGCTCGACCGGGGTGAAGACCAGCAGCTCGATGGCGATGCCGACGAACAGGATGAGGATGATGCCGAGCAGCACCCCGGACATGTCGGAGAACTCGCGCTGGTCCTCCAGGAACCGGCCCAGGCCGCGGCCGAGGTCGGGGGAGGAGGCGACCAGTTCGGCGGCCATCAGGGAGCGCCAGGAGAACGCCCAGCCCTGCTTGAGCCCGGCCAGGTAGCCGGGCAGCGCGGCGGGGATCAGGACGTGCCGGGCGCCGGTGAGGCCGGTGGCGCCGATGGTGCGACCGGCGCGCAGGAACAGCGGCGGCACCTGGTCGATGCCGGCGACCAGGCCGTTGGCGATGGAGGGGACGGCGCCGAGCAGGATGACCGCGTACATCATCTGGTCGTTGATGCCGAGCCAGATGACCGCGGCCGGCACCCAGGCGACCGAGGGCAGCGACTGCAGGCCCTGCAGGACCGGTCCGATGGCGGTGCGCACCGGGCGGACCCGGGCGACGACCAGCCCGATCGGGGTACCGATGACGACGGCGAGCAGGAAGCCGGACAGGCCGCGCCAGACGCTGGTCCAGATGATCGAGAACAGGGTGCCCTGGTACCAGAGGTCCTGGGCGGAGTGCCACACGTCCGTCGGGCTGGGCAGCTTGTAGGAGGAGGTGAGGTGCAGGCTGTACGCGCCCTGCCACAGGGCGAGCACCACGAGGACGCCGATCAGTGGCGGCAGCGCCTTGGTCCGCAACGCCTCGCCGAGCGAGCCGCGCTGGGCCGAGACGGTGTCGAGGGCGTCCAGGCCGGCGCCGACGCCCGCGGTGTCGGTGGCGGCCTTGCGCAACTCCAGGACCGGGGTGGTGTCAGTGCTGGCCATGGCGACGGATCTCCCCACGCAGTTCTTCGGTGATCTCGATGGACAGGTCGGCGACGCCGGAGGACTCGATGCGGCGCGGCTGCGGCAGGTCGATCCGCCACTCGCGGGCGACCCGGCCGGGGCGCGAGGAGAGCAGGACGACGCGCTGGGCGAGCCGCACGGCCTCGCGCACGTTGTGGGTGACGAACAGGACGGACAACTGCCGTTCGGCCCAGATCCGGGTGATCTCGTCGTGCAGCACGTCGCGGGTGATGGCGTCCAGCGCGGCGAACGGCTCGTCCATCAGCAGCACCTTGCTGCCCTGGGCGAGCGCGCGGGCCATCGCGACGCGCTGGCGCATGCCGCCGGACAGCTCGTGCACGCGCTTGCCGTACGAGCCGCCCAGGCGGACGAGTTCGAGCAGGCGCTCGGCCTCGGCGCGGCGCTCCGGGCGGGGGACGCCGGCGAGCTTGAGGGCGAGTTCGATGTTGCGGCCGGCGGTGAGCCAGGGGAACAGCGCGTGCTCCTGGAACATCAGCGCGGGGCGGCCGCCGGGCACCTCGATGGCGCCCGCGGTGGGCTTGTCGAGGCCGGCGACCAGGTTGAGCAGGGTGGACTTGCCGCAGCCCGAGGCGCCGAGCAGCGTGACGAACTCACCGGGCGCGACATCGAGGGTGATGTCGTCCAGGACGTGGGTCTGCGCGCCCGGGCGGCCGAAGGACTTGTGCACGTGTGAGATCCGGACGGCGGGCGCGGCGCCGCCGGCGTCGGCACCGGCGGCGTCCGCCGAGGTGGTCAGTGCCGGGGTCATCCGGACACCTCCTGCGTGAGTGGTCAGAGGCTGGCGAGGTGGGGCCGGGGTCCGGCCCCGCCCGCCCCGGTGGGCATCGATCGGGGATCGACCGGGTGGGCGGGGGTCCGGACCGCGGAGTCGGGGGCGGACCGCGGCGCTACTTGCCGCCGAGTCCGGCGTCCGCCACGGGCCCCTGGCCCTTGGCCGCGAGCACCTTGTTGAGCAGGGTGAGGTCGTAGATGCCGTTCAGGTTGGGCTTCTTGAGCAGCCCGGCGGTCACGGCGTGGTCGGCCTCGGCCTGCAGGGTGCCGGCCAGCGGGTCGTCGAGGAAGTCGATGTCGGCCCAGGCCGGGTCGAGGACGGCCGGCTCCAGCGCGTTGCCGGCCTCCTTCTTGATCGCCTCGTTGGCGTCGGCCTTGGCCTTGTCCGGGTCGGCCTTGATGAAGGCGTTGGTGTTCACCGAACCGCGCAGCACGGCCTCCACCACGTCCGGGTGCTCCGTGAGGAACTTCTGCGAGACGATGATGTTGGTGATCACGAACTTCTTGTCCGGCCAGACGTCCTTCTCGTTGAGCAGGACCTTCGCGCCGAGGGTGACCAGCTTGGAGGCGGTGGGCTCGGGCACCCAGGCGCCGTCGATGGAGCCCTGCCGGTAGGCGTCGGGGGCGACCTTGTTGTCGGTGCGCACCACCGAGACGTCGCCCGCGCCGGTCGCCGCGTCGATCTTGTAGCCCTTGCCCGCCAGGTAGTTGAGCAGTGCCACGTCCTGGGTGTTGCCCAGTTGCGGGGTGGCTATCTTCTTGCCCTTGAGGTCGTCCAGCGAGGAGATCTTGTCCGGGTTGACCACCAGCTTGACCCCGCCGGAGGCCGAACCGCCGATGATCTTCAGGGACTTGCCGTCGGACTTGGTGTAGCCGTTGATCGCGGGGGAGGGGCCGATCCAGCCGATGTCGATCGACCCGGCGTTGAGCGCCTCGATCTCGGACGGGCCCGCGTTGAAGACCTGGGTCTTGATCTGGGTGGCGCCCAACTCCTTCTGGAACAGTCCCTCCTGGAGGCCGACCAGCGCGGTGCCGTGGGTCAGGTTGGCGAAGTAGCCGATCTTCACGGTGTCCGCGGAGAGCCTCGCGCCGGAGGCGGCGGCCGAGCCGGCGGTGGAGTCGGCGGCGTTGGACTTCCTGTCGTCCGCCTTGGAGCCGTAGCTGCAGGCCGACAGCAGGGTCACGGCGGTCAGGCCGGCCACCGCGGCCACGGCGGAGCGTCTGATCCGGCCGGCGTTCGGGCGGACCGGCCTATGCGAGAGGGCGCTGCGGGCGGGTGCCTGGTTCGATGCCAAGGGTGGGTCCTGTTCACGGACGGACCGGCAGGAGGCGGTCCTGGGGCGGAAGGTCTGGTGTGGTGCTTGCGGCATCGTCGATGCCGGGCAAGCCGGGCCGGCTGCGGGGGAGCCGGCCCGGTGACGGGGCGTTCTCAGCCCCGTCGGCCCACACATCGGGTCAGGCCGCCCTGGCCGCTGCCGAGGACGCCGCTGCCGATGCGGCCGCCTTCCTTGTCCATGCCCGAGAACGCCTCGCTGGGCATCAGACCCAGTCCTCCTCAGCGGGTTCGGTGGCGCGTACGGTCGCGAAGGCCTCGCCCGCCATGCCGGCGGTGAGGGTGGTGCCGTCGGCCGGGTCGATCAGCAGGAACGAGCCGGTGCGGCGGTTGTCGCTGTAGGTGTCGAGCGCCAGCGGCTCGGCGGTGCGCAGCACCACGTGGCCGATGTCGTTGACGTTCAACCCCTCGGCGCCGCTTCGCCGTTCGAGCGTGTCGATGTCGATGCGGTAGGAGATCTCCTTGACGAGGGCTCGCACGGTGCGGGTGGTGTGCTTGAGCAGCACCTTGTCCCCGGCGCGCAGCGGGCGCTCGTTGAGGTGGCTGACGGTGGCCTCGATGTCCTTGGTGGGGACGGGGGCCGGGCCGGCCGCGAGCAGGTCGCCGCGGGAGACGTCGAGGTCGTCGGCGAGGCGGACGGTGACGGACTGGGGCGCCCAGGCGAGCCGCGTCTCCCGGCCGAGCGCGTCGATCCCGGCGACGGTGGTGGTGTGGCCCGAGGGCAGGACCGTCACGGCGTCGCCGACCCGCAGCACGCCGGAGGCCAACTGGCCCGCGTAGCCGCGGTAGTCGGGGTGCTCCTCGCTCTGCGGGCGGATCACGTACTGGACCGGGAAGCGGGCCGGCTCGGCGCTCGGGTCGCTGCCGACCGGGACGGTCTCCAGGTGCTCCAGCAGGGTCGGGCCGCCGTACCAGTCCATGTGCGCGGACGGTTCGACGACGTTGTCCCCGGCGAGGGCGGAGATCGGTACGGCCACCACGTCGCCCACGCCGAGCGAGGCGGCGTAGGCGGTGAACTCCTCGGCGATGGAGGCGAAGACGGGCTCCGCGTACTCGACCAGGTCCATCTTGTTGACGGCCAGCACCACGTGCGGCACCCGCAGCAGCGCGGCGACGGCGGCGTGCCGGCGGGTCTGCTCGACGACGCCGTTGCGCGCGTCGACCAGGACGACGGCGAGTTCGGCGGTGGAGGCGCCGGTCACCATGTTGCGGGTGTACTGCACGTGCCCGGGGGTGTCGGCGAGAATGAACCGCCGCCGGGGGGTGGCGAAGTAGCGGTAGGCGACGTCGATGGTGATGCCCTGCTCGCGCTCGGCGCGCAGGCCGTCGGTGAGCAGCGCGAGGTCGGGCGCGTCCTGGCCGCGGCCCAGGGAGACGCGCTCGACGGCCTCCAGCTGGTCGGCGAGCACCGACTTGGAGTCGTGCAGGAGGCGGCCGACCAGGGTGGACTTGCCGTCGTCGACGGATCCGGCGGTGGCGAAGCGCAGCAGGGAGGTGGCGGTGGTTTCCTGGACGGTGCTCATTTAGAAGTATCCCTCGCGCTTGCGGTCTTCCATCGCGGCCTCGGACAGCTTGTCGTCGGCCCGCGTGGCGCCGCGTTCGGTGAGGCGGCTGGCGGCGATCTCGGCGATCACGGCCTGGATGTCGGTGGCGTCGGAGTCGACGGCGCCGGTGCAGGACATGTCGCCGACGGTGCGGTAGCGGATCAGCCGCCGCTCGACGGGCTCGTCGTCCTTGGGGCCGCCCCACTGGCCGGCGGTCAGCCACATGCCGCCGCGGGAGAAGACGTCGCGCTCGTGGGCGTAGTAGATCTCCGGGAGGTCGATGCCCTCGCGCTCGATGTACTGCCAGACGTCCAGCTCGGTCCAGTTGGACAGCGGGAAGACGCGGACGTGTTCGCCGACCGCGTGGCGGCCGTTGTAGAGGGACCACAGCTCGGGGCGCTGGCGGCGCGGGTCCCAGGCGCCGAACTCGTCGCGCAGGGAGAAGACGCGCTCCTTGGCGCGGGCCTTCTCCTCGTCGCGGCGTCCGCCGCCGAACACCGCGTCGAAGCGGCCCTTCTCGATGGCGTCGAGCAGCGGGACGGTCTGCAGCGGGTTGCGGGTGCCGTCCGGGCGCTCGCGCAGCCGGCCGTCGTCGATGAAGTCCTGGACGTGGGCGACGTGCAGGCGCAGGTTGTGCTCGGCGACGACGCGGTCGCGGTAGGCGATGACCTCGGGGAAGTTGTGCCCGGTGTCGACGTGCAGAAGGGAGAAGGGCACGGCGGCCGGGTGGAAGGCCTTGAGTGCCAGGTGCAGCATGACGATGGAGTCCTTGCCGCCGGAGAACAGGATCACCGGGCGCTCGAACTCCCCCGCGACCTCGCGGAAGACGTGCACCGACTCGGCCTCCAGCGCGTCCAGGTGGGACAGCGCGTACGGCGTGTCGTCGGTGCGGACCGGGCTGTCGGTCGCGGTGGTCATGCCAGACCCCTCTCGGTCAGGAAGGCGTGCAGCTCGGCGGCGGACTCGGCGACCGTGCGGCCCTGCGTCCGGATCCGCAGCTCCGGCTTCTCCGGAGCCTCGTACGGGTCGTCCACGCCGGTGAGCCCGGCGATCTCGCCGGCGGCCTGCTTGGCGTACAGGCCCTTGACGTCGCGTTCGGCGCACAGCTCGACCGGGGTGGCGACGTGGATCTCCAGGAACTCGGTGCCGGCCGCGACGTGCCGCCCGCGCACCGCGGCGCGGGAGTCGGCGAACGGGGCGATCACCGGGGCGAGCACCTTGACGCCGTTGGCGGCGAGCTTCTCGGCGACGAAGCCGATCCGGGTGACGTTGGTGTGTCGGTCCTCGCGGGTGAAGCCGAGGCCCTTGGAGAGGAACTCGCGGATCTCGTCGCCGTCCAGGACCTCGACCTTGTGGCCCTCGGCGCGCAGCCGCTCGGCCAGGGCGAAGGCGAGCGTGGTCTTGCCCGCGCTCGGCAGCCCGGTCAGCCACACGGTGGCGCCGCGCTCGCAGGGGGCGGCCGCGGGGGCCGCCTCCGCGGCTCCGTCGGCGGCGGCCGGGGTGTCGGCTGTGGTCACTTTTCGAAGTCCTTAGGGAGTAGGTGGCAGGTGGTCAGAGGTGGATGCCGCACTCGGTCTTGCCGGATCCGGACCAGCGGCCGGCCCGGGCGTCCTCGCCCTCGGCGGGCTTGCGGGTGCAGGACAGCGGCGAGCAGCCGATCGAGGTGTAGCCCTCCCACAACAGCGGGTTGAGCAGCACCCCGTGGGCGGCGACGTAGGCGTCCACGTCCTCCTGCGTCCACCGGGCGATCGGGGCGATCTTGACCTTGCGGCGCCTGGCGTCCCAGGAGACCACCGGGGTGTTCGCCCGGCTCGGGGACTCGTCGCGGCGAAGCCCGGTGGCCCAGGCGTCGTAGCCGCCGAGGCCGCGGTTGAGCGGCTCGACCTTGCGCAGCGAGCAGCACAGGTCCGGGTCGCGGTCGTGCAGGTTCGGACCGTGCTCCGCGTCCTGCTCGGCGACGGTGCGCAGCGGCGTGAGGGTGATGACGTTGACCGGCATGGTCGCGGCCACCGCGTCGCGGGTGCCGATGGTCTCCGGGAAGTGGTAGCCGGTGTCCAGGAACACGACGTCCACGCCGGGGAACACCGAGGAGGCGAGGTGGGCGACGACCGCGTCCTCCATCGAGGAGGTGACGCAGAAGCGCTTGCCGAAGGTGTCGGCGGCCCAGGCCAGGATCTCCTGGGGCGTCGCCTCCTCCAGCTCGCGGCCGGCCCGGACGGCCGCCTCCTCGTGATCAATCACGTTGCTCATGTGACGCACCCCCGTGGTTCGTCGGAGACAGCAGGCCGAGGAACTTCACCTGGAAGGCGCGGCGGCAGCCGTGGCATTCCCAGGCCCCGTGCCCGGCCTCCGAGGGGCGCAGGTCCTCGTCCCCGCAGTAGGGGCAGAAGAACGGGGCGGCGCGTTCACTCACGACAGCTGCTCCTCGCCGGCGCGGGCCGCCCACTGGGCGAAGCGCTCGCCCTCGGTGCGGTCGGCCTGGTAGCGGGTCAGGAGGCGCTCGACGTAGTCGGGCAGGCCCTCCTTGGTGACCTTGAGGCCGCGGACCTTGCGGCCGAAGCCGGCCTCCAGGCCGAGCGCGCCGCCCAGGTGCACCTGGTAGCCCTCGACCTGCTCGCCGTTCTCGTCCGTGACCAGCTGGCCCTTGAGGCCGATGTCGGCGACCTGGATGCGGGCGCAGGCGTTCGGGCAGCCGTTGATGTTGATGGTCAGCGGCTCGGCGAAGTCCGGCAGGCGCTTCTCCAGTTCGTCGATGAGCGTGCGGCCGCGCTCCTTGGTCTCGACGATGGCGAGCTTGCAGTACTCGATGCCGGTGCAGGCCATGGTGCCGCGGCGGAACGGCGACGGGGTGACCCGCAGGTCCAGTGCCTCCAGACCGGCCACCACCGCGTCGACCTGGTCCTCGGCGACGTCGAGGACCAGCATCTTCTGCTCGGCGGTGGTGCGCAGCCGGTCGCTGCCGTGCGCGGCGGCGAGGTCGGCGATCCGACCCAGCAGCCGGCCGTCGACGCGGCCGACGCGCGGCGCGAAGCCGATGTAGTACCTGCCGTCCTGCTGCCGGTGGACACCGACGTGGTCGCGCCAGCGGCCGCTGGGCTCCTGCGGCGCGGGGCCGTCGACCAGCCGGTACTTGAGGTACTCGTCCTCCAGCACCTGACGGAACTTCTCCACGCCCCAGTCGGCGACCAGGAACTTCAGCCGGGCGCGGTTGCGCAGCCGGCGGTAGCCGTAGTCGCGGAAGATGCCGATGACGCCGCCGTAGACGTCGGCCACCTCGTCCAGCGGGACCCAGGCGCCCAGGCGCACGCCCAGCTTGGGGTTGGTGGAGAGGCCGCCGCCGACCCACAGGTCGAAGCCGGGGCCGTGCTCGGGGTGGACCACGCCGACGAAGGCGACGTCGTTGATCTCGTGCGCGACGTCCAGCAGCGGGGAGCCGGAGACGGCGGACTTGAACTTGCGCGGCAGGTTGGAGAAGTCCGGGTTGCCGATGAAGCGCCGCTGGATCTCCTCGATGGCCGGGGTGCCGTCGATGATCTCGTCCTCGGCGATGCCGGCCACCGGGGAGCCGAGGATGACGCGCGGGGTGTCGCCGCAGGCCTCGGTGGTGGACAGGCCGACGGCCTCCAGCTTCTGCCAGATCGCCGGGACGTCCTCGATCCGGATCCAGTGGTACTGGACGTTCTGTCGGTCGGTCAGGTCGGCGGTGTTGCGGGCGTACTGCTCGGAGACCTCGGCGATCGCCTTCAGCTGGGCGACCGTCAGCCGGCCGCCGTCGATGCGCACGCGCAGCATGAAGTACTCGGCGTCGAGCTCGTGCGGGTCCAGGATCGCGGTCTTGCCGCCGTCGATGCCCTCCTTGCGCTGGGTGTACAGACCCCACCAGCGCATCCGGCCGCGCAGGTCGGCGGGGTCGATCGAGTCGAAGCCGCGGTGCGCGTAGATCGTCTCAATACGTGTCCGCACATTGAGACCGTCATCGTCCTTCTTGAACTGCTCGTTGGCGTTCAGAGGAGTGAAGTGGCCCATGCCCCACTGGCCCTCGCCGCGGTGGCGGGTCGCCTTGCGCGTCGCCGCGGGGCGGCGCGCGGCGGCGCGGTCGGCCGTGGGCTCGGCGGTCTCGGGAGTGGTGGCCATGGTGAAGTCCTTCGAGGCAGGTGGCTCTGACGCCGGGTGGGTCGCTGGGCGTGCTCGGCGGTGCGCTGCTGCTGTGACCTGCGGGTATTCCCAGGGCCGGGAGAGCAGTGACCGTGACCGGGCGGGCGCCTGCACGTCCGATTCAGCGGGGACGGCGAGGAGGGTGGCGCCGGGGGCGGTGGTGCGGCGGGGTGGGCTCAGATCACCGGACAGATGGCGCTGGACACGCGAAGGAGATCGACGTGGAGTCGACCTACTAGGGTGGTTCCGGCGCTCGGCATGGCAAGAGATTCGCACGGCGCGGGACCCGCGGTCCACTAACATCCGCATGGTGGACGCTGAAGTTTCGCCATGTGAGACTCCCGGCCATTCCCGCCGATCCCCGCGTCGGAGCCCGGCCACGCGCCCGCACCCCGGGGGAGATCAACCGGGCCGCCCCGGCCCGATACCGTTAGTCCTGTGGAAGCAGCAGGCGATACGAGCAGACCGAACCCCGAACGGCCCTCCCGGCGTCGGGGCAAGGGCGCCAGGCGTGCAGCCAAGCAGGCCACCTGGCACCGCACGGCGTGGGAGCTGGTCAAGGACACCACCAACACCTGCGTCGAGTACCGGGTCACCGGCCTCGCCGCGGAGGCCGCCTTCTTCACCCTGCTGTCGATCCCGCCGCTGCTCCTCGGACTGGCCGGCACCCTCGGCTACCTCGACGAGTTCCTCGGCGCCGGCACCATCGACCGGCTCAAGCACGACATCGTCTCGGCCGCCGGGACGGTCCTGTCGGACTCGTCCGTCAGGGAGATCGTGGTGCCCCTGCTGAACCAGGTGTTCGACCGCAGCCGGCCCGACCTCGTCTCGATCGGCTTCCTGCTGTCGCTGTGGTCCGGCTCCAGGGCGCTCTACATCTTCATCGACACCATCACCGTCATGTACGGGCTCGACGGCAAGCGAGGCATCGTCAAGACCCGGCTGATGTCGCTCGGCCTCTACCTCGGCGCCCTCGTCATCGGCTCCCTGGTGCTGCCGCTCCTGATGGCCGGACCCGGACTGGTCGAGAACGCCGTGCCCGGGATCGCCGGGCTGGTCGGCGCCGCGTACTGGCCGGTCGCCATCGTGCTGCTGATCGTCTCCCTGACCACCCTGTACCACCTGGCCGTCCCCGTCTCCACGCCCTGGCGCGAGGACATCCCCGGCGCCCTGGTCGCCCTGGTGGTGCTGGTCTTCTGCAGCGTGGCCCTGCGGATCTACCTGGTCAGCTCGGTCGAGGGCCCCTCGGTGTACGGCTCGCTGGCCGCGCCGGTGGCCGTGCTGCTGTGGATCTTCGTGGTCGCCCTGGCCGTCCTCATCGGCGCCGCCATGAACGCCGCCATAGACCGCCGCTGGCCCACCCTGGAGACCGCCGACGCGCGCGCCGAGAACGAGCGCGCCCACGAGGAGGCCGCCGCCGCCGTGGTCCGCGAGGTCGCCGCCCGGCGGGCCGCCGAACGGGCCCGGCGCGCCCGCGAACTCGGCCTCGCCGAAGGCGTCGAGGAGGAGTGGGGCGAGGAGGAGGCCGACGACGTCGAGGTCCCCTCCGAGTACCCCGAGCGCTGGGCCGACGTGCTGGCCGCCGAGAACGTCCGCGGCCGCCTCACCGCCCGCGGCGGGCCCCACCACCGGCCCGCGCCGCCCCCGCCGGACAGCGACCGGCCGACCGGGCCGCCGCCGGAGCGGCAGGCGCCGGACTACCCGCCCAGGCCGCCGTGGGAGCAGCAGCGGTAGGGGCTCCGGGGGCCACGACGCCACGACGGGCAGGGCCTCCTCCGCGGGATGCGGGGGAGGCCCTGTGCGTTTCCTGCGCGCTTCCTGTGCGGCCGTCACCTGGTGTTCGGCGGGTGCCGGGTGCGCGGGCGTCGGTCCGTGGGCCCGGGCGGGGCCCGGGTGGTCGGACGGGGGTCAGGCGGTGGCCGGGTTCGGCGGGAAGGGGGACTGCGGGGCCGGGGGGTACCCGTACCCGTACGCGGACGGCTCGGCCGGGGCGTGCGGGCCGGCCGGGTCCGCCCCCGTCGGCTCCGGGCCGGCCGGGTTCACGGAGATCGGGGCCGTCAGGGTCGAGCCGCGGGGCGGGGTCGGGCCCGGGGCCGCCGGGGCCGAGCCGCCCGGGGCCGCCGACCGGTCGGCCGGTCCGGCCTGCGCCGGGAGCGGATCGGGGCTCGGCGGCGCCGGCTCCAGGGCCGTCCGCCCGGCCGAGTCGCTCAGCTTGATCAGCAGCGCCACGATCAGCCAGTTCGCCAGCAGCGACGAGCCGCCCGCCGCCAGGAACGGCAGCGCCTTACCGGTCAGCGGCACCAGCCCGCTCACCCCGCCGACCACCACGAACACCTGCAGCGCCAGCGCCGTCGACAGCCCCGCCGCCAGCAGCTTGCCGAACGGGTCGGTCAAGCCGACCGCCGTCCGCAGCCCGCGCTGGACCAGCAGCAGGTACACCAGCAGCACCGCCGTCACCCCGGCCAGGCCCAACTCCTCGCCGATCGTGGTGAAGACGAAGTCGCTGCGCCCGGCGAAGCCGATCAGCCACGGTCGCCCCGAGCCCAGGCCCGTCCCGGTCAGGTGCCCGGTGCCCAGGCTGAACAGCGCCTCGGCGGGCTGGTCGGAGATGATCGCCGGGTCGTGGTGCTCCTTGTAGATGTCGAGCGGGTGCAGCCAGGCCTCGACGCGCCCGTGCACGTGCGGTTCCACGGTGCCGACCACCGCCGCTCCGCCGACCGCCATCAGCACGCCGAGCACCACCCAGCTGGTCCGCTCGGTCGCCACGTACAGCATCACGACGAAGACGCCGAAGAAGATCAGCGAGGTGCCGAGGTCGCGCTCGAAGACCAGCACCAGCAGGCTGACCACCCAGATCGCCAGCACCGGGCCGACGTGCCGCCCGCGCGGCAGGGTCATCCCCCAGATCTTCCGGCCGGCCAGCGCGAGCGCGTCCCGGGACGCCATCAGGTAGCCGGCGAAGAAGATCGTGATCGCGACCTTCACGAACTCGTCCGGCTCGAAGGAGAGCCCGAACAGGCGGATCCAGCGCTTGGCGCCGAAGTCCTCCGCCCGGCCGGGGAAGAACGCGGGCGCCGCCAGCAGGATCAGTGCCCCCGTCATCAGCAGGTACACGTACCGCTGGAAGAACCGGTGGTGCTTGATCAGCACGATCAGCGCGATCGCCACCGCGACCGAGATGAACACCCACATCAGCTGCGAGGGCGCGGCCGGGAGCTTCTGGTAGTCGCCCTTCCTGGCGTGCGCCGCCGCGTAGGAGATGTCCAGCCGGTCCAGCAGCATCAGCCCGAAGCCGGTCAGGAAGACGCCCAAGGGCAGGATCAGCGGATCCGCGTAGGGGGCGAACCGCCGCACCGCCAGATGTGCCGCCCCGGCCAGTCCGCCCAGGGCCAGGCCGTGTACCAGCAGTCCGTGCGGCATCTTGCCGGTCAGTGCCAGATCGGCGTTGATGTGTCCCGCCAGACAGACGGCCACCGCGAGCGCCAGCAGGCCCAACTCGATGTTGCGGTGGCGCGTCGCCAGCCGGCGGCCCTCGCCGCGTGCAGTGCTGTGCACCCTTGTCGTCCCCTTGTCATCACCCGCGCGGCCGGTATCGCCGACGGTGCATCCTGCCAGACGAACGGGGCTCTCCGCCGGTTGCGATCCGAGGGGTATCGAGGCCGGAACTTTGCCCGGGCAAAGCTTTGTTCAGGCTCGGTAAAGCTTTGTTCAGCTGCGGGTATAGAGGTGGGCCCCGGGCGCGGCGGGCCCCGTCCGGGAGGCCATCATGGCCGGGCGCCGTGGTCCGACCCGCGGCGCCCGACGGCCGACCGGACGGCGCCGCCGGCGGCGGGGCGCGATACGAGGTGAGCGGACGGATGGACGGCGCGGTGCGAGTGCTCGCCTACAGCGGACCGCCGCCCTGGCAGTGGTCCGACCTGGCCACCTCGTGGACGGCCGAACCGCTCGTGCTCGCCCTCTCGGTGCTGCTCGCCGGCTGGTACCTGTCCGCGGTGCGCGCCGTCCACCGGGCCGGCGGCGAGCGCTGGCAGCCGTCCCGCACCGCCGCCTTCCTCGGCGGGCTGCTGCTGTGGATCTGGTGCACCTGCTCCGGCCTCGGCGTGTACGAGCGGATCCTGTTCACCGACCGGGCCGTCCAGGTCGTGCTGCTGCTCATGGTCGTCCCGCTGCTGCTCGCGCTCGGCGCACCGGTCTCGCTGCTGGTCGCGGCCGCGCCGCCGGCCCGGCGGGAGCGGATCCTGCGGGTGCTGCGCAGCGGGCCCTCCAAGGTGCTGATGTTCCCGGCCGTCTCCACCGCGCTGCTGATGGCTCCGCCGTGGCTGCTCTACTTCACGCCCTGGTACGAGGAGTCGGTGTCCAGCGCGTTCGGGAACGTGCTGCTGCACCTGGCGCTGGTGCTGCTCGGCCTGGCCTACTTCTGGCCGCGGCTGCAGATCGACCCGGTCGGGCACGAGTACCCGCACCTGGTCGGGTTGTTCATCACCTTCGCCGAGGTGATCTTCGACGCGGGGCTCGGGCTGGTGCTGATCTACGGCGGCCACCTGGTCGCCGAGCACTACTACGTGGCGCTCGGGCGGCCGTGGGGGCCGAGTCTGGCGCAGGACCAGACCTGGGGCGGCAACGCGTTCTGGGTGCTGGGCGACCTGGTCGGACTGCCGTTCCTGGCCGCGCTGGTGCGGCGGATGGTGGTGCAGGGGCGGGAGGAGATCAAGGCCGTGGACGCCGAGCTGGACGCCCGCTTCGAGGCGGCGGCGGCCCAGGCGCAGGCGGCGGGGCTGCCGGTCGAGGAGGAAGCCGGGATGCGGCCCTGGTGGCTGGACGACCCGAACCTCAAGCACCGGTACGGCGGATAGGCGGCCCTGGCCCCGGCGCTTTTGCAGGGCCAATGTTGGCCCGTGCGCTGCGTTTGCGCCGCGTTTTCGCAGGTCAAAAACCGGTTGGCCCGGGCGGGCCGGTCGGCTAGCGTTTGTCGCGTCCGGTTCGGGGGCCGTTGTGGCCGCCCCGAGGAGTAGAGAGCAGGAGGTGGACCCCGTGGTCGTTGTCGCCCCGATAGCTGCCCAGGGCAGCACTCGCGTTCACCTCCTTTTCCCGGCCGCCGGCTGACCTTTCCGCGCCAGCCGCTGCCCGCCGGGATGATCTCCTCCCGAAGGGCCCACTGCGTTGTTCAACGCTGCCTCCGTTTCGTCGTCCTCTTTCTCTTCTCTTTCCTCGCTCTCCTCCGGTGACTCGCCGCTGCCGCTGTCCGGCTACGGCTGGACGGCAGAGCTCGCCGAGCAGTTCGCGCCGCTCGCCGAGGCCGGGTTGGTCCCGGCCCGGATCGTCCGGGTCGACCGCGGCCAGTGCGACGCCGTGCTCGCGGATCCGGAGACGGGCGAGCCGCGCACCGTCCGGCTCGACACCCGCCCGGTCGGCGACGCCGACATGATCAACTGCCCGTGCACCGGCGACTGGGCCGCCGTCGACCTCCACGCCCAGCCGATGGCGGCCGTGGTGGCGCTGCTGCCCCGCTCGACCGCGATCATCCGCAAGGTGGCCGGCAAGCGCTCCGACGGCCAGGTGCTGGCCGCCAACGTCGACACCGTCCAGATCGCCGCGTCCCTCGCGGCCGATCCCGACCTCGGCCGGATCGAGCGCTTCCTCGCCCTGGCCTGGGAGTCCGGCGCCGAACCCCTGGTCGTCCTCACCAAGGCCGATCTGGTGGACGACGCCGAGTTCATCCGCGCCGACGTCGAGGCGATCGCGCCCGGCGTCACCGTGCTCGTGGTCAGTGCCGAGACCGACGAGGGCATGGACGTGCTGCGCGCCTGCACGCCCGGCACCACGGCCGTGATCGGCCAGTCCGGTGTCGGCAAGTCCACGCTCACCAACGCGCTCGCCGGCGTCGAGGCGATGGCCGTCCAGGAGGCCCGCTCGGTGGACCAGAAGGGCCGCCACACCACGACCACCCGCGAGCTGGTCCTGCTGCCCGGCGGGGGCGTGCTCATCGACACCCCCGGGCTGCGCGAGGTCGGCCTCTACGGTGGCGAGGGCGTGGACCTGGCCTTCGCCGACATCGCCGAGCTGGCCGAGGACTGCCGGTTCCACGACTGCGGCCACCACACCGAGCCCGGCTGCGCGGTGCAGGCCGCGCTGGCCGACGGCACCCTGCCGCAGCGCCGGATGGACAGCTACCTCAAGCTCCAGCGCGAGAACGAGTGGATCGCCTCCCGCTCGGACGCCCGGGTGGCCAAGGCCCGGTTGAACAAGTGGAAGGCGATCACCAAGTCGATGCGAGCGGCGGGAGGTCCGGTGAAGCGCTGACCAGGCCCGCTCGGCTTGACCCCTCGCACCGATCGGCCGCCGGCCCGGCCGATCGGTGCGAGTCGGGGTCGACACGGTGATGTCTGATTCCCGCCAGTCACCCCTCACCCGGTGCCGCAGACTGGACAACGTGATCGACGACGACATCCGGTATCGAGCCGTGGACAGCCGCGACGCCCGCTTTGACGGCGTCTTCTTCACGGCCGTCACCTCGACCGGCATCTACTGCCGACCGAGCTGCCCCGCCGTGACCCCCAAGCGCGTGAACTGCGTCTTCTACCCCAGCGCCGCAGCCGCCCAGGGGGCGGGCTTCCGCGCCTGCCGCCGCTGCCGCCCCGACTCCGTACCGGGCTCGCCGGAGTGGAACCACCGTGCCGACCTGGTCGGCCGCGCGATGCGGCTGATCGGCGACGGCGTGGTGGACCGCGAGGGCGTCGCAGGCCTGGCCGGCCGCCTCGGCTACAGCGCCCGCCAGCTCCAGCGCCAGCTCATCGCCGAGCTGGGCGCCGGCCCGATCGCCCTGGCCCGAGCCCGCCGCGCCCAGACCGCCCGCCTGCTGCTCCAGACCACCGAACTACCGGTCACCGACATCGCGTTCGCGGCCGGCTTCGCCTCGGTGCGGCAGTTCAACGACACCGTCCGCGAGGTCTACGACCGCACCCCCACCGGGCTGCGCGCCGAGGTCGCCGCCGGCCGCCGCAGCGCGACCCCGGCCGGCGGCCTCACCCTGCGGCTGGCCTACCGCGGCGCGCTCGACAGCGACCACCTGATCGACTTCCTCGCCCTGCGCGCCGTCCCCGGTGTGGAGGAGGTCGTCCCCGGTGCCCGTCCCGGCGTCCGCACCTACCGGCGCACCCTCGCGCTCCCGTACGGGCACGGCATCGCCGAGGTCGACGGGCTGGCGCCGGGCGAACCGCGCACCCGCGGCTGGCTCGACTGCCGCCTGCTGCTCGCCGACCTGCGCGACCTGCCGACCGCCGTCCAGCGCCTGCGCGGCCTGTTCGACCTGGACGCCGACCCGGACGCGGTCGACGAGCAGCTCGGCGCCGACCCGGTGCTCGGCCCGTTGGTCCGGGAGCGCCCCGGTCTTCGTTCGCCCGGCCACGTGGACCCGCACGAGCTGGCCGTCCGCGCCGTCCTCGGCCAGCAGATCACGGTCGGCGCCGCCCGTACCCTGGCCGGCCGGCTCGCCGAGAAGTACGGCACCGCGCTGCCCGAGCCGAACGGCGGCCTGCGGTTGCTGTTCCCGACCGCGGCGGTGCTGGCCACCGCCGACCCCGAGGACTTCGCGATGCCCGCCGCCCGCCGTCTCGCGCTCACCGGCCTCTGCGCCGCCCTGGCCGAAGGGGTGGTCCGGCTCGACGGCGGCGTGGACCGGGAGGAGGCCGCGGCCCGACTGCTGGCCCTGCCCGGCATCGGCCCATGGACCGTCGGCTACCTGAGGATGCGGGCCCTCGCCGACCCCGACGTCTTCCTCCCGAGCGACGTGGGCGTCAAGCACGGCCTCACCCGGCTCGGCGCCCCCGGCGACCCGAAGAACGCCGCTCGCGCGGCCGAGGCGTGGGCCCCTTGGCGCTCCTACGCCGTCCACCGACTGTGGGCCGGGCCCGCGAGCACCAGCACTGGAACGGAGAACGCACAGCAATGAACACCACCGTCTACACCACCATGGAGAGCCCGTTCGGTCGGCTGCTGCTGAGCGGCGTCCGACCCGAGGACGGCGGTGCGGCCGCGCTGGCCACCGTCACCGCGCCCGGTCAGAAGTACGCGCTCGCCGAGCCCGCCGACGACTGGGTCCTCGACCCGGAGGCGCTCGCCGAGCCGGTCGCCCAGCTGACCGCCTACTTCGCGGGCGAGCGCACCACCTTCGACCTCCCGCTCGCCCCGGTGGGCACCGAGTTCCGCCGCCGGATCTGGGCCGCCCTGGACGAGATCCCGTACGGCGAGACCGTCACCTACGGTCAACTCGCCGATCTGGCCGGGGAGTCGCCGCGCGCGGTGCGGGCGGTCGGCGGCGCGGTGGGCGCCAACCCGCTGCTCATCGTCCGCCCCTGCCACCGCGTCATGGGCGCCAACGGCTCGCTGACGGGCTTCGCGGCGGGCGTGGACCGCAAGCGCCGGCTGCTGGAGCTGGAGAGCGGCACGCTGTTCTAGGGCGTGCTCGGTTCTAGAGCATGCTCGCCGGGGCCCGCAGGTCTACCCGCCAGTTGTGGCTGCGCATGAACCGCCCGGGCGGGAACTCGAAGTCCGTCTCGCCGACGAGGCTGAACCCGGCCTTCGCGCAGACCGCGTTGGAGGCCGGGTGGTCCACCGAGGGGAAGGCGTGCAGGTACCGGTGGGCGGCCTCGCGGCGGGCGGCCGCGACGGCGGCACGGGTGGCTGCGCCGGCGATGCCGTGACCCTGGTGGCCGGGCAGGACGTTCCACCCCATCTCATGGACGGTCTCGCCCTCCCACGTGCGGGTGCCGTAGCCGACGGTGCCGACGGCTTCGCCCTCGGGAAGCAGCACGATCCGGTACATGCAGCCCAGGCCGGACGGGACGAAGTCCAGATAGCGCCGGTGCCGGACGAGCAGCTGCTCCGGGCTCTCCGGGCCGCCGACGTGCTTCTTCATCTCCGGGGTGTTGACCCGGCGCAGCAGCGCGAGGTCGGCGTCCGTCCAGGGCTCGATCAGTACCCGTGCTGTGGTCATACCAGGGACGGTAGTGGTCCGTACGGGCCGGTGACCAGCGGTTTTGGCGACCGGCGCGTGAGGCGGTGCCGCCGGGCGCCCGGGGGTTCTCAGCCCTGTTCGGGGCCCTGGCCCGGCTCGGCCAGGGCGCGGGCGAGTTGTTCGAGGGCGGGCAGGGCGTGGACGACGGCGTCGCGGTCGGCGGGGGCGAGGGTGCCGAGGGCGGTGGCGATGCGGCGCTCGTGGGCGCGCTGCCAGTCGTCGAGCTGGCGCCGGCCGGCCGGGGTGAGGGCGATGCGGGCGGTGCGGCGGTCGCCGGGGTCGGCCTGGCGGTCGACGAACCCGGCTTCGAGGAGTTTGCCGACCAGCCCGCTGACGGTGTTCGGGGCGAGCCGCTGCCGGGCGGCGAGTTCGCCGACCCGCAGGGGCGCGGCGGCGAGCGTCTGGAGGAGTTCGACCTGCGCCATGGGCAGGGACTCCCACGGGTAGTCGGTGCGGATGCTGCTGCGCAGGGCACGGCGCAGCCGGGTGACGGTGTCGGTGAGCCGCCGGGCGTGTTCGACCGCTGCTTCGGGGGTTTCGGTGGCGGGGTCGGGAACGTGTGGTGACGACGGCATGGCGGACAGCGTATCGCCTGGTACGGGCCGGTCCGGCGGCGCTGTCCGCCCCTTGGTCGCCCTCCTCCGGGACTCCCGTCGGAGGGCGATCAGCTCGTAGAAAGAACATGTCTGCATCAGATATATTTGTCCCATGAACGCCACCGCCCTTGCCGCGAGGCTGCTCACCGAGCGGCCCCGGCCGCGCGGCATAGCCGGCTGGCGCCACGCCCACTGGCTGGCCGTCGCCACCGTCTGCCTCGGCGCCTTCCTCGGACAGCTCACCGCCAGCGTCACCGCCCTCGTCTTCCCGGCCCTCGGCAGGCACTTCGACGCAGGCTTCGCGGCCGTCGAGTGGGTCGCCCTCGCCTACCTCCTGGTGCTGGTCGCCCTGCTCGCCCCGGTCGGCTGGCTCTCCGACCTGGTCGGCCGCAAGACCATGTACCTCGGTGGCTTCGCCGTCTTCGCGCTGGCCTCGCTCGGCGCCGGATGCGCCGGCAGCCTGGGCGTCCTGGTCGGCTTCCGGGCCGTTCAGGCGGTCGGGGGCGCGATGATGCAGGCCAACAGCGTCGCGCTGGTGGCGCGCGGCGTCCCGGAGCACGCCATGCGGCGCGCGCTCGGCATCCAGGCGGCCGCGCAGGGGCTCGGCCTGGCGCTCGGCCCCAGCCTCGGCGGGCTGCTGGTGGAGCACGCCTCCTGGCGGTGGGTGTTCTGGATCAACGTGCCGATCGGGGTGCTCGGCATCCTGGCCGGCTGGTTCCTGCTGCCCCGCACCAGGGTCGGGAGCCCGCTCGTGACGCGTGCCGGGAGCGCCCTCGCGGTTTCCGCCGACAGGGTGCCCGCTGACAGGGTGCCCGCTGACAGGGTGCCCGCCGACAGCGGGCCCGCCGGGAGCCCGCTCGCGCGAGCCGTCGCGAGCTCCCCGGCGGACGGCGCGGACGGCCGCTTCGACCTGCCCGGCCTCCTGCTGCTCACCGGCTCCACCACCGCGCTGCTGCTCGCCCTGTCCACCGCATCCGGACTGCCATTGCCCGGCTGGGCCGTCGCCGCCCTGCTGCTCGCCGCCGTCGTCCTCGCGCTCGGGCTGGTCCGGCAGGAGCGGCGGGCCGCCCGGCCGATCCTCGCGCCCGGCCTGGTCAACACCCCCGGGGTGCGATCCGGCCTGTTGGTCTCGCTGATCGGCTACCTGCTGCTGTTCTGCCCGCTCGTGCTCGGCCCGGTGCTGCTCACCGGTGCGGGCGTGCCGATGGCTCGGGCGGGCCTGCTGATCACCCTGCTGCCCGCCGCGTTCGCGCTCGCCGCGACCGTCGGCGGCGCGCTGCTGCCGCGCGGCTGGTCGGACGTCGCCCGCTGCCGTGCCGGCGCGGTGCTCGCGGGCGCCGGGCTGCTGCTGTTCGCCCTGGTGCCGGTCTCCGGACCGGCCGTGGCGGCCCCGCTGCTGCTCGCCGGCTACGGGCTGGGCTTGCTGCTGCCCGCCAACAACGCGCTGGTGATGCGGGCGATCCCGGCCCAGTGTTCGGCGGTCGGCGGCGGCATGGTGAACATGGCCCGCAGCCTCGGGACGGCGCTCGGCACCGCGCTGCCTGTCCTCGGCGTCCACCTGGCGGGCGCGGCGTCCGGCGGCCGGACGGTGCTGCTCGCCCTCGCGGCGGTCGCGGTGGCGGCCGTCGCCTTGACCCGGCCGGTCCGCCAGGCCTGAGCCTTCCGCCTTGCCTGAGTCTCCGTGAGGCCGGAGGTTTCCGTGGGGCCCGGCCCTATGCCTCCGTACGGACGTTCAGGGCGTCCTGGGCCCGGTTGAGGCCGCGCCGTACCAGGGTCTCCAGCGCGTCCGCGCACCGGTCCAACACTCCGGGCAGGTCGGCCCGTTCGGCGTCCGAGAACTTCTTCAGCACGAAGTCGCCGATGCTCTGCCCCTTCGGCGGGCGCCCGATGCCGAAGCGCAGCCGTACGAAGTCGCGGGTGCCGAGCACCTCGCCCACCGAACGCACGCCGTTGTGGCCGCCGGGGCCGCCGCCGCGCTTGAGCTTTCCGGTGCCGAACGCGAAGTCGAGGTCGTCCTGCACGACCACCAGGTGCTCGACCGGGACGCCGTGGCGCCGCATCAGGCCGGCCACCGGGCGGCCGGACAGGTTGATGAACCACTGCGGCTTGGCCAGCACCACCCGGTGGCCGTCCACCTCGATCACCGCCACCAGGGCGCCGATCCCGCGCCGCCGGAACCGCGCGCCGTACCGTTCGGCGAGTCGCTCCACGGTCAGGAAGCCCGCATTGTGCCGGGTCAGCCGGAACCACGGGCCAGGGTTGCCCAGTCCGACGATCAGCCAGGGCGCGTCGGGGGTCATCCGGATCTCCAGGGGCTCTCGGCGGACGCCGGACGGCCGGGGCGCGGTACGGACGGGACGGGACCGTCGACCGCGCTCCGGCCGTCCGGGGAACAGCGGGGCGAGGGGGCGGATCAGGAGTCGGGCACGCCGGGGGCGGCGCCGCGCTCCTGGAGCATGTCGGTCATCAGCTGCATCTCCGAGGTCTGGGCGACCACCATCGACTGGGCGAGCCGCTTCTCGGCGTCGTTCTTCGCCAGGTCCACATAGCCCTGGGCCATCTCGACGCCGCCCTTGTGGTGCTCGATCATCAGCTGCAGGTAGTACACCTCGGCGTCCCGGCCGCGGAGTGAACGCAGCTTCGCCAGCTGGGTGTTGGTGGCCATGCCGGGCATCAGCGAACCGTCGTGGGCCTGGTAGTCGTGGCCCATCTTCATCCACGCCATCGGCTTGGCGGTCGAGTGCTGCGACAACCCCCACTGGTCGATCCAGCCCATCATCATCCCGCGCTGGTTGGCCTGGGTGTTGATGATGTCGAAGGCCAGGGTGCGCGTCGGGTCGTCGCTGGTGCGGTCCCGGACGATGAACGACAGGTCCACCGCCTGCTGGTGGTGGGTCGCCATGTCACGGGCGAACCCGGCCTCGGGCGAGTCGTCCGCCGGGACGGCCACCGAGGCCGACCCGGACGCCGACGTCCCGCTCGCCACTAGGGCGGGCACCCCGAGCACCAGCGCGAGCGCGGCGGCCAGCGCGGCCGGCCACCACAGCCGACGGCGGGCCGGGCGGGACGCCTCGGCCTCGCCGGCGAACTCCTCGGAGGCGTTCGCGGCGTTCGCGGCGTTCGCGGCGGTGATCTCGGAGCCGTCCTCGGGGAGGCCCGAGCCGGCGGTCACATCTGCCCCATGGTGCAGGAGGCGCCCGGCTCCTGGGTCTGCTTGCCCTGGACGTACTTGGTGAAGAACTGGTTCACCCGGGGGTCGCTGGCGCTGTCCACGATCAGCTGGGTGCTCCAGGCGTTCAGGGTGATGGTGCCCTTCTCGTCCGGGTACGGGCTCATCAGCGAGTACGGGGTGGTCTTGACCTTGTCGGACAGGGTCTTGATGTCGTCCGGCGTCGCCTTGCCGTTGTACGTCACCCAGACCGCGCCGTGCTCCAGTGAGTGGACGGCGCGCTCGTTCTCGACCGGCTGGTCGTAGACGTGGCCCATGCAGTCCAGCCAGATGGCGTTGTGGTCGCCGCCGACCGGCGGGGTCATCGGGTAGCTGACCTTGTCCTTGACGTGGTTGCGGCTCAGGTCGCCGAAGGTCTGCACGCCCGGGATGTCCGCGTTGGCGGCGGCCTGCTTGTCCTTCTTGCTCTGGTTGGCGTCCATGACGATCCAGGTGCCGGCGGCGATCGCGCCGATCACCAGCACACCGGCCGTCACCGAGGCGATGATCTTGTTGCGGCGGTCACGGCGCTGCTCGACGGCGCGCAGCTCGGCTATCCGGGCGCGGCGGTCGTTCGTGCCGGGCTTGCCGGACTGCTTCGAGGCGGAACCCATGGTGGTTGTCCTTGTCCCCGCCGCGCACTGCTGGTGGCGCGGCGGTCAGCTGAAGAGGGGGAGGGGCGGATCCGCCGGCGGATGCCGGGCGGTGGGTTCCGCTCAGGACCGGTGTACTTGCAGCTCGTGCAGATCGGGCGCCGGATGCGGACCGTCGAGCAGCCCGGCGGGCACCACCCTGGGCAGTGCCTCGGCCGCCGGCGTGAGTGGTGAAGCGGCCGGCTGCGGATGCGGCGGCGGGTTCGGCAGCTGGGCGTCCTGGGGGCAGTACGGGTGGCTGGAACAGCCGTTGTCACGGCGCGGCGGCTCGCCGTCGGCCGTGCACCACGTCCAGTGCCGCTGCTCCTCGGCACGCTGGCGCCGGTCGGACGCCTTGGTGACGGGGCCGGTGTGCGGGGCGTGGCCGGAGGCCGCCGTGGCGGTGACGGTGGTCGGTGCCGGTCGGGCGTGCGCGCCGACCGCCTTCGCCTGGCCCGCGCACGGCAGCGCCGTGAGCAGCGCGACCAGCAGCAGGACCCACAGCGCAGCCGCCGGGCGGCCCGCCGGTGCGGCCCTCCCCGGTCGGGGTGAGCTGGGGGCCGACGCGGTCATGCGCACATTTAATCAGCCGAACGAGTGAAGCGATGCCCCTCCTCCACCCCCATTTTCGGCCGCTCCCGGGACCGAACGCCCAGGAAACGCCCTGCTCCGGGCACATCCGGCAAGCATGGACGGAACGGGACCGAACGCGGCGGTCAACGTGGTGCCGAAAGCGGCGGTGAACCCGGCGGTGAACGTGTCTTGGGCGCGCGGTGGGGGTGGCGGCGGATGCGGTGGCCGGGAACATCCCGCGGCTGACCGGTTGTCGCCGAAACCCGGACAGCGTCGTTGCACTTGGAGACAATGACGTCGAGTCCGGCCCCGCCGGGGGCGGCGCGACCACGGACCGACCAGGAGCCGCCAGATGAGCACGCAGGGTGCACCCGCACAGCCGCACCGGTCGGACGACGGCTGGTGGGACACGGTCTACGACGGCCCGGCGGGCACCCTCCCCGACACTCCGCACGCCGACCCCGGCGACGGCAGCGTGGACGACTGGTTCGACACGGCGGTCGGCCTCATCGGGCGGCAGCGTACGGCCGAGCCGGTACTGGAGCCGGTCCCGGTCCCGGAGCCCGAGCCCGAGCCCGAGCCGGAACCGGAACCGGAACCTGTGGCGGACGAGGTGCTCGAACGGGACAGCATCGACGACTGGTTCGACACCGCGATCGGCGTCATCGGCGACCAGTGGACGGACACCACGGAGACCCACACGTTCCCCGCCCCGTCCTTCGCCCCCGATGCCCCGAAGCCCGAACTCGCCCCGGCCCCGGTCTCCCTGGACAAGCCCGCCCCCGAACCGGCTCCTGAACCGGCCCCTGAGCCCGAGCCGGAACCAGCCCCCTTAGCGCCGGCCGCCGCCGAGGAGCCCGAAGCGGCACCGGCACCCGAGGCCGAGGCCCAGGCCGAACCGGAACCCGCCCCGGCCCCCGCACCCGAACCGGACACCCCTGTCACCGCCACCGTCCCCGACCCGCGCCCGGCCGTCCGCTCGCCGCTCGCCGACAGCGGGCCCGCCGTGCCGCACATCGGCGAACGGCCGCCGACCTACGGGCCGGAGCCGACCGCCGTACCGGAATCGGACCCGGGCGCGCTCGGGGCGCTCGTACCGGACACCGTCCTGGAGGGCGCGCAGTACGGGCCGTCCGTTCTGCGCGCGGTCTCCGTCCGTGGCGACTCTGCCCGCTACCGGGGCGAGTCGCGCCGGGACACACTGCTGATCACCAGGTTCGGGGACGGTCCGGACGGGCTGCTGCTCGCCGTGCTCGCCGGCATCGACCGGACCGGCACCGCCGCGGACGAGGCGGTCGCCCCGGAGGCCGTCGCCACCAGCACCGGGGAGGCCTGCCGCCAACTGGCCGCCGCGATCGGCCGCAGCCGGGAGGGCCTGGCCGCCGACCTGCGCGACGGCGCCCGGGACCGGCTCCGCTACGGCCTCCAGCGGCTCGCCACCGGTGCCGTCGCGCCGCTGCGCGCGCTGGCGCCCAAGGGGGAGGGAGACGGCGCGCCGTCCCCGGCCTCGCTGCACTGCCTGTTGCTGTCACTCGACCCGGCGGCCGGCCACCGGGCGGCCTTCGGCGTCGGCCCGGGCGGGCTCTACCTGCTGCGCTCCGGCCACTGGATCGACGCGTACGCGGCTCGCCTGCTGCACCACCCGGACGGCCCGCAGCAGCCGTCGGAGGAACCGCGGCCGTTCCGCTTCCGGCTCGTCCCCGCCACCCCCGGCGACGTCCTGCTGCTCTGCACCCCCGGCCTGGCCCGCCCGATCGCCGACGAGCCGGCCGTCGCCCACTTCCTCTCCACCCACTGGGCCCACCCGCACCCACCCGGCACCGTCGACTTCCTCCGCCAGGTCCAGGTCCGCGCCAAGGGCTACGCCGACGACCGCACGGCCGCCGCCATCTGGACCGAATGATGCTCCGCGGCCGGGAGCTTCACCCTGTGTCATCGAGGTACCGGTCGACCGCCCGCCCCGGGGCCGCCGTCGGCGAGTGGCTCGTCCGGAGCCAGGGAGCGGATGCGCGGTATCGGTGAGGGGAGCAGCCAGAGCAGCGACAGTGTTCCTCCGACGGCGGCCGCGATCAGGGTGGTCCTGAGTCCGACGAGGGTGGCGAGCATGCCTCCGGCGATGGCACCGATGGGGCGTATGCCGTAGTTCACCGTGCTGTAGGCGCCGGCCACGCGACTGCGCATGCCGTCCGGTATGACCGCGGCCTGCAGGGAGTTGAGGTTGACGTCGAACAGCATCACGCCGATTCCGGCGAGGAACTCTGCGATGCCCAGGGCCCCTGCGCGGGCCCACGTGGGACCGCTCGCGGTGGCGGCGATGGCGATGGGGGCCGGGAAGAGTACGGCGCCTGCCGCGATGCTGCGTCCCACGCCGATCCGTCGCGAGATCCTCGGGGCTATCACCGCGCCCGCGAGAGCTCCGGTCGATCCGATTCCGAATGCCAGCCCGATGGTTCCTGCGGAAAGGCCGAGTACCCGGTCGGCGAACAGGACGGTCAAGCCGGTGCTTGACACGAAAGTGAAGAAGTTGACGGTCGTCGCGCAGCCGAGGCTCGCCCTCAGTACCGGGTGACGGAAGACGAAGACCAGCCCCTCTCCGGCCCGCCGCAGCAGCGACGGTCCTGCCGTCTCGCTGGCAGCGATGGCCGGCTCGTCGACCCGGATCGGCCCGAGCAGGGCTGCCGAGGCCAGGAAGGACAGGGCATCGGCGATCACGGCGACGGGCGCGGTCAGGGCCTGGACGAGGGCGCCGCCCACCGCGGGGCCGAGGACGAAGGAAGCGGACCGGCTGGCGCTGAGCTTGCTGTTCGCGTCGACGTAGGACGAGCGTGGCACGAGGTGGGCGAAGAAGGGCGGATAGGCGGTGTTGAACAGCACCGCCGCGGCGCCGGTCAGCAACGCCACGGCATACAACTGGAGAAGCGTCACGGTGCCCAACAGGTATGCGGCGGGCAGGGTGAGCAGCACGCACGCGCGTATCAGATCGGCGAGGATCATCAAGCGGCGCTTGTGGACGCGGTGGTCGACCCAGGCCCCCAGCACGATGGCGAGAAGATTCGGGGCCCAGGCAAGCGCGGTCAGCCACGCGACCTGGCCGGCCGAGGCGTGCAGCGCCGCCACGGCGATCAGGGGTAACGCCAGTTCGGAGATCCGGTCGCCGAACTGCGAAACCGATTGCCCGGCCCAGAAGCGAACGAAGCGCCGATCCCGCCACAGTGATATCGAGGGGGCCGTGTCCAGTGGGGAGTTCATGCCGTGTCGCCCGTCCGCTCCTCGGCGGCCTCCGGCAGGACGTAGCGCAGCAGCCGGACGCCACGGCTGCCGCTCGGCCGCTGCGCCGGGTCGCGCGTCACATAGGGCGCGAGGACGCTTTCGATCGCGTCCTCGATGGCCGCGAGTTCCTCGGGGGACACCACTACGCGGGTGTTTGCCAGCCCCGCGGGCTGGCGCCACACCTGATCGAGTCCGGGTTCGGTCTCGGTCACCCACCGATGCGGCAGGCCGGCGGAACGGGCGAACATCTCCCGGGACAGCACTCGTGCGGCGGACTGGCCCTCTTCGTCCTCCGGCGTCTCGAATCGGAAACCCCGTGCCGCGGCCTCCCATCGCCGCTCCCGGCGATCCGGTCCGGCCTCGGCGTCGCGGACCAGCCCGAAGCCCGCCAGGTGGCGCAGATGCCAGCTGGTCACGGACGGGGTGGCTCCGACATCCGGTGACAACTGCGTCGCCGTCGCCGGCCCGTGCCGTTGCAGACGTTCGAGGATCGCGAGCCGTACCGGATGCGCCAACGCTCGCATGGTCTTCGGGTCAGTGATCTCGATATCGCCCAGGCGATTCCCATGCTCCATGTTGCGAGAGTGTTCTCTCATAATGTGTGAGAGTCAACTCTCACACGTTGCCCGGTGCCGTTGAACTCCTTGGAGTGGCCTTCGCGGGCTGGTTCGGAACGGATGTCGACGGTCTTGCTCGGCGGTCGGGCCACCGAACTGCTCGGCGTCTCCCCGGGCGCCCTGTGCAGCCGCATCTCTCGGCGGCAATTTCTGTACCTCGACTACTCGCACCTGCAGTGGCAGCAGCGGTGGCAGTTCGGCGGCGGGGCGGCCGAGCCCGCGCGCGGGAAGTCGGCCGGGTCGACTTCCTGTGCGGCCGGCCGCGCGTCCAAATATGTAGACC
Source organism: Kitasatospora sp. NPDC087314 (assembly GCF_044744365.1). Classification (NCBI taxonomy): domain Bacteria; kingdom Bacillati; phylum Actinomycetota; class Actinomycetes; order Kitasatosporales; family Streptomycetaceae; genus Kitasatospora; species Kitasatospora sp. NPDC087314. The sequence continues at coordinate 683,855 of NZ_JBIUYE010000001.1, forward strand.
GGTCGGTACATTTTTTGTCCGCGCCCACGGAACCGGATGCCGCCGGCAGCCGCCGGCGGCCTCGGCGGGTCGGGGTCAGGCGCGGAGGAGGATGGTGGTGACGGCGGTGGCCTGGGTGAGGGCGGCGGGGCGGTGGGACTCCGGGAGGCCGATGGCGATGGGGACGGCCAGGCCGTCGAGGAGGGCGCGGATCTGGGCGGCGCGGTCGGCGGCGGGCCCGGGGGTGAAGTGGCGGGTGGCGGTGCCCTCCTCGATGAGGGTGACCAGGTCGGCCTGCCAGGGCGCCTCGATCTCCTGCTGTCCCCGGCGGATCTCGGCGCTGGTGGGCGAGCGCCCCCACACCTCGACCCAGAGGATCCAGCGCGGATCGCCCGCCCCCTCGGGCAGGTAGAGGCGCAGGTAGGCGTCGAGCCGCTGCCAGGGGTCGCGGGAGCGGTCGGCGAGGGCGTCGCGGCGGCGGGCGCCGAGCTGGTCCTCGCTCCAGCGGAGGGTCTCCAGCAGCAGCTGGTCCTTGCTGCCGAAGTAGTAGAGCAGGTGTCCGGCGCTCATCTGGAGCTGCTTGCCGAGCCCGGCCATGGTGAGTTTGGCGAGCCCGTGTTCGGCGATCGCGGCCCGGGCGGTGGCGAAGACCTCCTCGCGGGGGCGCGCCGGTCGGCGCGGGCGGGCGTCCGCCATGTGTGTCGCTCTCCCTCGGTGGAACGGGTCCGTACGCCACCGGATCGGGGAGGCGTCCCCGCTCCGGTGGTCGGGGATCAGACGGCCTTCGGCTGCTGCTGGGTGATGCAGTGGATTCCGCCGCCGTTGGCGAAGATCTCGCGGGCGTCGACGAGTTCGACGGTGCGCCCCGGGTAGGCCCGGCCGAGGATGGCGGCGGCCTCCTGGTCGCGCGGGTCGTCGAAGGCACACAGGACCACCGCGCCGTTGGCCACGTAGTGGTTGATGTAGGAGTAGTCGACCGGTTCGCCGTCCTCGTCCAGCAGGACGGTGGGGGCGGGCAGTTCGATGACCTCCAGCGGCCGACCCTGGGCGTCGGTGGCGGCACGCAGGATGGCGACGAGCTCCTGACAGACCGCGTGGTCCGGGTGGGAGGGGTCCGGCTGGACGTGGGCGACGACGACACCGGGGCGCACGAAGGAGGCGACGATGTCGATGTGCCCGCGGGTGCCGAACTCGTCGTAGTCGCGGGTGAGCCCGCGCGGCAGCCAGATCGCCTTGGTGGTGCCGAGGAAGGCGTGCAGCTCGGCCTCGACCTCCTCCTTGGTCCAGTCGGCGTTGCGGCCCTCGCCGAGCTGGACGGTCTCGGTGACCAGCACCGTGCCCTCGCCGTCGACGTGGATGCCGCCGCCCTCGTTGATCAGCCGGGAGGCGAAGCGTTGAACCTTCGTCAGTTCGCTGATGTGCTCGGCGATGTACTGGTCCTTGTCCCAGCGGGCCCAGGACTGGGCGCCCCAGCCGTTGAAGATCCAGTCGGCGGCGGCCAGCGAGCCCTTGCCGTCGATCAGGAAGGACGGGCCGATGTCGCGCATCCAGGCGTCGTCGAGCGGGCGCTCGACGATCTCGACCTGCTCGGAGACGTACGTGCGGGCCTCCGCCGTCTCGCCGGTGTTGACGATCAGCGTGACCGGCTCGTACCGGACGATGGTGTTGGCGACGGCAGCCCAGGCCTCGCGGCCCGCGTGCAGGTTCTCGGGGCTGTCGAAGGTGGGGTTGGTGGTCGGGAAGGCCATCCAGGTGCGGTCGTGCGGGTGCCACTCGGCGGGCATCCGGTAGCCGAGGGAGGCAGGCGTGGGCGTGGTCATCTGGAGGTCCTTGGGGGGAAGGTGGGGGGAGGGTCAGAGGAAGTAGAGGCGGCTGAGCGAGACGCTGTCCGCGGGTTCGGAGCGCAGCGGCGCGCCGTCCAGCGAGACCAGCCCGGTCTCGGTGACGTCGACCTGGCCGACCCGGGCGTTGCGGACCATGTCGCGCGGGCCGATGCCGCGGGTGCCCCGGACGCCGACGCGGCGGCGGCGGGTGGGCAGGCCGTCGGCGGGGCGGTCGAGGTAGGCGCCGTCGGCGGCCGCCTGGGCGACGAAGGCGACGGAGATGTCGGCGGCGGTGGCGCCGTGGGCGCCGAACTGGGGGCCGAGGACGAGGGGTTCGCAGCGGTCGGTGGAGGCGTTGGGGTCGCCGACCACGCCGTAGGCGGGGAAGCCGGCCTTGAGGACGAGCTGGGGTTTGGCGCCGAAGTGGTCGGGGCGCCACAGGACGATGTCGGCGAGTTTGCCGGTCTCGATCGAGCCGACCTCGTGGGCGAGGCCGTGGGCGATGGCGGGGTTGATGGTGAGTTTGGCGATGTAGCGCAGGACGCGCTCGTTGTCGTCGCCGCTCTCGGTGGTGCCGTATCCACCGTCCAGGGGGCCGAGTTCGGCCTTCATCTTGCCGGCCATGGCGAAGGTGCGGCGTACGGTCTCGCCGGCGCGGCCCATGCCCTGGGCGTCGGAGGAGGTGATGCCGATGACGCCGAGGTCGTGCAGGACGTCCTCGGCGCCCATGGTGCCGGCGCGGATGCGGTCGCGGGCCATGGCGGCGTCGCCGGGCAGGTCGGTCTTGAGGTCGTGGGCGGAGACGATCATGCCGAAGTGCTCGCCCAGGGCGTCCCGGCCGAAGGGCAGGGTGGGGTTGGTGGAGGAGCCGATGACGTTCGGCACGCCGGCCATCTTGAGGACGTTGGGGACGTGTCCGCCGCCGCAGCCCTCGATGTGGAAGGCGTGGATCGTACGGCCCTCCAGCACCTTCAGCGTGTCCTCGACGGAGAGGCACTCGTTCAGGCCGTCGGTGTGCAGGGCGACCTGGACGTCGTACTCCTCGGCGACACGCAGCGCGGTGTCCAGGGCGCGGGTGTGGGCGCCCATGTCCTCGTGGACCTTGAACCCGGAGGCGCCGCCCTCGACCAGGGCCTCGACGAGCGGTGCCTCGTCGGAGGAGGAACCGCGGCCCAGGAAGCCGATGTTGACGGGCCAGGCGTCGAAGGCATTGAAGGCGTGCCGAAGTGCCCAGGGGGAGTTGACGCCGACGCCCCAGACGGGGCCGAACTCCTGGCCGATGATGGTGGTGACGCCGGAGGCCAGCGAGGCCTCCATGATCCGCGGCGACAGCAGGTGGACGTGGGTGTCGATGGCGCCTGCGGTGGCGATCAGACCCTCGCCGGAGACGATGGTGGTGCCGGTGCCGACCACGACGTCCACACCCGCCAGGGTGTCGGGGTTGCCGGCGCGTCCGATGGCGGCGATGCGGCCGTCGATCAGGCCGATCGAGGTCTTGCGGATGCCCTGGACGGCGTCGATGACCAGCACGTTGCTGATGACGACGTCGCAGGTGTCGCGGACGGCGGCGGCCTTGAGGTGCAGGCCGTCACGGGCGGTCTTGCCGAAGCCGGCCAGGAACTCCTCGCCGGGCTCCTGGGAGTCGGACTCGACCCGGACGATCAGTCCGCTGTCGCCGAGCCGGATCCGGTCACCGGCACGGGGGCCGTGCACCGAGATGTAGTCGTGGGGGGAGATGGACGTCACGACGGCACCTCCGCGTCGTCGAAGCTGGTCAGGTAGCCGGTCGCGCGGGCCTTGGCCAGGGCGGCCTGCTTCGCGCCGGGCGCGTCCAGCGGGCCGTCGACGAGGCCGGCGAAGCCGATCGCGACGCGCTCGCCGCCGATCGGCACCAGGCCGACCTGGACGGTGGCGCCCGGGTCGAAGCGCACCGAGGAACCGGCCGGGACGGCCAGGTGGGTGCCGTAGGCGGCGGCGCGGTCGAAGGCGAGGCGCGGGTTGGCCTCGAAGAAGTGGAAGTGCGAGGTGACCGAGATCGGCACCTCGGAGGTGTTGTGGACGGGGAGCAGCACCGTCTCCTCGACCGGGTCGTAGCCGGCGCCGTCGCCGATCAGCGCGCCGCCGGGGGCTTCGTCGCCGAGCGAGCCGGCGCCCTTGAAGGGGTCGTTGACGACGGCCAGGCGGGTGCCGTCGTCGAAGACGGCCTCGACCTGGACGACGGTGACGACGTCCGGTACGCCGGGCAGTACGTCGTCGGCGGTCAGCACGCTGCGGCCGGCCTCGATGGCCTCGGCCAGTCGCCTGCCGTCGCGGGCGGCCTCGCAGACGGTGTCCGCGATCAGGGCGGTCGCCTCGGGGATGTTGAGGCGTACGCCCCGGGCGCGGCGGGCGCGGGCCAGCTCGGCTGCTGTGAAGATCAGCAGTCGGTCCCGCTCGGTGGGGGTCAGTCGCACGGTTCCTCGCTCGCGGTCGCCGGGGGGAGGGGGGTCGGCTTCGGAACGATGTTAGAACGTCATTCAAACATCTCGGGCCATTGAACCCGGACCGGGCCGCCGTGTCCAGCGTTGCCCGTCCGGTGGGGTTCGGCTCGCCGGGCGGGCGCCGGGGTGAGACCGGCCGTGTGCCGGGTTGGGGCTGGCTACGTGGCGGGGGCGAGACCGGCCGCGCGGCGGGGGAGGCACCCGCGCGGAGGGGCACTCGCACGGAGGGGCGGGGGCGGGCGCCGCGACCCGGCTGGGGCCCGGCGCGCGGCGGGGCGCGGCGGGGAGCGGGAGGACGGCGGGTACCGGCGCCCGGGCTCCGGGTGTGCGCGGGATCGGGCGGGGGTGGGATCGAAAACAGGCTCTGCGCTTCGCAAACCTGTCCGGCGCGGGCAGTTGGATCACGTGAACCTCCCCGTGCCCCTTTCACCCCACGTGATCGGACGCACACTGTTGCAAACGCCGTCAACTGGGCATGAGGATGAGTGGTCAGAACGAGGGGGCCACCCGGCCGGCGGGGGATCCGGAGGCGGGGGCCTGGATTTGAGGGCGGGGGCATGTGTTGATGGACGGTCAGTCGCGATTCCCGCGGCAGCGGACGGGTTCGGGCGACGCCTACCGGTCCGGGCCCGCCCAGGGTCCGGTCGGCGGCACCGGGACGACCTTGCCGGGGACTTCGGCCCCCGGCTGCGCCCTGCACCGACGGTTGCACCTGACGCTCGACCCGGCCGACCTGGTCGCGGTCGGCTCGGTCCGGCGGCGGCTGCGGACGGCGCTCAGTCACTGGGGGGTGCCGGAGCTGTCGGACACCGCCGAGCTGCTCTCCTCCGAGCTGGTGACCAACGCACTGCTGCACACCGGCAAGGGCGCGGTGTTCGACGCGGTGCTGGGGTCGGACCACCGGCTGCGGATCGAGGTGCAGGACGGCACGACCCGGCTGCCGGGTCGGCGCCGCGATCCGGACGCCGAGTACGCGACCTCGGGGCGCGGCCTGCTGTTGGTGGAGGCGCTCGCGGACGCGTGGGGCGTGCAGTTGAGAGGTGACGGCAAGGTCACCTGGTTCGAACTCGCCCTGCCCTGAGCCCGTCCACCTGAGCCGGTCCACCCGAACCCGTCCACCGCATTGTTCGGCGCCGATTCATTCGCCGTCGAAGGATGCCCGGAACAGAAGGCGGAGCGGAAGATTTCCGGTCCGTTACCATTGCCGCCCGGCCGAACATTGGACAGGATGGTGGGAATGTGTGTCCACGTGCGGGAAGCAGCGGGGAGACCGAACCTCGACCGACCACCGCTCGTCGACACCGTCCCATCCAGCACCACCCACCACACCGCCACGCGGCCCGTCCGGACGGTCGGCGCGGTCCGCCACGGCAGCGGCAGGAGCAGCATGCCCACTGAGCCCGAGTCGCCGGGGCCGGCGCTCCCTCCCGGTGCGTCCACCGTCGAACCGCAGCAGGCAGCCGCCACCCACGCCGAGCCCAGTACGGCCGAGCCCAGCCCCGCCGGTCCCACCACACCCGGTCCCGTCACGGCAGGCCCCACCACGGCCGGTCGCCCCACCGCCACCGGCGCAGCCCGGGCGAAGCCGCCCGCGCAGGCGGTGCGCCGGCACTCGCTGCGCACGGCGCCCGGGGTCGCCGGACGGCTGGCGCCGGTGCTCCCCGGCGGGCTGCCGCCCGCCTCCGCGGACACCATGCCGGACTGGCTGGAGCCCGCGATGGCCGCCAACGGCATCGGCTCCTTCGACTGGGACATCCGCCGCGACGTCCTGGAGGGCGACCAGCGCGCCTGCGCGATCATCGGCCTGGACACCATGGACCAGGGCCGCTTCGACCGCACCGCCGGCTCCTTCCTGGCCCTGCTGCACCCCGAGGACGCGCCGGTGGTGCGCCGCCGGGTCGAGCGCGCGGTGGCCGAGCTGGGCCAGTGCGGCGCCTACTACCGCACCGTCGGGCCGAACGGCACCATGCGCGCGGTGCGCTTCCGTGGCCGGGTGCTCGCGGACGCCTTCGGTCGGGCCTCCCGGATGGTGGGCTTCGTCTGGGACGCCACCGTCGAACTGCACAAGCGCGACCGCGCCGACCGGATGGCCCTGCTGCGCGAGGATCGCTCCCGGTTCATCAAGGAGGCGGCGCGCGCCCTCTCCGAGGCGGTCACCGTCCGTGACGTGGCCCGGGTGTTCACCGAGCTGCCGCTGCCCGGCCTGCCGCCGGACGGCCTGGTGCTGGCCTCCTTCGAGGCCGGCCGGGCCCAGATCCTCGGCGCCTCCGGCTACCGGACCGAGGCGCTGGCGTTCTGGGACCGCACGGTGCTGCCGGCCGGGCACCCGGCGGCCGAGGCACTGCGCCACCGGGCGCCGGTGTTCATCCCGACCCGCGAGGAGTTCCGCGAGGGCTACCCCGCGGTGTGGGAGCCGACCAGCCGCACCGGCCGCGGCTCCTGGGCGTTCCTGCCGCTGGTGGCCAGCGGCCGGGCGATCGGCGTGTGCGTGGTCAGCTTCGACGACGAGCGCGAGCTGGACGCGGACGAGCGCACCCTGCTGTCCACCCTGGGCGGCTTGGTCGCGCAGTCCCTGGCCCGGGCCCGACTGCACGACGCAGAGCACGAGTTGGCGGCCGGTCTGCAGCGGGTGATGCTGCCGCGCACCGTGCCGTCCATCCCGGGCGTGACGACCGCCGTGCGCTACCTGGCGGCCGGTTCCGGCCTGCAGATCGGCGGCGACTGGTACGACGTGGTGCCGCTGCCGGGCGGGCACGTCGGCCTGGTGATCGGGGACGTCCAGGGGCACGACGTGCACGCCGCCGGGATCATGGGTCAGCTGCGGATCGCGCTGCGCGCCTACGCGGCCGAGGGGCACCCGCCGGCCGCGGTGATGGCCCGCGCCTCCCGCTTCCTCGCCGACCTGGACACCGACCACTTCGCGACCTGCACCTACGCCGAGGTCAACGTGGACTACGGCGTGGTCTACGCGGTCCGGGCCGGCCACCTCGACCCGGTGGTGCGCCGCGCGGACGGCACCGCCGCCGTGGTGCCGGTGGCCGGCGGGCTGCCGCTGGGCATCGACCCGGACCAGGAGTACCGGGTCACCCGGTTCAGCCTGGACCCGGGTGAGACCGTGCTGCTCTGTACCGACGGCCTGGTCGAGGCACGCGGCATGGACCTGGACGAGGGCATCGCCCGGCTCACCCGGGCGCTCGGCCGCCCGTTGCCGCCCGCCGCGGAGGCGGCCCGCGACCCGCTGGAGGACCTGGCCGACCGGATCGCCTCCCAGGCCGCCGACTCCAGCGACCGCGAGGACGACATAGCGCTGCTGCTCCTGCGCTGGGACGGCCCGGCCGGCGGTCTGGCCGCCCAGCAGCTGCGCCGCCGGATCGGCCAGGCCGACCTGGCGCGGATCTCCGAGGTCCGGGCGGAGCTGCGGGACGCGCTGCGGCGCTGGGGCGTCGCGGAGTTCATCGACACCGCCGAGCTGCTCTCCTCCGAGCTGGTCACCAACGCCATCCGGCACACCGACCGGGACGCCATGTTCACCGCCCGGCTCTACCGGGAGCCGGCCTCGGACGGTGGCCGGGCCCGGCTGCGGGTCGAGGTGGAGGACGAGTCGGACCTGTGGCCGACCCGCCGGACGCCGGGGGAGCAGGCCTCGTCCGGGCGCGGGCTGATGCTGGTCGAGGCGCTGGCGGACGCGTGGGGGGTGGAACCGCGCGGGTCCGGCAAGCGGATGTGGTTCGAGCTCAGCGTCACCCCCGCGGCCTGAGCCGCGCTCCGGGCCGTGGCCCGCGCGGTGGCCCGCGCCGCGTTCGCGGCCGCGCTCCGAGCTGCGTTCGCAGCCGCGGCCCGCACCTCGCTCTCAGCCGTGGCCCGCGCGCCGCGGTGCGGGCGTGCGGCGGGGTCCGCCGATGCCCCGCCGCCGGTCACCCGAACTGCTGCTCCAGGTCCTTCAGTTTGCGCTCCAGCGAGTCCAGCCGCGGCAGCGTCACGGTGTCCTCGTCGAGCGTCAGGTCGATGGTGCGGCGCTCCGGACGGGCGGGCAGGCCCGGCTGCACCACCGCGCCCTCGGCGGCCTCGACCTCACGCGGGCCGGCGGGCTGCTCCGCCCCGGGCCCGCCGGCTATGGCGGGCTCCGATCCGGACTCCAACTGCCGTGCACCGTTGCCGCGTTGGCGCCAGGTGCCGGTGCTGCGGCTGATCGCCCGGATCTCCGCCCGCTCGCGGCGGCCGGCGAGCCTGCGGCGCTCCCGCTCCGCGGCCTTCTCCCGCTTGTCCTCGCGGACCTCGTCGACCGCCTCGTCGAGGCTGCGGACGCCTTCCAGCAGCATCAGCGACCAGGCCGCGTAGGTCTCGCGCGGGGCGCGCAGCCAGCGGACGATGCGGATCTGCGGCAGCGGGCGGGGGACGAGCCCCTGCTCGCGCAGGGCGGCCCGGCGGGTCTGCTTGAGCGCCCGGTCGAACAGGATGGCCGCCGAGAGGGACATGCCGGAGAAGAACTGCGGCGCGCCGGCGTGGCCGAAGCCGCGCGGGGCGTGCACCCAGTTGAACCAGGCGGAGGCGCCGGCGAACAGCCAGACCAGCAGCCGGGAGCCGAGTGCGGCGTCGCCGTGGCTGGCCTCGCGGACGGCGAGCACCGAGCAGAACATCGCGGCGCCGTCCAGACCGAACGGGACGAGGTACTCCCAGCCGCCGGACAGCCCCAGGTTCTGCACCCCGAAGCCGACCAGCCCGTGGAACGAGAGCGCGGCCGCGACGCCGGCGCAGCAGAACAGCAGCGTGTAGGAGGCGCCGCCGTACAGGGATTCCTTGCGACGTCGCCGTTCCTCGGAACGCTCCCAGGAATCCGGCCCGTTGGCGGGCGCGGATCCCCGGCTCCGGACCAGGGCCACCAGGAGCGCGCTGACCAGCAGCCCCGCACCTCCGGTGACGGCCCAGCCGGGCGGTACGTCGGACAATTTCATCGCCGGAACCAGCCTCGCTTTCCTGCGTCGCGTTCCTGCGTCGTGATGGCGGGGACCATCATGGCGGATGCTCGGCGGGGGAATGGCTGATTCGCAGTCAATGCGCTGAGTAGAGGGATTTCTGACCCCACGGCAATCGCATTGTCGTATGAATGCGAAGCGGGTTGTTCCCGGAATTCCGGGCTTTCCGGATCTGATATCGCACGGATATTCGTCAACCTCGCATGACGCGGGGGCAGCCGCCGCACATGTCCTCCGGTTGCGCGGTGTAGACGAGGCAGCAACTGGCCCGGGCCCGGTCGGTGCCCGAGGCATCGCCGCACCCGGCGGCCGCCGCGGCGAAACCGGCACCCGGGGTGAAGGGGGCCGGGACCGGAGCGGGGGCGCCGGGCGCGCCGGGCGTGCGCTCCGGAGCCGTCGCCCGGTCGCCCGCCGGCGGGGGCTCCAGCAGCGCGGACAGCTCGGCGCGCGCCCGCTCCTCCTCGCCGAGCAGCCCGCCGACGTGCCAGAGCCCCTCCACCGCGGCGTCCGTGGCCATCGCCCACAGTACCCGCGGCCCGCGCCGCACCTCGGGGCGGAAGGCGGCCAGCAGCGGCTCCAGGAACCCGCCCAGCGCGCCGCGCAGTTCGGCGGCCAGCGCGTTCTCGTCCGGCACCGTACGGGCCTGCGGCGCCCCGGCCGCCGGGTCGTCCGGCAGGCAGGCGAAGGCGTCCGGGCGGACCGTCAGCTCCACCGTGCCGGTGCCGCGGCGCACCGAGACGTCCGCCGGGGCGAGCAGTGGGACGCGCCGCTCCAGGAACCACGGCGCCGTGAACAGCAGCGAGACCGGCCAGACCATGCGGTGCAGGCCGAAGCCGGCCGCCACGTCCGGGCGCAGCGGCCGCCCGTAGCGGTCGAGGCCCTGCCGGGCGTCGTGGGCGATCAGCTCGCGGAGCGCCTCGGGCCGGGCGGCCAGGTCGGCGGCGGGGATCCAGCCGTCGCCGCGGCGGGGCGGGGCGCAGCGCACCCGTACGACGGGGGCGAGCACGGTCAGCCGGTGGTACGAGGTCGCGCCGGGGGCGGTGCCGGCCGGCGCGGGGGCGAGGGCGTGCGCCTCGGTGGTGCGGGGGGCGCGCGGCGTGGGGCCGGGCCGGGTGCTGCTCGCGGTCATGGGCGGGCCCCATCGGGTCGACCGGGGCCGCTCATGGACCGCCCGGCGGTGCCCGGGCGGGGTGGTGGTGGCCGCCGGGCCCGGCCGGACCGGGGCATGGCGGTGCCCGGGGAACGGCAAGGCGACCTGGCCGGGGCACTGCTCGCCCCAGCCAGGTTAGGCTCACCTTAGCTGATCCTTCCCCGGGTCTCGCGGGTGATGCGCCCGTCCGGGGGAGGCCCCGGCGCGCGGGCGGTGCCCAACTGGCGCGCGAGCCAGACCGGCACCCCGCCCAGCGCGTGCACCAGTCGCGCCGCCTCGGCCCGCAACCGGGCCGCCTCGGCCGGCTCGGACACCTCGGCGAGCGCCGCGAGGGCCGGCGCCACCCCCACCGTGAAGCCGAGTTGCTCGCGCAGCCGCAGCGAGGCGTCGAAGCCCTCGCGGGCGTTGCCGCGGTCCCCCCGGGCGAGCGCCAGCGCCGCCAGGTGGCGCCAGGTGTACGAGCGCAGCAGTTCGTCCCCGCGCTCGCCCGCGCCGTCGTGCGCCCGGCGGTAGGCGATCCAGGCGGCACTGCGGTCGCGCAGCAGGTTCTCGGCGACCAGCCCGCGCCGGAAGTCCAGCAGCGGGCGGCCCGGCGCGTCCGGCGGCAGCAGGGCCGAGGTGCGCCCGAGCGCCGCCTGCGCCTCGTCCAGCCGGTCCCGTGGACCGAGCACGCTGGCCACGTACGCCAGGAAGCCGCGGGCGCAGGCTGCGCCCGCGCGCTGCTCGGTGCTGGTCGCGACGGCCTCCGCGAGGCGGAGCGCCTGTTCCGCCTGGGTCCACTGCGCGGCGGTGAACAGGCATTGCTCGATGAGGAGTTCGGCCCGTGCCAGCGCCGTCGTCGGGTCCTGTTCGGCGGCCGGGCGCAACAGTTCGGCCGCTTCCTGCCAGCACCCCCGGGACCTCAGTCGCCACACGGTGTCGCCCGGTTCCTCCGCTTCCGCCCGCCCCCGCCCGTTCGGGCCGTTCGGGCCCCATCCGTGCTCTGACAACGCCACCTCCTTGTGTGCGCCATCCAGCAGGGCACGGGCCCGCCCCACCCGCGTCGCCGTCGGCTCCCGTCGGCATGGCGACGGTGACGGCAGCGCAAAGGCCCGCGCTGTGGCGGCAATTCAACACGGGGGTGAGCTTGTGCACCAGATCACGAGCGGAGGTTCTTGCGTTCGCGGCGGACTTGATCTAGAGGACGTCCGTCGGTCAGGACGTCCAGCCGGTCTCCATCAGGGCCTCGGCGGCGCCGTTGGCGGGCTGCGGCACCCCCGCCAGATCCAGGCTGAACAGGGCGACCAGCAACTGCTCGCCGCGTACGGTGGCCTGGTGCGAGTAGCCAGCCAGGGTGAACATCGCGGCGGCCATCTCCTCGGCGTGCAGGGTCTGCAGCCACAGGCACTCCACCGACTTCACGTCGGCCGGCTCGGTCCAGGTGTCCACCTGGGCGACCATCCGGCTGCCCAGCAGGGTGACCCCGTCGCGTTCCTGGGCCTCGGTCAGTTCCAGGTCGTCGAAGCCGAGCCACTCCAGGTAGCGGGCGGCGGTGAACACCGCGTCCTGCGAGGTGCGCACCGGGTGCGGGCGGAACGGCGTGCGGTGGCGGAACGGCTTGGCCTGCCCGCCGGGGCCGCCGGGCGGGGCGGGCACCGGCGCGCCCATCGGGTGGGCCGGGTACGGGCGGGAGGCCTGCGGGCCGGGGGTGGCGAGCGGGCCGGCCGTACCGGTGCCGAGCCGGGTCGTGCGGTCCACCGGCAGCCGGACGGTGGCGCCGCAGTTGCAGGTGAACTCGGGCTGCGGCCACTGGTCGGAGCGGCCGCAATGGGGGCAGCGCATGCTCAGCCAGGAGTCCTCCCAGGACCGGAACCGCACCTGCACCGGCACCCCGCCGCGCAGCAGCGGCACCTTCAGCGAGGCGCCGCACGGACAGGGCAGCGACGGTGGTTCGTAGAGGTGCTCGCGGCGGCAGGCGGGGCAGCGGATCGCCCGGGCGCCACCGCCCGCCCCGGGCCCTGGCCGCGCGGGGTCGTGTCCGGTGAAGTCGTCGGGCAGTCCGGCCATCGCGGGCTCCGTCCGTTCGAGTCGGGTGGTGGGACGGTTTCCATGCTCCCCGAAACGGTGGGCGCTTGGCGCGGAATGGGGCAATCCTCAGGGATGGATCAGGGGTGTGCGCCCGGTCGGTGCCCGCTGCGGGTGCTTCGGGCACCCGGCCCGGCCGGGGCGGTCAGCCGGCGGACCAGCGGGCCAGGTCGGCGGGGGTGTCCAGGTCGTCCGGGACGGCGACGTCGGCGCACTCGACGAGCGTGATCCGGTCCGCGTGCGAGGCCAGCAGGGCGCGGGCGCCCGCGTCTCCGGACGCGCCCGCCGCCGCCTCCGCGAAGTACCGGGCGCCGATCAGCACCGGGTGCCCGCGCCGCCCGTCGTAGGCCGCCGCGGCCAGCTCCGCGCCCGCCCGGTGCGCGGCCAGCAGCCGGGACACCGCGGCCGCCGTGACGCCCGGGGTGTCCACCAGCATCACCAGGGCCGCCGACACCCCCTCCGGCAGGGCCGCCAGCCCGGCGCGCAGCGAGGAGCCCATGCCGCCCGCCCAGTCCGGGTTGGCCACCAGCCGGCAGCCCGGCAGGTGCGCCGTCGAGCGGACCCGCTCGCCGTCCGCGCCGAGCACCACCGTCACCTCGGCGCAGCCGCCCGCCCGGACCACCGCCACCGCGTGTTCGACCAGCGGTCGGCCCGCGTACCGGATGAGCGCCTTGGGACGCCCGCCGAGGCGCCGCCCGCCCCCGGCGGCGAGCACCAGCGCGGCGACGGGGCCGGGGTGAGCTTCGGTGTTCTGCATGGGCCAAGCTTGCCCGCCCGGGCCCGCCGGCGCGCAGCCGTATCAACCTACAGTTGTACGAATCCACAAGGAGAACCCGCAGGTCGCGGCCGGTCCCCGGCGGTTCGGCCGCTGGCCGTGCGGCCCGCCAGCCCCTGTACTGGGTCGATGAACACCGCACCGCGCCCGCTGGTGGACCGCTTCGGTCGGGTCCACACCGATCTGCGGGTCTCGTTGACCGATCGCTGCAATCTGCGCTGCACGTACTGCATGCCGGCCGAGGGGCTGGACTGGCTGCCGAAGGCGGAGGTGCTGAGCGACGACGAGGTGGTGCGGTTGGTGCGGATCGCGGTGGGGCGGTTGGGGATCGCCTCGGTGCGGTTGACCGGTGGGGAGCCGTTGCTGCGGCGGGGCCTGCCGGAGCTGGTGGGGCGGATCGCGGCGCTGGGGCCGGAGGTGTCGCTGACCACCAACGGGATCGGGCTGGCCCGTACGGCGGTGGCGCTGCGCGAGGCGGGGCTGCACCGGGTGAACGTCAGCCTGGACACGCTGCGCCCCGAGCGGTACGCGGAGATCACGCGGCGGGACCGGATCGGGGACGTGTTCGCGGGGTTGGCCGCGGCCCGGGCGGCGGGGCTGGCACCGGTGAAGGTGAACGCGGTGCCGGTGCGCGGGGTCAACGACGACGAGATCGTGCCGCTGGCCGAGTTCGCGGTCGAGCACGGGTATGCGATGCGGTTCATCGAGTCGATGCCGTTGGACGCGCAGGGCGCCTGGGACCGCTCGACGATGGTCAGCGCGGACGAGATCCTGGCCGCGCTCGGCGCCCGCTTCGAGCTCGTCCCGGTCGGGCGCCGCGGCAACGCCCCGGCGCAGGAGTGGCGGGTCGCGGGCACGGACGCCGTGATCGGGGTGATCGCCTCCGTCACCCGGCCGTTCTGCGGAGGCTGCGACCGGGTCCGCCTGACCGCCGACGGCCAGCTGCGCAACTGCCTGTTCGCCACCGGGGAGTCCGACCTGCGCGCCCTGTTGCGCGGCGGCTCGGACGAGGACCGGATCGAGGCCGCGTGGCGCGCCTCCATCACCGGCAAGGGGCCCGGACACGCCGTCAACTCCGCCGACTTCGTCCGGCCCGACCGCCCGATGTCGGCCATCGGCGGCTGAGCCGGGCGGCGTGCGCGCGGTGTGCGCGCGGTGTGAGCTTCGACATGGTCGACGGGGTTCGCGTGGCGCCGTCTTGACCTGCTCTTGGGGTGGCTGATCTGCTGGTTCGCCGTCAACCCACCCCAGCACCCGGGAGTTCTCCGTGCCCGCCCGCCGCACCGCCCTGTCCGCCGCCACCGTGTTCCTGATATGCGCCCTCGCACTGGCCGGGTGGTTGCTCGGCGGCCGCGACCACCAGGCCGGCGACTCCGCCGCCCCCGCCGGGGGCCTGGGCGCCAGCCCGCTGCAGAACCCGGACGGCACCAAGCCCGGCCTGGCCCCGCTGACCACACCCGAGGAGCAGAAGGCCGGCCGGGACGTCATCGCCAAGGTCGCCACCGCCGCCGCCGGCCCCAAGGACGGCTACGACCGCAACGAGTTCGGCCCCGCCTGGACGGACAACGTCGAGGGCGTCCCGCTCGGCCACAACAACTGCGACACCCGCAACGACCTGCTCGCCCGCGACGGCACCGCCGTCGAGCGCAAGGACGGCTCGAACTGCGTCGTCACCGCGATGACCATCCACGACCCGTACACCGGCCAGAACGTGCAGTGGACCAAGCAGCAGGCCACGAAGATCCAGATCGACCACGTGATGCCGCTCTCCTACGACTGGCAGATGGGCGCCGCCAAGTGGGACAAGGCCAAGCGGGTCCAGATCGCCAACGACCCGCTCAACCTGATCCCCGCCGACGGCTCCCAGAACGCCTCCAAGGGCGACTCCGGCCCGGCCTCCTGGCTCCCCGCCAACACGGCCGTCCGCTGCTCCTACGCCGTCCGCTTCGCCCAGGTCTCGCTCACGTACCAGCTCCCCGTCACCACCGCCGACAAGCAGGCCATGCTCCAGCAGTGCGGAGGCTGACGAATCGTTCCAGCGGGAGCGGCCGCCGGTGCGGGTGAGGGTGCGGATGCGACCGGGGCGGGCGGCAGGTGATATTGGTGGGCGGTGATCCCGAAGATCCCCAGGCGTCTGCTGCCCGCCCTGCTCGCCGCCCTGCTCGTGCCGACGGCGGGCTGCACCGCGCCGCCGGCACCGGGCCGCGGACCGGCCGCCGGCGCGTCCGCCCGGCAGCCCCGGGACCTGGTGCCCCGGACGGCCCCTCCCGCGCTCGCGGCGCTGTACCTGCAGCCGCTGGACTGGAAGCCGTGCCCGGACCGGCCGGAGGCCGAACCCGGCGAGCCGGAGCTGCGGTGCGCCGGGCTCAAGGTCCCGCTGGACTACGCCGACCCGGGTGGCGAGAAGATCGAGATCGCCGTCGCCCGGGCCCGCACCAGCAAGGCCGACCGGCGGCTCGGCACGCTGGTGCTCAACCCCGGGGGGCCGGGCAACTCCGGGGTGGACAAGGTGTTCTGGGACTGGGAGTCGTTTCGCGGCACCGTGTCGGACCACTTCGACCTGGTCGGCTTCGACCCGCGCGGCGCCGGGCGCACCACCCCCGTGCACTGCCTCGACGACCGCACCCGGGACGAGTGGAACAGCACCGACGACCCCGGCTACGACCGCGGCCGGGTCCTCGCCGACGCCTGCGGGGCCCGGCAGGCCACGCTGCTGCCCCACCTCGGCACCCGTGACACCGCCCGCGACCTGGACGTGCTGCGCGGGGCCCTGGGCGAGCGGCGGCTCGACTTCCTCGGCAGCTCCTACGGCACGTACCTCGGCGCCCTCTACGCCGAGCAGTTCCCCGAGTGGACCGGCCGCCTCGTCCTGGACGGCGCCGTCGAGCGCAGCCTCGACCCGGTCCGGCTGAACGGCGAGGCGGCCGCCGCCGCCGAGACCGCCCTGCGGGACTTCGCCGCCGACTGCGCGGGCCTCGACGGCTGCCCGCTCGGCCGGGACCGCGCCACCGCCCCGCAGCGGCTCGCCGGCTTCCTGGACGGCCTGCGCGAGCACCCGCTGAGCACCGGCGACGGCCGCCGCCTCACCGCCACCCTGGCCTGGAACGCCACCCTCGACGTCCTCTACGACGGCCGGCGCTCCTGGGAGCGGCTGCGCCGGGCCCTCGACCCGGCGATCACCCGCGGCGACGGCGCCGAACTGCTCGCGCTCGCCGACCGGGCCAACGGCCGCGACGAGGACGGCCGTTACGCCACCACGGCGGACGCCTTCGCCGCCATCACCTGTGCGGACGCCCTGATGGCCCCCACCGACGAGGACCTGCGCACCGCCCGTGCCGAACTCGCCGCCCGCGCCCCGCTGATGAGCCGGCACGACGTCCGGGCGGCGCTGCTCGCCCCGGACTGCCGTCCCTGGCCGTTCCGCACCGCCGAACGCCCGTCCCGGATCCGGGCGGAGGGCAGCGCGCCGATCCTGGTGATCGGCTCCACCGGCGACCCGGTCACGCCGTACGTGTGGGCGCAGCGGATGGCCTCCGGCTTCGCCCACGGGGTGCTGCTCACCCGGGACGGCGACGGGCACACCGGGTACGACAAGAGCGACTGCGTGCGGGAGGCGGTGGCCGCCTTCCTGGTGGACGGCACGCTGCCCGCGGCCGGGACACACTGCCCGTCGGACTGACGGGGCGCGGCGGCCGGGGGCGACCGTCAGGGGGTGGGGGAAACACGAAGGGGGCGCACCGCAGGCTGCGGTGCGCCCCCTGGAGGACGGTCAGGAGAGCGGGGCCGTCAGGTCGTAGAAGGTGGTGGAGCCGACCGTCTTCGCGGTGAAGTGGCTCGTCACCCAGCTCTCGATCTGGGCGCTCTCGGACTCCTGCGCCCCGGTGTCGCCCCGTCCGCTCTCGGCTCCGCCGAAGCCGCGGTGGGAGCCGCCGGCGATGAACCAGTGCACCTTGCCCTCCTGGACGTACTTCTGGAAGCCGGCCAGGCTGAGCGAGGGGTCCGTACCGTTGAAGCCGCCGAGGGCCATCACCGGCTTTCCGGTGGCGAGTTGGTAGCTGGCGGCGTTCTGCGAGCCGTTGGTGGCGGCCGCCCAGGTGTACTGGTCGGCGTTCTCCTTGAGCAGGGCGGAGGCCTCCTCGCTCACCTTGGTGCCGCCGAGCAGGCCGCCCATGCCGCCGGGGTCCTCGCCGGTGCCGGGGGTTCCGCTGCCGGGGTTGGTACCGGTGCCGCGGTCGCGGTGGCCGGTGCCGCCGTTGAACCCGCCCTTGCCGCCGCCGCCGAACCCGCCGCCGCCGAACCCGCCGGTGCCGCCGCCGTTGAAGCCCTGCCAGCCGCCGTTGCCACCGCCGTCGAAGCCGCCGGCGCCGCCGCCGTTGCCCCCGCCGGGGACCCCCGGAGCGCCGCCGTTCTGCCCGCCGCCGGGCTGGAACATCCGGCCGCCGCCCGCGAAGCCCTTCCCGCCGGGCCGGCCGCCGCCGCCCGGGCCGAAGGAGCCCCGTACGGCCGGCCCGGCCGTCACGATGGAGCCGCTGTGCGCCGTGTTGACGGTGTCCACCGCGTACGCCGCCGGCCCGCCGAGCGCCGCCGCCAGGCCCACCAGGCCCGCCACGGAGGCGATCCGCGCGCCCACCCGTCCGGAGGCCTTCCCGACGAGCTGTCCGGCGACCAGCGCGGCCGCCGCCGCCAGCCCGCCGACCAGCACCACCCAGCGCAGCCAGGGCACGAACTGAGCGCTGCGCCCGAGCAGGACGTACGCCCAGACCGCCGTCACCGCGAGGGTCCCGGCCAGCACCAGCGCCCACGGCAGCCGGTGCCGGGCCCGCCACAGCCCGTCCACGCCCATGCCGACCAGCGCCGCGACGGCCGGGGCGAGCGCCACCGTGTAGTACTGGTGGAAGATCCCGGACATGAAGCTGAACACCAGCGCGGTGGAGAGCAGCGCGCCGCCCCAGACCAGGAACGCCGCGCGGGCGGTGTCGGCACGGGCGTGGCGGCGGGTCGCCCAGAGGGCGGCGACCAGCAGGATCAGCGCGGCCGGCAGCAGCCAGGCGATCTGCCCGCCGATGTCGCCGCCGAACAGCCGGGTGAGGCCGGTCTGACCCCAGCCGCGGCCGCCGCGCATCGCCCCGCCCGGCAGGTCGAGCCCGGCCGGGAGCCGCCCGCCGCCGCCGACGCTGCCGGTCTCGTCGCCGTTGATCCGGCCGAGGCCGTTGTAGCCGAAGGTGAGGGAGAGGAAGCTGTTGTCCTGCGAGCCGCCGACGTACGGGCGGGCCGAGGCCGGCAGCAGTTGGACCACGGCCACCCACCAGCCGCCGGCGAGCACCATGGCCGCGCCCGCGACCAGCAGCTGCCGCGCCCGCCGCCACAGGCCGGTGGGCGCGACGACCAGGTAGACCAGCGCGAAGGCCGGCAGCACGAGGAAGGCCTGCAGGGTCTTGGTGAGGAAGGCCAGTCCGAACATCACCCCGGTGAACACCAGCCAGCGGGTGCCCGCCGCCTCGATGGCCCGCACCAGCCCGTACGCGGCCAGGGTGAGCAGCAGCGCCAGCAGCGCGTCCGGGTTGTTGAAGCGGAACATCAGCGCCGCGACCGGGGTGAGCGCCAGCACGGCCCCGGCCAGCAGGCCGCCGAGCGGGGAGAAGCGGCGGCGCACCGTCGCGTACACGACGCCGACGGTGGCGGCGCCCATCAGCGCCTGCGGGGCGAGCAGGGACCAGGAGGAGAGGCCGAAGATCCGCACCGAGAGGGCCATCGGCCACAGCGACATCGGGGGCTTGTCGACGGTGATGAAGTTCCCGGCGTCGGAGGAGCCGAAGAAGAAGGCCTTCCAGCTCTGGCTGCCGGCCTGGACGGCGGCCGAGTAGAAGGCGTTGGCCCAGCCGGAGGCGCTCAGGCCCCACAGGTAGAGGACGACGGTCGCGCCCAGCAGTGCCAGCAGGGCCGGGCGCACCCAGCGCGGGTCGTCCGCGCGCCCGCGCCAGGCGCGGGCGGGGAGGGTGCGCAGCCGGCCGGACCAGGAGGCGGGGCCCTTGGGGCCGACGGGCGGCAGGGGCTGCTCGGGGAAGAGCGGCGCCGGGGCCGGCCGGGCCGGGTCCGGCTGCGGCACCTCCGGCGGCGGGAAGTTCGCGGCCTCCGGCCACGGTTCGCCGGCCGGAGGGGAGTAGCTGGTCGTGGTCATGCGCCATACCGTGCGTGGCGTGGCTGAGAGGAGTGTGAGACGCGGCTGTGAGGCGGGTGTGATCCGAGGTTCAGGCGGATGGCGGCATGGTGAGGTGCTTGCCCAGCCACTCCATGGCCGGGGGGATCTCCCGGGTCCAGGTGTGGAAGTTGTGGCCGCCGGTGTCCAGGGTGATGGTGGACAGCTTGGTGGGGGCCTTGAAGGCCTTGACCATGGCCTGGGTCTCGCCGTAGTTGTCCTCGTCGGAGCTGGTGGTGAGCAGCAGGGAGACGGGGGCGGCGGGCTGGTTCTTCAGCCGCCACAGCAGGTCGTTCTCCTGCTTCAGCCGGTCGTCGCCGCCGAACAGGTCGCCGGTGGTCTCGTCGTGGGCCGCGTTGTAGTAGCCGGAGAGGGCGGCCGCCGCGGGGTAGGAGTCGGGCTTGCGCAGCGCGAACTTGAGCGCGCAGTAGCCGCCCGTGGAGTTGCCGATCACCGCGCGGTTGGACGGGGCGGAGCCGATCCGGTAGGCGGTGGCCAGGGCCTTGGGCAGGTCGCTGGTGAAGTAGGTCTCCGCCTGGGGGCCGTTCGGGACGTCGACGCACTCGGTGTCCCGGTTGCCGACGAGCGTGGGACGCGTCATCACCAGGATGGTCGGCGGGAGCTTCTTCTGCTCGATCGCGGTGAGGGCGGACGCCGGGTACTGCATCAGCGAGATCAGCTTCTCCGGGGTGCCCGGGTAGCCGGTGAGCACCAGGGCCATCGGGAACTGCTGCTTGGCGTAGGCCGGCTGGAAGTACTGCGGCGGCAGGTAGACGTAGGCCTCGCCGTTCAGGCCGGTGGCGGCTCCTTTGACGGCGACCTTCTGGATCAGCCCCGAGCGCTCGCGGTCCGACCCCTGCGCCGAGTAGAAGCTCTGCTCACCGGTGATGGACAGGGCGGCGTTGGGCGTGTGGTCGACGACCGTGCCGAGCTTGCCGTTGGTGCCGAGCAGGTCGCTCCAGGAGCTGTAGAAGCCGAAGTAGCCGTTCGCGATCAGGCCCATCGCGACCAGCACGGCGACCTGGGTGGCGAGGAAGGCGCCGATCCGGCCCGCCCAGGACTTCCAGCCCTTCCCGCCGAAGCGCGGCCAGAGCCACATGGTGGCGGCGAAGACGAGGATCGCGACGGCCGAGGTGACGATCTGGAGGGGGAGTCCGGTGAGACTGAGCACGCCCCGATCGTAGTTGACCTCCCTCGGCGCCCCCGGGCGCCCCCTGCACCCCCCGGTACCTCCTCCTGCGGGGCCGTGTGAATCCGGTTGACCCGGTTGCACGGGCTCGGCACCATGGCGGCGTGCACGTGCACGCTGTGTGTGCGGGACGTCACCGGGGCGGGGTTCATGAAATCCATCACCAGGGCCGGTCTGGCCGTCGGTATCGCGCTGCTGCTCGCGGCCTGCTCCAGCGGCGGCGGAGGCGCCGCGGGCGGGCGGTCCACCGGTGCGGGCGGTGCCCTGCCCGTGCCGGCGCCGACTCCCACGCCGACGCCCACGCCCACACCGACCGCGCCGCCGTACGGCCCGGTGCTCGGCCAGAACATCGACCCGGTCAACGCCGCGCTCGGCCAGGTGGCCGGGGCCAAGACCCTGAGCGACCTCGACGGCGTGCTCGGCGGCATCGCCACCAGCGCGCGGACGGCCGGCCGGGGACTGGGCCTGGCGGACGAGCCGGCCGCGGTCACGACGGTGCGGGCCGAGCTGGTGACGGCGCTCACCTCGCTCGCCACCGACGCGGCGAAGGTCCGCAGCGACATCAAGAGCAAGGGCGTCTGCGCGGTGGGCTCCGCGCAGGCGGAGTTCGGTGCCTCCGCGAGCCTGGCCGCGGTGTCGGCGGCCCTCGCCAAGATGGCGGCGGCCGGCTACCCGACGACCTTCGCCGTCCCGCAGACCCCGAAGCAGCAGTCCCGCGCGCTGGACAACGGCACCCTGGTCCGTGAGGGGCGGCTGCGCGGCGAGGGCGTGTTCAAGGTCGACAACGGCGGCAAGGGGGACGCGGTCGTCTCGCTCGCGCTGAACGGCAAGTCGGTGCACTCGGTGTACGTGGCCAAGGGGCAGAAGGCCAGCATCGAGGGCGTCGAGGACGGCACGTACGAGGTGTACTTCGCCGGCGGGGTGGACTGGGACTCGGACGCGAAGGCGTTCACGCAGAGCTGCCGGTTCACCAAGTTCCAGGACACGCTGGCGTTCGAGACCGGCCGTACCGCGACGTCCTGGTCGATCACCCTCCAGCCGACGGTCGGCGGCAACGCCAAGACCGACGACGTGGACGCGAACTCCTTCCCGCAGCCGTAGGGCTTGTCTCCGCCGCGGCGGGCACGGTCGGCGCCCCGGGGTGCCACCGGGCCCGCCCTTAACGGGCATACCGGGGCGGATGGTTGCCGTCCCGGGGCACAACGGCCGATTGCCGGTGGCGAGTTCGGCCAATACGGTTGACCGCTTGAAGTGACCATGGCACTTTCGTGCGGCGCGGGCCTCGGCGACCAGTCGTACACCCCGCGATCCCCCACAAGGAGAGCCATGTTCAAGAGACTTGCCGCGATGGCCGGCGTCGGTGCCGTCGTCGCGGGCGGGCTGACCCTCGCCGCCGCTCCCGCACACGCCGTCCAGGCCAGCGACCTGACGTCCACCATCGCCCTGAGCAACTGCTCGGCCTCGCTGGTGCGTTACCCCACCTCGGTGGCCGGCGACCGGGCCCTGATGCTCACCAACGGCCACTGCCTGCCGACCATGCCCTCGGCCGGCCAGGTCATCCAGAACGTCAGCGCGAGCCGCAGCGGCACCCTGCTCGACGGCGCCGGCAACAGCCTCGGCACCGTCCAGGCCGACAAGGTGCTCTACGCGACGATGACCGGCACCGACGTCGCGCTCTACCAACTCACCGACACCTACGGCTCGATCACCTCCAAGTACGGCGCCACCGCGCTGACGGTCAACGACGCCCACCCGGCCGACGGCGCCGCGATGTACATACCCTCCTCGTACTGGAAGCAGGTGTGGAACTGCTCCGTCAACGGGTTCGTGCCCACCCTGCGCGAGGACCAGTGGACCTGGCACGACTCGCTGCGCTACAGCTCCGGCTGCAACACCACGCACGGCACCTCCGGCTCGCCGATCATCGACTCCGCCAGCGGGCGGATCATCGGCATCAACAACACCGGTAACGACAACGGTGAGATGTGCACCCTCGACAACCCGTGCGAGGTCGCCGCCGACGGCACCACCACGGCCACCAAGGGCCAGAGCTACGGTGAGGAGACCTACTGGTTCACCACCTGCCTCGGCAACGGCCGGGTCATCGACCTCAACGTGGCCGGCTGCCTGCTCACCAAGCCGGCCGGCAGCGGTGCCGTCTCCGTGAGCAGCCCCGGTGACCAGTCCACCGCGGTCGGTGGCGCCGTGAACCTGCAGATCAACGCCTCCGGCGGCACCGCGCCGCTGTCCTACGCGGCCACCGGCCTGCCCACCGGCCTGGTCATCAACGCCTCCACCGGCGCGATCACCGGCACCGCCACCACCGCGGGCAGCTACCCGGTGACCGTCACGGTGAAGGACTCGGCCGGCAAGTCCGGTACCGCGAGCTTCACCTGGACCGTGGCCGGCGGTGGCGGTTCCTGCACGCCGACCCAGCTGCTGGGCAACGCGGGCTTCGAGACCGGCACGGCGGCGCCGTGGACGACCAGCTCCGGCGTGGTGGACAACAGCTCCTCGCAGGCGGCCCACGGCGGTTCGTGGAAGGCCTGGCTGGACGGCTACGGCTCCTCGCACACCGACTCGCTCTCGCAGACGGTGACCATCCCGGCCGGCTGCAAGGCGACGCTGAGCTTCTGGCTGCACGTCGACACCGCCGAGAGCGGCACCACCGCCTACGACAAGCTGGCCGTGTCGGTGAACGGCACCACGCTGAAGACCTACTCCAACGTGGACGCCGCGGCCGGCTACCAGCAGCGCACCTTCGACCTCTCGTCCTACGCGGGCCAGAGCGTCACCGTGAAGTTCACCGGCACCGAGGACTCCTCGCTGCAGACGAGCTTCGTGATCGACGACACCTCCGTCCAGACCAGCTGACACCGGTCGACGGCACGACCTGAGGGCCCGGCAGCGGTGGCTGCCGGGCCCTTGCCGCGCCCGACGGCGGTCTCCCGTGCGGTGGGGGCGACCAGGCCGATCGAGCTGGTGACGGGTCCGTGACGACCTGTGCCGGCCGCCCGGCCCCTCGGCGCGGTCTACCAGGGGTAGGTGCCGCCGCCCGGGTTGAAGAAGGAGCCCGTCGGACCGTCCTGTGACGCGGTGACCTGCCCGGCGATGTTGCGTCCGCCCTGCTCGGCGCTGAGGTGGCCGGCGTGGTCGTTCAGGTCGGTCGCGCAGTAGCCCGGCTCCAGCGCGTTGACCCTGATGCCGGTGTCGCGCAGGACGCGGGCGTAGCCGAGGGTGACGGCGTTGAGCGCGGCCTTCGAGGAGTTGTAGGCGAGCAGGGCCGCGTGCTTCCACAGCGGGGAGTCCGGATCGGCGAGGAAGGAGAAGCTGGCCAGGCCGCTGGAGACGTTGCCGACGTAGCCCGCGGGCGACCTGCGCAGCAGCGGGAGCATGGCGTTGGTGACGGCGACGACGCCGAACACGTTGGTCTCGTACGTCTCGCGCATTGCCTCGACCGGCAGTCGGTCCGGCGTGCGCCTCTGGTCCCGGGTGACGCCCGCGTTGTTGATCAGGGTGTCCAGCCGGCCGTACTCGGCGTCGATCAGCTCCGCCGCGGCGGCGATCGTCGCGGTGTCGGTGTGGGGGCGTGGAACATGTCGACCGGGCGGAGCTGGCCGCCTTCCTGAGGCGCTGGCGCGCGCGGATCCAGCCGGCCGACGTCGGCCTGCCGACCGGCGGGCGGCGCCGCACCCCGGGCCTGCGCCGCCAGGAGGTCGCCCAACTCGCCGGCATGTCCGTGGAGTACTACATCCGCCTCGAACGGGGCCGGGGGCCGAGGCCGTCCCGCCAGATGATCGGGGCGATCAGCCGGGCACTGCGGCTGTCCGACGCCGAGCGCGCCCACCTGCACCACCTCGTCGGCGAGCCGCCCGGCCCGCCGCCCGGCCTCGCCCGCGACGTGCGTCCGGGCGTCCTGCACCTGCTCGACCGGCTCGGCGACACGCCGGCGATGGTCTGCAGCGCCGCCCGCGACGTGCTCGCCTGGAACGCCATGGCGGCCGCGTTGCTCGGGGACTTCTCGACGCTGCCGCCCGGCGAACGCAACACGATCCGGCAGTTCTTCACCGACCCCGGGGCCCGTGCCCGGTACCACCCCGCCGACGTCGAGCAGATCGCCCTCCGGGCCGTCGCCGACCTGCGGGTCGCGGCGGCCCGCTACCCCGCCGACAGCGGGGTGCGGGGCCTGGTCGACCGGCTGTCCGCCGTGAGCGCCGAGTTCCGGGAACTGTGGGCGCGGCAGGACGTCGAGGTCCGCCGCTCGACCCACAAGCGCATCCGCCACCCCGTGGTGGGCCCGCTCGACCTCGACTGCGAGGCGCTGCACGACCCGCACAGCGACCAGTGGATCATCTTCTACACCGCGGCGCCCGGCACGCCCTCGCACGAGGCGCTGCGGCTGCTGAAGATGGTGGGCAGCCAGGACCTCGCCGTCCGGGAGTAAGACCGACCGTTTTTCGGTTGCGGGGCCGTCGCCGCGCTGGCAGGGTCGGGTGCCGCCGGGCGCGGCGCGGTTCGTGGCGTTCCCGGCCTGACCGGCCGACACCCGAGCCGGTACACGAGAGGGTGGGCAGGGCATGGCAGCGGGCAGGATGCACGCCGACGAGCTGGACATCGACGACGCGCTGGTGCGGCGGCTGATCGCCGGGCAGTTCCCGCAATGGGCCGGCCTCCCGGTGGAGTCGGTCGACTCGGCCGGCACCAGCAACGCGATGTACCGCCTGGGCGGGGACCTGGTGGTGCGCCTTCCCCGCATCGCGGGGGTGGCGGACGACATCGCCAAGGAGCACGCCTGGCTGCCGCACCTGGCCCCGGCGCTGCCCGTCGCCGTTCCGGTGCCGCTGGGCGTGGGAGGGCCGGTCGGCGGCTACCCGTGGCCGTGGTCCGTCCTCGGCTGGCTGGAGGGCGCGAACCCGGTGGTCGGCCGGATCGCCGAACCCGGTCTCCTGGCAGGCGACTTGGCCGCATTCGTACGAGCCCTGCGGCGGGTGGACCCGGCGGGCGGTCCCGCCTCCTTCCGCAGCGAGCCGCTGGGGGAGCGGGACGGCGCGACCAGGGCCGCGATCGCGGGGCTGCGCGGAGTCGTCGACACCGAGGCGGTGACGGCCGCCTGGGGCGCCGCCCTGCGGGCCCCCGGGCACTGCGGCCCGGCGGTCTGGATCCACTCGGACCTCCAGCCGGGCAACCTGCTGGTGTCCGAGGGCGGGCGGCTGAGCGCCGTCATCGACTTCGGCTGCGTGGGCCTGGGCGATCCGGCCGTGGACCTGATCCCGGCCTGGTACGTGCTGCCGGCGTCGGCCCGGGGCGCCTTCCGGGCGGCGGTGGGCGCCGACGACGCGGCCTGGGCGCGCGGGCGGGGCTGGGCGCTGTCGGTCGCGCTGCGGGAGCTGGACTACTACCGGGAGACCAACCCGGTCATGGCGGGCATCGCCCGGCACGTGATCGGGGAAGTGCTGGCGGAGGGCTGAGCGTCGGCCCGCCGTCGGTGCCCGCCCCGGTCCCGGTCCCGGTCCCGGCAGGTTTTACCGAACGGTCGACCAGCGGGCGGTCCGGCTCGGGTAGCGTCCGGGCCGTCCACTGATCGCGATGCGCGGACGCCTGCCCACCCGGGCCGGGCGGGCCGCCGGGAGGCATGCCATGAGCCTGGTCGACGTGTACGAGACGGCCGCCGAACTGCCCGACGCCTGGCGTTCCCTGGTGGTGGGGCGGGTCGGGACGGCGGCGGTGAAGGTGCTGCGGATGGACGGGCGGGCGCTGGAGCCGGAGGCGCACGGGACGGCGGAGGCGCTGTTCGTGGTCGAAGGCCTCCTCGAACTTCTCCTGGACGGGCAGGAGTTGACCGTCCGCCCGGGTCAACTCTGCCGGATCCCGGCAGGCGTGCGGCATGCCGTACGGGCGGGCAGCCGGGGCACGTTGCTGATCGTGGAGGTGCCGGAGGCGGGGTGATGGACGCGATCACCCCGGGGGAGTACCGCGAACGTCGCCTCGGCCCGCCCGGTGCTCAGCGGCTCCGGGCGAGGCCCTCCGCGAGGGGGCCGAACAGCAGGCCCCAGTTCCCGGGCAGGGCGCCGATGGCGGAGCCGAGGTAGCCGCGGACGACCGTCCACTCGTCGGGGCGGCCGAGCGGCCCCTCGGCCAGGACGGCCTCCAGGCAGTCGTCGACGCTGTCCGCGAAGTCGTCATCGTCGGGCCCGGCGAAACCCAGGCGCTCGCAGGCCTGTTGGAGGTCGGCCGGCAGGCCGGTGTCCTCGTCGAGGTCGGTGACCGCGTCGAGGAGGTAGAGCAGGTGGCTGTCCGGGTCCGGCAGCTCGGTGCGCAGGCCCTCGGTGGTGAACTCCCGCTCGGAGTCGCGGTCGACCAGCGCGGAGCCGTCGACCGCCTCGGCGACCAGGGCCGCCCAGTAGGCCGGATCGTGCGGGCCGTCGCTCTGGCGCAGGTGCTCGGCGGCGAAGGCGGCCATCGCGTCCGGGTCGTCGACGAGGGGTGAGACGACCAGATCGCTGCGGTGGTCGAAGCCGAAGAAGTAGCGGCGACCGTCGAGCGTGAGCGACTCGATGGCCGCGACGTGGCCGACCCGTCCGGGCAACGGCTCGTGCTGGTTGGCGAATTCCGGTTTCATGGGGACGACCGTAGCGGCGGCCACCGACACCGGTACTGCACCCGGCCGGGCTCCCGTGGACGACCGCCCCCATCGGGGAACCCGCGGCGGCGTGGGCCCGGCAGGACCGGCCGGGCGGGCCCCGGTTCCGCCACCCCGGCAGGCTGACCCGGCGTCGGACGGCTCGGTCCGGCCCTGGCGCGCTACGCGGACAGGGCGGCGTCGATCGCGGCCTCGGCGTGCAGCCGGGTGGTGGGGAAGACGGGGACGGGGCTGTCCTCGGGGCGGACGAGCAGTTCGATCTCGGTGCAGCCGAGGATGATCCCCTCCGCGCCCGCCGTGACCAGGTCGTCGATCACCCGGCGGTAGGCCGCCCGGGATTCCTCGCGGACGACCCCGAGGCACAGCTCCTGGTAGATCACCCGGTGCACCAGGGCGCGGCCGTCGGGGCCCGGGACGAGGACGTCGAGGTCGTGGGCGGCCAGGCGGGCCCGGTAGAAGTCCTGTTCCATGGTGAAGGCCGTGCCGAGCAGCCCGACCCGGCGCAGCCCGGCCGCCCGGACGGCGCGTGCGGTGGCGTCGGCGAGGTGCAGCAGGGGGGTGGAGACCGCTGCCGCGACCTGGTCGGCGACCTTGTGCATGGTGTTGGTGCAGATCAGCAGCAGTTCGGCGCCCGCCGCCTCCAGCGACCGTGCCGCGTCGGCCAGGAGCTCGCCGGCCTCGGTCCAGCGGCCCTCGGACTGGAGCTGTTCGACGGCGGCGAAGTCGACCGAGTACAGCACGAGTGGGGCGGAGTGCAGGCCGCCGAGGCGGTCGCGGGTGAGCTCGTTGAGGAGGCGGTAGTACTCGGCGGTGGATTCCCAGCTCATGCCGCCGATCAGGCCGAGGGTCTTCATGGCGCTATTTATAAAGCAATGGAAGAAAGGAAATCAAAGGTATAAGGAACACTTTTAGGCGATCTCAGCCGTCGCGCGGGACGCGGTGCCGCCACTCCCTGGCGAACACCACCGAGCCGGCCTCCAGCGCGCGCAGTTGCACGAGGCTGAGGAAGTGTCCGGCCTCGCAGCGGAGTTGGGTTCGGGTCTGGACGGTGACGTCCCAGCCGGCGTCGGGGCGTTCGAGGCGGACGGTGTGGTCGGTGCGGGCCTGGGCGCTGAGCGGGGCGTCGGTGAGGACGCGGTAGGCGGTGACGGTGTGCTCGTCGCGGACCAGGCCGTCGGGGTGGGTGCGGGTGCCGTCGGTGGCGGGGGAGAGTTCGGTGCGCCATTCGTGGCGGCCGATGTCGTGGACGGTGACGTGTTCGGGCCGGGCGGTGAGCGGGTCGGTGAGGTGGATGTCGAGCGGCTCGGGCAGGGCCGGGGCCGCGAAGGCGACGGGGGCCGCGCCGGCGCCGGCCGCGAGGTGGCGGGCGGGCAGGCCGAGGGCGGAGCGGGACGGGTCGAGGGCGTAGCCGGCGGCGCCCGGGGCGGGCCACACCCACGGCCAGTAGACGGAGGAGAGGGCGAGCCGCAGCCGGTGTCCGGCCGGGACGGTGGCGGCGCAGGCGGCGAGCTCGACGACCGCGTCGGGGCCGGTGGCGACCAGGACGCCCCGGGTGAGCAGCGCGGAGGTGCCGTCCGGGCCGACGGCGCAGAGCCGGGCGGTGATCTGGGCGGGCCGGCCGTCGTCGCGCAGTCGCAGCCGCACGGTCGGGATGCCGAGCAGTTCGACCGGCTCGGGCAGCGGGTGGGAGTCGAAGCAGACCGAGCGCCCGTCCTCCTCCCGCTGGTCGGGCGGCTGGTCGGCGGGGCGGCCGAGCGGGACGTACGCACCGGCGTTGAGGCCGGTGTGCTGCGGGGAGCGGACGAGGACGTAGCGGTCGTCGGAGGCCGTGCCGGCGGTGCGCAGCGGGCCGTCGAGGCCGTAGTGGATCTCCCGGACGCCGGGGGAGGGCCAGGCCTCCTCGCCGGTCCAGCGGGTGCTGATCCAGCTGCGCAGGGCGGGTTCGGCGAGGGCGCCGGTGTCGATGTCGCGCAGCCAGTGGTCCCACCAGCGCAGGGTCTCGGGGAGGGTGTCCTCGGGCAGGCCGTGCGGCCAGGGGCCGAGCAGGGCGCGGGCGGTGGGGGAGCTGGCGAGCAGGCGCAGCACGAAGGAGCAGGACGGGTCGCCCCAGCCGGCGACGGCGAAGGTGGGGGCGGGTACGGGGACGGTGGCCTCGTCGGCGCTGAGCCAGGCGTCGACGGGCGGGTCCAGGGACTTCAGGCGGGCCAGCCAGCCGGCCCGCCAGGCGTCGCCGACGTGTCGGGGGTCGGGCGGCAGCGCGGCGTCGGCGATCAGCGCGGTGAGCCGGGTGTGCAGGCCGGCGGCGAGGAGGGCGCCGCCGAGGCGGTGGCCGCCTTCGGGGCAGGCGGTGACCACGGCGCCGACGGTGTCGGGGGCGCGGGCCGCGAGCAGCAGGGCGGTGGTGCCGGCGGCGCCGACGCCGAGCAGGCCGACCCGGCCGCTGCTCCAGGGGCGGTCGGCGAGCCAGTCGAGGACGGCGACGCCGTCGGCGAGTTCCTGGTCGCCGCCGGGTTCGCCGGGCAGGCCGTCGGAATTGCCGTGGCCGCGGGTGTCCACCCGGACGGCGGCGTAGCCGTGGCCGGCGTACCAGGGATGGCGGCGGGCGTCCTCGGCGGCGGTCCGGTCGGTGAACCGGCCGGAGGAGTACTCCAGGACGGCGGGGACGGGTTCGTCGTCGACCGGGCGCCACAGCCGGGCGGCCAACCGCGTGCCGTCGGGCAGCGGGATGCGGACGTCCTCGCGGGTGGTGTGGAAGGGGTAGGACGGCATGGCCGCTCCCATCGGATCCCGGGCCGGTGAGCGCCGGCGGGCCCGCGGCGCGTACGGGAAGCGCGCCGCGGGCGTCGACATCTCGACCCTAGGGGAGGAACCGCCTGATTTCCTGACGAAGGGCGTGCACTCCCGGTGAGGGGCGTGCGTTCCCGGCGGGGGGCGCGCGCGGTGGCTACGCCTTGGAGAGCCAGGCGGTGGCGTTGAGGGCGAGGGCGGCGTTGGTGCCGGCGGGGTCGTCCCAGCCGTTGTAGACCTTCTTCCCGGCCTCGCCGGTGCCGTCGTCGATGGCGGAGCTGTCGCCCCAGATGGCGACCCGGCCGCTGCCGTAGGTGCTGGTGGCGAAGAACGCGCCGGTGCTGCCGCTGTAGCCGGTGCGGTAGACGAGGCCCTTGACGGTGGGGTTGTCGGCGGGCTTGAGGGTGAAGGTGGTGCCGTTGCGCAGGATGGAGCCGGTGACGGTGCCGAACGTGCCGTGCAGGACGGGGTCGGCGGGGGCGTTGACGGCGCGCGGGTTGTCGGTGGTGATGTTGAGCAGGTCGACGGAGAAGCCGAAGGGGTCCTTGGTGTCGACCCCGTTGGAGGTCATCAGGTCGTTGATGATCGCGGGGGAGTCCCAGCCGTCGTTGTTGCGGTCGCTGTTGGTGTGGTCGGAGACCAGGAAGAGCCCGCCCCCGTTCTGGACGAACTTCATGATCGCGGTCTTCTCGCCCGCGCTGAGCCGGATGTTGGGCTCGGGCAGGACGAAGGTGTCGAAGTTGGCGAGGTCGAGGGCGGCGCCGGTGCCGTAGCTGATGGTGGAGCCGGCCGGGAGGGTCTTGAGGCTGTACTGGCCGGTCTTCTGGAGGGCGACGCCCCAGGCGGACAGCGCGCCGGTCCAGCTCTTCTCGGTGGTGGGGTTGGGGTTCTGGGCGAGCGGGTCGGGCTGGCTGGTGCTGATGATCCAGTCGGCGTTGCCGGCGGTCTCGGCCTTGCTGTTGTCGAACAGCACGCGGTGCCCGGCGGTGGCGGCCTTGGTCGCCGCGGGCCGGGCGGTGGCGGTGGGGGCGGCGGCGGTGAGGCCGGCCGTGAGCAGGGCGGTGCCGGCGAGTGCGGCGACGGTTCGGATACTGATCGTCATGTGCCGTTCCTCCGTGGGGGGTTGAGGCTTTCGGCGCCCGAGTTTTCGCGCGTAGAACGGGAGTATCCGCGCGTAGAGCGGCGACCGGAAGGCTTCCGGGGTTACCAGGATTTGTACGGTCCATGACGAACGGGGGCGGGTGGTGAAGCCCTCGCCGGGGCGCGGTGAAACCCCTGCCGGAGGAGGCGGTGAAACCCCCCGCCGGGAGGAGCGCGGCCGCCGTCACGCGCCCCCTCCTGCGCCCGCCCGCCTCCGTTCGCCGCCGTCCGGCATTTGCACATGACTTGCAACTACTTCCCCGAGGGGGGAAAGATGGCCCAGCTTCGCCCGGACCACCCGAAAGGACCACAGGATGTCCAGCCCCGCCGCAGGTGCCTCGCCCGTCAGATGGCGTGACCGGCTCACCCGGGAGGAGTGGATGCGCCTGGCCGGGATGGGCGGCTTCATCCTCGCGCTGCACGTGGTCGGCTGGTTCACCCTGCTCGCGCTGGTCGCGCCCGAGCACTACACGGTCGGCGGCCAGGTGTTCGGCGCGGGCATGGGCCTGACCGCCTACACCCTCGGGATGCGGCACGCCTTCGACGCGGACCACATCGCCGCGATCGACAACACCACCCGCAAGCTGATGGGTCAGGGCAAGCGGCCGCTGTCGGTCGGCTTCTGGTTCTCGCTCGGGCACTCCTCGATCGTCTTCGGCCTCTGCGCGCTGCTCGCCTTCGGCATCCGCTCGCTGGCCGGGCAGGTGGAGTCCGACGACTCGACCCTGCACCAGGCCACCGGCCTGATCGGCACCGCCGTCTCCGGGACGTTCCTGCTGCTCCTCGGCCTGATCAACCTGGGCGCCTTCAACGGCATCCTCAAGGTGTTCCGCCGGATGCGCGTGGGCGAGTACGACGAGGCCGAGCTGGAGCGCCAGTTGGAGCGGCGCGGGCTGATGAACCGCATCCTCGGCCGGGTGACCAGGACCGTCACCAAGCCCTGGCACATGTACCCGGTGGGCCTGCTGTTCGGCCTCGGCTTCGACACCGCCACCGAGGTGTCCCTGCTGGTGCTGGCCGGCGGCGCGGCGGCGTTCTCGCTGCCCTGGTACGCGCTGCTCACACTGCCGATCCTGTTCGCGGCCGGGATGAGCCTGCTGGACACCATCGACGGCTCGTTCATGAACTTCGCCTACGAGTGGGCCTTCTCCAAGCCGGTCCGCAAGATCTACTACAACCTGACCGTCACCGGCCTGTCGGTGCTGGTCGCGCTGGTGATCGGCCTGATCGAGCTGATCGGCCTGCTCGGCGAGAAGCTGGACATCACCAGCGGCCCGATCGCCTGGGTCGGCGGGCTGGACCTCAACTTCGTCGGCTATGCGATCGTCGGCCTGTTCGTGCTGACCTGGGTGGCGGCGATCGCCTACTGGAAGTTCGGCAGGGTCGAGGAGAAGTGGTCGGCCGGCCTGGCCGCCGCGTCCGCCGCCGCGTCCGCCAAGTCCGACTGACGCCACTGCGGGCGAAACCGCGAGGGCGGAACCGCGAGGGCGGAACCGAGGGGGCGGCGACCGGGGTCTGGTCGCCGCCCCCTCGGGGCTTTCGGGCGGGGCCCGACGTCGACGCGGGTGCGGAGCCGGCGCCTACCGCAGGGCGGCGAGCACCGCGTCCGCCATCACCTGCTCGCCGGTCGCGTTCGGGTGGAACGGCACGGCGGGCGAGCCGGGCAGCGCGCCCTCGATCCAGCGGTCGTCCGAGCACACGTCGTGCCCGACGGTGGGCGTCGCGGTGTCGACGTACGTCGCGCCGCCCGCCGCCGCGGTGGCCTTGAGCGCGGCGTTCAGCTTGTCCAGCACACCGTGCATGTACTCCACGTCGCCCGGCGTCACCGGCTGGCGCAGGACACACTTCGCGCCGTCGGCGGGCAGCACGGACGGGTAGCCGACCAGCAGCACCCGGGCCTGCGGCGCCTTGGCGTGGATGCGCCGCAGCGTGTCGGCGATCTGCGGCGCGATGGTGGTGGTGATCCGCTCCGCCAGGTCGTCGTTGCCGTACTGCCAGGACCAGCTGTTCCAGTCCCAGTAGCCGTGGTGGTAGACGTCCTTGCAGGGCGTCCCGAGCGGGTTGACGACCGCGCCGGCGATGCAGGTGGCGACGAGCTCGCCGAGGCCGAGGTCACTGGCCGCGAGGTCGTTGCCGCCGATCCCGAGGGTGACCAGGTCGGTGTCGGGGGTCACGGCGTCCAGCTGCGGGTCGTTGACCTTGATGAAGGCGTCGTACTGCGGCTGCGTCATGGCCTTGACCTTGGCGGCGGCGCAGGTGACGTCGGTGTACGCGCCGGCCTTGAGGGCGGCGGCGACCAGGTGGCCGTAGTTGCGGTCGGAGCGCAGGCAGAGGCCGGCCGACTGGCCGGGCACGCCCGCGCCGGCGGCGTAGGAGTCGCCGAGCGCCACGAGGTGTCGCGGCGCCGGGACGGCGGCCTGGGCGCTGGTGGAGGTGAGCGCGAGGGCGGCGCCGAGCGCGACGGCGGTGAGCGCGGTGGTGTTGCGCACGCGCCGGGGTTTCCGGGCAGGGCGGAGCACGATTCCTCCTGGGGGAGAGAAACGACGGGTGGGGGTCGTGCCGGCCGCGGCTACTCGCAGGTAAGTTACTGCCAGGTTTCGTGGACGTCCATGCCGAGCGCGGAAATTTCCGAAATTCCGCCAGGTGGTATTTCGCATTTCGCTCCACCGTGCGTCGACGGCATTTCCGAAACGGCATGGAGCGGAATTGCCGCGGTCGGTTGTTACCCGCTGGTTGACCGGACGTCACCGCAGGCCGCAGTATCGGGCGCACAGCGACGGCGCCCACCCCCGCGCGTCGTCCCGCCCGCCGCGACGGAGGACTGCGCATGGCCCTGGACGCCGACGTCATCGTCATCGGAGCAGGACTCGCCGGACTCGCCGCCACCGCCGAACTCGCCGACGCCGGACGGAAGGTGATCCTGCTCGACCAGGAACCCGCGGCCTCGCTCGGCGGCCAGGCGCACTGGTCCTTCGGCGGCCTCTTCCTCGTCGACTCGCCCGAGCAGCGCCGGATGCGGATCCGCGACTCGCACGCCCTCGCCTGGCAGGACTGGCTCGGCACGGCCGGCTTCGACCGGCCCGAGGACGCCTGGCCGCGCCGCTGGGCCGAGGCCTACGTCGACTTCGCGGCCGGTGAGAAGCGCTCCTGGCTGTACGGCATGGGCGTGCGGTTCTTCCCCGTCGTCGGCTGGGCCGAGCGCGGCGGCCTGCTCGCCGACGGCCCCGGCAACTCGGTGCCCCGCTTCCACATCACCTGGGGCACCGGGCCGGGACTGCTGGAGCCCTTCGTCCGCCGGGTCCGGGCCGCCGCCGCCCGCGGGTTGGTCGACCTGCGCTTCCGCCACCGGGTCACCGGCCTGGGCGCCACCGCGGGCGTCACCGACACCGTCACCGGCGAGGTCCTGGTGCCCAGCCCGGCGGCCCGCGGCGAGGCCAGCTCACGCGAGACCGCCGGACGGTTCGAACTGCGCGCCCAGGCCGTGATCGTGACCTCCGGCGGCATCGGCGGCAACCACGACCTGGTCCGCAAGGCCTGGCCCGCCCGGCTCGGCACCCCGCCCGCCAAGCTGCTCTCCGGCGTGCCCGCGCACGTCGACGGGCTGATGCTCGGCATAGCCGGCGACGCCGGCGCCAGCCTGGTCAACGGCGACCGGATGTGGCACTACACCGAGGGCATCGAGAACTGGGACCCGATCTGGGCCCGGCACGGCATCCGCATCCTGCCCGGCCCGTCCTCGCTCTGGCTGGACGCGCGCGGCAACCGCCTGCCCGTCCCGCTGTTCCCCGGCTTCGACACCCTCGGCACGCTCGACCACATCATGTCCACCGGGTACGAGCACACCTGGTTCGTGCTCAACCAGCGCATCATCGAGAAGGAGTTCACCCTCTCCGGCTCCGAGCAGAACCCCGACCTGACCGGCAAGTCCGTCCGCGGTGTCCTCGGCCGCGCGCTGCCCGGCGCCCCCGGTCCGGTCCGGGGCCACCTGCGGCACGGGCCCGACTTCGTCGTCGCGAGCACCCTCGCCGACCTCGCCCGCGGCATGAACGCCAAGACCCGCGAGGCGCTGATCGACCCCGACGGGCTGCGCCGCGCCGTCGAGGACCGCGACCGGCAGCTGACCAACCCGTTCTCCAAGGACCTCCAGGTCACCGCCATCCACGGCGCCCGCCGCTACCTCGGCGACAAGCTGATCCGGGTGGCCCCGCCGCACCGCATCCTCGATCCGGCCGCCGCCCCGCTGATCGCCGTCCGGCTCAACATCCTCACCCGCAAGTCCCTCGGCGGTCTGGAGACCGACCTCTCCTCCCGCGTCCTGCGCCCCGACGGCGAGCCGCTCCCGGGCGTCTACGCCGCCGGCGAGGCGGCCGGTTTCGGTGGCGGAGGCGTCCACGGCTACCGCTCCCTGGAGGGCACCTTCCTCGGCGGCTGCCTCTTCTCCGGCCGCACGGCGGGCCGCGCGGCCGCGCAGGCGGTGACGTAGCGCCTGTCTCACCGTTCGCGCGCGGCGGGAATGGTGGGACAAGCCCCGAGGGGGCGCCGGTCACTGCTCGTCGGTGAGGCCCAGGCGCAGGTGTTCGACGTGGTACACGGCCTGGTCGAGGAGGGCGGCCACGTGGTCGTCGTGCAGGGAGTAGACCACCGAGCGGCCGCGGCGTTCGCCGACGACCAGGCCGAGGTTGCGCAGCAGTCGCAGCTGGTGGGAGCAGGCGGACTGCTCCATGCCCACGGCGTCGGCGAGTTCGGTGGCGGCGCGCGGGCCCTCGCGCAGTGCGGCCAGGATCAGCAGCCGGGAGGGGGTGGCCAGGGCCTGGAGGGTGGTCGCGACCTTGGCCGCGTTGGAGGCGTCCAGGCGCATCCGCGGTACGGCTTTCTCGGTGGTCGCGTGTCCCATGAGGGCATCCTACGGACCGGTGTTCGCCCCCGGCACCCTGCGGGGGGCCGTGGGCCGGCGGGTAGGCTGCGCGTGCAGCCAGCGTCCGTGACCAGGGGGAGTACCAGAGCCGATGAGCCGCCGAGACCGGGACCGCAAGCAGGCCGCCGCCTCCCCGGTGACCGTCACCGTCTGCCGCGGCTGCTGTTGCGGCACCGAGGCGAAGCACCCGGGGGTGGACCACGCGGGGCAGTACGAGCGGCTGCGGGCGGCGGTCGGTACGGCGGGCCGGGTCCGTGCGGTCAAGTGCCTGGACGTGTGCACCCAGTCCAACGTGGTGGTGGTCGGCCCGTCCGGGGAGGGCCGGGCGGCGGGCGGCCGTCCGGTGTGGCTGGGCTTCGTGCTGGCGGACGACATGATCGACGAGATAGCCGCCTGGGTGCACGCGGGCGGTCCCGGTCTCGCCGACCCGCCCGGTCTGCTCGACCTCCAGCTGATCTCGGTGTCCCGCCGGGTCCGCGAGGGCCTGTCGGAGTAGCGGGTCCGTCGAGTAGCGGGCCCGCCGGAGCGCAGGCCCGCCGGCGGAGCGGCCGCGCGGGCGGAGCTGATCCGTCCTCATCGCCGCTTCCGCGCAAGCGGGTTGGTCGGACCGGCGGCCGATGGAGATCCGGTGGACGCCGCCCGCGGCGACCCCACTACCATGACCGATGGCTGCCAGCGGTTCCGCCCAGGGAGGACGACGATGACGACGGTCTGCCGTATCTGCGCGGGCACCGGCCGGACCGCCGGTCTCAGCTGCCGGACCTGCCAGGGCACCGGCACCACCGAGGTGGGCGGCGGGGGCGGCAACTGCTTCCTCTGCGACGGCACCGGGGTGTACGTCCGCTACCGGGTGGACGCGACCGGCGCCAAGCACGCCTACCGGGACGAGATCTGTCGCACCTGCGACGGCACCGGCAACCGGGCCGCCACCACCTGGGACGAGCCGTCCGGCTGAGTGCCCTGGCGCCCCGGAGTCGACGGGGGTTCAGATCGCCCGTCGGGCCGGGGCCATGATCCGGGGTCGGTCCGGCGCGAGCACCTCCTTTACCTGATCATGGTCGAACATTGGTGTTCGAGTGAACGGCACGCTGCGGCCCGTTCACCGCGCGTCCGTGTGCGGTCAACGCGCCACTGGAAGAGTCCCGCGCATGGATATCCCTCACATGGGCGTGCCGGCCAAGCTCGCCGACCGCATGAGCATGGCCGAGCAGCACGAGTACCTGCGGGCCCGCTTCTCCCGCCGCCGGATGCTGCGCGCCGGCGCGGTGACCGTGGGCGCCGTCGCCGTCGGCGGCGCGCTGGGTGGTGGAACGGCCTTCGCCGCGCCGGCGAGCCCGCAGCTGCTGACCGGTGCCACGACGGCCGGCGTCGACGGTTCGATGGTCGCGCCGATCGGGCGCCACCTCCAGTTCGGCCCCGAGCCGGACACCCAGTTCCGTGTCTCCTGGCAGGTCCCGGCCCCGGTCAAGAAGCCGTTCCTGCGCTTCGGCAAGACCCCGTGGGAGCTGAGCCACAAGGTCCAGGCCGAGGTCCGCGCCCTGCACACCCCGGCGCTGACCCCGAACAGCCAGCCGGTGGACCAGTACTACCTGCACGTGGCGCTGGAGGACCTGCACCCCGACACCACGTACTACTACGGTGTCGGCCACGAGGGCTTCGACCCGGCCTCGCAGCAGCAGATCTCCACCCTGCACACCTTCCGCACCGCGCCCTCCCGCGACCACCGCTGGGGCAAGGTCTACGAGCCGTTCACCTTCACCGCCTTCGGCGACCAGGGCGTCAGCTCGCACGCGGCCGGCAACGACCACGTCATCCTGGCCCAGAACCCGTCCTTCCACCTGCACGCGGGCGACATCTGCTACGCCGACCCGGCCGGCTCCGGCACGGACCCGGACAAGTCCGTGTACAACGCCCGGACCTGGGACGACTTCCTGGTCCAGACCGAGACGGTCGCGGCCACCGTGCCGTGGATGGTCGCCTACGGCAACCACGACATCGAGGCCTGGTACTCGCCCAACGGGTACGGCGGCGAGAACACCCGCTTCTTCCTCCCGGACAACGGCCCGGACCCGCGCAAGGTCCCCGGCGTCTACACCTTCCGCTACAAGAACGTCGGCGTCATCTCCCTCGACGCCAACGACGTCTCCTACGAGATCCCGGCCAACCTGGGCCTCTCGGCGAACAAGCAGACCAAGTGGCTGGAGCGCACCCTCAAGGACCTGCGCAACGACGAGACCATCGACTTCGTCGTGGTCTTCTTCCACCACTGCGCCTTCTCCACCACCGTCGCGCACGCCTCCGAGGGCGGTGTCCGCGAGGCCTGGGTGCCGCTGTTCGAGAAGTTCCGGGTCGACCTGGTCATCAACGGCCACAACCACATCTACGAGCGCACCGACGCGATCCTCGGCAACAAGGTCTCGAAGCAGGTGCCGAGCGGCGCCACCATCGAGCCGGCGAAGGACGGCGTGGTCTACGTGACCGCGGGCGCGGCCGGCCGCAGCCTGTACAAGTTCGACGTGCCGGACACCTACGAGGGGCACGAGAACCACCAGGACGAGGTGAACACCTACTACTGGGGCAAGGGCAGGGTGAAGGTCCCCGAGACCATCCAGTGGTCGCGGGTGCGCTACACCGGCTACTCCTTCATCAAGGTCGACGTCACCCCGGCCCACCTGGGCCAGAAGTCGTCCATGAAGGTCACCGCGCTGGCCGAGGACGGCACGCAGATCGACAACTACACCATCCTGCGCAAGGTCGGCGAGGGTTGGGACTCCGACCACGACGACGACGGCCAGGGCGGTGGCTGGGGCTGGTAGTCCCCGCACCGGTCCCGGTGGCGCCTGAACCGGCCTACGAGGCCCCGGCGTTGAGCGGTCCGCCGCTCAGCGCCGGGGTCCGTACATGATCACCGCGACCCCGGCCAGGCAGATCAGCGCGCCCACCACGTCGTACCGGGTCGGCCGGAAGCCGTCCACGACCACGCCCCACAGCAGCGACCCGGCCACGAACACGCCGCCGTACGCGGCCAGCACCCGGCCGAAGTGGCTGTCCGGCTGCAGTGCCGCGACGAAGCCGTACCCGCCGAGCACCACCACCCCCACCCCGGCCAGCCACCACGGCCGCTGCTCGCGCACGCTCTGCCAGATCAGCCAGCAGCCGCCGATCTCGGCGAGGGCGGCGAGCGCGAACAGGGCGACGGAACGCAGGACGGTCATGACCGGTCAGCCTAGGTGCTGCCGAGGTCAGGCTAGCTCTGGCGGTAGGTGGCCAGGAAGCGGCCGATGCGGTTGATGGCCGTCTCCAGGTCGTCGGCGCGGGGGAGGGTGACGAAGCGGAAGTGGTCCGGGCGGGGCCAGTTGAAGCCGGTGCCCTGGACGACGTGGATCTTCTCGCGGAGCAGCAGGTCCAGGACGAACTGCTCGTCGTCGACGATCCGGTGGACCGCCGGGTCGAGCCTGGCGAAGGCGTACAGGGCGCCCTTGGGCTTCACGCAGCTGACGCCGGGGATCTCGTTGAGGGCCTTGAAGGCGACGTCCCGCTGCTCGGTGAGCCGGCCGCCGGGCAGCACCAGGTCGTTGATGGACTGGTGGCCGCCGAGCGCGGCCTGGACGGCGAACTGGGCGGGCACGTTGGGGCACAGGCGCATGCCGGAGAGCATGGTCAGGCCCTCCAGGTAGTCGGTGGCGTGCTGCTTGGGCCCGGAGACGACCAGCCAGCCGCTGCGGAAGCCGGCCACCCGGTAGGCCTTGGACAGGCCGTTGAAGGTGAGGGTGAGGACGTCGTCGGCGAGGGCGGCGAGGCAGTGGTGCTCGGTGTCGTCGTAGAGGATCTTGTCGTAGATCTCGTCGGCCAGGACCATCAGGTGGTGGCGGCGGGCGAGGTCGAGGATGCCCTCCAGCAGTTCCCTGGGGTAGACCGCGCCGGTGGGGTTGTTGGGGTTGATGACGACGATGGCCTTGGTGCGGGCGGTGATCTTGGCGGCGATGTCGTCGAGGTCCGGGTACCACTCCGCCTGCTCGTCGCACAGGTAGTGCACGGCCTTGCCGCCGGCCAGCCGGACCACGGCCGTCCACAACGGGTAGTCCGGCATCGGGACGAGCACCTCGTCGCCGTCGTCGACGAGCGCGGTGACGGCCATCTGGATCAGCTCGGAGACGCCGTTGCCGAGGTAGACGTCGTTGACGCCGACCCCGTTCACGCCGCGCTGCTGGTAGTACTGCACCACCGCGCGGCGGGCCGGCAGGATGCCGCGCGAGTCGCTGTAGCCGTGTGCCTTGGGCAGGTTGCGGATGATGTCCTGGATGATCTCCTCCGGCGCCTCGAAGCCGAACGGGGCCGGGTTGCCGGTGTTGAGCCGCAGCACGCTGTGCCCGGCCTCCTCCAGCGCGTTGGCCTGGTCGACCACCGGGCCGCGGATCTCGTAGCACACGTCATTCAGCTTGCTGGACTGTCGAAACTCCATCTGCGGCCTCCGGACCGTCACCACCCGCATCATTGCTGTTGCTTTGTTCTACCAAGTTGACACTTGGAAAGTCCAACCTTTTGGCTATGCTGATCCACATGTCACGCCGAAGCTACGACCAGTACTGCGCCGTCGCCCGCGCCCTGGACGCGGTGGGGGAGCGCTGGAGCCTCCTGATCGTCCGTGAACTCCTCGGCGGCCCGCGCCGCTACACCGACCTGCACGCCGACCTGCCCGGCGTCTCCACCGACATCCTCGCCGCCCGGCTCAAGCAGTTGGAGGGCGACGGCCTGGCCCTGCGCCGCCGGCTCGAACGGCCCGCCAACGCCACGGTCTACGAGCTCACCGAGCGCGGCCGCGAACTGCGCCCGGTGATCGAGGCGCTGGGGGAGTGGGGCCTGCCCGCCCTCGGCGAACAACGGCCCACCGACGCCGTCCGCGAGCACTGGTTCACCCCCCGGAAGACGGACGACGAGGCGGCCGTCGCGGGGTGAGCGCCGGGGCCCCGGACGGCACCCGCACCGGCCGCGCGTACCATCGTCGGGCCACGGAGCAATCGGAGGAGAGCGGAGACCGCCCGTGCCCACCACCTACCGCAGTTACGTCGCCGTCGGGGACTCCTTCACCGAGGGCATGGGCGACGACCGGCTGCCCGACGGCCACTACCGCGGCTGGGCGGACCGGGTCGCCGACGTGCTCGCCGAGGAGGTCCGGGGTCAGGTCCACGGCGGGGAGGCTCCCGGGTTCCGCTACGCCAACCTCGCCGTCCGCGGCAAGCTCATCGGCCAGATCCACGACGAGCAGCTCGCCGCCGCCACCGCGATGGGCGCCGACCTCGTCACCCTCGCCGGCGGCCTCAACGACGTGCTGCGCCCCGGCTGCGACATCGCCCGGGTCGAGCGGCTGCTCGGCCGCTGCGCCGGCGGGCTGCGCGCCACCGGCGCCACCGTCGTGCTGTTCACCAGCACCGACCCCACCCGGCGGATGGCGGGCAGCTCCCGGCTGCTGCCGGCCATCCTGCGGATGAAGGCCTTCGTGCACGAGCTCGGCCAGGACGAGGGCGTCGCCGTCGTCGACCTGTTCTCCGCCCCCTGCTTCGACGACCGCCGGCTCTGGGCCGAGGACCGCCTGCACCTGTCGCCCGAGGGCCACCGCCGGGTCGCCGAAGGGGTGCTGGAGGCGCTCGGCCGCCCCGCCGCCTTCGACTGGCGCGCCCCGCTGCCGCCCGCCGCCCCGCGCGGCCGGGCCGAACGGCTGCGCGCCGACGCCCGCTGGCTGGGTGGCCACCTCGGCCCGTGGATCGGCCGCCGGCTCACCGGGCGCTCCTCCGGTGACGGCCGGCCGCCGAAGCGGGCCGAGCTGCTGCCCTACCGCTGATCCGCCTCCGGGCGGTCGCTCTCCGGGCGGTCCGTCTTCGGGTGCTCCGTCTCGGGGTGGTCCGTCTCGGGGTGGTCCGCCGTCGGCTCGAAGGCCAGGCTCGCCATCGGGGAACGGGTGGCCCAGCCGAGCGAGGTGTAGAGCGCCTGGCCGTCCGGGGTGGCGACCAGCACGCCGGTGTCGGCGCCCGCCTCCCGTGCGGCGTGCTGCAGCGTCCGCATCACCAGGGAGCCCAGGCCCCGGCGCTGGTGCTCGGGCGCGGTCAGGATCTGGTCCGGGACGGCCACGGTGCCGGCCAGGCCCGCCTGGCCCCGTGCGGCCAGGTGCCCGGCGTCGGTGCGGACCAGCGTCCGGACGACCCCGCCCCGGCTCCAGGTGGTCACGGTGTAGCCGGCCGGCGTCTCGGGCCGCTCGGCGGCCAGCGAGGCGCTCATCAGGTACCCCGGGAGGTCCAGTCGCCACTGCGGGCCCAGCCAGGACCGGGCGACGGCGTCCTCGGTGAACAGCTTCAGCCAGGTGCCCGGCGCGGTGGTGGTCTCGGCGATCTTGCGGACGTCCGCCTCGGTCGCTTCGGGCAGGACGTGCCGGGCGACGTGGCCGACCGCGCCGACGTCGATCGTCCAGCCCCAGGGCTCGTCCACCGGCTCGGCCGCGCCGCGCGAGACGGTCCAGCCGGCGATCCACATCCGGACGAGCTCGTTGATGCTCGGGTCCTGCACTCCAGCCCCCGTGTGTAATAGGTCCAATGCTGATTGGCACCTTACCGGTGGCGGGCCGGAGGCGGCCAGCGGAAAGGCGGGACGCACCGGCCCGGCACAGTAGGCTTGGCGGGTTCGACGCGCCGGACCGGACGGTGCCCCGATGGTGGAAGGACCACACGACGTGAGCGAGACCGAGTCGCCGCAGCACCCCACGGCGGCTCAGCCGACCGCACTGCGCTCCGACTGCGGCAGCTGCTTCGGCCTCTGCTGCGTCGCCCTGCCGTTCGCCGCCGGCGCCGACTTCGCCGTCGGCAAGGCCGCCGGCAGCCCGTGCCGCAACCTGCAGACCGACTTCACCTGCGGCATCCACGAACGGCTCCGCGACCAGGGCTTCCCGGGCTGCACCGTCTACGACTGCTTCGGCGCCGGGCAGCGCGTCTCCCAGATCACCTACGGCGGCCGCAGCTGGCGCGAGGAACCGGCCGACGCCAAGCCCATGCACG
The DNA here is from genome assembly GCF_044744365.1 of Kitasatospora sp. NPDC087314. Taxonomy (NCBI): domain Bacteria; kingdom Bacillati; phylum Actinomycetota; class Actinomycetes; order Kitasatosporales; family Streptomycetaceae; genus Kitasatospora; species Kitasatospora sp. NPDC087314. Next base: position 727,009 of record NZ_JBIUYE010000001.1, read on the forward strand.
ACGTCTTCCCGGTGGTGCGGCAGCTCCACGAACTGCTCTGGTACCTCACCGAGGCGCTCGGCTACGCCCCCGCCCGCCCGGTCCACGCCGAACTGCGGCAGGCCCTGGAGCAGACCGACCGGCTCGCCGGCGGTACCCCCGAGGAGATCCTCGCCGTCGACGTCCCCGCTCACCGGCAGCGCGTCAGCGACCTGCTGCTGCGCGCCAGCGAACTCGTCCGCGCCGCCGTTCCCCGCCGCCGCGAACACCGCGGCGCCGACCTCTTCGGGGCCCGCCTGCGCGGCGCCGACCTGCGCGGGGCCAACCTGCGCGGCGCCCTCCTCGTCGCCGCGGACCTGACCGGCGCCGACCTGCGCCTCGCCGACCTCGTCGGCGCCGACCTGCGCGATGCCAACCTCGCCGGCGCCGACCTCACCGAGGCCCTCTTCCTCACCCAGGCCCAGCTGAACGCCGCCCGCGGCGACGCCACCACCCGCCTGCCCGCCACCCTCGCCCGCCCCACCCACTGGCCCGCCACGGCCCCCGCCCCGACGGCCGCCCCCACCGGCGCCCGCGCCCCTCGCAAGCCGCACGCGGCCGGCAAGCCGCGCCCCGGCGGCAAGGGCCGGCGGCGCTAGCACGGGCCTGACGCGCCCTGGAAAAGGGCTTGCCCGGCAGTGCGGCGCGGTTGGTACAAAGGGGCATGGACGACGAGACCCTCAGCCCGATCGACCGGATGCTCGCCGAACGCGCCTGCGAGCGGATCGTCGTGGACTTCATCCACCGCCTCGACCTCGGGGAGCCGGGTTCGGTGGCCGAGCTGTTCACGCCCGACGGCGTCTGGTCCTGGCCGCACGGCGACCGCCGGGTCGAGGGCCGGGAGGCCCTGCGGGCGTACTTCGCGTCCCGGCCGGCGGACCGGCTCTCCCGTCGCCTGATGACGAACATCCTGGTCACGGTGGAGTCCGCGACGACGGCCCGCGCGGTCTCCTACCTGACCACGTACCGGGTCGACGGGTACGCCGGCGGGATGATCGAGCCCCGCCTCCCGGCCAACGTCGGCCACTACGAGGACACCTTCCGCGCGGTCGACGGCAGCTGGCTCCTCGCGACCCGCACCGTCTTCCTCCCCTTCGGCGCCGACACGGCACGCCTCCCCGCCGCCGGCTAGGGCGTGTCTGACAATGCGCGTCGCACGCCCGGCGGGAATTGTCAGACACGCCCCAGAGCCTGTCCTCAAACCCTCGACGCCGGCCCGCGCCGGAAGTCGGCCCGGCCGACTTCCGGCGCGGCGCGGGGTCAGGCGGTGAGCAGCCGGGCCCGGAGGGCGGCCAGCTGGTCGCGGTCGACGCCGAGGGTGCCGGTGACGTAGCCCTCGACCGAGCCGTAGCGGGTGGCGAGGTCGGCGAGGGCGAGGCGGATGACCGTCTCCGGGGCGCGTCCGTAGCCGGGCCAGCGGAGGGTGCGACCGGGGTGGGCGGCGTGCCACTCGGCGATGAAGTGCGGGGTGGCCAGTTCGGTGAGGGCGAAGTCGGCGGCGATGTCGTCCTCGTGGACACCGAGCAGGGTGAGGACGAGGGCGGCGACGAGCCCGGTGCGGTCCTTGCCGGACGCGCAGTGGAAGGCCAGCGGCTCCTCGGCGGCGGTGATCACGTCCAGGGCCTCGCGGATCTCCTTCACCCCGTCCTCGGCGACCTCGGCGAAGCGGTCGGCGAGGTAGCGCCAGGGGTCGACGTCCGGGTCGATCTCGGCCTGGTCGTACGGGCGGTGCTCGATCGAGAGGTTGTGGTAGGCCAGCCCGTCGAAGTCGGGTACCCGGCCCTTGGCGGCGATCTCCCAGGGGTAACGGAGGTCGATCACGGTGCGGACGCCGAGGGCCTGGAGCCGGTCGAGGCCGGCGGGCGAGGTGATCTTGCCGAGCGAGTCGGAGCGGTAGAGCAGGCCCCAGCGGACGGACCTGCCGTCGGCGGCGGGATAGCCGCCCAGGTCGCGGAAGTTGTGCAGCCGTTCGAACGTGAGGTGACGCGTTGTCATGCGCTGCACTCTAGCCAGCGGCGCCTTCGTGCCCGGTGCCGCCGTATCCGGCGCCGAGGAGGCGGAAGGCGCGGTCGGCGTTGCTGACGGCCTCGGTGTGGAGTTCGTCGGCGGTCCGGCCGTCGTCCCGGATCCGGTGCCAGTTGTGCTCGGCGAGGACGCGTTGGGTGGCGGTGACCTGGGCGGCGAGCAGGGGGGCGGTGAGGTGTCGGGGCGGGGCCAGGTCGGGGGCCTCGCGCAGCGCCCGGGCGAGGGACTCCTCGGCCCGGGCGAGGTATTCGGCGCCCCGGGCGGTCAGGCTGGGGGTCGCGTGGATCAGGGCGCCGAAGGCCAGGACCTCCGGATGGTCGTTGAGCCCGGTGATGGGGTCGCGCCGGGCGAGCCCGTCGAGGAAGTCCCGGTGCAGCGCGGCGAGCACCGGTTCGCCGACCGCCCGGCCGCGGACGACGTCGGCGGCCTGCTCCTGGTGGTCGGCGAACCGGTGGACGACCAGGTCCTCCTTGGTGGGGAAGTAGCTGAACAGGGTCGGCTTCGACACCTCGGCGGCGGCCGCGACGTCCGCCACCGAGACCCTGTCGAAGCCGTGTTCCAGGAAGAGCGTGATGGCGGCCTCGGAGATCGCCCGCCGCGTCCGCTCCTTCTTCCGTTCCCGCAGTCCGCTCATGGGGTCAGGCTAACAGCGGCCTTGCCCGGGGCAGGTTCCTGACCCGGTATTACTTCAGCACCCTGCCCCTGCCCCGACCCCCGGCCCCACCGCTCGGCTCACGAACTCAGCGAGTCCAGGATGCGGCGGATCGACTCCACCACCGGGGCGCCGGCGGCGGCCAGGGCGGCGACACCGGAGATGTTGCGCAGGGCGCGCCGCAGGGTCGAGGGCGGGGTGGTGTGCCCGTCGCTGATGGCCTCCAGCGACTCGTCCAGTACCGCACGGTCCTCGGCCGGCACCTGGTCGCGCAACTGGCGTACGGCGGCGACGAGTTCGCGCATCGCGGCCTGGGGGTCGGCCGGGCCCTGGTGCTTGATGATGCCGATGTTGTGGTCCCCGTGCTGGGTGACCGAGTCCCCGAAGTGGATACCGCCGCTCACACGCTCGCCCTCTTTCCGGTGTTGTGGTCGCCGTACTGGTTGATCTGGTCGCCGATGTGGACGTTCTCCACCTGGATCGCGAACTCGGCCTGCGGGTTGTCGATCGCCTCCATGATCAGCTGGATCAGGTTGCCGACCTGCTGGGCGTCGTAGCTGACCACCGCCGTGTTCGAGGAGCTGGAGGTCTCGATGATCAGCTGGTACACCGTCCGCATCCGCAGCTGCTTGACCAGCCGGTAGCCGAAGGCCAGGAGCAGCGCGAGCACCACCAGACCGAGCACGTTCTTGGTGGTGGTCTGACTCGCGCCGTTCCCGAGCAGCGCACCGAGCACGGCGGCGGCCACCAGCAGGCCGATCACCTGCCGGACGAACCTGATGATCACCCGCGAGCGCTTGGGCGGCAGCAGCTTGAACTGCCGTGCCCGGGCGATGTTGTGGAGGGGATACGCGTCGCCGCCCACCCACAGCACCCGTCGGCTGACCCTGACGTCGATCACATTGCTTCTGTGTGCCAATTCCCGTCCCCCTACCCGTAGTGGCGGGGAGAACCATAGCAATGGCCGCCGACGGCGCGGCTCGGAGCACCGGAGCCCGGGTACCGGCCGGTCAGACGCTGCGGTCGGCGAGCACCTCGCGGACGACGTGGCGAGCGTTCGCGGTGAGGCCCGGGTTGGTGTGGCGGTAGTAGGGGATCGTCACCAGCGCGATGGAGAACGCCCAGGCGCGGCCGCGGCCCCACATGGCGTCGTCCGCGCCGAGTGCGGCGCGGAAGGCGGGACGGGCGGCGGCGGGCAGCAGGTTCCAGGCGACGATCAGGTCGGCGGTGGGGTCGCCGACGCCCATGAGGCCGAAGTCGATGACGGCGCCGAGCCGTCCGGCCCGGTCGAGCAGGAGGTTGCCGGGGGTGAGGTCGCCGTGCATCCAGGTGGGCGCGCCGGCGTACTCGGGCAGGCGCAGCGCCTTGTCCCACAGGGCGGTCGCGGCCTCGGCGTCGATCGCCCCGGCGAGTTGGGCGATGGCCGCGCGGGTGGAGCCGTCGCGGGAGGCGAGCGGGGCGCTGCGGTGGGCGGCCGGGCCGCCGGCCGGGTTGACGGCGCGCAGGGCGTTGACGAAGGCGGCCAGGTCGCGGGCGAGCGCGCCCGGTGCGGCGACTGCGCCGGCGGTCGGGTTCACGCCGTCGAACCAGCGGAGCACCGACCACTCCCAGGGGTAGCCGGCGGCGGGCCGGCCGACCGCGAGCGGTGCGGGTATCGGCAGCGGAAGTCGGGGCGCCAGCCGGGGCAGCCACTGCTTCTCGCGGCGGACGTCCCCGGCCGCCCATTCCACCCGGGGGAGGCGGACGGCGAGGTCGGGTCCGAGGCGGAACATCGCGTTGTCCGTCCCGGTGGAGGCGACCGGCGTGACCGGACGGCCGACCCAGTCCGGGAACTGGGCGGAGATCAACCGCCGCACCAGGGCCGCGTCGATGACCAGTTCGTCGGGGTGCATCCGGGTGGCAGCGCACATGCCCGGCAGCGTACAGCGCGGATCGCCGCCCTTCAGCAGCTTTCCCGAACCCGTCCTTCCGCGGCCCGGATCCCGACGCGCGCTCGACGCGCGCCTGTTGGGCGCCGCCGGGAGGGATCAGCCCAGGGTGACCCGCACGCCGATCGTCCCGCCCCTGCCGAAGCGCAGCACGTTCGCGGTGAGCGCGATCGCGCACAGCGGCCCGTACTTGCGGCGCAGCAGCTTCCGGTAGGCGGGCGCGCGGTCGGGGTCGAGGGCGGCGGTGGCCGGGACCTGCTCGCCGAGCAGGTTGCCGCGGATGTCGCTCGGCCCGACCAGCACGTCGGAGCGGTTGCGCAGCCGCTTGACCTTGCCGGTGCGGGTGACGGTGGTGAAGACCAGCGCGTCGCCGTCGCGCGCCACCCAGACCGGGGTCGGCACGGGGGTGCCGTTCCTGCGGTGGGTGGTGAACAGCAGGTACTTGGCGGCGGCGAGTGCGTCCAGCCGGGCGGAGACGTCCGGTGAGCCGGGGGCGTTCAGCGCGGGGGAGGCGTCGAGCGGGCGGGAGGTGTCCATGCGGGTCAGCGTAGGAAGGCCCAACGGGGGCCTGCTTGAGTTCGGTTGGGGCCGAGGGCCTGTCCGGCCGATCTTGCCGGGCCCGCGACGCCGGGCATCCCGACTGGACGCACGCCCGAATCGCCCAAGTACGTCCAGTACGAGGACGATCCGGGCGCACGCCCAGACGGGCGCCCAACGCCGCGGGCTGATCCGACAAGATCCGCCGGACAGGCCCTAGGGCCGCGGTCGCCACGCCCGGGTGCCCCGGGTGCGGCCGGGAGCTGTCCCCGGCACCTGCCAGAATGCAGGGCGTACGGCGAACGCACTGAAGGAGAAGGTGACCGGCTTCGTGACCACGCCAGTCGAACAGGTGGCCCGGCAGGCCCAGCAGGCGATCGAGCGCAAGATCGCCGAGGAGCTGGGTGTCCGCGAGGGGCAGGTGAAGGCGGCCGTCGATCTGCTCGACGGCGGCTCGACCGTCCCCTTCGTGGCCCGCTACCGCAAGGAGGTCACCGGTTCCCTCGACGACGCCCAGCTGCGCGCCCTGGAGGAGCGGCTGCGCTACCTGCGCGAGTTGGAGGAGCGCCGGGCGGCCGTCCTGGAGTCGATCGCGGCCCAGGGCAAGCTGGACGACGCGCTGCGGGCGCAGGTGCTGGCCGCCGACTCCAAGGCCCGGCTGGAGGACATCTACCTGCCGTTCAAACCGAAGCGGCGCACCAAGGCGCAGATCGCCCGCGAGGCCGGCCTGGAGCCGCTCGCCGACACCCTGCTCGCCGACCCCTCCCAGGACCCGGCCGCGCTCGCCGCCCGGTACCTGAACGAGTCGGTCGCGGACCAGGCCGCCGCCCTGGAGGGCGCCCGGGCGATCCTGGTCGAGCGCTTCGGCGAGGACGCCGACCTGGTCGGCTCGCTGCGCGAGCGGATGTGGACCCGCGGCCGTCTGGTCGCCACCGTGCGCGACGGCAAGGAGCAGGACGGCGCCAAGTTCGCCGACTACTTCGACTTCTCCGAGCCGTACACCCGGCTCCCCTCGCACCGCATCCTGGCGATGCTGCGCGGCGAGAAGGAGGAGGTGCTGGACCTCGACCTCTCGCCCTACGACGGCGAGGAGGGCGACCTGCCCGGCGAGAACGACTACGAGCGGCGGATCGCGGCGCGCTTCGGCATCGCCGACCACGGCCGCCCGGCCGACAAGTGGCTCGGCGACACCGTCCGTTGGGCCTGGCGCACCCGGGTCCTGGTCCGGCTCGGCATCGACCTGCGGGCCCGGCTGCGGGCCGAGGCCGAGGACGAGGCGGTGCGGGTGTTCGCCGCCAACCTGCGCGACCTGCTGCTGGCCGCCCCGGCGGGCACCCGCGCCACCATGGGCCTGGACCCGGGCTTCCGGACCGGTGTGAAGGTCGCGGTGGTGGACGCCACCGGCAAGGTCGTCGCGTACGACACGATCTACCCGCACCAGCCGGCCAACAAGTGGGACGCCGCGCTCGCCACCCTGGCCGCGCTGGCGAGGAAGCACGACGTCGACCTGGTCGCGATCGGCAACGGCACCGCCTCCCGGGAGACCGACAAGCTCGCCGAGGACCTGCTCAAGCGCCACCCCGAGCTGAAGCTCACCAAGGCGATGGTCAGCGAGGCCGGCGCCTCGGTCTACTCGGCCTCCGCGTTCGCCTCGCAGGAGCTGCCGGAGCTGGACGTGTCGATCCGCGGCGCGGTCTCCATCGCCCGCCGCCTGCAGGACCCGCTGGCCGAACTGGTCAAGATCGACCCGAAGTCGATCGGGGTCGGCCAGTACCAGCACGACCTGAGCGAGGTGAAGCTCTCCCGCTCGCTGGACGCGGTGGTCGAGGACTGCGTCAACGCCGTCGGCGTGGACGTCAACACCGCCTCGGCGCCGCTGCTCACCCGGGTCTCCGGCATCACCGGCACGCTCGCCGACAACATCGTGTCCCACCGCGACGCCAACGGGCCGTTCCGCACCCGCAGGCAGCTCAAGGACGTCGCCCGGCTCGGCCCGAAGGCCTTCGAGCAGTGCGCGGGCTTCCTGCGCATCCCCGGCGGCGACGACCCGCTGGACGCCTCCAGCGTGCACCCCGAGGCGTACCCGGTGGTGCGCCGGATCCTCGCCTCGACCGGCGGGGAGCTGCGCGAGCTGATCGGCAACGGCGAACGGCTGCGCGCCCTGCGCCCGGGCGACTTCGCGGACGACGTCTTCGGTATCCCGACCGTCACCGACATCCTCGGCGAGCTGGACAAGCCGGGCCGCGACCCGCGTCCGGCGTTCCGCACCGCGACCTTCAAGGAGGGCGTCGACAAGATCGGCGACCTGGAGGTCGGCATGGTGCTGGAGGGCGTGGTCACCAACGTCGCCGCGTTCGGCGCCTTCGTCGACGTGGGCGTCCACCAGGACGGGCTGGTGCACGTCTCGGCGCTGTCGCGGAACTTCGTCAAGGACCCGCGTGAGGTGGTCAAGCCGGGCGACATCGTGAAGGTCCGGGTCGTCTCGGTGGACGTGCCGCGCAAGCGGATCGGGCTGACCCTGCGGCTGGACGACGAGGTCGGCCGCGAGCGGGGCGGTGACCGGGGTGACCGGGGTGCCGAGCGGGGCGGCGACCGGGGCCGGGGCGGCGAGCGCCAGGCCCGCCCGCCGCGCCAGGACCGGCGGGGCGGCCAGGACCGAGGTGGCCAGGACCGGGGCGGGCAGGACCGGCGCGGTCAGGGCGGCGGTGCTCCGGTGGCGAACAGCGCCATGGCGGACGCGCTGCGCCGGGCGGGCCTGACCGGCGGCGACGGCGGTTCGGGGGACCGGCGCTCCGGGCGGCGCTGAGCACGGGGAGGCACGCGGACGGCGGGGCCGGTGGGCGGTGTGCGCCACCGGCCCCGCCCGCTCCGCCGTTCAGGCCAGGAGCTTGTCCTTGGCCTTCTGGTACTCCTCCTCGGAGATGGAGCCGTTGGCCTTGAGGTCCGCCAGCCTGGCCAGGTCGTCGACGTGGCTGCCCGGGCGGCCTTCCGGTGTGTCGGCGGCCGCGTCCCGGACGTAGGCCTTGAACGCGGCCTCGCTCTGCCGGACCTGCGCGATGTCCCGCTCGCTCATCCCCCTGCCGCGGGCGATGAGGTAGACGAGCACGCCGATCAGCGGGAGCAGGATCACCAGGACCAGCCAGCCGGCCTTGCCCCAGCCGCCCAGGTCATGGCTGCGGAAGATGTCCGTGATGATCTTGAACAGCAGGAAGAACCAGAGGATCCAGAGGAACAGCTCCAGCATCGTCCAGAAGATGTTGAGCATGGGGTAGTCCACGGCCAGCATGTTGGTATCCATGGCCGAGTCATATCACTGCAAAACGGACATTGCTCTCTGCTGTTCGGCTGTTCCAGTGGTCTTCCGGCCCGGCGGGAATATCTCGGACGGGGAGAGGTCAGCCCTGCCCGGCCCGCCGCCTGAGCTCCACGGCCAGTCCGATCAGCTCGCCCCACCAGGCGTCGTGCCCGGCCAGCAGCAGCCGCTGCGCCTCGTCCGCCGGCACCGCCCGTACCTCGACCACCTGCTCGCCGTCCGCCGGGTTGGTCGGCGTCGAGTCCACCGCGACCTCCGCCCAGCCCCACAGCCAGGCCTTCTCCGGGTGCGGCTGCCACGGCCGGTACGGCGTCGGGTCGTCCGTGCGGCAGCGGTGCGCGCCGAGCCAGTCCGGCGTGCCGAGCAGTCGGGCGCCCGCCTCCTCGCGCAGCTCGCGGGCCAGGCAGGCGGCGATGCTCTCGTCCCGCTCCCGGGTGCCGCCGGGCAGGAACCAGTGGTTCCGGTCGTCCCGGCAGAGGACCACCAGGCCGTCCGCGAAGCCCACCAGGTGGATGTTGGTCACCAGCTCGTCCGGCGGCAGCACGGTCGAGAACAGCGCGTCGTACCTGCCCCAGGTCCAGTACTGCGGCGCGTGCAACGCCGGGAAGAGCGCGGCGAGTTCGGCGGCTCTGCCAGAGGCGTCGGAGCCGTCGGCGGTGCCGGAGGCGTCGCTCCGGTGTGTGGTGTCGGTCATTCGGTGATCGTAGTGCCGGCCGGGAAACGGCGGGGGACGGTCGGATGGACGAGGGCGATGTCCGAGGTGGAGATGGCGCGGGGCCGGCGGCGGGCGGCCTCGACCGGCGCCCCCACCCAACTCCCCAGTGCGATCTCGGCGGTGATGCCCGGTCCGAAACCGGCGATCAGGCCGGGCGTGCCGTCGGTCACGCCGCCGTCGGCGAACAACCGGGCGAGGGCGTCGAAGACGACGGCGCTGGCGATGTTGCCGCGCTCGGCGAGCGTGGCACGGCTGTACCGGAAGGTGGCCGGCTCCAGGTTGAGGAAGTGGCAGAGGTCGTCGAGGATGCGCGGGCCGCCGGCGTGCACGATGTAGAAGCCCAGTCCGGAGACGTCCCAGCCGTGTTCGCCGGCCAGGCCGCGCAGCGCCGGGGCGAGCATCTCCATGGTGCCGGGCACCCGTTTGTCCAGTTGGAAGTGGAAGCCGGTGTCCCTGACCCCGTAGGAGATCCAGTTCTCGGTGTCCGGGACGAGGTGCGAGCCGTTGCGTTCGAGGTGCACGCCGGTGCCGCCGTGTCCGCGCACCACCACGGCGGCGACGGCGTCCCCGAACAGGCCGTTGGAGAGCAGCGAGCCGATGCCGAGGTCGGCCGGCTGGTAGCAGAGCGAGCAGAACTCGCAGGACACGATGAGCACGTTGGCGCCCGGGTAGGCGCGGCAGAAGTCGTGCGCGCGGTTGACGGCGGCGCCGCCGGCCGCGCAGCCGAGCTGGGCGATCGGCATCTGGCGGGTGTCGGAGCGAAAGCCCAGGGCGTTGATCAGCCAGGCGGTCATCGACGGCATCATGAAGCCCGTGCAGGACACGTAGATGATCAGGTCGATGTCCCGGGCGGCCAACTCGGCGTGGCCCAGGGCCCGTTCGACCACCTCGGGGACGCGGAGCTTGGCCTCCCGCTCGTAGACCGCGTTGCGGACCGTGAAGCCCGGGTGGGTGAGCGTCTGCTCGATCGGCTGGACCAGGTGCCTGGTCCGCACCCCGGTGTTCTCGATCAGCCGTAGGGCGAGGCCGAGTTGCGGGTGGCCGGCGTGCAGGGAGCGGGCCAGGTCGAGGGTCTGGTCGAGGGTGATGACGTGTTCGGGTACGGCGATGGCAGGGCAGCAGAGTGTTGCCATGGTGCGGGTCTCCCCCCTGGGTGGCCCGGGCAGGCGGGCCGGTGAGCGGCCTGGGCAGGCGGTCTACGGATGCGTCGGTCGGGCGCCGCGCGGGCGGCGCCGGGGGAGGTCACCAGGCGAGCGGCAGGGTGCGCGGGTAGCGCCAGATCGAGCCGGTGTGCCAGTCCAGTTCGGACGGCGGGACGGCCAGCCGCAGGCCGGGGAAGCGCCGCAGCAGGGTGCCGATGGCGACCTGGAGCTCCATCCGGGCCAGGTGTGCGCCGAGGCAGTGGTGCTGGCCGTGGCCGAAGGTCATGTGGGTGGGGGCGCCGCGGTCGAGGTCCAGCTCGTCGGGGCGCTCGTACACCGCCGGATCGCGGTTGGCGGCGAGGTAGGAGACGTGGACGGCCTCGCCGGCCCGGATCGGCACGCCGCCCAGCTCGACGTCCTCGGTGGCGACCCGGGCGATGCCGACACCCTGGCGGAACGGGATGAAGCGCAGCAGCTCCTCCAGTCCGCGCGGCAGCAGTTCGGGCTGGGCACGGAGTTTGGCGAGCTGCTCGGGGTGGGTGAGCAGGGTGTAGGTGATGTTGCTGAGCTGGTAGGTGCTGGTGTCGTGGCCGGTGACCAGCAGGACCATCGCCATGACGGCCAACTCCTGGTCGTCCAGCAGTTCGTCGCCGTCGCGGGCGGTGGCGAGGGCGCTGACGAGGTCCTCGCCCGGGTGCGCGCGGCGGGCGGCGGTCAGCTCGGTGAAGTAGCCGCGCAGCGCGGCCTTGGCGGTCTCCTGGCCGGCCCGGCTGCCGGGACCCATCGCCATCATGGCGACGGCGTGGCCGCGCAGTTCGGCGCGGTCCTGCTCGGGGATGTCCAGCAGCTCGCAGATGGTGGTGAGCGGGAGCCGGCCGGAGAGGAAGTGCACCAGGTCGGCGGGGGAGCCGTGTTCGGCCATCTCGTCGAGGTAGCCGTCGACGATCCGCTGGGTGGTCGGGCGCATCCGCTCGACCTGGCGGTTGGTGAAGCCCTGGGCGACGAGGCGGCGCAGCCGGTTGTGGGCCGGCGGGTCCATCAGGTTGATCGCCTCGGCCTGGGCGATCGGGGCGGGCGTCATCCGGGGCAGGTCGCGCCCGATGCCGGCGGCGCGGCTGAACCGCCGGTCGGTGGTGACCACGCGGACGTCCTCGTAGCGGGTGGCCAGCCAGGCCTCGCCCTCGCCGTGCGGCAGGCGGATCCTGGCGATCGGGGCCTCGGTGAGCAGCCGCTTGAGGAGCGGGTCGAACTCCAGGCCGTCGGTGTGGTTGAAGGGGCAGTCCCACACGGGGGCGGAGGAAGTCACGGGCCTATCCAGATGTCTTGGTAATGCCGCCCGAATGGCTTCTTTCGTTCGGGCTCGGACCTAAAGATGTTCCCCCATGGACTGGCAAAAATGTGAATCGGATGGGGAGTTAGCTCTAACGAGTTAGATAGATGATTGTCGTGCGAAACAAGGAAGTTGAGTCGGGGAGTGGAGCCAGGGGGTGGGGAACGGTTGTCGGGTCGGGTTACGGCTGCCGGCCCCCCGGCGCGACCAACCCGGTCTCGTACGCGAGGACGACCGCCTGCGCCCGGTCGCGCAGGTCGAGCTTGGCGAAGATCCGGGCGACGTGCGTCTTCACCGTCGACTCGCTGAGGGTCAGTTCGGCCGCCAACTCGGCGTTGGACAGCCCGCGTCCGAGCAGCGCCAGCACCTCCGCCTCGCGCGGCGTGAGCGGGGCGAGGTCGCGGTGCAGGGCCGGGCCGTCGGCGCCGGGGGCGGGACGCGGTGCGCCGGCGGCGAAGCGCTCGACCAGGCGCCGGGTGATCGAGGGGGCGAGCAGGGCGTCCCCGGTGTCGACCAGGCGGACGGCGGCGGCGAGGTGGGCGGAGGTGACGTCCTTGAGCAGGAAGCCGCTGGCCCCGGCGGCGAGCGCGGCGTAGACGTAGTGGTCGAGGTCGAAGGTGGTCAGCATGATCACCCGGCAGCCGGGCACCCGGGCGAGGATCCGGCGGGCGGCCTCCAGGCCGTCCATGCCGGGCATCCGGATGTCCAGCAGCGCGACGTCGGGCCGGTGCGCGACCGCCGCGGCCACCGCCTCGGCGCCGTCGCCGGCCTCGGCGACCACGTCGATGCCGCGCGCGGTGAGGATCATCCGGAAGCCGGTGCGGACCAGCTCCTGGTCGTCGGCGATCACCACCCTCGGGCGGCGCCGCTCGTCGGGTTCCCTCGTCGGGTCTTCCACGGTCTCCTCCGTCACGGCCGGTCCAGCGGGATGCGGGCGCGGACCCGGTAGCCGCCGCCGAGGCGGCGCCGGGCGTCGAGGTCGCCGCCGTACACGGCGACCCGCTCGCGCAGGCCGAGCAGCCCGCGCCCGGCGCCGTCGGGCTTGCGGTCGGTCGCGGCCGGGGCGCCGGCCAGCACGCTCGGCCCGCTGTTCAGCACCTCCACCCGCAGGTAGTGGTCCGCGTACCGCACCGTCACCTCGGCCGTCACCCCGTCCCCGTGCTTGAGCGCGTTGGTCAGCGCCTCCTGGATGATCCGGTACGCCGTCACGTCGACGCCGCCGGGCAGCGGTCTCGGCTCGCCCGAGATCCGCACCTCCACCGGCAGTCCGGCGAAGGCGAACCGGTCGATCAGCGGGCTGAGCCGGCTCAGGCTGGGCTGCGGCGCGAAGTCGTCCGCCGCCGGCTCCTCGCGGCCGTCCGCGGCGGGGGCGAGCAGCCCGAGCAGGTGCCGCAGCTCGGTCATCGTGTCGCGCCCGGCGGCCTCGACGGCGCTCATCGCCGCCGCCGCCTCCTCGGGCATGGTGGCGAGCACCTCGCGCGCGGCCCCGGCCTGGACCACCATCAGGCTCACGTTGTGGCTGACGATGTCGTGCAACTCGGCCGCGATGCGCGCCCGTTCGGCGTCCACGGCGGTACGGGCGGCGCTCTCCCGCTCCCGTTCCAGTAGCCAGCCGCGCTCGCCGATGGCCGCCCGGTGCTGTCTGCGCGCCCGGGCGAGCGCGATGCCCAGCCAGCCGGCCGCCGTGCCCGCCGTACCCGCCACCGCGACGGTGGCCCACTCCAACCCCGTTCCCCACACGCCGACAGCCTCCCAGGCCGGCGAGTGATCCACATCATCCGGGGGTGCCGCCCGGGTACATCCCGGGGACTACGGCCACCTGCGGTTACACCCGGGGTGGGACGCCCGGCCCGGCCGGCCGCGCCTACCGTCGTCCACCATGAGCAACGACCACGACGGGACCACCCGGCAGGACGACGCGCAGGTCGTCGTCGAGCTGTCCGGGGTGCACAAGGAGTTCGGCGACGCCAAGGCGCTCGACGGACTCGACCTGCGGATCAGGGCGGGCGAGGCGGTCGCCGTGATGGGCCCCTCCGGCTGCGGCAAGTCCACCCTGCTGAACATGGTGGCCGGGCTGGACCGGCCCACCTCCGGCACCGTCCGGGTGCAGGGGCAGGACCTCGGGCAGCTGAACGAGACCGGGCTGGCCCTGTTCCGCCGCCGCCACGTCGGCATGATCTTCCAGTTCTTCAACCTGATCGACGACCTCCCGGCCCTCGACAACGTCGCCCTGGCCGCCCAGCTGACCGGCACCACCGCCAAGCAGGCGCGCCGCCGGGCACTCGAGCTGCTGGACGAACTCGGCGTCGCGCACCGCAAGGACGTCTACCCGGCCGCGCTCAGCGGCGGCGAGCGCCAGCGGGTCGCGGTGGCCCGGGCCCTGATGAACCGCCCGGCGCTGCTGCTCGCGGACGAGCCGACCGGCGCGCTGGACAGCCGCTCGGGGGAGCAGGTGATGGACCTGCTGCTCGACCTCAACCAGATCGGGCAGACCCTGCTGATCGTCACCCACGACCCCAACCTGGCCACCCGCTGCGCCAGCCGGCTGGTCGAGGTCGCGGACGGCCGGGTGGCGCGCGAGCGGATGCTGGAGGCGCAGTCGTGACCGGCGCCGTGTGGCGGGCCTCCCGGGCGGCCGTGAAGCGCCGCCGGGTGCAGACCATCGTGATCGGCCTGGTCGTCTTCTGCTCCACCGCGACGGTGCTGCTCGCGCTGGCGGTGATCAGCGCCGCCCGGGCCCCGTTCGACACCGCCTTCGAGGCCGAGCACGGCGCGCACGTCAGCGCCCTCTTCGACCCGGCCAAGGCCTCGGCGGAGCAACTGGCCGCCACCGCCCACCGGCCGGGCGTCGAGGCGGCCGCCGGGCCGTTTGACCAGGCCGTGGTGGAGATCCCCACCGACTGGGTCGGCCGCCCGCCCGGACCGCTGACCCTGGTCGGCCGGGTCGACCAGGGCGGTCCGGTGGACCAGGTGCGACTGCTGGCCGGCCGCTGGGCCACCGCGCCCGGCGAGGTGGTCATCAACAACCCGGGCGGGGGCGCCGGGGCGTGGAACCTCGGCTATCAGCTCATCACCAGCACGGGGCTGAAGCTCACGGTCGTCGGCTTCGCGACCGACATGAGCCAGTCCTCCGGCGGTTGGGTCACCCCCGCGCAGGCGGCCGCCCTGCACCCCACCTCCCGGCAGATGCTCTACCGCTTCACCGACGCGGCCACCGAGCAGCAGCTCACCGCCTCGCTCGGCACCGCCACCGAGGGCCTGCCCAAGGACGCCGTCGCCAGCGCGCAGTCGTACCTGGTGCTCAAGCAGGCCTTCTCGGCGGGCGCCGACGCCTACCTGCCGCTGATGACGGTCTTCGGCGTGCTCGGTCTGGTCGTCGCCGCGCTGATCGTCGGCAACGTGGTGAGCGGCGCGGTGGTCTCCGGCTACCGGCACATCGGCGTGCTGAAGTCGATCGGCTTCACCCCGCGCCAGGTGGTCACGGTCTACCTGACCATGGTCTCGGTGCCCGCGGTCGTCGGCACCGTCCTCGGGACGGCGGCCGGCTGGGCGGCGGCCTACCCGATCCTCCTGACCGCCTTCAGCGGGATCTCGACCGGCGCCGCCGTGATCGAGCCGGCCGGCTGGCTGCCCGCCGCCACCCTGCTCAGCGTCCCGCTGCTGGTCGCCCTCGCCGCGCTCGTCCCCGCCTCGCGCGCCCACCGGCTCTCCGCCGCCCAGGCCATCTCGGCCGGCAGCGCGCCGCGCGCCGGGCGTGGGCTGAAGGTCCAGCGCTGGCTGAGCGGCACCCGGCTGCCGCGCGCCGTCAGCCTCGGCCTCGGCCAGCCCTTCGCCCGCCCGGCCCGCACCGCGCTGACCATGGCGGCGATCGTGCTCGGGGTGGTCACCGTGACCGTGACCACCGGCCTGAGCAGCACCCTGGCCAAGACCATGGCCCAAGTCGACGGCAAGACCCACATCGATGTGCAGACCAGCCACTTCGCGGACAAGAAGATCGAGCCCCGGCTGACCCCGGAGCAGACCGAGGCGATGCTGCACGCCACCCCCGGTGCCGAGCGGGTCTCCGTCCGCGGACTGGTTCGGATCGGCATCGTGGGACAGCCCCAGCTCGTCTTCGCCAACTTCTACGGCGGCGACGCCATGGTCGACCACCGGCGGCTCGACGTGGTCGAGGGCCGCCCGGCGACCGGGCTGAACGAGGTCGAGGCCGGGCCGGCCTTCCTCGACCAGCACGGGGTCAAGCTCGGTGACCGGCTCACCCTGGTCCTGGACGGCCGGCAGACCACCGTCACCGTCGTCGGCGAGGAGATCCAGGGCAACGCCAACTCGATCTCCTCCAACGACGCCACCAGGGCCCTGCTCACCCCCGACCCGCACGTGGTCGAGTACGACGTGCGGCTCGCCGACGGCGCCGACGCCGAGGCGTACCAGAAGGCGGTCACGGCCGCCGACCCGAGCCTCTCGCCCTCGATCGTCACGGCGAGTTCGACCGGGCCCGTCGTCGCGATCCAGACCTTCAGTACGACCTTCAGCGTCCTGCTGTCGGCGGTCGCCGCGCTCGGCGTCTTCAACACCCTGCTGCTCACCATCCGCGAGCGTCGCCGCGACCTCGGCATGCTGAAGTCGATCGGGATGACGCCCCGGCAGGTCGTCGCGATGACGGTCACCTCGGTGGCCTGGCAGGGCGTGGTCAGCGGGATCATCGGCATCCCGGTCGGGATGGTGGCGCACCGGCTGATCGCCGAGAACGTCCGGATCATCCACTTCCCGGAGGCGACAAAGGATGTCTGGGGCGCCCCGCTGCTGACCGGCCTCGCGCTGGCGGGTGTCGCGATCGCCGTCCTCGGCGCCCTCGTCCCGGCCCGCTCGGCGGCTCGGCTGCCGATCGCCGAGGTGCTGCACAACGAGTAGCCGACTGCGGGCTGGTGCGGCCGGGTGGTGCCACCGCCGGGCCGCACCGGTGTGTCCGGTGTCGTACCTCGTGCCGTGCCCGGTGCCGTGCCCCGAACGGCCTTCGGCCGGTCGGCTGACGCTGGGTCAAGGACCCGTGTTCGAGCACCTATCATCGCGCCATGGCCACCGCTGAGCTGATCCGCATCGTCTCCCGCTCCTCACCCATGGCGCTCGCCCAGGTGGAGCGCGTCCGCGCCGAACTCGCCGCCCTGCACCCGGGGCTGCGCACCGAGGTGGTGCCGGTCACCACCTCGGGCGACCGCTGGACGGGCGACCTCGCCCGGCTCGGCGGCAAGGGCGCGTTCACCAAGGAGGTCGACGCCGCGCTGCTCGCCGGGGAGGCCGACGTCGCCGTGCACTGCCTCAAGGACGTGCCCGCCGACCGCCCGCTGCCCGCCGGCACCGTCTTCGCCGCCTACCTGCGCCGCGACGACATCCGCGACGCCCTCGTCCACCCCGGCGACCTGACCCTGGCCGAACTGCCGCCCGGTACCCGGATCGGCACCTCCTCCGTCCGCCGCATCGCCCAACTCGCCGCCTCCCACCCGCACCTGGTGTGCCTGCCGATCCGCGGCAACGCCAACAGCCGGCTGGCCAAGCTGGCGGCCGGGGACGTCGACGCGCTGCTGCTCGCCGTGTCCGGGCTGGAGCGGATCGGCGAGCAGGCGCGGATCACCGAGATCCTGGACATCGAGACGATGTGCCCGCCGATCGGGGCCGGCATCCTCGTCCTGCAGTGCCGCGAGGACGACGTCGTCACCATCGACGCCGTCGCCGGGCTCGGCCACCGCGACACCTGGCGCGAGGCGGCGGCCGAGCGGATGTTCCTGCACGTCCTGCAGGGCCACTGCAACAGCCCGATCGCCGGCTACGCCAAGGCCGAAGCGGACGGCCGGCTCTCGATGCGCGGCCGGGTCTTCAGCCCGGACGGCAAGCAGGTGCTGGACGCCCACGAGTGGGCCGGCGCCCTCGACCCCGAGGACCTCGGCACCTCCACGGCCCTGGCGCTCAAGCGGCAGGGCGCGCAGGACCTGATCGCGGGCATCCCACACTGACGTCCCCGCCTGCTGCGGGGCTGCTGCCCGTTACCGGAACAGCGCCTCGGCGAAGCGGTCCACCTGGTCGACCTCGGGAGACCAGCAGTACAGCATCACCTCGTCCGCGCCGATGGCCGTGTAGCCGGCCACGGCGGCCCGGATCGCCTGCGGTGTGGTGAGCAGGCGGTCCGCCGTCTGGTCGGCGAAGTCGCTGAACGAGTAGTACGCGTGGATGTTGCGCCGGGCCTCCTCGACCGTCTGCTCCGAGCCGAGCGCGGCGTTCACCTGGGCCACCAGCCGGGGCCTGCCGTCGCGGCCGTGCCGCTGCCAGGACTTCTCGACGTCCTGGAACAGCCCGGCCATCGACTCCGGCGGCAGCGACGCGCCGAGGAAGCCGTCCCCGAACCGGCCGACCCGGTCCAGCGCGGCCGGGGCGAAGCCGCCGAACAGCACCTCGGGGCCGCCGGGCGTCACCGGTGCGGGCCCGATCGGGCCGACCCCCTCGCCGTACGGCTCGCCGGCCCACAGGCGGCGCAGCACCGGCAGCTGCTCGTCGAGGCGCCGGCCCCGGCGGCGCGGGTCGATGCCGGCGGCCAGGCAGTCGTCCTCCCGGCCGCCGACGCCGATGCCGAGCGTGAACCGCCCGCCGGAGAGCCGGTCCAGGGTGGCGGTCTGCTTGGCGAGCAGCGCGGTGCCGTGGTGCGGCGCGATCAGCACCTCGGTCTGCAGACGGATGCGGGACGTGGCGCCGGCCAGGGCGGCCAGGGTCACCAGGGGCTCGGGGTTGTCGAACACCAGCCGGTCCAGCAGGCCGAGCGTGCTGAACGGGCCGGCGTCGGCCCGGCGGGCCCAGTCGAACAGCAGGGCGGGGTCGTGGATGGGGAGGCCGAGGCCGATCTTGACGGGTTGCATGGGGGATCATCCTCCGGAGGGCAGGCCGAATACGGGCGCCGCCCCTCCGCGGGCTCACGTGTCGTGCGTGGCCCTGCTCCCGTTCTGCGGCTCTTCGTTCAAGGGAGCGTGCTCGTCAGAGTGCGGCGACGGTAGCGCGAGGTGTGCCACGAGTTCAACGCCTTTTCCGTCGGGCCCGTGCCGGGAATGATGTGCGGGAATTGCGAAGGGGGTTGACGGACAGTCAGCTTGAGCGGGGCGTCGGGGGTGGAGGCGTCGGGACCCGTCGCACCGTGACCGGCAGCGGCTCGGGGGCGGCCCTCAATCGCCCATGACGCCCAGAAGAGCCGCGCGTTCCGAACGGGTCCAGTGCTGTTCGGCCCACATCTCGGTCGAGTCGCCGCGGGCGAGAAACGTCGCCCACGGCTCGTCGCCCTGCCCGCCGAGGCGTTCGATGCGTGTGGCCTCGCGGGACTGGAGGGCATCCAGTGCGTCGAGCACCGCTTCAGGGTGTGCGCCGTAGGCGGCGCAGAGGAGGTGGAGCCGCGCCCGTAGTGTGTCGGCACCGGTGACCGAGGCTCTGTGCTGCTGGTCGAGGGGGCGCAGCGGCACGGCGTACCAGGCGAGTTGGGCCAGGTCGTCGAGGGCGTGGCCGGGTGCTGCGAAGTCCCAGTCGATGAAGCCGGCCAGCCGGTCGGCGTCCCAGATGGAGTTCCACGGTCCGAGGTCCCCGTGGCGGATCACCATGCCCGGCCGCCACTCCTCCTCCTGGCCCTGCCAGCGTGCTCCGGCCGGTGGCCGGAAGTCCCGGACCGCGTCGTGGTATCCGCGCAGCCAGCGTCCGAGCTCGCCGATTCCCGCAGGCGACCGCAGAGCCTGCGGCCAGGGTGCGAACGCGGGTTCGCCGTGAACCAGTGACAGCACCTCGTCGGCACCATCGATGCCCAGTACGCGCGGAGCTCCGGTGAAGCCGACCGCCTCCAGATGGGTCAGCAGCGCGTGCACCGCAGGTGTCCACACGCCCGTCGGCCGCCGGATCGTCTCACCGATCCGGCGAACCGTCGTCACGCTGCCCTGGTCGGTGGCGCCGTCCTCGATCACCCCGCCAGCGTAGTGCCTCCGTCGTCGGCACCCTCGGCGTCAGGCAGGCGGGCAGCGCATGCGCCGTCACGTACGGGACGGCCCTTGGGTCCGGTGCTCGGGCAGCCAGCACTGCGCGTACGCGACGGCGTCCCGGAGGCGGAACAGCCGGGTGGCGGCGGCGCCGACCGTGCCGTGCCGGACGGCCTCCGGCCGGTCGGCCTCGAACGCGGCGCCGAGCTCGGTGAAGTCGCCCGCGTCGATGGTCCGGTCCTCGACCGTGAGCCGTTGCCGGCCCTCGGGCGTCACGGCGGCGAACGCGCACTCCTCGCTCGGGCCCGGCACCCGGTACTCGGCCAGGTGGAAGCAGGTGCAGGAGCCGAAGTCGACGCCCAGCAGCAGGACGTGGGCGTCGCGGTCCTCCAGTCGGGCGAGCGGGCTGGCCTCGCCCAGCCGGCAGTCCAGGGCGTGCCCGTCGGTGATCTCGACGGCGCCCGGGCCGAGCGCGGCGAAGGACGTCTGGGGGTGCGTGCTGCGCAGGGCGCCGGGCCAGGTCCGGGCGGTCTCGGGGACGGCGCCCATCCCGAGCGAGGGGCTCACCCGGGGGTCGAACCCGGGCCAGGACGCCCGGATGTCGGGCCACCACTCGGGCGGCACCGGAGGGTTGCTCCACTCGGCGGGGTCGGAGTTGTCCCCGGTGTGCGTCGGCACGGCGAGGGTGCCGGTCGGCCCGAGGGCGTCCAGCAGGGCCTGGACGACGGCGACCGCCCCGCCGGAGACCCAGCCGAGGGAGCTGAGCGAGGAGTGCACGAGCAGCGTGCCGCCGGGCTCGACCCCGGCGGCGCGCAGCTCGGCGGCGAGGGACTGGCGGGTGCAGAGCGGGCCTGTGACGTGCATGCGGGCCAGCCTGCCGGTCGAGGGCCCGGGGCGCCAGCGGTTATTCCCGGCACCCGGTGCGGGGGCCACCCCCGGGTGGATCGGGGTGCTGGCCGCCTTCGCCGGCAGTGCGAGTCGGCTCCCACCGGCGCCTGTCGACTCCCGCCGGCTCCCATCGGCCGAGGGGCGCCGCCTGCTACCGCTCGTCCGGGAGGAGCGGGAAGAGGCGGGCCACGGCGGCGACCGGGCGCGCGTCGATGGGGCGGTGGGCCGGGTCGGTCTCGCGGTCGCGGTAGTGGGCGAGCACCTGGCGGACGGCCTCGCCGACGGCGGCCAGTTCGGCGGGCGTCAGGTAGAGGACGGTGCTGAACGCCTCGTCCTGTTGCCAGTCCGCCGGGGCCCGGTCGCGGTGGGCGAGCCAGCGCTGGTAGCTCTCGTCCTCCAGGCCGCGTGCGAGTTCGCCGAACTCGTCCTCCCCGGTGGCCTGGTGGGGCGGCTGCGACTGCTGCGGCGCCTGCGGCAGCCGCCAGGGGCGGGCGCGGGCGTCGGTGGCCGGGGCCTCCTCGATCAGGCCGTGGCGGGCCAGCTGCCGGAGGTGGAAGGAGCACAGGCCCGAGCTGTAGCCGAGCCGGGCGGCGGCCTCGGTGGAGGTGAGCGCGGCGGTCTCGGCGAGGAGGCCGAGGAGGGCGGTGCGCACCGGGTGCCGGGGGAGGGCTCCGGTGGCGGGTTCGGTGAGGTCTTCGGTCACTTTGCAAAGTCTGCTACTTTGCAAAGTCTATGACAAGGAGATGACGGAACGTCATCCAGTCGACGAGGGAGCGCCGATGTCCGAGCCGCGTGAACGCCCGACCATCCTGCGGATCACCGAGGTGGGGGAGGAGATCCTCCGCCGCACCTGCCGCCCGGCGACCGAGGAGGACTTCGGCAGCGGGCAACTGGCCCGCCTCATCGAGGACATGGCCGCCACCATGTACGTCGCCGACGGCTGCGGGCTCGCGGCCAACCAGGTGGACGTGGACCTGAGCCTCTTCGTCTACGACTGCCGCGACGACCGGGGCGTCCGGCACGTCGGTCACGTGCTCAACCCGGTCGTCGAGCCGCGAAAGCCCGGCCGCCGGCTGATCGAGGACACCGAGGGCTGCCTCTCCGTGCCCGGCGCCAGCACCGAACTCGCCCGCCCGGACCGGACGGTGGTGCACGGCTTCGACCAGCACGGCACCGCCGTCACGATCGAGGGGACCGGGTACTTCGCCCGCTGCCTCCAGCACGAGACCGACCACCTGGGCGGCCAGCTGTACATCGACCGGCTGTCCGGCCGGGACCGCAAGGACGTCCTGCGGCAGACCGCCGAGCGCCGGGAACGCGTCCTCGCCCAGCGGGCCACCCGGGCCACCCGGGCCACTCGGGCCACCCGGGCGTCGGTGCGGTAGCCGGCCGGCCGCCCCGCGGACCTTGCTGAGCTCGACGACCGGGACGAAGCGCGGGCTGTCGGCCGCCTGTCCGGGAGTGAGGATGAAGCACAGCGGACGACAGCGGCGCTCAACCGCGACGTGGGTCTTGGTAGTCAGCCTGCCGCGCGGGCGGACAAGTCGCGATTGCAGACCGCTCGCGCGTGTAGGCGAGTGTGGTTCCGTCGCGAACTCAACTGGCCGGCGTGACCGGAGACCACATGCCGAGCCACTGCTCGGCGCCCCAGGCCTCGAACCGCTCCACCTCGGTGAACCCCAGCTTCGCCGCGAGGCGCATCGAGCCGACGTTGGCGGTCTGGGTGGCGAGCGCCACCGGCTCGCCGGGAAGCGCGCCGGCGAACCAGCCGAGTGCCGCCGCACACGCCTCGGCGGCATACCCGAATCCCCACGCCCGCGGCAGGAACAGGTAGCCGAGATCGACCTTCCCCGCGGCAGCCGGGCGACGGTGCCCCGTTGCTCTCCTGAGCAGGATCTGGCCGATCATCGATCCGTCGAGATCAACGACGAAGCTCCCGGGCCAACGCTCGGGCACCCCGGACATCTCGCGCTCAAGCTCGTCACGCGGCCGGGGGCCGCCGAGGTAGGTGTGCACCTCTGGCGAGGCGAGCAGCTCGACGAACGCCGCACGGTCCCGGGGCTCGGGCTCACGGAGCACGAGCCTCTCGGTCCTGATCGGCTCAGGCGGCCAAGCGACGGTTCCCAGATCTTCCATCCGCGCACGCTAACAGGTGGTCAAACCAGCCGAACGGGAACGCTTTTCTTCACCTAGATCCGAACCCCGAACAGCACCTGGGGCGAGCTTCGGGGGAACGCCGCCGGACCGGCTTTCGGCCGGTCCGGCGGCGGGTGAACGGGTGAGGTGGCCAGTAGTCGGTCCGTTCTTCTCCGATCGGCGGGGAACGGCCGGTGAGGCGGTTCAGCGGATGGAAGATCCTACGCACCGGACATCCTTGCCGGTCCGGACAGTTCGCGCAGGGCTCCCCCTGTGCGAGGGCCCCGCGCCGATCTCCAGGGCCGCACCGTCACCCGGTCCCGCGTACGCCGGCACTTCCGTGACCAGCGCGTCCGCGTACCCCGGGCGCCCGGCGTCCTATCCTGCGCAGGAAGTCGGGCGGGCCGACTTCCTGCGCACGGGCGCACGAGGGGGCAGCCGCCGGCACGAACCGTCAGAATCAGTAGACCGGTCTGCATATTTTGGCCCGAGGTGCGGGACGCGTGGGTGGGTCAGTGATTGTGGTGGTAGTCGGCGAGGGTGGTGAAGGCCTGCTTGGGGTCCCAGGGGAGGTCGGGGTAGACCGATCCGGGGCGGCGGTCCCCGTAGACCTTGACGATGCCGTAGCTGGCGAGGTCGAGGTCGTCACGGGGGTCGCCGTCGGGGCGGTGCACGTGGTCGTAGAGGGCGAAGGTGAAGACGAAGGTGGCGTCGATGCCGCCGGTGTCGAAGGCCTCCAGGAGCTCGTGCAGGTAGTCGGCCTGGCCGGCCTCGTCGCGCTCGTAGCTGCCGTTCAGGCGGACGGGGCCCTCGGGGGCGTACTCGACGATGTCCAGGCCGAGCGCGCCCCGGTCGCCCGCGCCGCGGTAGCCGGCGGAGCCGAACTCGGTGATGGCGACCGGCTTTCCCTGCGCGGTCAGGTCGCGGACGCCGTCGGCGAAGCGGTCGGCGATCTCGGCGGAGCGGTAGAGGTCGAGGGAGACGAGGTCGAACGGCGCCCAGTCGACGCGCTCCAGCGGTACGGCGGCGTAGGTGACGCGCCCGCCGAAGTGTTCGCGGACGGTTGCCACGGCCTTGCCGAGGAACTCGTTGACCCGGCCGCTGACCGCGCCGACGTGTTCGCGCACGAGCTCGGGCCGGCCGAGCAGGGCGACGCGTTCCTCCGTGCTGTCGCCGGGTAGGAACCCCGGGTTCATCAGGCTGAGTTCGGCCCCCGCGACGAACACCACCTCGGCCCCGCGCCGCCGCAGCCGTTCCGCCCGCTCGGCGCAGTCGGCGAACAGCGCCAGCATCTCCTCGGCGGCGAGCTCCAGCGGGTAGGGGGAGAACCAGACCTCCAGGCCGAGGTCGGCGGCGTATCCGGCGGCGAGCTCGATCCGGTCGGGATCGCCGCCCATGATGCGGACCGCGTTGCAGTGCAGGTCGTCGCGGATGATGCGCAGTTCGCGTTCGACCTCCTTCGGGTCGAACCGCGTTCGAGAGTACGACCCGTTCCTCACGAATCCGGTGTCATAGCTGATGCCTTTGGTGCGCACGGTCTCCTGCCTTCCTGTGGGGCCGGCAAATACGGTACGAAAAGTACCCTAGTTGCCGTGGATCACGGATGGCAAGAAGGATGGGAGGGTACGGACGGTATCGATGGGCGGGACGGGACGGGGTCCATGGCCGGGCAGACACGGCGACGCGGGGCGGCACTGGAGGAGGCGATCCTGCAGGCGGCGGTGGCGGAGCTCACCGAGTCCGGATTCGCCGGGCTGACCATGGACAAGGTCGCCGCCCGCGCCGGCACCAACAAGAACGCGATCTACCGCCGCTGGCCGAACCGCCTGGCCCTCGGCATCGCCGGCTACAAGCAGCTGGCCACCGCCGTCCCGCTCCCCGACACCGGCGAACTGCGCGGCGACGCCCTGGAGTTGCTCCGCCAGGCGAACCGGCACTGGAGCTCCCCGCTCGGCGCGATCCTGCGTGAGCTCCTGGTCGCGGCCGGCGGCGCGACGGAGTTCCTGGCGCAGCTCCAGGACCAGTCCGGCGATGCCGCGGCCGCGCCCTGGCTCACCGTTCTGGGCCGCGCGGTCGCCCGGGGGGAGGCCGCCCCCGAGGCGCTCCACCCGAGGGTCGCGACGGTGGCGGTGGTGCTGCTGCGCAACGAGTTCGTGGTGCGCGGCGTGCCGAGCGCGCCCGACGACGTCCTCGTCGAGATCGTCGACGAGGTCTACCTCCCGCTGGTCCGACGCCGCGGGGAGGACGCCGGCCAAGCCCTGGGGTGACGTCCGGCGCGGGACGGCTCCGCGCCGGGGCGGGAGACGGTGACGGTGACGGGCGAGCGGTACTTCGCGTCGGCGCGACAAGGACGAGGCCCGCCGCCCGCCTTCGCGCGGCTCCTTTCGGCGGACGGCCTGGATCGGGCAATCCTGCCGCTACGCCCGTTCGCCCGCCGGATGCGGTCGGACGGTGGGCAGGTCAGTCACCGGCGGGCAGGGCTGTGCGCTTCCTCAGCAGCCACTGGCCGGCCGTCCTCCGCGGCTGCCGCACGACGACGCGACCGAAGCTCTTCTTGCCGAGCAGTTCCACTCGCAGGGCGATCGGCGTACCGGGGTTCGGGGCCTGGCGGTTCCTGACCTTGCTGAACTCCAGATGCAGGGCGTCGGGATCGACCACGATGCCCGGCTTGACGATCAGCGTCAGGTTCTTGCCGCGCATGTCCAGGTCGATCTGCAGGGTGTCGTGTGTGATCACCGCCTGGGTGAAATCGAGTGTCACCTCGCACCACTCCACGGAGAGCTCCAGCCGTCGCGGCACCACCCAGCGTCCC
The DNA here is from genome assembly GCF_044744365.1 of Kitasatospora sp. NPDC087314. Taxonomy (NCBI): domain Bacteria; kingdom Bacillati; phylum Actinomycetota; class Actinomycetes; order Kitasatosporales; family Streptomycetaceae; genus Kitasatospora; species Kitasatospora sp. NPDC087314. Next base: position 752,499 of record NZ_JBIUYE010000001.1, read on the forward strand.
GCCCGCTCGACCGCACTGAACTTGTGGTCGATCCGCAGGACGTCCTTGGCCGCCACCGCAACCCCACCGGCCAAGGCCGACGCGGCCGGCAGGTCGGCGGTGAGTTCGGTCAGCTCGCCGAGCGTCCGCGCCGACAGGGCGGCCTCCAGGCGTTGGTCCAGTTCGTCCGCGGTCAGCCGGCCGTCGCCCGCCGCTACGCACAGCAGGTCGGCCACCCGATCCCGGTCCGCATGAGAGGCCCGCATCTCGGGCTGCGAGCTGCGGCCAGTGCGCTTTCCGGCGGGCGAGAGCTCTCGCGACATACTTCCCGTCCTGAGCTTGACGAAGGTCTTCGCGCGATGGGGTCAGCGGCGCGGGTGGGAACTAAGACGGACCGGCACATGGTGGGCGGCGTCGCGACGCCCGGGCTGTCGCCTGGACGGCTTCTCCTCGGTCGCCGCAGCTCCGCTGCTACTCCCTCGTCGGCGCCGCCCGGACTCGGCCCGGACACCGCTCCTTCATCCACCCACCGTGTGCCGGTCGGTCTAACGCTATATCGCGATATACGTTCCCGCCAGGCCCGGTCGGAGAGAAGGTGACGGTGGCTGGAGCCGCGGCCGCACGGGTTCGCCGGGTTGTCATCGGCGACCCGCTCCCGTGCCGTTCACGTTCGGCGGCAGCCTGACGGGCACCGTCCTCGTCGGCGGGACCGGGCGGGCGAGGACGGCCTCCTGCCGCAGCGTCAGTCGTTCCCGGCGACCAGGGATTCGGTGAGTCGGTCGGCCGCGGTGGCGTCCAGGGGGGCGTGGCCGAGGAGGAAGCGGTACCAGAAGACGCCGTAGATCTGGTCCACGATCAGGTCGAGGTCGGTGTCCTCGGCGAGTTCGCCGCGATCGCGGCCGCGGGTGAGGAGGTCGCGCAGGGCGGTGCGGCGGGCGGCGGTGAAGGTCTGCATGAGGTCGGCGAGGTGGGGGTCGCGGGCGGCTTCGCGGACGAGGGTGCGCAGGGCCGGGGCGGTGGTGCCGCGTTGGGCACTGTCGAAGGTGGTGCTGATGAAAGCGCGGAGGTCGGTGCGCAGGGTGCCGGTGTCGGGGCCGGGGACGTCCTGGTCGGCGCGGTCGGTGAGGGCGTCGAGCAGGACGGCGCCCTTGGAGGGCCACCAGCGGTAGACGGTCTGCTTGCCGACGCCGGCGGTGCGGGCGATGGCGTCGATGGTGACGGGCGTGCCGTCCGACTCGGCGAGCAGGTGCAGGGCGGCGTCGAGGATCGCCTGGTGGGCGGCCTCGTTGCGGCGGCGTCCGGTGTGCGGGCGGGTCGGGCTGTCCGGAGAGCCCTGGGGGTGGTCGTTCGCCGTCATGGCGTTCCCTTCGTCTGCGCTTTCGCTGTCCCCACTTGACAAGACTAGCAGTCTCGATAACCATCATTACCGGAACTAGCGGTCTCGACAAGATGAAGGACGCGCCACCATGAGTACTACGTCGAACCGCTTCACCGGCCGGCACGTCGTCGTGATGGGCGGCAGCTCGGGCATCGGCGAGGCCTCGGCCGCCGCCTTTGCCGCGGACGGCGCCGAGGTCGTGGTCACCGGCCGCGATCGGGACCGGCTGGACGCCGCCGTCGCCCGGATCGGTGGCAGGACCAGCGGCTACCGGTTGGACGCCGCCGACCCCGAGGCGGTCGCCGCCTTCTTCGCTCAGGCCGGCACCGTCGACCACCTGGTCGTCGCCGTCAGCGGCGCGGCCGGCAGCGGCCCGTTCGCCCAGCTCGACCTCGCCGACCTCGCGACCGGGTTCGACGCCAAGTTCTGGCCGCAGGTCCGCGTCCTGCAGGCGGCCCTGCCGCACCTGCGGTCGGACGGATCCGTCACGCTGATCACCGCCGCCTCCGCCCGCGCCGCCATCCCCGGCACCGCCGGACTGGCCGCCATCAACGGTGCGCTGGAGGCGATGGTCCCGCCGCTGGCCGTCGAACTCGCCCCGCTGCGGATCAACGCCGTCTCGCCCGGCGTCATCGACACCCCGTGGTGGGACCGCGTCCCGGTGGAGCAGCGGACGGCGCTGTTCGAGGGCCTCGCCGCCACCACCCCGGTCGGCCGGGTCGGCCGGGCCGAGGACGTCGCGCGGGCGATCCACATGCTCGCCGCCAACACCTTCGTGACGGGCGTGGTGTTCGACTGCACGGGCGGGGCCAACCTCCCCACCGGGCGTTGAAGCCGGGGAAGTTGAAGAAGTGAGTTGACGTGCCCGATCCGGATCCGGCCCCGGATCGGGCACGTTCGCCAGGCTCGCGGTGTCACAGCTCGCGCGTACGGTGCGACCATGAGCGTCCCCGACCTGATCCCCATCCGACACGAGCCCGACTACCGCACCCGCACCATCGGTCGCTGCCAGGGCGGCCAGTTCTTCGCCTCCGTCGCGGCGGCCTTCCCGGAGGACGGGTTCGACGAGGCCGACTGGCCGGCGCAGAAGCGGTGGTACGCGATACTCCACCGCTTCGACGACGCCGGCCGGCACCTCGACTCGCGCATCCGGTCCACCGGCACGACGGCGGACGGCGAGAGGGTGGTCATCGCGGCTGCCCGCCGGCTCCTCGACGGTTGGCTCGACGCCCTCCCCGGCCGCGCGTACGGGGACATCGCCATCGCGCCGTTCGCCGTACGGGTCGACGGGGCGTTGTTCGGCCTGGTCATCGAGGAGGACGACGGGGACGAAGGCGAGGGGGACGAGGACGGTGTCTGGGCCGAGCTCTACCCCGACGGCCTCGGCTTCCACGCCCCGTGGGACGGCTGCTACGACACCTGAGCCGGCCGGGCCGCCCCGCTCACCACTCGGCCTCGCGGTAGTCCTTGAGGAACACCCCCGACACCGGGTGGCCCGCCTCGCCCCGGACGATCGGGTCGTAGACCCGCGCCGCCCCGTCCACGATGTCGAGCGGGGTGCGGAAACCCCGGGCGGCGAGGTGGGCCTTCTTGGGGGCCGGGTTCTCGTCGGTGATCCAACCGGTGTCGACGGCGCACATGTGGACGCCCTGGGGGGCGAGTTCGGCGGCGCTGGTGCGGGTGAGCATGTTGAGGGCGGCCTTGGCCATGTTGGTGTGCGGGTGGCGCGCGGTCTTGTTCCGGACGGCGAAACGGCCCTCCACGGCCGTCACGTTGACGATGTAGCGCGCGGGGCGGGGGGAGACGAGGAGCAGGGGGAGGAGGCGGTCGCAGAGGAGGGTGGGGGCGAGGGCGTTGACGAGTTGGGTCTCCAGCACCTCCGCCGGGTCCAGGGCGCCGAGGCGGACGGACCAGGAGTTGGCGGGGGAGGGGTCGGGCAGCAGCCCGGCCTCGTCCGGGACGTCGGAAAGGCCGGGGACGTCGGAAAGGCCGGGGAGGCCCGGGAGATCGAGCAAGGACGCGGCGCCGGACGGAAGCCGGGCAGGCTCGGACAGAGGGCGGAAGCCGGGGGCGTGGGTGACGGCCCGGCGGTCGGGGGAGGGCAGGGCGGTGCGCTCGCCGGCGGCCAGCAGGGCGTAGGACTCGGGCGGGCGGCGCAGGGTCTGGGCCGCGTTGTTGACGAGGATGTCGAGTGGGCGGCCGTCGGCACGCAACTGCTCGGTGAGGCCGAGGACCTGGCGCGGGTCGCGGAGGTCGATGCCGACGACGGTGAGGCGGTCCCACCACTGTGCGCTGCCGGCGGCGGCGCGGAAGCGGCGGACGGTGTCGTGCGGGAAGCGGCTGGTGACGGTGAGGTCGGCGCCGTCGCGGAGCATCATCAGGGCGAGTTGGAAGCCGATCTTCACCCGCCCGCCGGTGAGCAGGGCGCGGCGGCCGCGCAGGTCGGTGCTGAGGGCGCGGCGGGTGGTGTTGTCGGCGGCGCAGCCGGGGCAGAGCATGTGGTAGAAGCCGTCGACCTGACGGTAGGGCTGCTTGCAGACGTAGCACTTGCGCGGTGTCCGCAGCTCGCCGACGGGTCGGCCGGCGGGGGCGAGCGGGGTGTCCTCGCGGCGGTTGCGGGCGCCGGTGGCGGTGGTGGCGAGGAGCTCGTCGTCGGCTTGCCGGACGGCCTGCTTGGCTTCCTGGCGGCGGCGCTTGCGGCTCTCCATGACGAAGGAGCTGAGCTGCCGCTCGGCGTGCAGGCGGGTGCGGTCGTGCGCGGGGAGGGCGCGCAGACGGCCGAGGGTGCGGTTGAACGCGGCGAGTTCCTCGGCGCTGAGGCCGGCGGCGCCGGCGGCTTCGGTGGCCGCCGTGATGGTGATGCGCTGGTTCTCGTCGTCCCGGACCGTCGTGCCGGTCATGTCCGCCCCCTCGTGCCGTGCAGGTGGGAGGGACTGTAGTGGACGGTCCGGGACGATGAGATGCCAATTAACGGCGGCCGCCGGCGCGCCGGCACCCCGACCGCTGACGCGGGTCAGCCCGTGTACTGGGCGAAGATCTTCGCGAACTCGTACGGCTGCTGCGGGATGTTGGTGCACTTGGAGAGCGAACCGCCGGTGCAGGCGTTGGCGTCGCGGGTGGCGTCCCAGAAGGCGAGCAGGCCGAGGTGGTTCTGCTTGGCGAAGGTCACCAGCTGCTGGGCGGCGGCCTGGTTGTAGATCTGGTGGTCGTCGTTCTCGCCGAGCATCGGGGTGACGCCGACCATGGCCCACAGCTGGGCGTCGGTCTTCGCCGGGTAGAGCGCCTTGAGCTGGCCGAACAGGGCCTGGGCGGCCTGCACGGCGGCGTTGCCGTAGTCGGTGCCGGCCCGGTAGTAGTCCATCGCCATGATGTTCACCAGGTCGACGTTCACCCCGGCGTCGCGGGCGGACTTGACGATGGCGACGCCGTCGGCGGTCAGGCCCTCGGGCAGGACGGGCAGCGTGAACGACACCTTGAGGCCGGGGTGGGCCTGCTGGAGCTTGGCGAGCGCGGCGGAGCGGCGGTCGTTGGAGGCGGTGTCGGCGATGGCCGCGCCCTCGATGTCGAAGTCGACGTAGCGCAGGTTGTAGGCGTTGACCACGGCGTCGTACTCGGCGAACAGCGAGTCCACGGTGGTACAGGCGGCGGCGAGTTCGGTGCCGCTGGCGCCGCCGAAGGAGAGCTTGACGTCGCCGCCGGCCGCGCGCAGCGCGTCGATCTGGTCCTTGGCCCAGCCGGTGCGCGGGTCGTAGGCGTTGAACCAGCTGGCCTTGCAGCCGACGCCGGTGACGAAGCCCATGGTGTAGGCCTTGAGGTTGCCGGACTCGGCCATGTCGGGCATGGACGGGGTGGGCCAGGCGCCCATGTCGATGTACGGCGCGACGGGGACGGCGACGTTCGGCGGCGGGGTGGTCGGGCCGCCGGTGGGCGTGCCGGTCGGCGTGCCCGAGGTGGGCGGCGGGGTGCTGGGGCCGCCGCCGGGGCCGGTGAGCGTGATGTCGTCGGCCAGGTAGGCGCCCTGCCCGTACCAGCCGTGCAGGTAGACGGTGACGCTGGTGGTGGCCGGGCCGGTGGTGAAACTGGTGGACAGCTGTTGCCAGTTGGCGCCGCCCGGGGTCCAGGTGGCCGGGTCGGTGACGCCGCTGCCGGTGGCGCCGAGGTAGACGTACTGGCCCTGCACCCAGGCGCTGAGGTTGTACGTGGTGTTGGGCTGGACGCTGACGGTCTGGCCGCACTGCGCGGTGTCGCTCGCGCTCACCGCCCCCTTGAGCGCGTAGCTGCCGCTGTGCGCGCCGGAGTTGACGACGCTGCCGGTTCCGGCGGAACAGCTCCAGGGGCTGAGCGTGCCGCTTTCCAGGCCGGGGTTGGCGAGCAGGTTGCCGTCGGCGGCGCCGGCGTTCCCGGCGAGCGCGGCGAGGCCGCCGGCGGCCAGTGCGGTGGCGGCGGCGAGGCTCAGCAGCTTGGTGCGGCCGGCGGGGCGGCGGTGCGTGGGGGCGGGCTGGGGCGCGCTGGGCATGGGGGTGCCTCTCGGGACGTGGGGCCGCCCGCGCAGCGAGGGGGGAGACGCGGGGCGGGCGGCAGCTTGGGGGCTGGTCCGGTGCGGGGGAGGAGCGCGGTGCTGAGCATCAAACTGGACTAGACCAGCTGTGCACGTCAAGCACTTCCGGGGCATCGAAAGCCCGCTGTGGGAAGGTTTTAGGAACGGTTTAAGGCGCCGCGCCGAACGCCCGGCCGAAGCTCCTTCGCAACCCCCGGCCGAAGCTCCGTCGGACCCCCGGCCGAAGCTCCGCCGAAATCCCGGCCGTGCGGGACGGCGGGAGGAACGCCGGTGGGCCGGCGGCCTGGGCCGCCGGCCCACCGGGCCCGGCATTCACCGGATCAGCGGATCAGCTGATCACCCGCAACACGGCTTGCACTCCTTGACCTGGACGTCGTCCACGACCGGGCCGGCCGCGCCGGTGGTGGTGCTGGCGAAGGTCAGCGTGGTGGAGGCGCCCTGCGCGACGAAGCTCAACTGGCGGCCCACGTAACCCATGGCGGCCGGTGTCTTGCCGGTGATGTCGAAGGAGAAGTCCTGGAAGTCCTGGCCGTCGACGAGCACCCGGCCGGTCTTCACGGCCGGCGCGGCTGCGGGGTTGCCGGCCAGCGCGTACGTCACGGAGTACGTGGCGCCCGGGACGGTGGTGAAGGTCTGGGCGACGGCGCCGGTGTTGGAGCCGTTGAGGTCCACCGACTGGTCGCCCTCGGCGGCCTGCCAGAAGCCGGCGCCGATCAGGTCGACGCTGCCGCTGGTGACCCTCCACGGGCCGATGCTCTGACCGGCGGTCAACTCGGTGAAGCTGTTCGCCGGGACCTTGGGCGACTCGAAGCTTCCGTCGTCGAAGCGGCTGAGGGCGCGGTGGCCGCCGGCGGCCTGCGCCGGGACGGCCACCGCGGTGGCACCGGCCACGAGCAGGGCGACGGCGGCGAGGCGGGCGCGCGAGAACGACATGGGTTTCTCCCCAACTGGTCTGCCGAATGGATGAGCCGATGATCGGCTGCGCACAGAGCGTCCGCCGCCGCGGTGAAGCCTGCCAAGGCCGGAGAGGTGGCGCCCGGTGGTGCGGAGAGCCCGCCGACGGGCTCTTGCGCGCCGGTTTGACGGGTGGTCGCCTGTGCCCGCCCGGCGCCGGGCGGTGGTGGGAACGCACAGGTCCGACAGTCGGGCCACCGGGCACGGTGGTGAGAACCGACGTACGCGCTCCATGGGTGCCTCGGGCGCATCCCACCCTAGGGTGAGCCGATGACGACTCATATGATCAACGACCCCTTTGGCGGCCCGCGGATCTGCTTCATCGGCGACTCCTTCGTCCAGGGCCTCGGCGACCCGGAGTTCCGTGGCTGGGTCGGCCGCGTCCTCCAGGCCGCCGCACCGGGCGCCACCGCGTTCAACCTCGGCGTCCGGCGCGACAGCTCGGCGGACGTCCTGAACCGCTGCTGGGCCGAGGTCGAGGCCCGCACCCGGCCCGGGGCCGACAACCGGCTGGTGATCTCCGTCGGGGCCAACGACGCGATGGCGCAGGACGACGCGATGACCTGGTCCGCCGAGCCGGCCCCGGGCACCGCGCCGACGCAGGGCGCCGTCCAGCAGGACGACCGGCCGACCCGGGGCAGCGCGCCGCGCGTCGCGCACGACCGCACCCTGGCCAACCTCGCCGCCCTGCTGGACGGCGCCCGCGGGCGCGGGATCGGTGTCCTGGTGGTCGGCCCGCCGCCGGTGGTGTGCGGGGGAGCGGAGCACCTGGCACGGCTGCTGCGGCTCGCCCCCGCGCTGGCCGCGCTCTGTGCCGGGGCCGGCGTGCCGTTCATCGACGTCACCCGGGCGCTGGCCGAGGACCCGGTCTGGGTGGCGGAGGCCGGTGCCGCGGACGGCGCGCACCCGGGTGCGGGCGGGTACGGACGGCTGGCGGAGCTGGTGCTCGGCGGCGGGTTCGGCGACTGGATCCGGTCGGAGCCCGGACGGGTCTGACCTCCGGTGCCGGTACGGGCCTGGCCTCCGGTGCCGGTACGGGCTTGGACCCAGTGGCCGGTACGGGCTTGACCTTGAGTGCACTCCAAGGTGAAAGCTGGACGCATTGATCCACCGCACCACCTCCGCAGACCCGCACACCACGATCGGAGCACCGTCATGCGCAAGGCCACGTTCGGCACCAACGGCCCGGAGATCGGCGTCATCGGCCTCGGCTGCATGGGGATGACCTGGGCCTACGACGTCCAGAGCCGGGACGACGAGAACTCCGTCCGGGTGATCCGGCAGGCGCTGGACCTCGGCGTCACCCTGATCGACACCGCCGACATGTACGGCCCGTACACCAACGAGGAGGTGGTCGGCGCCGCCCTGGCCGGCCCGTACCGGGAGCGCGCGTTCCTCGCCACCAAGGTCGGCATCGTCCCGGGCGAGGTCGGCCAGTCGGGGGCCCGCGACGGCAGCCCCGAGCACGTGCGCCGCTCGATCGACGAGAGCCTGCGCCGCCTCGGCACCGACCACGTCGACCTCTACCAGCTGCACCGGGTCGACCCGGCCGTCCCGATCGAGGAGACCTGGGGCGCCCTCGCCGAGACCGTCGCGGCCGGCAAGGCCCGCCGGATCGGGCTCTCCGAGGTGACCGTCGAGGAGATCAAGCGGGCCCAGTCGGTGCACCCGGTGGCGTCCGTGCAGTCCGAACTCTCGCTCTGGACCCGGGACGTGCTGGCCGAGGTGCTGCCGTACACCGAGGAGCAGGGCATCGCCTTCCTGCCGTTCTCGCCGCTCGGCCGGGGCTTCCTGACCGGCAGCATCTCCTCCTTCGAGGAGCTGCCCGCGGACGACTTCCGCCGCCGGCTGCCGCGTTTCCAGCAGGACGCGCTGAAGGCGAACCTGGCGTTGGTGGGGAAGGTCAAGGAGGTCGCCGAGCGGGTCGGCGCGACGCCCGCCCAGGTGGCGCTGGCCTGGGTGCTGGCGCAGGGCCGGTACGTCTTCCCGATCCCGGGCACCAAGACGCCGCGCTACCTGGTGGACAACGCGGGCGCGGCCGAGGTCGTGCTCTCGGCGGCCGACCTGGCCGAACTGGACGCGCTGCCGACGCCGACCGGCGAGCGCTACTGAGCCGAGCGGGCGGAGCGGCCGGAGCGTACGAGGCGGGAGGAGCGGGCGGTCCGGGGCTTGTGCGCCCCGCCCCGGGTCACCGTCCGGACCCCCTGATCCAGATCAGCTGCCGCCCGGTCTCGGCAGGAGCCCGGACGGCGGCCTCGGCGACCCGGTCGAGCCGGTAGCCGAGCTTGCGCGGGATGGCCGCGCTGGCGCCGTTCGCCTCGTCGCAGTGGATCTCCACCCGCGCGATGCCGGGCAGGGCCAGCGCGGCCTCGGTCAGTGCCCCGGCCGCGGTGGTGGCGATGCCGCGGCCGGCGTGCCGGGCGGCGACCCAGTAGCCGATCTCCAGCGCGCCGGGGCCGATCCGGCCGTGCAGGCCGAAGGCGCCGACCACGCCGCCGGGCTCGCTGTCCAGGCCGACCAGGTACATGAAGTCGGTGCCGGCCTCCCAGGCGAGGGAGCCGGCCCGGGCCAGCTCGGCGGTCTGCGCCCGGGTGGGGGCTTCGGCCGCCCACTCCATCCAGGGCCGCAGGTGGTCCAGGTTGGCGCGGACGGCCTTGTTGAGCGCCACCGCGTGGCTGCTGCGGCGGCGCAGCAGCGAGATCCCACCGGGCAGCCGCAGCGACTCGGGCGGCCGCCCGGTGGTGACCTCCCCGCCGGGACGCCGTTCGTCGGTGCCCGCAGCACCGGGGCGCCGCCCGGTGGCGACCTCGTCGGAGCCGGGGGTGTGGCGCGGAGCGGGCGGGTACTCGCAGGACCGTTGTCGCGGGTGGCTCATGACCGCGATTATGTCCTTGGCCGGAACCTGTCACCAACGGACTTCCCCGCCGCCGGCGCACCCCTCGGTGCACGATCCTGCCCCGCCCCGGCGCCCCCGGGTGCGCGCGCCCGGCGGGTCAGAGCCGGATCAGCACCTCGTCGAGCTCCTTGCGCCGCAGATCCGGCACGCGCGCTCCCTCGGCCGGGTAGCCGACCGGGATGACGTACGCGGCACGCTCCTCCACCGGGCGCTCGCAGACCTCGTTGAGGAACTTCATCGGGCTCGGCGTGTGGGTCAGCGTGGCCAGCCCGGCCTGGTGCAGGGAGGCCAGCAGCAGCCCGACCGCGATCCCCACCGACTCCTTGGTGTAGTACGGGCGCGGCGAAGCGGGCCCCTTGTGCACCTCGAACACCACGATCACCGCCGGCGCGTCCTCCAGGAACGGTTTGCGCCAGTCGGTGCCGATCGGCGCCAACGCGGCCAGCCACTCCTCCGACGCCCGGTGCGCGTAGAACTCGCGCTCCTCGGCCTCGGCGGCCTCGCGCAGCCGCCGCTTGCGCTCCGGGTCGGTGATCACCACGAAGCGCCAGGGCTGGACGTGTGCGCCGCTGGGCGCGGTGTTGGCGGTCCGGATCGCCCACTCGACCACCCCGTCCGGGATCGGACGGGTCGCGTAGTCGCGGACGGTCCGGCGCTGCGCCATCACGTCGTGAAAGAACCTGCTGCGGGCCTCGGCCTCGTGGGCCGGCACCGTCATCGGGCGGAGCGGGACGCTCGGGTAGGAGCTGCCGTCCGCCGTACCGTCGACCGTACGGTTCTCAACCATGGCCGACAGCACAGCACATGACGCCCGCGCCGGGAAGAGGTCAAGACCACTTACCGCTCGTGCACCCGACCGTCCCGGACCTCGATCCGCCGGTTCACCGCGACGGTGTCCAGCATCCGCCGGTCGTGGGTGACCAGCAGCAGGGTGCCGGTGTACGAGCCGAGCGCCGACTCCAGCTGCTCGATCGCGGGCAGGTCCAGGTGGTTGGTGGGCTCGTCCAGCACCAGCAGGTTGACCCCGCGCGCCTGCAGCAGCGCCAGCGCGGCCCGGGTGCGCTCGCCGGGGGAGAGGGTGCCGGCCGGGCGCATCACGTGCACCGCCTTGAGGCCGAACTTGGCCAGCAGGGTGCGCACCTCCTCCGGCGTGAGCTCCGGTACGGCGGCGGCGAAGGCGTCCGACAGCGGCTCGCCGCCGAGGAACAGCCCGCGCGCCTGGTCCACCTCGCCGACCACCACGCCGGAGCCCAACGCGGCGCTGCCGCCGTCGAGTTCGAGCCGGCCGAGCAGGGCGGCCAGCAGCGTGGACTTGCCCGCGCCGTTGGTGCCGGTGATGGCGATCCGGTCCGCCCAGTCGATCTGCAGGTCCACCGGGCCGAAGGAGAAGTCGCCACGGCGGGCGACGGCCCCGCGCAGGGTGGCGACGACCGAGCCGGAGCGCGGCGCGGTGGCGATCTCCATCCGCAGCTCCCACTCCTTGCGCGGCTCCTCGACCACGTCCAGCCGCTCGATCATCCGCTGGGTCTGCCGGGCCTTGGAGGCCTGCTTCTCGGTGGACTCGGAGCGCATGGCGCGGCCGATCTTGTCGTTGTCGGAGGACTTGCGGCGGGCGTTGCGCACGCCGTGCTCCATCCAGCCGCGCTGCATCCGGGCCCGGGCCTCCAGCCCGGCCTTGGTGTCGGCGTACTCCTCGTACTCCTCGCGGGCGTGCCGACGGGCCACCGCGCGCTCCTCCAGGTACGCCTCGTAGCCGCCGCCGTACAGGTTGACCTGCTGCTGGTGCAGGTCCAGCTCCAGCACCTTGGTGACGGTGCGGGCCAGGAACTCGCGGTCGTGGCTGATCAGCACGGTGCCCGCGCGCAGGCCCTTGACGAAGGCCTCCAGCCGCTCCAGGCCGTCCAGGTCGAGGTCGTTGGTGGGCTCGTCGAGCAGGAAGACGTCGTAGCGGGAGAGCAGCAGCGAGGCGAGGCCGGCCCGGGCGGCCTGGCCGCCGGACAGCGCCGTCATCGGCAGGTCGAGCGAGACCTTCAGGCCGAGCGAGTCGGCGACCTCCTCGGCGCGCTCCTCCAGGTCGGCGCCGCCGAGGTCCAGCCAGCGGTCCAGGCTCGCCGCGTACGCGTCGTCGGCGCCCGGGCGGCCCTCGACCAGGCCCTCGGTGGCCTCGTCCAGCGCGGTCTGCGCGGCGGCCACGCCCGTGCGGCGGGCCAGGAAGTCGCGGACCGACTCGCCCTCGCGCCGCTCCGGCTCCTGCGGCAGGTGGCCGATGTTGGCGGACGCCGGGCTGAGCCGCAGCGAGCCGCCCTCGGGAGTGTCCAGCCCGGCCAGCAGCCGCAGCAGCGTCGACTTTCCGGCGCCGTTCACGCCGACCAGGCCGATCACGTCGCCGGGGGCGACGACCAGGTCCAGGCCGGAGAAGAGGGTGCGCTCGCCGTGGCCGGCGGCGAGGTCCTTGACTACGAGTGTGGCGCTCATGATGAGCCCGATTGTAGGAGGAGCGGGCCGGGAGGCGGAAAGCGAAAGGCCCGGGGGGCCCGCGGCCGAAGCGGCCGGGGCCCCTGGGCCGGTCGATCAGCGGGTCACTTGGACTTCTTCGAGAAGTAGTCGAACATCCGGGCCGCCACGTCGTCCAGGTACGGACCGGCCTCCCAGGTGCTGGCGCCGTTGCCGATCGAGGTGTCGCTGACCAGGGCCGGCTTGCCGTCCTTGGGGGCGACCCAGCCGCCGCCGCTGCTGCCGCCGGTCATGTTGCAGCCGATCATCAGCATCGCCGGGCGGCTCGGGTCGCCGGCCTTCCTGGCCGGCTTGCCGCTGTCGCAGTGGTCCAGCTCGACGCCGTCGAACGGCTTGCCAGCCGGGTAGCCGTAGGCGCTGACGCCGTTGAGCTGCTCACGCGGGGCGTTGAACCAGATCGGCACGGAGCCGCCGACGGTCTCCTCCAGCGACTTGCCGTTGCCGCTCGGGTTGGCGACCTTGATGATGCCGAAGTCGTACTGGCTCCACGGGCCGCCGTGCTCCGGATCGGCCTCGGCCGACCACTGCGGCGAGACCATGCCCGCGGTCGCGCCCCACTCACCGTACGGCTCGGCGTCGGCCTCGTTGGCCTGCTTGCCGCCGCTCAGCAGGCCGTTGCTGTTGTAGGCCGGGGCGAAGGAGATGTTGGTGTAGTAGGCGCCGCCCTTCCCGCCGTGCAGGCAGTGGCTGGCCGTCCACACCAGGTTGCTCTTGCCGGGGTTGGCCGGGTCGGAGACGACGGTGCCGGAGCACACGTAGTCCTCGTTCCCGTCCTTGAAGAAGATCTTGCCGTTGACGTGCAGGTTCTTCGCGAACGGGTGCTGCGTCGGCTTGGCCTCGATGACGCTGGGCAGCGGGTCGCCGCCGCCGCTCGGGGGCTGGGCGGTGGTGGGCTGCGCCGGGGCCGGGGTGGCCGGATTCGAGGTCGGCTGCGCCGGGGCCGCGCCGGTCGGCTGGGCCGGCGGCTGCGTCGGGTCGGGCTGCGGCTGCGGCATCGGCTTGGGCTTGGCGTTCAGGATCCTCTGGAGGGTCCAGTAGCCCTTGACCGCCGGAGTGACGACGTTCTGCTGGGCCCACTTGTCCCAGTCCTCGAACTTCCAGGTCTTCAACTCTTCGACGGTCGGCAGCTTGATCGGCGCCGCACCCGGCTTGCCGGTGGCACTGGCCGCGACCGTCGGAGCCGTGGTCTGGGCCACGGCCGGGTCGCTGTTGTCCGGGCCGCACGCGGTTGCGGCCAGCATGGTCAACGCGGCGACGGAGGCGCCCAGGACGGCACGGTTCGGCCGGGATATCGGTGACATGCGTTCAAATCCCCCTGTGAATAACCGCCATACGGCCCGTTCCGCGGGTACGGCTCGGCGGAGCCGCAGGTATGGCGGTGAGGAAGTCTGCCATGCAGATAAAGACGTCCTTACGCACACCCCCGACCGGTACGAGGCCGTCACCGGATCGGCACCGGATCGGCACCCGCCCTCCTCCGGCACTCGGAAAACCGGTTGTGGACGGCGGGCGCCGTACGTAGCGTGAACGACCTCACCCGCCAGACAAGGAGAAGGCCGTTGCTCTACTGAGGTCCCGGGACACCGCCCCCGCCGCGCAGGCCTTCCGCCGCGCGGTGTGCGAGTGTGCGACCTCAGCCACGGCCCCCTGGCGAGTCCGATCCGTCTGACCCGGATCCGCGCCACCCCCTTCGGCCGTGCCGGCCCGCACCCGCGGTGTCTCCCCGTGTTGCTCCTCTTTCCCTTCGGCAACCACCCGGGAGGCCCTCCATGGCACAACCCACCACCACCGCCGTCCTCTGCACCGACCTGTCCTTCGAGTGGCCCGACGGCAGGCCCGTCCTGGACGGCTTCCACCTCGCCGTCGGCCCCGGCCGCACCGGCCTGATCGGGCTCAACGGAGCCGGCAAGTCCACCCTGCTGCGGCTGATCGCCGGCGAGCTGACACCCACCGGCGGCGCCGTCCGGATCGACGGCGAACTCGGCTACCTGCCGCAGGGGTTGACACTGGACACCGTCCTGCGGGTGGACGAGGCGCTGGGCATCCGGGCCACCCGCGAGGCCCTGCACGCCATCGAGTCCGGCGACACCGACCAGCGCCACTTCGACGCCGTCGGCGACGACTGGGACGTCGAGGAGCGCGCCCGCGCCACCCTCGACCGGCTCGGCCTGCGCCGCCTCGGCCTCGACCGCACCACCGGTGAGCTCTCCGGGGGCGAGGCCGTGCTGCTGCGCCTCGCCGCCCTGCTGCTGCGCCGCCCCGACGTCCTGCTGCTCGACGAGCCCACCAACAACCTCGACCGGGCCGCCCGCGAGCGGCTCTACGAGACGGTGGCCGGCTGGCACGGCGTCCTGCTGGTCGTCAGCCACGACCGCGAACTGCTCCAGCACGTCGACCAGATCGCCGACCTGAGGGACGGCGCGGTCACCTGGTACGGCGGCAACTTCGCCGAGTACGAGCGCACCCTCGCCGCCCAGCAGGAGACCGCCGAGCGGCTGCTGCGCAACGCCGAGGCCGACGTCCAGCGCCAGAAGCGGGACCTGGCCGAGGCCCGCATCCGGCTGGAGCGCAGCGCGAGTTACGGCAGGAAGCGCTCGGTCACCCGCAACGACCCGCACATCTTCGCGGGCAAGCTCAAACGCCAGGGCCAGGAGACGGCCGGGCGGCTCCAGGGCATGCACACCGAGCGGCTGGAGGAGGCCAGGCAGCGGCTCACCGCGGCCGAGGAGGCGGTCCGCGACGACGCCGAGATCCGGATCGACCTGCCGCGCACGGCCGTCCCGGTCGGGCGCACCGTGCTCACCCTGCAGAAGGTCCGGCTGCCCTACGGCACCACCGCCGACCTCGACCTGCGCGGCCCCGAGCGGATCGCCCTGGTCGGCCGCAACGGCTCCGGCAAGACCACCCTGCTGCGTACCATCGCGGGCGAACTCCCGCCGCTGGAGGGCGAGATCACCACGCCGGTGCCGCTGCGTCACCTGCCGCAGCGGCTCGACCTGCTGGACGACGAGCTGACCGTCGTGGAGAACGTCAAGCTGTTCGCCCCCGCTGCCGGGGACAACGCGATCCGCGCCCGGCTGGCCCGCTTCCTGTTCCGCGGCGGCCGAGCCGATCAGCTCTCCGCCACCCTCTCCGGCGGCGAGCGGTTCCGGGCCACCCTGGCGGCCCTGCTGCTGGCCGACCCGCCGCCGCAGCTGCTGCTGCTCGACGAGCCGACCAACAACCTGGACCTCGCCAGCGTCCGCCAGCTCACCCAGGCGCTCGCCGCCTACCAGGGCGCGCTGATCGTGGCCAGCCACGACCTGCCGTTCCTGCGCGGCCTGGGCCTCACCCGGTGGCTGGAGCTGGACGGCGAACTGCGGGCGGTGGATCCGATGTAGCGGGCCCCGTCACCGCAGCTCGTCGGTCACCGGCCACTCGGTCACCGGCCACTCTTCGCCGGCCGCTGGTTGCCGGCCATCGGTCACCGGTCCTCGGTGAGGACGCGCCGGGCCGCGCTCAGGGCCGAGTCCCTGAGCGCGGCCAGTTCCTCGTCGGTGAACACCGGCGTGCGGAGGTCCGGCGGGATGCCGGGGCCGTCGAAGGTGCTGCCGTCGGGGGTGAGGTACTTCTCGTTCGGCAGCACCACCAGGAGGTCCGGCGAGAGGGTCTTGATCAGCACGTCGGAGAAGACGCCCTGGGTGTTCTCGCCGATCCGGACGACGTGCGGGGAGCGGCCCATCAGGGTCTGGGTGAAGGTCTCGGCCGCGCTGATCGACAGTGAGGAGGTGAGCACGGCGACGGGGCCGGTGAAGCGCTCGGCGTTCGCGGGCCGCACGACGATCGGCTGCGGCCGGGTGAACTTCGCCGGGTCGGCCGGGTCGTTGCGGGCCACCTTGCGGTAGGCGACGTACGGGCGGTCGGTGAGCCGGGCGGCGATCTGCTGCCCGAGTGCGTCCGAGCCGCCGCCGTTCAGCCGGACGTCGATCACCAGGCCGTTGAGCCGGTCGGGGTCGGCCAGCAGGGCGTCCAGCGCCTTGTCGAGCTCCTTGGCCTGCTGCTGGAAGCCGCCAGTGGCGTAGCCGTCCATCCGCCAGACCCCCGGCAGGGATCCGCCCCGCCTGTCCTGCGTGTTGCCCTGTGCGTCGTCCTGTGTCGCGGCCACCCCCGGCACCGCCACTGCGACCGCCGTCGCCAGTGCCACCGCGGTGGCCGCCGCCGCTCTGCCCATCGCCCTGCGCGTCATCTCCGGCCTCCGACGAATCGCCGGGCCTCCCCCGCGGAACCGTTCCGCCGCCCTGGCCCCGACGCTACGGTCGCCCCCACCGCCCCGACGCCATCCCGCGCGCTCAACCCCCGCCCGACTTCGGGGTTACCTGCGGCCTCGCCGAAACCACTCCGAGTGGGTATCGACAGCAAACCCTTTTGACGGCGGGTGAAAATCCTCCGGTGGTGGTCCCAACTCCGGTGCGCTCCAGTAGCATCGGCGCCATGCCTGCGCTCAACATCGAGTACACGGAGCACGAGCTCGCCGCGATCCGCGAGGCCGCGGCCGCGGACGGGAAGAGCATCAAGGCGTACATCCACGACCTGAGCGTGCGGGAGCAGCAGCGGCGGGTGTTCGTGGATCACGCGGTGGCGTTCTGGAGGTCGCACCGGGCGGAGTTCGACGCCGCGTTCCCGGAGGACGCACCGGCGGCGTGACCGGCGCGGTGGGGGTGCGGGGGTGATGCTGCTCCACGTCGACCTGCGCTGGCTGCTCGACGTGCAGGAGCTGGCCTCGCCGGAGGACCTCAGCGTGCGGGACTACTCCGCGCTGCAGGCCGCCGTCGCCCGGCACCGGGTGAACACCGCGCAACTCGGCCACGACGCCGACGCCGCCTGGTGCGCGGCCACCCTGATGCACACGATCGTGCTGCTGCGCCCGCTGCCGGTGCGCAACAACCTGTACGCCTGCATGACGACGGCCGCGTACATGCACGCGGCCGGGGAGGGCGTCGACCCGCCGTACGGGGCGTTGGTCGAGCTGGCCCGGGACATCGCCGAGAGCCGGGCGGACGTGTTCGCGGCGGCCGACCGGATCCGCTCCTGGCGGATCTGAGGCCGGCCGCCGGTCGGGCGTTGAGGCGTTGAGGCGTTCGAGCGGCCGGGCGTTCAGGACCTGGCGGGCTTCAGCCTGTTCGCGGCCAGCGTTCCCAGCCGGTCCAGCCCGACCACGACGGCGGCGAGTACGACGAACTCGACGGTCAACAGGGCGATCTGGCCCCAGACGTAGCCGTAGCCCTTGGTGGTGGGGTCGAAGAAGAAGTACGGGTAGGGCATCGGGTAGTCGCTGAACAGCGCGTTCCGGGCGAGCACGATCGCCGCGTAGCCGAGCGGGAAGGCCAGCCAGAGCGGGACGTCCTTCCAGGCCGTCGCGTTGCGCGGCTTCAGCACCAGCCAGTCGGCGATCACCATCACCGGCGTCACGTAGTGCAGGAAGAACGACGACCAGTGCGCGAGCTTGTCCGGCCCGCTGACCAGACCGGGCAGCGGGTTGGCGCCGTGCTGGAGCAGGATGTGCGAGACCAGCCCGGTGATCAGTATGTACAGGGTGGCGGCGCCGCGCAGGCGGGGCGCGGGTGCGTCCACGGTGTCGCGCTTGGTCATCCAGTACACCGCGCCGACGAAGTAGCCGAGCACGATGACGTTGCTCTGCACGGTGAAGTACACCAGCGGCGCGGTCCCGAGGGTCAGGCCGAGGCCCGCCGAGAGCACGATGCCTATGCGCCACCACAGCGCGGGGCGGGTCCGGACGGTCATGCGGCCACCAGTTCGGTTCAGACGATACGGGAGGTATCGGACGGGTCGAGGGGGGAACGTCGCACTCTACTCGCAGGTAGCGGGCGGACGAAAGGAACGGTCCGACGCACGGGCCCCGGCAGGCCCTCAGCCCGGCAGGACGAAGCCCGACTCGTAGGCCGCGATCACCGCCTGGGTGCGGTCGCGGGCGCCCAACTTGGCGAGCACGCTGCCGACGTGCGTCTTCACCGTCTCCTGGCTGACCACCAGCTCCCGGGCGATCTCGCCGTTGTTGAGCCCGGTGGCCATCAGCCGCAGCACCTGCCCCTCCCGCTCGGTCAGCCGCCCGATCGGCCGCCGGTCCGGGTCGGCGGCCCTGCGGGTGCCCGCGCCGTGCCGCAGGGCGAGTTCGCGGACGGCCGCCGGGAAGAGCAGCGAGTCCCCGCGCGCGACCAGCCGTACCGCCTGGACCATCTCCTCCGCCCGCGCCCGCTTCAGCAGGAACCCGGCCGCGCCCGCGCGCAGTGCGTCGTACACGTGGTCGTCGTGCTCGAAGGTGGTGACCACCAGGATCCGCGGCGGCTCGGCCATCCCGCCGACCAGCTGCTCGGTGGCCCGGATCCCGTCGATGCCGGGCATCCGGACGTCCATCAGCACCACGTCCGGGCGCAGTTGGCGCACCAGCGGGATGACCTCGGCGCCGTCCGAGGCCTCGCCGACCACGGTGAGGTCGGGCTCGGCGTCGATCACCACCCGCAGGCCCATCCGGACCAGCCGCTCGTCGTCCGCGATCACCACGCGGATGCTCTCGTCGTTCCTGCGCTCGCCGCGGGCGCCGTCGTGGTCGCCGTCGTGCTCGGCACCGTTGTGTTCGTTCATCGTGTCCCTCCCGCCGGCAGCCAGACGGCCAGCCGCCACGTCGTTCCGTCCTCGCTCGGCCCCGCCGTGCTCCCACCGAGCAGGGCCGTCGCGCGTTCCCCGATCCCGCGCAGCCCGCGCCCGCCGCCGGGGCGGCTCGGTCGGGCGGGGCCCAGCGGGTTGGTCAGTTCGATCTCCAGCCGCCCCCCGGCCAGCGCGACCCGCAGCCGGGCGGGCGCGGGCCCGGCGTGCCGCAGTACGTTGGTCAGGCCCTCCTGGACGATCCGGTACGCCTCGCGGGAGACCTCGGCGGGCAGCCGGGCCAGGCCCGGGGCCAGTTCGGCGTCCACCGTCACGCCGGTGCGCGCGAGTTGGCGCAGCAGGTCGTCCAGCCCACCGAGGGTGGGTCCGGCGGGCCCGGTGGCGCGGGCCTCCTCCTCGCGCAACAGCCCGAGCACGGCGTCCAGTTCGGCGACGGCCGCCCGCGCGGTCTCCTCGATCGCCTGCAGCGCCTCGGCGGCGAAGTCCGGGTCGGTACGCAGCACCCGGGCGGCCGCCGTGGCCTGGATACCGACCGCGCTGAGCGCGTGCCCGACCGAGTCGTGCAGTTCGCGGGCCAGCCGGTTGCGCTGGGCGAGCACGGCGGCCCGGCGTTCGGCGGCGGCCAGCCGCTCCTCCGGGGTCGGGCCGAGCAGGGCCGGTGCCCAGCGGGCCAGCAGCGCGCCGAAGCCGGCGCTGGTGGCGACGATCAGCACCAGGAGGGCGAGGCCCAGGGCGGGGCCGGTGAGCATCCAACCGGGGAACCGGTCCTCCCAGTACTTCGTGAGGTCGTCGGCGGCGCCGAAGGAGAACAGCAGCACCGCCGCGAACGGCACCCCGCCGAGCGTCATCCCGGCCACCACGCCGCCGAAGAAGAGGTGCAGCACGTACCAGAGCGCGGTGCGCCGGCGCGCCGCCCATGAGCGGGCCGGTCCGGCGGCCAGTTCCTCGGGCCGCTCCGCCGCGCAGAGCGCCCGCGCCGCCGTCCCCTCCAACGCCCGTACGGTCGGCAGCAGTGCGGTGACGGCGGCCATCGGCAGTGACGTGAACAGCGCGGCGAACTGCAGGAGCAGTTGGCGCGGCTGCCCCTGGTCGGCGTTGAGTGCCCCGAGCGTCACCACCGAGAGGAGCCAGTACGGCATCAGCAGTGCGCCGCCGAGCACCAGGTGCACCCAGCGCAGCCGGGCCCGCCGGCCCAGCAGCGCCCCCGCCACACGCCGTGTCCGGCCGCCCGCCCCCGTGTCCATCAGCGCGACTCTACGTCAGCGGTCCCGGGGCGGGTCCGGCGGATCTCGCCGGGTTCCGCCCCCCCCTGGCCCGCCGCGGCCCGCTCGGTCAGCGCCACCGAGCCGACGACCAGGACCAGCAGCCCGGTGACCACCTGGGCGGTCTGCACCAGCGGCATCGGCCCGGGCACCGCCTTCCGCAGGTCCGTCACGGTGGTCGTGGTCGCACCGAGGGCCACCAGCTGCCAGCAGCCCCAGCCGAACAGCGAACCGGCCGCCGTCCAGGCCACCAGCAGCGGAGTGCGCAGCCGCCGCCGCGGCCGGATCCGGAACACCAGCGTCAGCAGCGCCGCCGCCGCGGCCACCGCCATCACCGCGGAGACCCCGTCCAGCACCGCCACCCCCGGGTTGTGGTCCGCCACCAGGGCCTGCGGCAGTCCGGCGGTGCCGCCCGCCGCCCAGTACGCCCGGGCCGCCGCGACGCCCAGTCCGAGCAGGGCGGCGACACCGGCGAGGCAGCGCTGCACGGTCAGCGTGGGGGAGGCGGGCAGGTCGCCGATCCGGTCCCGCAGCAGGCCGGGCCAGCGCCGCCGGGCGTACAGCGCGAAGGCGGTGATCAGCGCGACGCCCTGGACGGCGAACCCGCCGTACACCACGGGGAAGACCCAGGCACCGGTCCCGCCGGGGCCGTCTTCGCCGCTTCGCGGCTCCGGCCCGGACAGCAGCACGCTGATCAGGTACAGCGGCAGCGCCACCAGGATCGTCCCGAGCAGCCCGGTGGCCACCCACATCGGGAACACCACCAGCCCAGCCGGCGCCCGCCGCCCCCAGGGGCGCGTGAAGGCCAGCGCGAGGGCCACGGCGATCGCGTCCATCCCGAAGGTGAGCAGGTTCACCAGCCACAGCTCGTCCATGGCGCCCGGATCGTCGGACCCCACCGGGTGGCCGGTCAACCACAGTGACTTGAGCGTCAGATACGGCACCGTCGCCGCCACGGCGATCCAGGCGGCCGTGGCCCGCACCGCGCTTTCCTTGATCCTCATGCCCTCCACGGTCGCCCCGGGTCCGGGGTCGGCACGTCAACCCCGTGAACGGTCACCCTCCCCCTGCGGGGGGATCTCGATCCGCGGCCCTCATCCCGGCGCAGGGAGCCTCGTTGATTCGGACACACACCTCACGGGAGACGCGCCGCACCGGACACCGTCCTTACCGGACACCGTCCTGGCGGGGCGCACCCCGCACGGGACGGACACCCCACGAGGCGTGCACCCGACGGGAGGGGACACCGCCATGACCGAGCCGTCCGTACCGCTACCGCCGGCCCGGCGGCCGCACGCGCCCCCGAGGCCGGCCGGCCCGCCGGCGTCCGACCCGCTGCAGCAGCTCATCCAGGCCCAGAGCGGGGCGCCGCGCGGCGACGCCACCGCCTACCTGCGGGCGGGGGCGCACCTCGACCCGGCCTTCCGGGACGCGGTGATCGAGGAGCTCGCCGAGCACCCGTACCGGGTACCGCCGCCGAGCCCCGGGGTCGACCTGGTGGCGGTGCTCAAGGAGTGCTACGCCGCCCGACGGCAGGCGGTGCGGCGGGCGGTGCTGGTCCTGCTGGCCGCGGCAGCGTTAGCGGTCTGCGTGATCCTCGCCGTGCTGATGGCAGGGAACGTCGACGGATCGCAGGCGTTCGACCTGCTGGTGCGGCTCTGGTTGCTGGAACTGGCCGTCCCGCTGGTGTTCGTGGCGGCCCGGCTGATCCGGTCCGACCGGCCCGGGCGTCGACGGATCGGCAACTGGCTGGCCGTCGGCTGCCTCCTGCTCGCGATCCCGGCGCTCGGGTGGCAGTGGGTCGCCGCCCTGGTGGCCGTCTGGTTCGCGGTGGCCCTCGCCGACCGGCGACGGCTCGAACAGACCCTGTACGACCTCGGCACCGGCCGCGCGACCGTCCCCGAGGACCACCACCATCAGGAGCTGTACCAGCGGCTCGCACAGCAGCAGGCCGACCCCGACGTCGTCTACAGCGACTACGCGCCGTTCGTCGGCGCCGGGATCGAGGTCGACCACTGGTCCTTCGCCGACGACCTGCGGCCCGACCCGTCGGCCCGACCGGCTTCCCAGGAGCAGGCGTTGACCGTCCCGGTCGTGCACGCCCGGCTGCGCACCGAGCTGGCCCGCCTCGGCGCGGTCGGCGCACCCGCCTACCCGGGCGACCGCCTGCACGGGATCGCCGTGCACGACCTGGTGTTCAAGAGCGGCAAGCGCCTCGGCCCCGCCGCCGACTGGTGCGGCCACGGCCCGGGCACCGCCTTCGCCGCCCTCGCCCCGTACGCGGCCCGCTGCGCCGCCGCCCTGAACGGGGGAGCGCACGACCCGGCGCGCTGGTGGGTGGACAGCGTCGACCTCGCCGCCGAGGAACGGCTCCGGCACTATCTGGCGGTGCGGGTGGCGGGCTGGCAGGGGGAGATCGTCGTCACCGTGTTCGTCCGCGCCCAACTCCAGGGCGGGCAGCTCTTCCTGGAGAGCAGGGCCTTCGTGCTGCCGCCGATCGCCCGCGGCTACCACGCGATCGACACCGCCGCCCCGCCCGCCGACCTCGGTGACTGGCTCGGCCTCGGCCTGGCGTCGCTGGCGTCGCTGCCCGCTCTGGTGGCGGGCTCGGTCGGCGTGCTGCGCCGCGCCGCGCGCAGCCGACGGGCGGTCGGCCGGAACGCCCTCCGGTACGCCCGGATGTGCCGGGAGAACCGCCTGGTCGAGCACGGGCCCACGCTGTCCGTCCGGGAGTTGGGTGCGGAACCCGCGTACCAGCAGCTGTTCCAGGAGATGGACGTCCAGCGGTTCCTGAAGAGCGTCCGGGCCCGGATCGGGTCCGCCGTCCACGACTGCCTGCGGGACCACGGGCTGCGGACGGACGGGGCGAGGACGCTGCAGAGCGTGGTGATCAACCACGGCGTGCAGGTGCAGGGAGACGTCCACGGCGTCGTGCAGAGCGGAGACGGGGCCAGCGCGTCGTACCGGCCGCTCGCCACCCCGGCGCCGCGCGTCGGTAGTACCCGACAAGACTGATCGGAACAGGAGTTGACGGACATGGCGAACGACGGCGGCCACGGGATCAGCATCACCGGGAACGTCACTGGCATCGTGCAGAGCGGCAGCCACGCCCGCGCCGAGTACACCCACCACCAGGAGGCCCCCGCCCCGGGCGAGGCACCCGAACTGCGCGCCCTGCTCGCGGCGGTGGACGCGCTGCGCGCGCAGTTGCGGGTGCTCGCCCCGGGTGAACTGCCGCCCGCCGCCGCGGAGGTGGCCGGGCAGGCGCTCGACGAGGTGGCGCAGGCCGCCGCCGAAGAACGCCGACCGGACGCGGGCGAGGACGGCCAAGGTGGCCAAGGTGGCCAGGACGGCCAGGGCGGCCAGGGTGGCGGCCGGGTCAGGCGCGCCGTGTTCACGCTGACGGGTGCTCTGGGAGCCGCCACAGCCCTGACCGAGGCCCTCCAGGCCCTGATCGCGGCCGCCGCCCCCTGGTTCTGACCGGCCTCGGCCCAGGCCCCGGCCGCCGGGCTCAGGCGGCTCGGTGGATCAGCCGGTCCTCCTGGTCGACCCGGCCGTCCGGGTCGGCCACCAGCCCGAGGCGCTCGGCGAGCCGGCGGGAGGGCAGGTTGTCGGCGTGGATCAGCGCGACGACCGGGACACCGGGGAAGCGGGGGAGCGCCTCGGCCATCGCCCCCCGGGCGGCCTCGGCGGCATAGCCCCGGCCCCAGGCCGACGGGCGGAAGCGGTAGTAGAGGTTGAACACCTGCTCGCCGTCGAGCGTGTGGAGGTAGAGTCCGGCGAAGCCGATGACCGTGTCCGGTTCCTCCCGGGTCGCGACGGTGCAGTACCCGACGCCGTCCCGCTTCCAGTCGGCGACGAACCCGTCCAGCATCTCCTGGCTCTGCGTCAGGTCCCGGTGCGGCCCGTTCGGGTTGTAGCGGTTGGTCTCCGGATCCCCGTGGACGGCGAACATGGCCTCGGCGTCGCCCTGTTGGGGCTGGGTGAGCAGCAGCCGCTCGGTGGTCGCGACGATCGTGCGGGCCGTGCGCTCGGTGACGGTCATGGGTGGTTCCCCCGTGCTCTCGTAATGGCTGCTAAGTACGATAGGCCATTACTCTGACAATCGCCCGGGAGTTGTCGGGGCTGCCCGGCGGGTGTGGTCCGGGGGTCTTGTTACCGGCGGGTCGCTTCTCTATCATCGCGAGTGTTACAGCTTTACTGTCAAACCCAGAAGGGTTCCGCAGCCAGTGCGTGACGAAGGCAGTTCGCCGGCCGCCGCCTCCGGGCCGCTGGCGGGGGTCCGGGTGGTCGAACTCGCGGGGATCGGGCCGGGGCCGTTCGCGGCGATGGTGCTGGCCGACCTGGGCGCCGACGTGGTGCGGGTGGACCGGCCCGATCCGTCGCCGCTGGGCGTCGACCCGGCGTACGACGTCACCAACCGCAACAAGCGGTCGGTGCTGATCGACCTCAAGTCCCCGCAGGGGCCCGCCCGGGTGCTGGACCTGGTCGAGCGGGCGGACCTGCTGATCGAGGGCTACCGGCCCGGTGTCGCCGAGCGGCTCGGGGTCGGGCCGCAGGACTGCCTGGCCCGCAACCCGGCGCTGGTCTACGGGCGGATGACCGGGTGGGGTCAGCAGGGGCCGCGCGCCGCCAGTGCCGGGCACGACCTCGGGTACGCGGCGGTGGCGGGGGTGCTCGGCATGGTCGCCGGCCCCGGCGGGCCCGAGGAGGCGCCCGGCATCCCGGCCAACCTGCTGGGCGACTACGCGGGCGGCTCGCTCTACCTGGTCGTCGGCCTGCTCGCCGGGCTGCACCACGCCAGGAGCACCGGCACCGGCCAGGTCGTCGACGCCGCGATCGTGGACGGCGCGGCGCACCTGTCCA
Organism: Kitasatospora sp. NPDC087314; assembly: GCF_044744365.1. NCBI lineage: Bacteria > Bacillati > Actinomycetota > Actinomycetes > Kitasatosporales > Streptomycetaceae > Kitasatospora > Kitasatospora sp. NPDC087314. The sequence continues at coordinate 777,566 of NZ_JBIUYE010000001.1, forward strand.
GCATGCTGTGGGGATTGCTCGCGGCCGGCCACTGGCAGGACCGCCGGGGTACCAACCTGCTGGACGGCGGCGCGCCGTTCTACGCGATCTACCGGGCGGCCGACGGCGGGCACCTGGCCGTCGGTGCGCTGGAGCCGCAGTTCTACGCCGAGTTCGTCCGGCTGCTGGGCCTCGGCCCCGACGCGCCCGGACAGTACGATCTGGCCCGCTGGGCCGAACTGCGGTCCCTGATCGCCGGGCGCTTCGCCACCCGGACCAGGGCCGAGTGGGAGGCCGTCTTCGCGGGCTCGGACGCCTGCGTGGAGCCGGTGTTGACGATGCGTCAGGCTGTCGCCGACGTACACCTGGCGGCGCGCGGCACCTACGTCGAGGCGGGCGGCGTCACCCAGCCGGCCCCCGCCCCGCGCTTCTCCGCCACCCCCGGGACGCTGCGCCGACCGCCGGCCCGGCCCGGTGCGGACACCGCCGAGGTGGCCCGCGACTGGGCCGTCCCGTCCCTCGGCTCCGATGCGGGGCCCTTCGAAGCGGGGCCCGTCGATGCGGGGCTGCCGCAAGCAGGACGGACCGAAGCAGGGCGATCCGAAGCGGGACAATCCGAAGCAGGACAAGGAGCGTAGCGTTGCAGCGCGAGATCTTCACCGAGCAGCACGAGGACTTCCGGGCCACCGTGCGGGCCTTCCTCGCCAAGGAGGTGCTGCCGCACTACGACCGCTGGGAGAAGGCCGGCATCGTCGACCGCTCCGCCTGGCTGGCGGCCGGACGCCAGGGCCTGCTCGGGATGGCCGTCCCCGAGGAGTACGGCGGTGGCGGCGCCCCGGACTTCCGCTACGCCGCCGTACTGGCCGAGGAGTTCGCCCGGGCCGGGGCCGCCGGCCTGGCGATCGGTCTGCACAACGACATCATCGGCCCCTACCTCACCGCGCTCGCCACCGAGGAGCAGAAGCGCCGCTGGCTGCCCGGCTTCTGCAGTGGCGAGCTGATCACCGCGATCGCGATGACCGAGCCCGGCACCGGATCCGACCTGCAGGGCATCCGTACCCAGGCGGTCGACCAGGGTGACCACTACCTGCTCAACGGCGCCAAGACCTTCATCTCCAACGGCATCCTCGCCGACCTGGTGATCGTGGTCGCCCGCACCACTCCCGAGGGCGGCGCGCACGGGCTGAGCCTGCTGGTGGTCGAGCGCGGCATGCCCGGCTTCGAGCGCGGCCGCAACCTCGACAAGATCGGCCAGAAGGCCCAGGACACGGCCGAGTTGTTCTTCGAGGACGTCCGGGTGCCGAAGGAGAACCTGCTCGGCGAGCTCCACGGCGGCTTCGTCCACCTGATGCAGAACCTCGCCCAGGAGCGGCTGACCATCGCGGCCGCGGCGATCGCCGGCGCCGAGTACCTGGTCGAGATCACCACCGCCTACGTCAAGCAGCGCGAGGCCTTCGGCCGCCCGCTGGCCAAGCTCCAGCACGTGCGCTTCGAGATCGCCGAACTCGCCACCGAGTGCGCCGTCACCCGGGCCTTCGTCGACCGCTGCATCACCGAGCACAACCGCTACGCGCTCACCCCGGCGGACGCCTCGATGGCCAAGTGGTGGGCCACCGAGCTGCAGAAGCGCACCGCCGACCGCTGCCTCCAACTGCACGGCGGGTACGGGTACATGAGCGAGTTCCCGGTCGCCCGGGCGTTCACCGACGGCCGCATCCAGACCATCTACGGCGGCACCACCGAGATCATGAAGGAGATCGTCGGCCGCTCCATCCTCGGCTGAGACCTCCTGTGAAACCCCCTGCCCCGAAAGGCGTTTCCACCGTGACCACCGAAGCGTACGTCTACGACGCGATCCGCACCCCGCGCGGCCGGGGCAAGGCCACCGGCTCCTTGCACGGCACCAAGCCGATCGACCTCGTCGTCGGTCTGATCCACGAACTGCGCCGCCGGTTCCCGGACCTGGACCCGGCCGCGATCGACGACATCGTGCTCGGCGTGGTCAGCCCGATCGGCGACCAGGGCTCCGACATCGCCCGGATCGCGGCCATCGCGGCCGGCCTGCCCGACACCGTGGCCGGCGTCCAGGAGAACCGCTTCTGCGCCTCCGGCCTGGAGGCCGTCAACCTGGCTGCCGCCAAGGTCCGTTCGGGCTGGGAGGACCTCGTCCTGGCCGGCGGCGTGGAGTCGATGTCCCGCGTCAAGATGGGCTCCGACGGCGGCGCCTGGGCGATGGACCCGATGACCTCGTACGAGACCGACTTCGTCCCGCAGGGCGTCGGCGCCGACCTGATCGCCACCATCGAGGGCCTCTCCCGCACCGACGTGGACGCCTTCGCCGCCGAGTCCCAGGCCCGCGCCGCCAAGGCCCAGGCGGACGGCCTGTTCGACCGCTCGGTGGTCCCGGTCCGCGACCGCAACGGCCTGGTCGTGCTGGAACGCGACGAGTTCATCCGCCCCGGCACCACCGTCGAGACCCTGGCCGGCCTCAAGCCCTCCTTCGCCGGCATCGGCGAGGCCGGCGGCTTCGACGCCGTCGCCCTGCAGAAGTACCACTGGGTGGAGGCCATCGACCACGTCCACCACGCCGGCAACTCCTCCGGCATCGTCGACGGCGCCGCGCTCGTCGCCATCGGCAGCCGCGAGGTCGGCGAGCGGTACGGGCTGCGCCCGCGCGCCCGGATCGTCTCCGCCGCGGTCTCCGGCTCCGAACCGACCATCATGCTCACCGGCCCCGCCCCGGCCACCCGCAAGGCGCTCGCCAAGGCCGGGCTCACCGCCGCCGACATCGACCTGGTCGAGATCAACGAGGCCTTCGCGGCGGTCGCGCTGCGCTTCATCCGCGAACTGGGCTTCCGGCACGACCAGGTGAACGTCAACGGCGGTGCGATCGCCCTCGGCCACCCGCTCGGCGCCACCGGCGCGATGCTGCTCGGCACCGTGATCGACGAGTTGGAGCGGCGCGACCTGCGCTACGGCCTGATCACCCTCTGCGTGGGCGGCGGTATGGGCGTCGCCACCATCGTCGAGCGCGTCTGACCCGCTGGTAGACCTGGTAGACCTGGAGACCCTGAACTCATGAGCGACACCACCACCATCCGCTGGCAGCAGGACCAGGACGGCGTGGTCACCCTCGTCCTCGACGACCCCACCCAGTCCGTCAACACCATGAACGAGGCCTTCACCGCCGACTTCGACGCCGTCGTCGACCGGCTGGCCGGCCTCGCCGCCTCCGACGAGCTGCGCGGCGTGATCGTCACCTCCGGGAAGAAGACCTTCTTCGCCGGGGGAGACCTCCGGATGCTCTCCGCCGCCCGCCCCGAGGACGCCGCCGCCGTCTTCGAGAAGTCCCTGCGGATCAAGCGGGCACTGCGCAAGCTGGAGACCCTCGGCAAGCCGGTCGTCGCCGCGGTCAACGGCAGCGCGCTCGGCGGCGGTCTGGAGATCGCCCTCGCCTGCCACCACCGGATCGCCCTGGACACCCCCGCCAGCCGGATCGGCCTGCCCGAGGTCACCCTCGGCCTGCTGCCGGGCGGCGGCGGAGTGGTCCGTACGGTCCGGCTGTTCGGCATCACCGACGCCCTGCTGAAGTTCCTCCTGCAGGGCCGCCAGTACCGCCCGGCGCAGGCGCTGGAGCACGGGCTGGTGCACGAACTCGTCACCGCCCCCGAGGAGCTGACCGCCCGGGCGCGGGCCTGGATCGAGGCCAACCCGACCGCCGTCCAGCCCTGGGACGTCAAGGGCTACAAGATCCCCGGCGGCACCCCCTCGACCCCGGCGTTCGCCGCCAACCTGCCCGCCTTCCCGGCCAATCTGCGCAAGCAGCTGAACGGCGCGCCCTACCCGGCGCCGCGCAACATCCTGGCCGCCGCCGTGGAGGGCGCCCAGGTCGACGTCGACACCGCGATGGCGATCGAGGCCCGCTACTTCACCGAGCTCGCCTGCGGGCAGACCAGCAAGAACATGATCCAGTCGCTGTTCTTCGACATGCAGGCGGTCAACTCCGGCGCCGGACGCCCCAAGGGCATCGAGAAGCGGCCGGTCCGCAAGGTCGCCGTGCTCGGTGCCGGGATGATGGGCGCGGGCATCGCCTACGCCTGCGCCAAGGCCGGCATCGAGGTCGTGCTCAAGGACGTGAGCGTCGAGGCCGCCGAGCGCGGCAAGGCCTACTCCGCCGGGCTGCTGGACAAGGCGATCGCCCGCGGCCGCTCCACCGAGGCCAAGCGGGACGCGCTGCTCGCCCTGATCACCCCCACCGCCGAACCGGCCGACCTGGCCGGCTGCGACGCGGTGATCGAGGCCGTCTTCGAGAACACCGAGCTCAAGCACAAGGTGTTCCAGGAGGTCGAGGGCGTCCTCGCCCCCGACGCGCTGCTCTGCTCCAACACCTCCACCCTGCCGATCGGGCTGCTCGCCGAAGGCGTCGAGCGCACCGCCGACTTCATCGGCCTGCACTTCTTCTCCCCGGTCGACAAGATGCGCCTGGTCGAGATCATCCGCGGCCCGCAGACCGGCGACGAGGCGCTCGCCCGCGCCTTCGACCTGGTCCGGCAGATCGACAAGACCCCGATCGTGGTCAACGACTCGCGCGGCTTCTTCACCTCGCGGGTCATCGGCCAGTTCCTCAACGAGGGCGTCGCCATGGTCGGCGAGGGCGTCCACCCGGCCAGCATCGAGCAGGCCGCCGCCCAGGCCGGCTACCCCGCCAAGGTGCTGTCGCTGATGGACGAGCTCACCCTCACCCTGCCGCGCAAGATCCGCGACGAGTACCGGCGCGCGGTCGAGGCCGCGGGCGGCACCTGGACGCCCCACCCGGCGGACGCGGTGGTCGACCGGATGGTCGACGAGTTCGGCCGGCCCGGGCGCAGCGGCGGCGCGGGCTTCTACGAGTACGGCGAGGACGGCCGGCGCGGGCGGCTCTGGCCGGGGCTGCGCGAGCACTTCGGGGGGGAGGGCTCTGGGCGTGGGGGCTCTGGGCCCGAGGGTTCTGGGCCTGGTTCCGGTCCCGAGGGCGTCGCGATTCCGCTCGCGGATCTCAAGGAGCGGATGCTGTTCAGCGAGGCGCTGGACTCGGTGCGCTGCCTGGAGGAGGGCGTGCTGACCTCGGTCGCCGACGCCAACGTGGGCTCCATCCTCGGCATCGGCTTCCCGGCCTGGACGGGCGGCGTCTTCCAGTACATCAACGGGTACGAGGGCGGCCCGGCCGGCTTCGCGGCCCGTGCCCGCGAACTCGCCGCCGCCTACGGCGAACGGTTCGCGCCGCCCGCGCTGCTGGAGCGGATCGCGGCGGAGGGGCGCACCTTCGCCGACTGACCGTCAGTCCTGGGCGGGTGAGGCCGTGCTCCCTACGGCCTCACCCAGCTCCTCCCGCAGGGAGCGCTGGAACGCCGTGACCAGGGCCTGCGCCACCATCGGCTGGATGTGGTCGGTCAGGGCCTTCATCCGGGCCAACTCGTCCGGCGCGGGCTCGCTCTCCCGGTACGGCTTCCACACCGTCTCCCGGAACAGTCGCTGCAACTCCCGGGCCGTCGCCCGGCTGTGCTCCAGCACCACCGCCCGCGCGGCCAGCAGCGTCTCCAACGGGATCGGCACGTCCAGGATCCGCACCCCGAGCGGCAGCAGGCCCGGATCCACCCGGAACAGCTCCGGATCGGCCGTCCGCTCCAACGTCCCCATCGCGACCAGGCGTTCCACCTGCTCCTCCGACAGCCCCCGCCCGGCCCGCCGCTCCAACTGCGCCCGGCCCAGCTCCTCCGCCGCCTCGGGCGTCCAGGACGCCACCAGCGCCCGGTGGATCGCCAGGTCCAGCGGTGTGCTGTCCTCCGGCAGCCGGGCCAGATAGCGCTCGATCGCCGCCAAGGTCAGGCCCTGGCGCTGCAACTCCTCGATCAGCTCCAGCCGGTCCAGGTGCGCCGCCCCGTACCGCCCGACCCGGCGCGGCCCCAGCTCCGGCGGCGGCAGCAGCCCCTTCGTCCCGTAGAACCGCACCGTCCGCACCGTCACCCCGGCCCGCGCCGCCAACTCGTCCACCGTGAGCCGGACCCCCCCGTCCTCCACGGCCCCGTGCTCCCCCATCCGTCGCCTCCCGCGCTGGCACACTTCCACTGTGACAGCAGCAGTGTGACAGTGCCCGCCCCGCCGGTCCACCGCGTGCGGCGCCGTGCCCCGTCGGCCGGTCGGAGCACACGGGGCAGGCCTGCCGTACGGGCCGGGCCGCCGCAGACGCGAGTCCGCCCCCGCCGCGCGGGTGGCGGCGGGGGCGGAATCGGGCGGCGGTGTTTGAGGCGGCGGTGTTTGAGGTGGCGGTGCTTGTGACCTGCGGCCCCAGGCCCTAGCGGGAGGCGGCCTCGGTGAGGTCGGCGTGGTGGCGGCGGGTGACCTCGGGGTGGGCCCTGGTGTAGCCCTTCCACTCGTTGAGGCCGAACTCGGCGAACAGCGGATTGGCCGGGTCCTCGGTGGCGCCGGGGGCGTGGTGGGCGAGCGGGAAGTCCAGCGGCTCGATGTGGGCGTCGAGGCGGGGGTTGTAGAAGAACGGGACGGAGAAGCGCTCGCGGGCGCCGACCGGGCTGACCACGCGGTGGTTGGTGGCCTTGAGGTAGCCGTCCGTTGCCACCTCCAACAGTTCGCCGAGGTTGACCACGAAGGCACCCGGCATCGGCGGGACCTCCAGGAAGGTGCCGTCCGGACGCTCGACCTGGAGCCCGCCGACGGTGTCCTGGAGCAGCAGCGTGATGAAGCCGTAGTCCTTGTGGGCGCCGACGCCCTGGCCGGCGCCGTCCGGGGCGGTGCCGGGGTAGCGGACCAGCTTGAGCCGCAGGTGGGGGTGGCCGGCGAAGGCCTCGTCGTAGAAGTCGGGGCGGGCGCCGATCGCGGTGAGGAGCTCGTGCAGCAGTCGGCGGGCGATCTCGCTGAGGTGGTCGATCCAGCCGAGCGCGGCGGTGCGCAGCTCCGGGAGCGCCGCGGGCCACTGGTTGGGGCCCTCCAGCCACCAGTACGGGGGCTCGTCGCTACCGGGGACGTGCGGGGGCAGCTCGGCGCCGATGTCCAGTTGGTCGCGCCAGTCCTGGCTGCCGCCGGTGCGCTCGTCGCCGGTGCGGGTGTAGCCGCGGTAGTGCGGGGAGTTGAGGTTGCTCACGGCGAGCCGGTCGGCCTCGGGGAGGGCGAAGAAGGCGCGCATCGCGTCGGTGAGCGCGGCCGTCTCCTGCGGCGTGACGCCGTGGCCGACGAGCTGGAAGAACCCGACGTCGGTGGCTGCGGCGCGAAGCTCCTCGTGCAGTCGGCGGCGGTCGTCCGGGCCGCCGGCGGCGAGCGAGAGGTCGATCACCGGGAGGGAGTCGGGTATAGGGGTGTGCTGCTGCGACATGTGTGACATCCGCTGGGTCTCGTCCCGGCCGACCCCGGTGATCGACCGGGGAGGCGGCCGGAGCAATCGCCTGGTGCGGCGGGTGCTCCGGGAGCCGGGAGGTGGAGGCGGCCGGGTGGGGGCCGACCTGGTTGAGGGGGCGCGAGATTCAGCTGGAGCGTCGACAGGACATGCTCGTCACGCGGAGCAGGTCCACGTGGCGGCGGCGAACAAGGATGAGCACGTCACCAGCCTAGATGACCTTCTCTGTGGCGGGCGAGCCCCCTGCGGTGGAGGGATACCTCTCACTTGTCGGTGGATCCTCAGGTTGGGAATCCTCGGACCCTCGGATGGGGAACCCTTCGTGTGCGGCTCCTTTCAGCCGTTGTTGAGGTAGGCGAGCACGGCCAGGACGCGGCGGTTGTCGTCGTCGGAGGGCTGGAGGTCGAGCCTGACGAAGATCGACGCGGTGTGCTTGGCGACGGCCCGCTCGGTGATCACCAGCTGCTGGGCGATCGCCGCGTTGGAACGGCCCTCGGCCATCAGCCCCAGCACCTGCCGCTCGCGGGGGGAGAGGGTCGACACCGGGCCGGCCGAGGAGTTGTGGGTGAGCAGGCGGGTGATCACCTCCGGGTCCATCGCGGTGCCGCCCTGGGCGACCCGTTGCACCGCGTCGATGAACTGGGCGCCGTCCAGCACCCGGTCCTTCAGCAGGTAGCCGATCCCGCCGGTGCTGCCGGCCAGCAGCTCGCGCGCGTAGAGCTGCTCCACGAACTGCGACAGCACCAGGACGGGCAGGCCGGGGTGTGCCTGACGGGCCGCCAGCGCCGCCCGCAGCCCCTCGTCGGTGAAGCTGGGCGGCAGCCGGACGTCGACCACGGCGATGTCCGGCCGGTCGGCGGCCACCGCGGCGAGCAGGCCGTCGCCGGTCTCGACCGCCGCGGTGACCCTCATGCCGTTGGCCTCCAACAGCCGGGTCAGGCCGTCCCGGAGAAGGAAGAGGTCTTCGGCGATGACAACGCGCACGGGATCTCCAGGTTCACAATGGTCGGGCCACCGGGTGGGCTGCTGATCGCGAGCACCCCGTCGAAGGCGGCCAGTCGTCGTTCGGTTCCGCTGAGGCCGGTTCCCCGGGACGGGTCGGCGTTGCCGCGCCCGTCGTCGGTGACCGATATGCGCAGCAGCCCGTCACTGTGCCCTATCTCGATCCACACGTGCGAGGCACCGGCGTGTTTCACCACGTTGGCCAGCAGCTCGCTCACCGCGAAGTAGGCGGCGGACTCCACCGGGGCGGGCGCCCGCCCGGGCAGCCCACCGGCGAAGGTGACCGGCAGCGGGAGGTCCAGCGCCGTCGCCTCGATCGCGTCGGCCAGGCCGCGGTCGGCGAGCACCGGCGGGTGGATGCCCCGGACCAGGTCGCGCAACTCGCCCAGGGCCTTCACCGAGGACATCCGGGCCTCGGCCAACAGGGGCTGCAGGGCCTCCGGGTCGTCCTTCAACTGCTCGGCGACGGTCAGCAGCATGCCCAGGGCCACCAGCCGGGCCTGCGCCCCGTCGTGCAGGTCCCGCTCGATCCGGCGCAGCTCGGCCGCCCCGGCGTCGATGGTGTCCGCCCTGGTCCGGGCCAGATGGCTCACCTGGCGGGCGAGTTCGGTCTGCCGGGACGGGCCGAGCAGGGCGCGGGCGGCCCGTTCGTGCATCCGCAGGACGGGCGGTGCGGCCCACAGGGTGGCCAGCGGGGCGACCACGACCCCCATTCCGTAGACGGGGCCCAGCGGGAGGAAGGGGCCGTTCCGGCCGAGCACCTGGAGGGCGATCGGAGTCAGCACGACGATCGCGGCGGCGAGCAGGACGGCGCAGCCGGAGAGGAACACCCACAGGACGTCCCGCCAGGTCGCCGGGTCGCCCAGCCAGCCGCCGGAGCGCAGCCGCCGCCACGGCCCGGTGTCGGCACGGCGGTACGGCACCGGGATCGGCCGCCCGCTCCACCGGCCGACGACCCGCCGGTTCTCCGTCGCGATCCAGCGCGTCCCGAGCAGGCCGAGCACCAGCATCGTCGGGGCCAACCACAGCGAGCCGGACCGGCCGCCGGGCGGGGCGCCGCCGTAGAGGTCGGCGGCCATCAGCGCGAGCGCGCCCGGCGCGAACAGGGCGGCCCCGACCGCCCGGCCGGCACCTCCGGTGGCCCAGCAGAGCGCCCAGAGGGCGACCGGTGCCAGTGGCACCAGCAGCATCAGTGGCCCGCCCAGACCATGTTCGAACGGCTCGGCGTCGTCGGGGCCGAGCAGGGCGGCGGTCAGCAGGACCGGCCCGGCCAGCAGCGCCAGCAGCCCCGTGACGGCCAGCGTCACCATGTAGAGCGCCCGCACGCAGGCCGTGAGGGCGCCCTCCACCTGCGCGGTTGCCCTGGACAGCACGGTCGTCGTCATTGCGCGCCTCCTCTCCGGTCGGTGGCCACACGGGCCCCGGGTTGATCATTCGGCGGTCAGTCTGCCCCGCCGAACCGGTCCAGCGCTCTAGGCCTGCGCCCCCAATCCGAGGTGTATCTGGATACACCTGGGAGAGGCCGTTCAGACGGCTGTCCGGACCCCGCCCCGGATTCGTAGCGTCATGTCCCGTCAGCCGGCCCGGGTTTCCGGTGCCGGACCTCGAACCGTGGAGGGCCCGTGAACGCGCCGATCATCCGGATCCGCGGCGTCAGCAAGACGTACGACCGATCCGACGCCGCCCGCCCCGCGCTGGCCGGGCTCGACCTGGAGGTCCGGGCCGGCGAGGCGCTGGCCGTGCTCGGCCGCTCGGGCAGTGGCAAGTCCACCCTGCTGAACCTGATCGCCGGCCTCGACCGCCCCAGCGAGGGCGCCGTCGAGGTGGACGGCGTGGCCGTCCACGAGCTCGGCGAGGCAGCCCTGGCCGAGTACCGGCGGAAGCGGATCGGCATGGTGTTCCAGTTCTTCAACCTGTTGGAGGACCTGAACGTCGAGGACAACGTGCTGCTCCCGGCCCAGCTCGCCGGGATGCGGCGGGAGCAGGCCCGAGCCCGGGCCGGCGAGCTGCTGGAGCGGCTCGGGGTGGCCCGGCACGCCCAGGCCTTCCCCGGCCGGCTCTCCGGTGGCGAGCGTCAACGCGTCGCGGTGGCCCGGGCGTTGATGAACCGCCCGCCGCTGCTGCTCGCCGACGAGCCGACCGGGGCGCTGGACACCGCCTCGGCCGCCGACGTCCGCGACCTGCTGCGGGGGCTCAACGCGGAGGGCCAGACGATCCTGCTGGTCACCCACGACACCGCGCTCGCCGAGGCCTGCGCCGACCGGACCATCGAGCTGCTCGACGGCCGGCTGGTCCGGGACACCGCGGCCGTGCCGACCTCCGGCGGTGTGCGATGACCGGGCGAGCCGTGCAAAGGGTGTGCGTGGGCGGGTGCCCTGCTCGGGCGGGGCACGCCGGGCGGACGACGGGACGGCGCGCGTGGGCGGGTGCCCCGGCCGGGCGAAGCGGGGTGGGCGCATGAGCGCGCTCGGCAAGGTGGTCCGGGCGGGGGTCGGCCGCAGGCGGGTGCAGACCCTGGTCATGGTGCTCACCACGATGGCGGCCGTGACGGCGTGCATCCTCGCGACGGGCCTGCTGGTCGCCTCCCAGGGCCCCTATCAGCGTTCCTTCGCCGACCAGCACGGCGCGCACCTCAACGTGCTGTACGACCCGACCAAGGCGAGCCCCGCCCAGCTCGCCGCGACCGCGCACGCCCCCGGCGTGACGGCCTCGGCCGGCCCCTACCCGGCGCTCTCCGTCCAGCCGCGCGCCGGTGCCGACGTCCGGATCCCGCCGCCCGGCAGCCCGCTCCCGCCGATGACGCTGGTCGGCCGGACTGAGGACGGCCCGATGGACGGCCTGCGGATCACCATGGGCCGTTGGGTCGCCGGCCCCGGCGAGGTGGTGTTCCTGGACGGCCACTCGCCGCTGGCCGTCGGCGACAGCCTGCAGTTCCCGGACCTCCCCGGGCATCCGACCCTCAAGGTCGTCGGCCTCGCCGCCTCCGTCTCCTGGAGCGCGGACGGCTGGATCGCCCCCGAGCAGGTCGCCGCGCTCACCGCGCCCGGTACGAAGCCCGCCGCCCAGTACCTCTACCGCTTCGCCCACGCCGACACCGACACCGAGGTGGAGGCCGACCGCGCCGCGCTCGCCGCCGCGGTGCCGGGCGGCGCCCTCGCCAAGGCCACCTCGTACCGGCCGGCCCAGGCGGAGGCCAACCGGACGGCCGCGACCTTCGTCCCGTTCGTGACGGCCTTCGGGGTGCTCGGCCTGGCCATGTCGGTGCTGATCATCGGCGTCGTGGTCAGCGGCGCCGTCAGCGCCGCCACCCGGCGGATCGGCATCCTCAAATCGCTCGGCTTCACCCCGGCCCAGGTGGCGCGCGCCTACGTCGGTCAGGCGCTGATCCCCGCCGGGGTCGGCACGGCGCTCGGCGTGCTCGGGGGCAACCTGCTCTCCGTGCCCGTCCTCGGGGTGGCGCACAAGGCCCTGCGCGGCGGCCTGCTCGGTATCCCGCTCTGGGTGGACGTCGTCGTCTCGGCCGTGGCCCTGGCCGCCGTGACGGGCACCGCGCTGGTGCCCGCGCTGCGGGCCGGCCGGCTGCGCACGGTGGAGGCGCTCGCGGTCGGCCGGACGACACCGGGCGCCCGGCGAGCGGCCGCCCGCGGCGGTCCGGTCCGGGCCGGGGCGCCGGGCCCGATCGCCGGGCTCCAGCACCTGATCGGCCGGCTGCCGGTGCCGCGCGCCCTGAGCCTCGGGCTGGCTACCCCGCTCACCCGCCCGGCCCGTTCGGCGACCACGGCCGCCGCAGTGGTGCTCGGCACGGCCGGGGTCGCCCTCTGCGTGGGCCTGACACTCTCGCTCGGCGCCTTCCAGGACGGCCTGCAGGCCGAGCGGTCGAGCAAGGTCGTCGTCCAGATCCCGATCGAGAGCTCCACGACGGCCGTCGACCACGTGGACGAGGCCGCGGTGGCCAAGGCGATCACCACCCGCCCCGGCACCCGGGCCTGGTACAGCAGCGCGCCGACACCGGTCGCCGTGGCCGGGAACACCGGGCGTTCGGCGGTGATCGCCTTCACCGGGGACGCCTCCTGGAGCGGCTACCAGATGATCTCCGGCCGATGGTTCCAGGGCCCCGGCGAGGTGGTCGTCGCGACCTCCTTCCTGCGGACCAACCAGGTGCGCGTCGGCGACACCGTCACCCTCACCGACAACGGGCGCAGCATCCCGGTGCGGATCAGCGGCGAGGTCCTGACCACCAACGACCTGGTGTTCGTCGACCGGGCCACGCTGGCCCCGCTCGGCACCGCCGTCCAGACCGATGCGGTCGGCTTCCACATCGACCTGACCCCGGGGACGGACGCGAAGGCGTACGCGGACGGGCTCGACGACGCGGTCCGGCCGCTGGGCCTGAGCGCCGAAACGGGCGGGCAGCAGATCAACATCGTGATGCTCGCCATGAACACCCTGGCCGGGACGCTCACCCTGCTGCTGGCCGTGGTGGCCGGCCTGGGCGTGCTCAACACGGTGCTGCTGGACACCCGGGAGCGGGTGCACGACCTCGGGGTGCTCAAGGCGCTGGGGATGTCGCCCCGGCAGACGGTCGGCATGGTGGTCACCTCGGTCTGCGGCAGCGGGCTGGTGGCCGGGCTGATCGGGGTCCCGATCGGGATCGTGCTGCACCACCAGGTGATGCCGGCGATGGCGCGCGCCGCCGGGGTCGGGGTGCCCGAGGCGGACCTCACCGTGTTCGACCCGTCGGTGGTGGGGCCGCTGATACTCGGCGGCCTGGTGCTGGCGCTGCTCGGCGCCCTCCTCCCGGCCACCTGGGCGGCCCGCACCCGGACGGCCACGGCGTTGCGCACCGAGTAGCGGCGGCCGGGTGGATCGGGCGAGTCGGGCGGGCCCGACCCCGGTAGGCCGGGGCAAGTGCAACAGGCCTGGGCAAGTCCAGCAGGGCGGGGCAAGTTTCGGTACGTCGGGGCAAGTTCGGTAGGGCGGTCAGGGTTCCGGCCGGCGTGAAGGGCCACTTCCGTGGGGCCCGTCCCCCGCGGAAGCGGCCCGGTCCGAGGACGACCAAGGCCCGACGGCGTCCGTCCCCCGAACGGACGCCGCCGGCCCGGCCGCCCGCTGGCGGGCCCCCGCCTGTGGCCCGCCGGCTCAGGTCCCGCTCACGGGCCTCAGCCGACGGCCCGCCTGGCTCAGGCCGGCCGCGCCGCCGCGTACGCCTCCATGGCGGCCCGCTGGTACGCGGCCAGGCCCGGGGCGATGGCCTCGTACGCGGCGCTCCACTGCGGGTTCTCCGTGCAGGAGCGGGCGATCGCGCGGTACTCCTCGACCGAGACCGTGCGGAGCGCGGTGAGCGCCTGGTACTCGGCGTCGATGTGGCTCTGCACGGGCTCGGCGTCCGCCGGGTGGCCGGCCGCCATCAGCTCCGCCAGGCGGACCATCCGCGCGGTCCGTTCGCGTTGCCCGGCCTCGATCTCGGCCTGGCTCATCGCGGCGGTCGCGCGCCGGGCCGCCTCGGCGTGCTCGGGGAAGTCGCGCAGGCTCTCCTCGACGTCGGCGGGCTGGATGCCCTCGAACAGGTTCTCCGGGCGGTTGATGCTGGTCATGGGGGTGCCGTCCTTTCGGGAGCGTTCCAGGTCGGCGATCGTGCGGGAGACGGTGGCGGCCAGGCTGTCCAGCCGGTCGCGCTCGGCGAGCAGCCGGTGCTGGTGGTCCCGCAGGGCCTCCAGCTCGTCTACCTGATCGCCCAGGATCCGGGCGATCTCGGTCAGCCCGACTCCGAGCGCCCGCAGCACGAGGATCTGTTGCAGCTGAAGCAACTGCCGCTCCTCGTAGTAGCGGTGGCCGTTGGAGCCGATCCGGGCCGGGGGCAGCAGCCCGATCTCGTCGTAGTGCCGCAAGGTTCGGGCGGTCACGCCCGACATCCGGGCAACCTCCGCGATGGGCCAGGCCGATGCCATGTGTCGTCTCCCTCGCTCACGTTCGCGTGGACCAGGGCCGGTTCCTCCGGCCCTGGTCACGACGGTAGAAGCTGCCGCTGCGGCAGTTTCAAGCCCCGAACGGGCCCTACGCGCCGGACCGCTCCAGCGGCCCGAATCCGTCCAGGGACTCGAACCAGTCCAGGGCCTACCAGCCCGGCCCGTGACCCGGTTGCCAGTCCAACCCCAGGTGCGGGCGCGGGCGGTGGATCCGCAGCAGCGTGCTCACCGACCAGACGACCAGGGTCAGCAGGGCGTAGAACAGCAGCAGCGCCCAGAACGGGGTGGTGGACACGCTCCGCTCCTCGAACCGGCACCACGCGTCCGGCGGCAGCCAGGACGCGCCCGTCTCCACCAGCCGCCCGCCGCCGGGCACCAGGCCCAGCTCGCAGCGCGCGCCGAAGTCCAGCGACCGCACGTACAGCAGTCCGTACAGCGCACCCGCCGCCGCGAGGGACAGGACGGCGCCGCAGGTGAGCAGCACCGTCCGCCTGCGCCCGGCCGCCGTACGGATGTTCGTCACCGGGGCAGCGTACCGGCGGGCGGCCCGGGACGCCGCAAGGATCACCCGAGCAGGCCGCCCATGTGCGCGTCCTCGGCGAGCAGCCGCCACGAGCACCCTGGCGAGGCGAACGCCTCCGGGTCGACGGCCTCCACCAGCCGGTCCACCACGGTGCTCAGCAGCGACTGCGGGTCGAACACCGCCCAGGTGTCCCGGCCCCGCCCGTAGTCCCAGCGCTCCCACTCGGCGCGCAGTCGCTCGTACGTCCACAGCGCGTACAGCAGGGCGGACAGGTCGCGGTTGAGGTAGGCCTCCGGCTGGCCGTCGTCGTACCAGTCCGGCAGCTCCAGCCGTCCGGTGACGCCGTCCAGGGCGATCGTCAGATCCGTCGGCCAGTCCCCGAGCGCCAGGAACTCCCGCTGGTACGGGCGCTCCTCCTCGCCGTCGAAGTACTCCGGGTAGGCCTCCGCCATCGTGACCAGCGGCTCCTCACAGACCCCGAACATCGCCCCGCCCAGCGGCAGTCCGACCTCGGTCAGCAGGCGCCGGGTCGGCTCGTGCACCAGCCCGGCGGGCAGGTCCTCGGCCCGGTATCGGTGCACCAGCCCCGCGCCCCCGCCTGCGCCCGCACCCTCGGTCTCACCCGCACCCTCACCCGTCAGCGAGGCGAGCTCCGCCACCAGCTCCGCGCCCACCTCGTACGCGGGCCCGTCCGGGCCGCCCGGCAGCGCACCCCAGCCCAGCGCCCGTACCAGCAGCGCCGTGTCCCAGTGCGGGGGCGGCGTCGCGCCCCGGCCGAACAAGCCCGGGTCGACCTCCCGCATCCGCCGCTCGGCCCCGGCCATCACCTCGGCGACCACCGCCGGCCCGCGCCGCCCGCCCAGCGCGTCCGCCCGCAGGGCCGCCTCGGCCACCGCCTCCACCTCCCGCACCAACCCGGCCAGTGCGGGCAGGTCGGAGGCCAGCAGGTCCCGCCGTATCTCCCCGTCGGCCGCCCCCGCCACCTCGCCCAGGAACACCTCGCCGGTCACCCCGTCCAGCAGGACCAGGCCACCGGCCGCGGCGAACGGCGCGCAGTACTCCGTCTCACCCAGCACGAACAACCGTCCCGTCCCCGGCGCGGCCGCCAATGCCCCGTCGCCGAGCACCCCGAAGTCCAGGAACGCCCCGGAGGGCGGCAGCCCCTCCCGGATCAGGAACTCCCGGCTCCCCGCATGCACCACGCCGCCCGGCAATCCGTCCGCCGCCACCTGCGCGCACCCCGTGTGCCCCACGTGCCCCACCCTCCACAGCCCCGACCCTTGACCCCCAGACCCTAGCCGCCCCACCCGACACCGCCGCCGACAATTCCCGCGCCCGGGCAGGCGCGCAGCGCGGAACACCCTCGACCTCCCCGGCGCCGGTGCCAACTCCCCGCCCACGCCGGCCGTCCGCCGCTACGGCGCGGCTCACCGCCTACCGCCGCCGGGGAGCTCCAGCCGGACCAGGACGAGCCAGGTCTCCGGGTCGGGCCCCACGCGGGCGGCGCGGACACGGTGGCGCCCGGCGGGCAGGTCGAGGCGCAGCCGCCCCTCGGCCGCCGACTCCCCGCCCGTCCACGCGGCGTCGAACAGATACGCCGGGCCTGCCGCCTGCCAGGACAACTCCTGCTCCGAGTCGGCGAGTCGGCGAGTCGGAGCGCCCGAGGAACGCTGTCGAGCAGCGCCTCCGCGGAATCGGCGGCGCACCACCGGACGAACAACCCGCGCTCCGGCAGGTGGGCCGTCGGCGCCGGATCGCTCCCGAGTACCAGCACCCCCACCCCGCCGAGGTCGACGGCCCCCAGGTGTCCGTCGACCTCGGCGGCCCGGTCGCAGTCCCGGGCACTGCCGGACGGGTCAGGCGAGTCCGCCGGCCTCCCGCGCGGCCTGCTCCACGCGGGCGTGGTGGGCCTGCCACCAGGCGGCGTCGCCGGGTGCGGTGTTGGCCCCGTCGGGGCGCTGGCCGGTGCCGCCGTCGACGAGTTCACGGACGAGGTCGGCATGACCGACGTGGCGGTGGGTCTCGGCGATCATGTGGACGAGGACCCGGTGCAGGGTCTGCTCGGCGCGGTTGCCGAACGGCACCCGGCCGATCGCGTCCAGCGGTAGCGCCTCGATGGTGGCGTCCGCGTGCGCCCAGACCCGGCGGTAGCGCCCGACGATCTCCTCCGTGCTCTCGTCCGCCCGCGCCCACAGGTCGGCGTTCGGTTCGACGCTGCCGGTGAACCACAGCGGCGTCGGCTCCGCGAACGGCCGCCCGAAGGTGTCGCCGAAGTACATCGCCTCGGCCCCGGTGACGTGCTTGACCAGCCCCAGCAGGTTGGTCCCGGTCGGGGTCAGCGGGCGCCGGAGGTCGTACTCGGACAGGCCGTCGAGCTTCCACATCAGGACGTCGCGGGCGTCCTGGAGGTAGATCCGGAGGTCGGCCTTGGGGTCGGTCGTTGTCATGGCACCAGTCTGTGGACCACGCCGAACTTGTCCACCGATTTCAGGCCCGCCCGCCAGCGCCGACCCGCGTCGGCGCCGCCGAGCTGAATCCATCTCAATTCGTGCCATCATCAGGGCCGTTGAGCGAATCGCCGAGCGCGGCGGGCGGAATCCGGTATGGCCGAGGACTGGACCTGGGACGAGACGCTGTTCTCCGGGTCGGCCGCCGACTATGGGCGCGGCCGGCTGCCGTACGCGCCCGGGCTGGCGGAAGCGCGTAGTGCGGGGCGGGCGCGGCGCCGAGCAGGCTGCCGGCGACCGGGAGCGCGAGCAGGGCAAGCCTGCGACGACGGGGGCGGGCCGCCGGAAGGCGACAGACCCGTGGAGTAGTCATGCCACGACTTTCCGATGCTGTTCGTGTGCGTGGCAAGTGGAGCCGCTCCGGGCGGTCCGGCCTTCGGCGCGGCAAGGCGGCATGGAGTGTGACGGGTGGGGCGGAGGGGGTGGACTTGAATCTTTGCGAACGAATGTTCGATCCTGGGGCTGTGCCCATTTTCGAATCTGTTTTCGAATCCATCGCCGAGCGGCCGACGCTCCGGCCGGTGGCGTCGACGGCCGTGCCGGAAAACGCCCCGGAGAAGGGGGAAGGGCCGGAGGCGGCCGGGCGGGGCGTGGTGCCGGTGGTGCCGGCGTTGCGGGAGGTGCTGCCGGACGGCGGGCTGCGGCGGGGGACGGCGGTGTCGGTGGCGGGCGGAGACACCGGACTGCTGCTGGCGCTGGCGGCCGGGGTGAGGGAGACCGAGGGGGGTTGGGCGGCGGCCGTCGGGTTGCCGGATCTGGGGCTGGCCGCGGCCGAGGGGTACGGGCTGGACCTGCGGCGGCTGCTGGTCGCGGACGACCCGGGGCCGCACTGGGCCGAGGTGGTGTCGGTGCTGGCCGGCGCGGTCGAGCTGGTCATGCTGCGCCCGGACGGCCCGGTGCCGCCGAAGCTGGCCGCCCGGCTGGCGGCGGTGCTGCGGCGCAGCGGCTGTGTGCTGCTGGTGGCCGGGTCGTGGCCGGGTGCGACCCTGCGGCTGGGGGTGCGGTCCGGGCGCTGGTTCGGGCTGGGGGACGGCCACGGCCAGCTCGCCGGGCGGCAGGTGGAGGTGGTGGCCGAGGGACGCGGCTCGGCGGTGCGCGGGCGGACCGCCCGGCTCTGGCTGCCGGACGAGCACGGCGCGGTACGTCCGGTCCTGGAGGGTCCGGTCTTGGAGCGGCCCGTTCTGGAGCGCCCCGTCCTGGAACGGGCCGCCCTGGAGAGGGCCGGGGCCGTCGAGCAGCAGCTCGAACAGGTAGCGGTGGTGTGAGTGATGGCGGACGACAGAACGCCGCGGGTGCTGGTGGTCTGGTGCCCGGACTGGCCGGTGGCGGCCGTCACCGGCGACGACCCGGTGGCGGTGACCGAGGGCGGGCGGATCCTCGCCTGCTCGGCGGGTGCCCGGGCGGCCGGGGTGCGGCAGGGACAGCGGCTCAAGCTGGCCCAGCGGCTCTGCCCGGCGCTGGAGCTGCGCGACCGCGACCCGGAGGCGGAGACCCGCCGCTTCGAGCCGGTGGTCGCGGCGGTGGAGGAGTTCACACCGAGGGTGGAGGTGATCCGCCCGGGTCTGTGCGCGATTCCGGTGAAGGGGCCGGGGCGCTACTTCGGCGGTGAGGAGGCGCTGGCGGTCAGGGTCCGGACGGCGGTGGCGGACGCGCTGGCCCGGGAGCCGGTGCCGGACGCCGTCCCCGGTGCGGCCCCTGTCCCCGGCACGGACGCTGCGCCCGCCGCCCCCGCCACGACGGAACACCCCCCGCACGCCCAGGTCGGCGTCGCCGACGGCCTGTTCGCCGCCGTGCTCGCCGCCCGTGCCGGGGTGCTGGTGCCGGCCGGGCGGACGGCGGAGTTCCTCGCGCCGTACCCGGTGAGCGCGCTCGGCGACGAGGCGCTGGCGGAGCTGCTGGGGCGGCTCGGCCTGCCGACCGTCGGGGCGTTCGCCGCACTGCCGCCCGAGGCGGTCGCGGACCGCTTCGGCCCGGCCGGGACGGTGGCGCACCGGCTGGCCCGGGGATTGCAGCCGCGCCCGCTGGTGCCGCGCGACCAGGAGCCGGACCTCGCCGTCGAGCAGCGCTTCGACCCGCCCGAGCGGCTGGCGGAGCCGCTGGTGTTCGTCGCCCGCACGCTGACCGAGCGGCTGCACCAGCGGCTGGCCGGGGCCGGACTGATCTGCCGCCGGGTGGCCGTCGAGGTGGCCTGCGCGGACGGGCGGACGGCCTCGCGGCTGTGGCGGCACGAGGGCCGGCTGTCGGCGACGGCGCTGGCCGAGCGGGTCCGCTGGCAGCTCCAGGCCTGGCAGGGCGCGGGCACCTTCACCCCGCCCGCCGGAAGCACCGCCCCTGACGACCCGGACCGCCCTGACGACCCGGTCCGCCCCGCCGACCCCCGCCGACCTGCCGGCCCCGCTGACCCCGACGCCGGCTTCACCCTGCTCCGCCTGGCCCCCGACGGCCTCTCCCCGGACCAGGGGCGCCAACTGGCGCTGTGGGGACAGGCGGTGGCGGACGACCGGGTGGAGCGTGCGGTGGCCCGAGTGCAGGCGGTGCTCGGACACGCCGGGCTGCGCCGGATCGAGCCGGCCGGCGGGCGCGGCCCGGGCGAGCAGGCGGTCAAGGTGCCGTGGGGCGAGCCGTACGAGGCGGCGGCGCCGGCCGACGCGCCCTGGCCCGGTCGGCTGCCGGACGTCTGGCCGGCGGTGGTGCTGCGGGAGCCGGCGCCGGTGCGGGTGCTGGACGAGGCCGGGCGGCCGGTCACGGTGGACGGCCGGGCGGGGGTGTCGGCCCGGCCGGCCCTGGTGGTGTTCCAGGGGCGGCGGGAGCGGGTGGACGGCTGGACCGGGCCCTGGCCGGCGGTCGAGTACTGGTGGGACCAGTCGCTGGCCCGCCGCCGGGCGCGGTTCCAGGTCGTGGTGGGCGGTGGCCGGGCGCTGCTCCTCACCGTGGAGGGCGGTGCGTGGTACCTGGAGGCCGGCTACGACTGACGGCCGCCGGCCACCACCCCAGGGGCAGCGGGAACCAGGAGACGGCGGGAACCAGGAGAGAGCAGGAAACAGGAGGCAGCAGGAACCAAGGGGGAGCAGGAAGCAGGGGGGCAGGAAGCGCGAGAACGAAGGCACCCCCGATGGGCTTCACCAGCCACCCCACCCTCCCCTGGAGCGAGCTGCACCGCCGCCTGACCGGCGCCGCGCCGGACCGTACGGTCGTCCCCCTGCGCCGCCCCGCCCGGGAGAGCCCCGCCCCCAGGGACGGCGGCGGCGAGCCCTGGGCCGAGCTGCACGTCCACTCCGCCTTCAGCTTCCTGGACGGCGCCAGCGACCCGGAGGACCTGGTCGCCGAGGCCGCCCGGCTGGGCGTGGAGACGCTGGCGATCACCGACCACGACGGCCTGTACGGCGCGGTCCGGCTGGCCGAGGCGGCCCGGGGGACGGGCGTGGCCACCGCGTTCGGCGCCGAACTGACGATCCGTCACGAAGCGGCCGAGGTCGAGCACCTGCTGGTCCTGGCCCGCGACCCGGCCGGCTATCGCCGCCTGTCCGCGGCGATAGCCGCCGCCCAGCTGGCCGGTGGTGCGAAGGGCCGCCCGGTGTACGACCTCGCGGCGCTGGCGGAGGCACACGGCGGCCACTGGGCGGTGCTCACCGGCTGCCACCTCGGCCGGGTCCCCGCAGGCCTGAAGGACGGCAGCGCCGAGCACCGGCTCCGTACCCTCGTCGAGGCGTTCGGCCGCGACAGCGTCCACGTCGAGCTGATCGACCAGTGGCTTCCCGGCGACGACCGGCGCAACGACGCGCTCGCCGCGCTCGCCGCCGCCCACGGACTGACCGCCGTCGCCTCCACCAACGCCCACCACGCCGGCCCGGCCCAGGGCCGGCTGGCGCAGAGCCTGGCTGCGCTGCACGAGCGCCGCACCCTGCAGGACGCGGTCGGCTGGACGCGGGCCGCCGGCACCGCGCACCTGCGCTCGGGCCGGGAGATGGCCGCCCGGCTGGCCCGCTTCCCGGGGGTGCGGCAGGCCACCGCCGAACTCGGCCGTTCCTGCGCCTTCGACTTCACCGGGCTGGATCCGGAACTCCCGGGCTTTCCCGTCCCCGAGGGCGAGAGCGAGACCAGCCATCTGCGCGCCCTGGTCGCGGCCGGCGGCCCGGCCCGCTTCGGCTCCGGCAACGCGGCGGCCCGGCGCCAGCTCGCCAAGGAGCTGGACGTGATCGAGGACCTCGACCTGGCCGGCTACTTCCTGATCGTCCACGACATCGTGGACTTCTGCCGGAACCAGGACATCTGGTGCCAGGGCCGCGGCTCGGCCGCCAACTCGGCGGTCTGCTACGCCCTCGGGATCACCGCCGTCGACCCGATCCACTACAAGCTGCTCTTCGAACGCTTCCTCTCCACCGCCCGGGACGGGCCGCCCGACATCGACCTGGACATCGAGAACCGCCGCCGCGAGGAGGTCATCCAGTACGTCTACCGCCGTTACGGCCGCGAGCACGCCGCGCAGGTCGCCAACGTGATCACCTACCGGCCCCGGCTGGCGATCCGCGACGCGGCCCGGGTGCTCGGCTACCCGCAGGGACAGGTGGACGCGTTCAGCCGGCAGACCGACTTCCGCTCCGCGCCCGGCGCGGACGCCGTCATCCCCGCCGACGTGCTCTCGCTCGCCGCCCAACTCCACGGCTTGCCTCGCCACTTGGGTATCCACTCGGGCGGCATGGTGCTCACCAGGGAGCCGATCGGCGAGATCTGCCCGACCGAGTGGGCCCGGATGCCCGGGCGCTCCGTCCTCCAGTGGGACAAGGAGTCCACCGCCGGCGCCGGGCTGGTGAAGATCGACCTGCTCGGCCTCGGCATGCTCGCCGCGCTGCACGACGCCTGCGACCTGGTCGCCGAGCACCACGGCCTGCGCTACGACCTGGCCACCATCCCGGACGCCGACGCGGGCGTGTACGCGATGCTGCGCCGGGCGGACACCGTCGGCGTGTTCCAGGTCGAGTCGCGGGCGCAGATGGCGACACTGCCCCGGCTCAAGCCGGACCACTTCTACGACCTGGTGGTCGAGGTCGCGCTGATCCGGCCCGGCCCGATCCAGGGCGGATCCGTCCACCCGTACCTGCGCCGCCGGGCGGGGGTCGAACCGGCCGACTGCCCGCACCCGCTGATGGAGAACGCGCTCGGCAAGACCCTCGGGGTGCCGCTGTTCCAGGAGCAGATGATGCAACTCGCCATCGACTGCGCCGGGTTCACGCCCGCCGAGGCGGACCGGCTGCGGCAGGCGATGGGGGCCAAGCGCTCGCACGAGCGGGTTGCCCGGTTGCGCGACCGGCTGCTGGCCGGAATGGCCGAGCGCGGCATCCCCGAGGAGGTCGCCGAGGACGTCTACGGCAAGATCGAGGCGTTCTCCAACTACGGCTTCCCGGAGAGCCACGCGATCAGCTTCGCCTACCTGGTGTACGCCAGCGCCTGGCTCAAGTACCACTTCCCGGCGGCCTTCACCTGCGCGCTGCTGGCCAACCAGCCGATGGGCTTCTACTCGCCGCTGAGCCTGGTCGCGGACGCCCGGCGGCACGGTGTGCGGGTGCGCGGGGTGGACGTCAACGCCAGCGCGCCGCGCCCCACCCTGGAGCCGTACCGGGGGCCGACCCCGAAGCCGCCGCTGACCGCGGGCCGCCCGCAGCCGGCGATCCGGCTCGGCCTGGAGACGGTGCGCGGCATCGGCGCCCCGCAGGCCGCGGCGATCGCGGCCGGCCGACCGTACGCGGATCTGGAGGACTTCGCCCGGCGCACCGGCCTGCCCGCACCGGCGCTGGAGTCGCTTGCGACGGCGGGCGCTTTCGCCTGCTTCGGACTGACGCGACGTCAGGCGCTGTGGATGGCGGGGGCGTTCGCCGGAGTGTCGGCCGAGCTGATCCCGGGCACCACGCCCGGGACGGAGGCGCCGCCGCTGCCCGGCATGAGTCCGGTCGAGGAGACCATCGCCGACCTGTGGGCCACCGGGACCTCCGCCACCAGCCACCCGCTCCAGCACCTGCGCGCCCACCTGGAGCGCGGCGGCGCCCTGTCCGCCGTCCAGCTGCCGGACGTGGCACCGGGAACGGCGGTGGTGGTCGGCGGCCTGGTCACCCACCGGCAGCGGCCGCCGACGGCCGGCGGGGTGCTCTTCCTCAGCCTGGAGGACGAGACCGGCCTGATCAACGTGATCTGCAACCGCCCGGTCTGGGAGTCCCAGCGCCGCACCGCCCTCGACCGGGCCGGCCTGCTGGTCCACGGCACCATCGAGCGCGACCGCGGCGCCACCAACCTGATCGCCACCCGGCTCACCCCGCTGCGGATCGGCCTCTGAGTCCGATCCGCAGCGGCCCCGGGCCCGGCGCGCGGTCGTGCTCGACATCGGCGTGCGGCAGGGCTCGGCCGGCATCGCGACCGTCGAGGGCTTCGACGTCCCCGGGGCGCCGCTGACGCTCCAGCGGCAGGAGGCCGCCGAGTTCAAGTTGCTCTGGCACAACACCGCGGCCGCGGGCGACCGCGCTCCGGACGACGGCCGCTACCTCGACATCGCTCCCCAGTCCGGCCGCCCCCGCCTCGCCGTCCCCGCCCGCCTCGACCTCGGCGCCACCGGCGGGCTCGGCATCAGCGCCTGGGCCGAGCCCGCCCCCGGTAGGCCTGGTCGGAGCGCGGCCACGGTCAGGCGGCGGCCGCGGGCGGGGCGGTGCGCATGGTGTGCGTGCGAATCCTGCGGGAATTCCACCACCCGCCGCCGACCCCGGACTGTCGCCGGGAGGAGTGGTTCACCCTGCGCCTCACCGATATGACGACTAGTCGGCTTCGGTGGGGGTTCGTCCCTTGCCCGGGGCGCCGGCGAAGACCTGGGCGATCGGGAGCCAGGCGGTCGCGGTGGGGCCGGTGGTGGTGAGGGCGAGGTCGTCGCGGTGGCGGCGCTGCGTCACCAGGAGGCAGAAGTCCAGCGCCGGGCCGGTCACCCGGTCCGCCGCGTCGGCGGGGCCGAAGGTCCACACGGTGCCGTCGGGCGCGGTGAGTTCGAGTCGGACGGGGTGCTGCGGGGCGGGCAGCCCGTGCAGGGTGAAGGCGAAGCCGAGGGTGCGCAGTCCCAGGTGGGCGATGTGCCGCAGCCGGGCGGTGGGCTCGCGGGTGGCACCGAGTGCGTCGGCGACGTCCTGGCCGTGTGCCCAGGTCTCCATCAGCCGGGCGGTCGCCATCGAGGCGGGCTTCATCGGCGGGCCGAACCACGGCAGCCGGGTGTCGGCCGGGGCGGCGGCCAGGGCGGCCGAGACCTCCTCCCGGCCGGCGCGCCAGCGGGCGAGCAGGTCCACGGGCTCGGCGGCGGCACCGGCGGTCGCGCCCTCCTCCACCGGGTCGGTGCCGGCGTTCAGCAGTGCGCCGAAGCGCTCGCCGAGTGCCGCGGTGAAGCCGTCCGCGTCGCGCGCGGCGAGGGCGGTCCAGTCGTCGGTCCAGGCCAGGTGGGCGATCTGGTGCGCGATCGTCCAGCCCTCGGCGGGCGTCGGGCGGGCCCAGTCGGCCGGGGCCAGGTCGGCCACCAGGGCGTCCAGCACCGCGCTCTCGGCCCGCAGGTCGTCCAGCAGCGCGGTCAGGACGTCCGCCGCGGGTGTCGTCGGGGCGTTCGGGTCCGTCATCGGCTCCCCTCCTTCCGGTTCCGGCGTGCTACCCGCCGGTAATCCACGGCCGCACCCTACGCCCGGCCCGGCCGCCGCGCCCGCCACTCCGCGGAACACGCATGTCGGGACTCTCGCCAGCGGTGGTGCCGCGTGTGACAATCTCGCGATGACAAGGGCCGCGGACAGCCTCACCCCTGCGCACCCCGACGACCCCGGGCTCGCCGCCCGCGCCGCCGAACTGGTCCGGGACGCGGTGCTCGGCGACCTCGCCCGCCGGGTGGTGACCGAGTGCGGGGCCGACGTCGGCCTGGTCGGAGTGCCGGAACCACCGGCCGGGCGCCGCGGGCGCGACGTGGCCATGGTGTTGCGCCACTGGGCCGGCACCCGGGCCGACCTGCTGCACGACCGCCCCGTCCCGACCGGTACCGGCCTGGGCGGGCGGGCCCTGGCCGTACGCGCGCCCAGCTGGGTGCCCGACTACCGTGCCGCCACCACCATTTCGCACGACCACGACGCCGCCGTCAGTGCCGAGGACCTGTACGCGATGCTCACCGTGCCGCTGCTGCACGGCGGCACCGTGTACGGGGTGGTGTACGCCTCGATGCGCGCCGTCGTCCCGTTCGGGGACGTCCGGATCGCCGCCGTCGGCAGGCTGGCCGCGACCGCCACCCGGGCCCTCTCCGGGGCGGCCGCCTGGCAGGCCGCGCCGCCCCGACGGGTCGTCCCCGTACGGCCGTTGACCCCGCGCGAGCACGAGGTGCTGCGCTGGGCGGCGACCGGCCGGACCAACCCGGAGATAGCCGCCCGGCTGGGCCTCACCTGCAACACCGTGACGGGCTACCTGAAGTCCGCGATGCACAAGCTCGGCGTCCGCAACCGGACCGAACTCGCGCTGGCCGCACGCGAGTCCGGCCTGGTCGACCAGTACGCCGACCAGCCCGCCGGCCCCACGCCCTAGTCCTAGTTCACCTGCCGCTCCCGCCCCGTCCAGTACGGCTCGCGCAGCCGGAACTTCTGCAGCTTCCCGGTGGCGGTCCGCGGCAGGGCCGTCCGGAACTCCACCGAGGTGGGCGACTTGTAGCCGGCCAGCCGCTGCTTGCAGTGCGCGATCAACTCGGCCTCGGTGACGGCCTCCCGGCCCTCCCGGAGCACCACCAGCGCCTTGACCGTCTCGCCCCACTTCGGATCCGGCACCCCGATCACCGCGGCCTCGGCGACCGCCGGGTGGTCGTACAGGCAGTCCTCCACCTCGATCGAGGAGACGTTCTCCCCGCCGCTGATGATGACGTCCTTCTTCCGGTCGGAGATGGTCAGTTGGCCGTCGGCGAGGGTGCCGCCGTCGCCGGTGTGGAACCAGCCGCCCCGCAGGGCGTCGGCGGTGGCCTCGGGCTGCTGCCAGTAGCCGTCCAGCACGGTGTTGGAGCGCACCAGCACCTCGCCCGACGCGTCGACCCGCAGCCGGGTGCCGAGCGCCGGGGCGCCCGCCTGCACCAGCCGCTCGGCCCGTTCGGTGGCGGGCAGGACGTCCCACTCGGCCCGCGAGCGGTTGACCGTGACGACCGGGGAGGTCTCGGTCAGGCCGTAGAGCTGCATGAACTCCCAGCCCAGTTCGGACTCGACCTGCTGCACCACCGAGGTCGGCGGAGGCGCGCCGGCCACGATCATCCGCACCCGGTCCCGGCCCGGCACCGGGCCGTCCCACTCGGCGGCCGCGTCCAGCACCATCTGGACCACGGCGGGCGCGCCGCTCAGGAAGGTCACCCCGTGCCGCTCGACCCGGCGCAGGATCTCGGGGCCGTCCACCTTGCGCAGCACGATCTGCCGGGCGCCGAGCCCGGTGAGCGCGAACGGCAGGCCCCAGCCGTTGGCGTGGAACATCGGCAGGGTGTGCAGGTAGACGTCCCGGTCGCCGGCGCCGTAGTGCAGGCCCATCAGGACCGCGTTCAGCCAGATGTTGCGGTGGGTGAGCTGAACGCCCTTGGGGCGTGCGGTGGTTCCGCTGGTGTAGTTGATCGTGGCGGTGTCGTTCTCGGAGACGGCGTACCGCCGCGGGGAGGTTTCGACGTCGTAGAGCAGCGCGTCGCTGTCCGCGCCGAGCACGAACTTGTGCGTGGCCGTCACCCCGTCCAGCGCGTCGGCGAGTTCGGGGTCGACCAGCAGGACGGACGCGCCGCTCTGCTCGACGATGTACGACACCTCCTCGGCCTTCAGCCGGAAGTTCACCGGGACCAGCACCCGCCCGTACCCGCTGACCCCGAACAGGGAGGTCAGCAGGCGGGCCGAGTTGTGCGACACGACCGCGACCCGCTCGCCCGGCCCGACGCCCAGCCGATCCAGCCCGGCCGCCTGCGCCCGGGCCAGTTCGGCGACCCGGCGGTAGCTCAGTTCGCCCCAGGATTCGGCGGGTTGCACCGGCTCGTCGACGATGCCGACCCGGTCGCCGTAGACCAGCTCGGCCCGGTCGAGGAAGTCCATCACGGAGAGTGGAATCTGCATGCGCCCACTGTCCTCCCCGGGCCGCCCGCCGCATACCCCCGATCGGGGGTGTCACCCGTCGGAGGCCACCGCACCCGCGGACGCACCCAACGAAGCCGCGGACTCACCCACCGCACCCGCGGACGCACCCACCGCGGCCAGCGCCGCGACCAGCCGGTCCCGGGTCTCGGCCTGGGCGGCGATCCGGCGCTCCAGCACGGCCAGCCGCGCCCGGGCGATCCGCAGCGCCTCGCCGGACGGCGGCTGCGTCAGGACGTCGCCGTCCAGGCAGCCGAGGAACGACCGGACGTCCTCCAGGGTGAGTCCGGCGGCCACCAGCGCGCGGATGTTGCGCACCCGGACGGCCGCCGTCTCCCCGTACTCCCGGTACCCGTTGGGCGCCCGCTCGGCGGCGAGCAGCCCGGCCTGCTCGTAGTGCCGCAGTGCCCGGACCGTCGCGCCCGTCGCCCGCGCCAGCTCCCCGATCCGCACCCGTACGGCCCCCGTCCACGCTGCCTGGCACCTCACTTCACGAGCGCGCCCCCGTCCACCGAGAACACTACTCCGGTGACGAAGGAGGCCTGTGGGGAGGCGAGTTGCACGACCGCCCAGGCGACCTCCTCGGCCCGGCCGATCCGGCCCAGCGGGGTGTGTCCGATCTGCCACTCCCGCAGCGCCGCCATCTGTTCGGGGCCGTACCCGGAGTGCTCGCCGATGGGCGTCTCGATCGCTCCCGGCGCCACCGCCGCGACCCGGATGCCGCGCGGCGCCAGCTCCACCGCCCAGCAGCGGGTGACCGTCTCCAACGCGGCCTTGCTCGCCGCGTACACCGAGTCCCGCGGCCAGCCGCGCTGGCCGATGGCGGTGCTGATGTTGACGATCACGCCCCGGCTCTCGGCGAGTGCGGGCAGCGCGGCCTGGCCGAGCAGGACCGGGGCGACCAGGTTGGTGCCCAGCACGGACTCGACGCCGTCCCGGGTGAAGTCGCCGAGCCCGCCGCCGCGCACGATCCCCGCGTTGTTGACCAGCACGTCCAGTCGCCCGTACCGCTCCAGCGTCTCCCGGACGATCGCCTCCGGTGCGCCCGGCCCGGTGACGTCCGCGACCAGCGGCTCGATCTGCCCCGGGTACCCGGCCGCGGTCTCCGCCAGCGGTTCGGCCCGCCGCCCGACCGCCACCACCCGCACCTGCGGTCCCTGCGCCGCGAACGCCCGCGCGGTCTCCCGCCCGATCCCCGTCCCGGCCCCGGTGACCACCACGACCCGCTGCCGCGTTGCCTCTTCGCGGCTCCCGTCGTTCTCGCGGGTCTCGTTGCTCTCGTTGCTCATGCCGTCCATGCCGTCACCCTCCGACCCTGCCGCCAACGTCAGGGTCAAGCGGCAGAATGCCCCGCGTAGGAAGATCACCGCGAACGGTCACGCACCCACGGGGAGAACCACCATGAGCGACGAACGACCAGGCACCCTCCACGAGGCCGTCGGCGGCCTCTCGGCGACCCCGGTCGGCACCGATCCGGGCGAGCCGGGCCCCACCCCCGCGTTGGGACCGGGAGGGCCTGCAGTGACTGCCGCCATCACTGCGAACCCGATAGCCGACGGCCTGCTGCTGCGCCCCTTCGAGGACGCGGACGCACCGGCCCTGATCGAGGCGTACCGGGACGAGACGCTGCGCCACTTCACCCGGACCCCGGTGGGGAACGCCGAACAGGCCGCGCACTGGCTCGCATTGCAGTACCGGGGCCGGGCGGAGGGCCGCCGGTACAGCTTCGCCGTCCTGGAGCCCGGCACGGGCGAACTGGTCGGCAACGTCGCGCTCAAGCGCGGCACCCCGGGCGGGGAGGCCGCCGAGGTGGGCTACTGGACGGCGGCCGCCGCCCGCGGCCGGGGGGTGGCCCCGCGCGCGGTCGAGTCGCTGACCGCCTGGGCCTTCGAGGCCTTCGCCGACGACGGCCTGGTCCGGATCGACCTGTTGCACCAGGTGGACAACCTCGCCTCCTGCCGGGTCGCGGAGAAGAGTGGCTACGCCTTCCAGGAGGTGCTGACGGCCCTTCCGCCGGAGTTCCCGCTCGACGGCCACCGGCACTCCCGGAAAAGGCTGGACGGATCCGAACAGGGCAGGTGAGAGTATGCGCATGGCTTCTCTGGTACGACATGTGACGATCGACTGCGCCGACCCGTTCGGCCTCGCGGGGTTCTGGGCGCAGGCGCTGGACAGCACCGTGGGCGAGGACGACAACCCGGGCGACGAGGAGGCGCTGGTGGAGTCCGCCGGGGCCTCGCTGCTGTTCATCCGGGTGCCCGACGGCAAGTCGGTGAAGAACCGGGTCCACCTCGACCTCCAGCCGCAGGACCGCAGCCGGGACGAGGAGGTGGAGCGCCTGGTCGCCCTGGGCGCGACGGTGCTCGCGGACCGCCGGACCCCGGACGGCAAGGGCTGGGTCACCATGGCCGACCCCGAGGGCAACGAGTTCTGCGTCGAGCGCAGCCAGGCCGAGCGGATCGCCACCGGCAACGCCTGATCCCTCGGCGACGCCTGAGTTCCCGACAGCACCCGTGTCGTCGGCAGCACCTGATCGACCGGCAACTCCCGAGCACATCGGGCCCGATCAGGCCGGCCACTCACCCACGGCCGCCCGCCAGTTCCACGAGGACTTGCGCGGGCGGCCGTTCAGTTCCCCGCGTCCGGTGCACCAGAGCAGCACGTCCGCCGGCGCGGCGCCGGGTTCGTCCGGGGCGTGCGGGAAGAGGCGGTCGAGGACGAGGACGCAGAGGCCGACGGGGGGCTGCCAGGGCAGGCCGAGGCCGCGGGCGATGTCGTGGGTGTGCAGGAGGGTCTCGGCGACGGCTTCCAGTGCGGTGCGTACCGCGTCGCCGTTGCGCACGATCACTCCTTCGGTGGATCGTCACACGATAGGCCGACGCCCCGAGCCCGCACAGCGCGTCCGTCCGATAATCGACCCTGTCTGACGCCATATCGCGGCGACCTTCCCGCTACGGCGGCTCCCCGCCCCGGCGAACCCCCGCCGCGACGTCCCCACCACGACGCCCACAGAGACAGGCAGGTACCCCATGGCCAGAATCGCCGTGATCGGCGCCAACGGCACCATCGGCAGCGCCATCGTCGCGGAGGCGGCGGCACGCGGGCACGTGGTCACCGCCGTGGTCCGCGACCCGGACCGCTACCGGGGCGAGGCCGCCTTCGTCGAGCGCGCGGACGTCCTGGACCCGGCGGAGGTGGCCCGGGTCGCGGCCGGCCAGGACGTCCTGGTGAGCGCCGTCGGCGGCGGCAACGGCCCGGGCCACCTGGCGCTGATCGAGCCGGCCGCCCGCTCGCTGGTGGAGGGCCTGCGCTCGCTCGGCGAGCGGGCGCCCCGGCTGGTCGCGGTCGGCGGCGCGGGCAGCCTGGAGACCGCGCCGGGCGTGCGGGTCTGGGACACGCCGGGGCTGCCGGAGCCGGTGCTGCAGATCATGCACGCGCACGGCGCGGCGCTGGACTACTACCGGACGGTCTCCGACGTCCGCTGGACGGTGCTCAGCCCGGCCGCCGAGATCGGCCCGGGGGAGCGGACCGGCCGCTACCGGACGGGCCTGGAGCAGTTGCTCACGGACGCCGCCGGGCAGAGCCGGATCTCGGTGCCGGACTACGCGGTGGCCCTGATCGACGAGGTCGACCAGCCCGAGCACATCGGTGAGCGCTACACCTGCTGCTCCCTGTAGCGCCCGACCTGCGGAGCCCGGCCCGGAGCCCCCGGTCAGCCCAGCTGGATCGACCGCTTGGCGAGCCCCATCCAGAACCCGTTGATCACGCTGCGCTGGCTGGCGAGGTCGGCCTCGCCGGCACCGAGGGTGACGAACAGCGGGGCGAAGTGTTCGGTGCGCGGGTGCGCGAGCCGTCCGGCGGGGGCCTTGTGCTCGAAGTCGAGCAGCGCGTCCAGGTCACGGGCGTCCAGGGCGCGCCGGCCCCAGTCGTCGAACTCGGCCATCACCGAGCTGATCCGGCCGTCGCTGCTGAGCGCCCGCAGGTTGTGGGTGAAGAAGCCGCTGCCGACGATCAGCACGCCCTCGTCGCGCAGCGGGGCGAGCCGGCGGCCGATCTCCAGCAGCCGCTGCGGGTCGAGCGTGGGCATGGAGATCTGGAGGACCGGGATGTCGGCCTCCGGGAACATCTCCACCAGCGGGACGTACGCGCCGTGGTCGAGCCCGCGGTCGGGGATGTCCTGGACGGGCGTGCCGGGCGCGCGCAGCAGCTTGCGGACGCGGTCGGCGAGCTCCGGTGCGCCGGGGGCGGCGTACTCGACCCGGTAGTAGTGCCCGGGGAAGCCCCAGAAGTCGTACACCAGCGGCACGGTGGTGACGGCGCCGAGGGCGAGCGGGGCCTCCTCCCAGTGGGCGGAGACCATCAGGATGGCCTTGGGCCGGGGCAGGTCGGCGGACCAGGCGGCCAGTTCACCGGGCCAGATCGGGTCGTCGGCGAGCGGCGGCGCGCCGTGCGAGAGGTACAGGGCGGGCATACGCTCGGGGGCCGCGGTGCTCATGGCGTCCTCCTCCGGGTCGGATGGAAAGAGAAGTAGTTCAAATTTGAACCTATCTCCGCCGACCGTACACCTTGGTTCGAATTTGAACAACAGGAGTAGGCTTCACCACATGTCCACACTGAACGAACCCCGCTGGCTGGACCAGGACGAGATGGCCGCCTGGCGGGGCTTCGTCGTCGCGAGCAACCTGCTCAACCGCCGGCTGGAGCGCCAGCTCAAGGACGACTCCGGCCTCTCGCACCAGCAGTACGAGATCCTGGTGCACCTGTCCGCCGCCCCGGCCGGTTCGCTGCGGATGACCGAACTCGCCGACAAGCTGGTCACCTCCAAGAGCGGCCTCACCTACCAGGTCACCCAACTGGAGCGGATGGGCCTGGTCGGCCGCCGCTCCTGCCCCAGCGACGTGCGCGGCGTCATCGCCGAACTCACCGACCAGGGGCGGGAGACGCTGCGGCAGGCCGCGCCCGGGCACGTCGCCCTGGTCCGCGAGCTGCTGATCGACGTGCTCACCCGCGAGCAACTGGCCGTGCTCGCCGAGGGCCTCGGCCAGGTCAGCGCCCGGCTGCGCCTCGACGACACGCCCTGACCCCGCGCCCTGACCCGCGCGCCCGGCCAGGCGCCCGGCTAGGCGTCCCCGCCGAGCGCGGCCGCCCGCCCCCGCAGCAGCTCCCGCTCCCGCTCGTTGCGGGTCAGCTCCGCCGCTCGCTCGAACTCCGTCCGGGCCTCCGCCGCCCGCCCGAGCCGGGCCAGCAGATCGCCCCGCACGCTCGGCAGCAGGTGGTACCCGCGCAGTGCCGGCTCCGCCGCCAACTCGTCCACCAGCTCCAGCGCGGCCGCCGGGCCCTGCGCCATCGAGACGGCCACGGCCCGGTTCAGCGCCACCACGGGGGACGGCGTCAGCACCAGCAGCCGCCCGTACAGCGCGGCGATCGTCGCCCAGTCGGTGTCCTGGTAGCGCGCCGCCTTGGCGTGGCAGGCGGCGATCGCGGCCTGCACCGCGTACGGCCCGGTGCCGGCCCGCCCCAGCGCGTCGAAGCCCCGCCGGATGAGCAGCCCGTCCCAGCGGGTGCGGTTCTGCTCCGCCAGCAGGACGGGCCGTCCGTCGGGCCCCGTCCGGGCGGCCGTCCGCGAGGCCTGGAACTCCAGCAGCGCGGCCAGTCCGTGCACCTCCGGTTCGGCGGGCATCAGCCCGGCCAGCACCCGGGCCAGCCGCAGCGCGTCCTCGCACAGCTGCGGGCGCAGCAGGTCGTCCCCGGAGGTGGCCGAGTAGCCCTCGTTGAAGACCAGGTAGATGACCTCCAGCACCGAGGAGAGCCGCGCCGCGCGGTCCTCCCCGTACGGCACCTCGAACGGCACCCGGGCCGTGACCAGCGCCCGCTTGGCCCGGACGATCCGCTGGGCCACGGTCGGCTCGGGCACCAGGAACGCCCGGGCGATCTCCGGTGTGGTCAGTCCGCCGAGCAGTCGCAGGGTGAGTGCGATCCGGGCCTCCGCGGACAGCACCGGGTGGCAGGCGGTGAAGATCAGCCGCAGCAGATCGTCGTCGATGTCGTCCGGCTCGACCGGCTCAGGGGGCGGGACGTCCTCCAACGACCGCCCCACCTCGGCGAGTTTGCGGGCGTACACGTCCCGGCGGCGGACCAGGTCGATCGCCCGGTGCTTGGCGGCGGCCGTCAGCCAGGCGCCCGGATTGTCCGGGACGCCCGACCGTGGCCACTGCTCCAGCGCGGCCACCAGGGCGTCCTGCGCCAACTCCTCGGCGATGCCCACGTCCCGCACGATCCGGGTGACCCCGGCGATGATCCGTGCGGACTCGATTCTGAACACCGTCTCGACGGCCGCCGCCGCATCCCTCTCCGTCACGGGCACCCATCAGAGCAGCCGGCGGAGAGGGAGGCAAACACCACCACGGCTACGGCTGCGGCATCTCCTCGATCTGCCGGACCTCCGCCTCGACCGTCCAGCCCGCCGGGTGGGTGCTCAGGAAGCGGCGGGTCCACTCCAGGGCCTCCGCCTTGTCCTTGCACTGCAGGATGGCGTAGCCGCCGACGACCTCCTTGGTCTCGGTGAACGGCCCGTCGGTGTAGCCGACCTTCCCGTTGCTCCAGGTGACCCGGGTGCCCTGGGCGGTCGGGGTCAGCCCGGAGGTCTCCAGCATCACCCCGGCCTTGGTGATCTCCTCGAACAGGGCCCCCATCCGCTTGTCGAAGTCCGGGTCGGGCTCGAACCCGGCAGCGGCCTGCTCGTCGATACGGATCAGCGTCATGAAGCGCGGCATGGTGACTCCTCGGTCGGACGGGCGGGGCCTCTCCCCGCCTCTCACCCTTGCGTCGAACGGGCCGGCGCCGGATCGACACCGACCCGGAAATATCTTTCTCCGCCCTCGCCGCCCTCGCCGCCCGGGGCGCTCGCCGGGTACGCCGACCGCGTGGGCCCGCACCTCACCGGCCTCGGCGTCCGCGCGCAACAGGTCGAGCAGCTCGCGCCGGACGGTCTCCGGGATCGCCGCCGTGTCCTGGGCGCCGGCCCGCAGGTCGCCCCAGAGCCGCAGGTAGACCCGGTCGGTGACGGCGCGGAAGCTGACCCCGGCGGGCACCGCCAGCAGCGGGATGCCGTGGGTGCGGCAGGCGTCGGCGAGGCTGTCCGGGATGCTGCCGTGGGTGCCCTCGCCCGCCGGCAGCGCCGCCACGCCCGCGCTGCGCAGGGCGGTGGCGAAGCGCAGCGCGCCGGAGGCGTCGGCGGGCTGCCACCAGACCAGGCGGGTGAGGACGAGTTCGCCGGGCTGGAGGTAGCGGGCCGGGTCCTGGAGGTCGGTGGAGCTGACCCCGGTGATCGGGCGGTCGAGCAGGTCCGGTGTGCCCCAGGCCAGGCGGATGTCCAGGTCGTCGAGGTGCAGCAGGTCGCCGACGATCATCTCTCGCTCATCTCTCGCTCGCTCTCGCCCTTGTGCGCTGGACGGGACCACGTCTCGCACATGCAAGGTTCAGGTACGCACGGGCATCGTAAATGCAGGTGGAGCGGCGGCAATTCTTCTTGTCGGATCATCCAGCGAGGGGGCTCTGGAGTGGTGTGGGGAACCAGTCGCCCGCCCGATTGCCGGGTTGCTTCAATCGGTGCGGGGCGCGTCGAGCCGTCTCCTCCGGCGCGCCCCCTACGAGTCCGCAGATGCCAGCTGAAACGGTTTCCACCCATCGCAGATGCCGCTGAAATAATCCTTTCAGCGCCGCAGTTGCGAATGTCCTGGACTCCCCTCGGGTAACCCTCTCCCGGGCCGCAGCGCCGCGGCCCGGGAGGAGGGAGCACCATGACCCCGTCGAGGCCCACCGTCCGGCTGCACGGTCACCTCGACCGGCCCGGCGACCTGACGGTCGAGCAGCTGCGCACCCTCCCCGCGCACCGCGTCGAGGTCAGCTTCGACTGCCTGTCCGAGGGCGAGCAGCGGCACGGCTACGAGGGGCCCGCGCTCTGGGACGTGCTGCGCGCCGCCCGGCCCCGGATCGACTTCTCCGGCCGCAAGCAGCGGCTGCGCTTCCTGCTGTCGGTCAGCGGCGCGGACGGCCACCGGGCCGTGGTGTCGTGGGCCGAGATCGATCCCGACTTCGGTGGCCAGCGGATCCTGCTGGCCACCAGCATGGACGGCGCCCCGCTGGATGCCACCGGCCCGCAGCTCGTCGTCCCCGACGACCACTGCGGCGCCCGCTGTGTCAGCGGGGTCACCGCCGTCTGGCTCGGCCCCCTGGGCGAACCGGCGGCCTGAGCCCGGCCCCGGCCCTGGCCCTGGCCCCGCCCCGAGCGCTCCGGCCCCGCCCCGGCCCGGCCGGGAGCCCGGAAGCCGCCCGCCGCCCGCCGGCCGCGGCCCCCTGGTGGCGGGGTCGCGGGCGGTGCGGTAGAGCCGCTCGCCGGGCGGTGATTTCCGTGCCAACATGCCCCATATGGGGACGATTCTGCACGGTGCTCTCGTCACACTCCGCCCGGCCACGTCCGACGACGTCCCGGCCCTGGTGGTCATCCGAGGCACGCCCGAGGTGTTCGCCCGCTGGAGGGGCGGCGACGACCTGGCCGCCGCGGTCGCCACCGATCTGGAGGAGCCCGACACCGAGACCTTGGCCGTCGAGCTGGGTGGCCGGGTGGTCGGCGCCATCCAGTGGTACGCCAACAACGACGACGAGTACCGGCACGCCGGCATCGACCTCTACCTGGACCCGGAGGTGCACGGCCTGGGCCTGGGTACCGACGCCGTCCGCACCCTGGCCCGCCACCTGGTGCACGTCCACCACTACCACCGGCTGATCATCGACCCGGCCGCGGACAACATCGCCGCGATCCGCTGCTACAGCAAGGTCGGCTTCCGCCCGGTCGGCACCATGCGCCAGTACGAGCGCGGCCCGGACGGCACCTGGCACGACAACCTGCTGATGGATCTGCTCGCGGACGAACTGGTCGAGGGCTGACGGCGCACGTCGGCGCCCTCGACGACGGGTGCAAGGGTGTACAGACATCTTGTCTCTCACCCGCTCAGACCTGTACAGACATCTCATGGCCACAGATGTGATCGCAACTGATCGCCTGGCGTTCTTCCCGACGTACCGGGCAGTAGCTACCGTTCCGCTGCCATCCCCGACGGCCGCCACCCCCGGCGCCGTCGGGCCCGCAGGGTAGACGAATCCCCAGGAGAACGCCCATGCTCTCGCGCCGTACGGCCACCGCCCTCACCTCGGCCGCCGCCGCCGCACTGCTGCTCGGCGGTACCGCCCCGACCGCTTCCGCCGGCACCCGGGCAGGCGCGACCACGCTGTCCGTCCTCGCCTTCAACGTCGACCTCGGCACCGCCGTCGTCGACAGCACCCAGAACGAGCAGGCCGCCCGCCGCACCCCGGTGATCGAGCAGATCGTCCGTCAGCACAACGCCGATGTGGTCGTCCTGGACGAGCAGTTCAACAACAGCTCGACCGCCGACATCAACAGCAAGCTCGCCGACCTCTACCCGTACCGCACCCCGGTGGTCGGCCAGACCTGCTCCGGCGGCGGCTGGACCGGCGTCAGCGGCAACTGCTCCAGCTCGTGGTTCGTCATCAACGGCGGCACGATGATCCTCTCCAAGTACCCGATCACCGCCCAGTACGCGCACGTCTTCGCCAACTCGACCTACGGCACCTGGGACTACCACGCCAACAAGGGCGCGGCGCTGGTCCGGGTGAACAAGAACGGCGGCTCCGCCTGGGTCGTCGGCACCCACCTGCAGGCCGACGAGTCGGACGTCTCCACCGACACCACCCAGTCCACCCGGCTCGGCCAGCTCGCCGAGATCCGCGCCTGGGTCGACGGGATCGTCGGCAGCAGCGCACCGGTCCTGATCGGCGGCGACCTCAACGTCGAGTACTTCCACGGCCAGAGCCGCGGCGACTACGCCAACGCCCAGTCCGCCGTGGGCGGCGTCCTCGGCACCCCGGCCACCGATCCGAGCCAGCCGCGGACCACCATGGACTGCCCGGTCTCCGCGTGGTGCCAGTACATGGCGGGCGTCGAGACCTTCCCCAAGGACTACCGGGACGACCTCGACTACCTCGGCTACCTCAACGCCCCGGGCCGCCCGGTGCCGGCCGCGATGTCCACCGTGAAGGTCGACTTCGACCCGCAGGCGGGCTGGACCCCGGGCGGGCAGGACACCCTGGCCCCGAGCGACCACTACCCGGTCGAGGCCACCTTCCAGCTGAACTGACCGAGACCCGATTCGACCTGACGGAACGTCAGACCAGGGTGGTGGCGGTGACTCCGGCCGTGACTGCGGCCGCCCGGTCCGGCGCCGGGCAGCCGCAGGAGCGTCGCAGCACCAGTCGCGCGGGGAAGGTCCGCGCACCGGTGGAGCGCCGCTCGGCCCCGCCGAGCACCAGGTCCACCGCGGCGCGGGCCATCTCGTCCTGCGCGGTCGCGACGGTGGTCAGCGCCGGGCCGGCGATCACCGCCTCGGCGATGTCGTCGAAGCCGGCCACCGCCAGCTGCTCCGGCACCCGGATGCCCAGGTCGTCGGCGGCCCGCAGCAGGCCGATCGCCTGGTCGTCCGTCGTGCAGAACACGGCGGACGGCCGGTCGGGCCGCGCCAGCAGGGCGAGCGCCTCGGCGTGCGCCCGGACGCGGTCGAACGGCGCCGGGACGAGCCGGCCCTCGGTCGCCAGCCCGGCCTCGGCCAGGGCGGCGGCCCAGCCGGCCGTCCGCCCGGTGACCGGGTCGTGCGGGCTGAGCGCGAGGGTGCCGCCGAAGCAGTGCACCTCGGCGTGACCGTGTCCGAGCAGGTGCCGGACCACCTCGCGGGCGCCGCCCTCGTCGTCCGCCACCACCGCGACGCCGTCGGCGCTCTCCGCCCGGTGGTGCAGCAGCACGACCGGCGTGCCGTCGCCCACGTCGAAGCCGGTGAGTCCGGGCGTGGCCGGGTCCTGGGTGACCAGGATCAGCCCGTCCACCTGCATGCCGAGGAACGCGCGGATGTAGTGCGCCTCGCGCTCGTCCACGTAGTCGGAGTTGCCGATCAGCAGCAGCCGGCCGTGCTCGGCGGCGGCCTGCTCGACCGCGTGCGCGAGCCCGGCGAAGAACGGCTGGCGGGCGTCCGGTACGACCATGCCGAGCAGGTCGGTCCGCCGTCGCGCCATCGCCTGGGCGACCCGGTTGGGGCGGTAGCCCAGTTCCTCGACCGCCGCGAGCACCCGCGCCCGGGTCGCCGGCGCCACCGGCCGCGGCCCGTCGTTGATCACATAACTCACGACCGCCGTGGACGTCCCCGCCACCCGCGCCACATCGTCCCGTGTCACCCTCACCATGCCCGCGAGCCTACACAGCACCCCCGACCGGCCTGTGTTCCCACCGCCGCCGCCCCGACCGGGCCCTGATCGGCCGCCTGCGGGTGCGGCGCCCGCGGCCCGGCACCGAGGGGGCGGGTCAGGCGCCGCCCGGTGCCGTCCCCGCCGACCGTAGCGCTGGTCGGCACGCCGCGCCCGGACGGGTGAATCCCGCTCAGGACGTGCGGCCCGCTCAGGACGTGTGGTCCGCGGTGACGTCCGCCGAGAGGCCGAGGGCCTGCTCGGCGGGCCGACCGCGCAGCGTCAGCAGGGTCTGGGCGAGCGCGTCGACGGCGGCCAGGTGGGCGAGCCGGCTGGCCGTGGTCTCCAGGCCGAAGACCAGGTCCTGCCCGCCCGCGACCAGGGTGTGGGTGGCCGCCTCGGTGAGCGGCGAGTGGGCGTAGCTGGTGAGCGCGATCACGGACGCCCCGGCCGCGCGGGCCCGGCGTGCGGCATCGATCACCAGCGGGGTGGCGCCGCCGTGGCTGACGGCGAAGCAGACGCCGGCGGGCGGGAGTTGGGCGGCGGCGAGCTGGGCGGCGAGCTGGGCGGTGAGCGGGTCCGCGGGGGCGTCGACGCGCAGGCCGAGCGCGCGCAGCCGGTAGGCGAGGTCGAGGACCACCGCGCCGGACAGTCCGGAGCCGACCAGCACCACCTGGCCGGCGCCGTCCAGCACCTCGGCGGCCGCCCTCAGGTCATCGGCGGTGAGCGTGGCGGTGATCCCGTCCAGGGCCGCGCGGGCGGCCCGCAGGGTGCTGCTCAACCCGCTGCCGGCGGCCTCGGCCTGGCCGTACCTGCTGGCCTCGGTCGCCGTCCAGGTGACGTCGACGGTCCTGCTGCTGCGGGCCTACCAACTGGGCGACTTCGGGCAGATGTACCCGATCGCGCGGGGTTCGGCGCCGCTGCTGGTGGCCCTGCTGTCGGCCACCGTGCTCGGCCGGCACCCGGGCGTGGGCGAGCTGTCGGGCGTGCTGGTGATCTCCTGCGGCCTGATCGGGCTGGCCTTCGCCAAGGGCATACCGGGGCGGGCGCAGCTGCCCGCGCTCGGGGCCGCCGCCGGGACGGGCGTGATGATCGCCGTGTACACGGTGCTGGACGGCAGCGGCGTTCGGCACGCCGGGACGGTCGGAGGCTACGTGGCCTGGCTGTTCCTGCTGCAGGGGCCGACACTGGCGCTCATCGTCTGGGCCCGGCGCGGCCGTTCGCTGCTGACCGGGGTCGGCCGGGTGGTGCCGCTGGGGATCGCGGGCGGGGTGCTCTCGCTGACCGCCTACGGCCTGGTGGTGTGGGCGCAGTCCCGGGGAGACCTGGCGACGATCGCGGCGCTGCGTGAGACCAGCATCGTGATCGCCGCCCTGATCGCCACCGT
This sequence comes from Kitasatospora sp. NPDC087314, assembly GCF_044744365.1. Classification (NCBI taxonomy): domain Bacteria; kingdom Bacillati; phylum Actinomycetota; class Actinomycetes; order Kitasatosporales; family Streptomycetaceae; genus Kitasatospora; species Kitasatospora sp. NPDC087314. The sequence continues at coordinate 817,751 of NZ_JBIUYE010000001.1, forward strand.
GGTCTTCCGGGAGCGCCTCGGACGGCTGCGGCTGACCGCCGGCATCACCGTGCTGGCGGGGATCGCCGTCCTGGAACTGGCCCGGCCTTAGGGGATGTTGGATCGTGCCGGGGCCTGCTCCTGCTCCGGCACGATCACGGTCAGCGCGGTGGTCAGCAGCTCGAAGCCCAGCGATGCGTAGAGCCGGCGAGCCGGGTTGCCCTCGGTGACGGCCAACTGGACCTCGGCGAGCCCGCGTTCGGCGGCGTCGGCGACCGTCAGGCGCAGCAGGTCCGCGCCGAGGCCCCGGTAGCCGAGCTCCGGGTGGCGGAAGACGTCGCCGACCCACGGCACGCCGTCGCGGTGGGTGAGGATGAGCCCGGCCACCACCCGGTCGTCCGCGTCCACGGCGAGCAGGCTGGACGGCAGCACCGGCCCGATGACCTCCCCGGCGAGCAGCGGGGTGAGCCGCTCCGCCAGCGCCTGCCGGTCGTCGCCCGCGAAGTGGTCCGGGTGCCCGGGGGCGAACGCGGCCCGCCAGGCCGCGAAAACCTCCTCGGGCGCGCGGTCGCAGGGCACGGCCCGCAGGCCGTCCCGCAGCGGGGCCCCGGCCCAGTCGGCGGGAGGGGCGTCGACGACCAGGTCGCGCCGCATGACGTGGGCGTGCCGGAGCACGGTCGCGCCGTGGTCCAGCAGGGCCCGGCCGAGCTCGGCGGTGCCGGACACCACCCACCCGGCCATCTCGGTACGGACGAACTCCACCGGGTCGGTGCCGCCGCTCCCGTCCACCACCTCCAGCAGGTCGGCCCAGGGCCGACCCGCCCGCTCGCCCGGGAGGTAGCGCACCACCGCCGCGCCCTCGCCGTTCCGTCCGATCACCCAGTCAGTCTCGGTCACACCCAGCTCCGTTCGCACGATCGTTCGTCCGCCGTCATGTTCGGCGAGACCGCGCCCCCGGGCAACCGAATTGCCGGTCCGCCCCCGTTCGTCAGCCCGCCCCCGATCGTCAACCCACCACCGCGGCCCGGACGCAGAGCACGTCCGGCAGGTGGGAGAGCAGCGGCGCCCAGCTCTCGCCCTCGTCGTGGCTGCCGTAGACGTCGCCGGTCCGGTTGCCGAAGTAGATCCCGGCCGGGTCGGCGTCGTCGGTGCGCAGCGCGTCGCGCAGCACGACGCCGTAGTGGTCCTCGCCGGGCAGGCCGTCGGCGAGCGGCTGCCAGCTGGTGCCGCCGTCGGTGGTGCGGAAGATCCGGCAGCGGTGGCCGGGCGGGATGCGGTCGTCCGAACCGCCGAGCGGGAACAGGTAGGCCGTGTCGCCCCGGCGGGGGTGGGCGGCGACGGCGAAGCCGAACTCGGCGGGCAGCCCGTCGACGATGGAGTGCCAGTTCGCGCCCCAGTCGTCGCTGCGGTAGACGCCGCCGTGGTTCTGCAGGTACAGGCGGTCGGGGTGGACCGGATCGGCGGCGATCTTGTGCACGCACTGGCCGAACTCGGGGTACTGGCCCCCCTCCGGGAAGAACTCGGCGCGCAGGCCGGTGTTGGCGGGCTCCCAGCTGTCACCGCCGTCCTTGCTGCGGTAGACGCCGCCGCTGGAGACGGCGACCAGCAGCCGCTGCGGGTCGCGCGGGTCGGTGACGATGGTGTGCAGGCCCTGGCCGCCGTACCCGGCGCCCCACTCGGGCCGCTGCGGGTGGTTCCAGAGCGACTCGACCAGGCTGAAGGTCTCGCCGCCGTCCTCGGACCGGAACAGCGCGGCCGGCTCGGTGCCGGCGTAGACGACGCCGGGGGCCTCCGGGCCGGCCGGTTGGAGCTGCCAGACCCGGGTGAGCGAGGCGCCGGTGGACTCGGGGAAGCGGATCGCCGGCTGCGGCGGCTCGTACCAGGTGGTGCCCAGGTCGTCGGAGCGCCAGACCGACGGCCCCCAGTGGCTGCTGTCGGCGCCGACCAACAGCCGGGTGCGGCCGTCGCGGCGGTCGACGGAGACGGAGTAGATCGCGTTCATCCGGAAGTGCGGCCCGCTGAACTCCCAGTCCAGCCGGTCGCGGCTGCGGCCGAGAAACAGGCCCTTCTCGGTTCCGACGGCCAACAGCACCTCGGTCATATCTCACACCACCTGGTCACGAGCACGGCCCCCCGGGACGGCCCCCGACTGCCAGTGTCCCGCCGTCCACCGGCGGTCACATCTCGCCGCGCCCAGGGGCCGTGTCCTCACCCCCGGTTCACCCCCGGCAGCCCTCCAGCAGCCGCAGCCACACCTCGCTGATCGTCGGGTACGAGGGGACGGCGTGCCAGAGCCGGTCGATCGGCACCTCGCCGACCACCGCGACGGTCGCCGAGTGCAGCAGTTCGGCGACCCCGGGGCCGACCAGGCAGGCGCCGACCAGCACCTCCCGGTCCAGGTCGAAGACCACCCGGGCCCGGCCGCGGTAGCCGTCGCCGTACAGCGAGGCCCCGGCGACGGCACCGAAGTCGTGGTCGACGTTCTTGACCCGCAGCCCGGCCCGCGCGGCGGCCGCCAGGGTCAGGCCGACGGCGGCGACCTCCGGGTGCGTGAACACCACCTGCGGCGCGCCCGCGCTGTCGGCCGACGCGGCGTGCGCGCCCCAGCGGGAGGTGTCCAGCGCACGCCCCTGGGCGCGGGCCACGATCGCGGCGCCGGCGATCCGGGCCTGGTACTTGCCCTGATGGGTGAGCAGCGCCCGGTGGTTGACGTCCCCGGCGGCGTACAGCCACTCGCCGTCGACGCCGAGCACGGTGCAGCTGTCGTCCACGTCCATCCAGTCGCCCGGCTTCAGCCCGACCTGCTCCAGCCCGACGTCGGCGGTGCGCGGGGCCCGCCCGGTCGCGTACAGCACCTCGTCGGCGGTCAGTCGCTCCCCGCCGTCGAGCGTCAGGACGACCGGTCCGGCGCCGTCCGCCCGCTCCAGCGCGGTGACCTCGGTCCCGAAGCGGAGATCGACCCCGGCCTCCCGCAGGCCCTCCGCGACGAGCTCGCCCGCGAACGGTTCCATCCGCGGCAGCAGCTTGTCGCCGCGCACCAGCAGGACCACCTCGGAGCCGAGCGCCCGCCAGGCGGTCGCGAGCTCCACCCCGACCACGCCGCCGCCGACCACCGCCAGGCGGCCGGGCACGGCCGGGGCGGCGGTCGCCTCCCGGTTGGTCCACGGGTGGGCCTCGGCCAACCCCGGCACGCCGGTGGGGAGCACCGGCCGGCTGCCGGTGCACACGGCGACGGCGTGTCGGGCGGTGAGCGTCCGCTCGGTGCCGTCCTCGGCCTCCACGGTGACGGTCCGCACGCCCGCCAGCCGGCCGTGGCCGCGCACCAGCTCGATGCCGGTGTCCCGCAGCCACTGCACCTGGCCGTCGTCGTTCCAGTGCGAGGTGAAGGAGTCCCGCCGGGCCAGCACCGCGGCCGGGTCCAGCGTCCTGTCGCCGACCGCCTCCCGGGAGCCGGCCACGGCGCGGGCGTCGGCCAGCGCGGCCACCGGGCGCAGCAGCGCCTTGCTCGGCATGCAGGCCCAGTACGAGCACTCGCCGCCGACCAGTTCGGCCTCCACGACCACCGTGCGAAGCCCGGCGGCGACCGTCCGGTCGGCGACGTTCTCGCCGGTCGGGCCGGCCCCCAGGACGATGACGTCGTACTCCTCGGGTGTGGTGGTCATGCCCGGTCCTCCGTGGTGTCGATGGCCACCCCGGCCCGCAGGGCGAGGGTGACGGGCGTGCGCTCGCAGGTGTCGAGCAGCCGGGCGCGCTGGGCGTCGTCCAGCGCGCCGGTGAGGGCGACCCTCCGGGAGATCCGCCCGTGGAGGCCGTTCGTCTCGTACCCGAGCCTGACCTGGACGGACTCCAGCGGCCACTTCTTGCGCTCCGCGTACATCCGCAGGGTGATCGCGGTGCAGGAGCCGAGCGAGGCGAGCAGCAGGGCGAACGGCTCCGGCCCGCTGTCCGAGCCGCCGCGCCGCACCGGCTCGTCGGCGGTCAGCGGGTGGGTGCCGGCTTTGACGTCCACGTGGAACGGCGCGTCGGTGCTGCTGCCGGTCACGACGGCGGTGGTGACCCGCTTGAACTCCGGATCGGCGGTGAACGGTTCGGCCGCGCGGCCGGTTTGTTGCTTGCTCATCGGGGGCTCGCTTTCCGCTCGGATCCGGCCTCCCCGCCGGACCGGCGCCGTGCCGCGTGCCCGGCGCCGTGCCCATCCTGCGACGTCAGCCCGGGTTCGCGCAGACGAACACGCAGACGAACCCGCAGTCGAACGCGTAGGCGGGCACGCAGCCGAACACGTCGCGGCGTTCCGGGCTTCGACGGCGGGTCAGAGCGCCGCGAGCTCTGCCAGCACCGCCGCCGTGTCGGCCGGGCGGGAGAACATCGGCCAGTGCCCGGTGGGCAGTTCGCGCAGCTCCCAGTTCGGCCCGTCGAGCCCGGCGAACCACGGGTGGCCGGCCGCGACCATCGCGTGCACCTGGGCGAGCGGGAACGAGCAGGACACCAGCGCCTGGGGGAGCCCGGCCGCGGCGCCGGTCAGCCGCAGCCGATCCCGGTACGCCCCGGCCGGGTGGGGGGTGGCCCGCTCGCGGATCCGGGCCAGCGCGGCCTCGTCCAGGCCCTCCTGGTCGGCGCCGTTGGCGGCGAGGTCGGCCCAGGACGGCATCGGGAGCCGGCCGCCGACCACCGAGGTGTCGGCCAGCGCGCGGTAGTCGGGTCGCCAGATGTCGTACAGCGAACCGCCGTCGATCATCGGGCCGCTGTCCAGGTAGACCACCCGGCGGATCCGCTCCGGCATCCGGTCCGCGACGCCGCCCACCGGGGCGCAGGCGCCGCTGTGCGCGACCAGCACCACCTCCCACAGGTCCTCGCGGACGATCAGGTCGGCCAGCGCGGCGACGTGTTCCGCCAGCCCGATCGGCTCGGCGTCGCCCGCGCGCTCCGCCACCCCCGGCAGGGTCACCGCATGGACGGTGTGCCCGGCGGTGCGCAGCGGCGCGGCGACCTCGTCCCAGGCCCAGGCGCCGAGCCAGAAACCGGGGACCAGTACGAACGTGCTCATGGTGGATCGCTCCTCGTCGTCGGGCAGGACCTCCGTCGCCGACGACTCTAGGATCGAATCAGGACGGATTCCGTCCGGATTGCCGGTCGGGCCCGGAAGAAGGGCGCAGGTCCGGGCGCCGGCGGCGCGGCTCACCGCCTGGAGCCGAACGCGCGAGGAGATAGGGCGTGTCTGACAATTCCCGCCGCGCCGCGAAATGTCAGACACGCCCTAGGGGAGTCGCACTCCCCGGGCCCTGGATCCGGCGGGCTCAGGCCTGGCCCTCGGCCGCCTGCTCCTGCGCCACCTTGCGCTTCACCTCGACCATGTCCAGCTCCCTGGCCTGGCCGATCAGGTCCTCGAACACCGCCTCCGGCAGCGCGCCGGCCTGCGAGAAGACGAGCACGCCCTCGCGGATGATCGCCAGCGTCGGGATCGACTGGATCCCGAACGCGGAGGCGAGCTCCTGCTGCGCCTCGGTGTCCACCTTGGCGAAGACGAGGTCCGAGTGGCGCTCGGCCGCCTTCTCGTAGACCGGGGCGAACTGGCGGCACGGCCCGCACCACCCGGCCCAGAAGTCGATGAAGACGAAGTCCTTGCCCTCCGGGCCGGGGACGATGTCGTCGAAGTTCTCCTTGGTCAGCTCGACCGTGCTGCTCATCTCGCGATTCCTTCCCTTCCGGAGGCGACGCCACAGATCATGTGCTCGCGACAACCGCGCGCCTCGACGGGGTATTCCGACGCCACGCGGGCGGGGCCGGCGCCGCCGTCACGGCCGCGGTGCTCACCACCGGGGCCACGCCCTCCGTCGTGGCCGCCGCCGAGCAGTTCGGCGCCACCGCCCCGGGCGCCGGCGCCCGGCCCGCCATCGGCGTGGACGGCGAACCCCGGGGCAGCCGGACCGCCACTCAACGCGCGGGCGTCCAGGGCCGGTTGACCTGCCATCCGGTCGCCGTCCCGGCGCGCCGCCACGCCTGTGTCACACCGCCGGATCGAGGCCCGGGTGCACCTCGTACGCCTCCAGTCGCTCGATCCGGGCCGGCCCCCGAACGCCGGGCCAGCGCGGGTTCGGTGTGCCCTCGCCGGTCAGGTGCTCCCGCTGCCGGATCCCGCGCCAGCCGACCCGCACGGCCGGCTCGAAGCTGTGCCACCGCGCGCACCGGCGAGTCCGGGTCCGCCTCCAGCAGCCGGGGCGTCCGGGCACTGAGCGTGAGGTGGTGGCAGGTGGCCCGGAAGCCGTAGGGCGCGAAGCAGGTCAGGCAGGTCCGTAGGGCGTCGAGCCGCCGCTGCGGGGAGAGCCGCCCGTCGTGCACGAGCGCCCGGTGCGTCAGAAAGCCGGTTACCGCTGCTCCCCGGCCCAACGTGCGGTCGGCGGCCGGAAGTCCCGAAGGCCCTTCACGTCGTTGCCGTCCGCGATCCGCCGTATCGCCGTGTCCACCGTCACCGGAGGATCATGCCGGACCGGGCGGGCGCACGGTCATGCGGTTTCGCCGGACGCGGTGACTCTGTGCAGCCGGGGGGCAGGAGCGTTCTCCTCGGGCGGCTGCGCCTGCTCTGGTGTTCACGGTGGGTGCGGCGCACTCTGGAGGAGTAACCGATGGAGGTGATCCGCCATGCAGACGCTGGTCGGTTGGCACATCGAGATGGAGTTTCGCGAGGACGGCCCGCGGACGACCGCCGCGGCCATGCTCAGGCTCCGGGACGGCAGCGAACTCCGGGCCCACGGCTACAGCAGCCGCCACCCGTCGGACCCGGAACAGCTGCGGGTGGGCGAGGAGATCGCGGGGGCCCGGGCGCTCAACGACCTGGCTTCGCAACTGCTCACCAAGGCCCACGGCGAGATCCAGGAGGTCAGCCCGGTCCCGACCCACCCACTGACGTGACCGCCCCGCACTCGGACGGCCCCGCCGGACGGGAGTCGTACCGCCCGCGCATCCCGCTGATCTGCCCGCGCTGCGGGCACGAGCAGCGGGTCGTGCCCGGCGGCCCCGACCGGGCGATCAAGGTCGTGCACCTGGCGACCGGACGGGAGGCGTGCGAACCCGACGACCTGGCGAAGGCACCGGACGACGGGCTCTGAGCCGGACGACGGGCTCTGACCGAAACCGCTGCAACGCCGAGTGCCGGGGCCGGCCGCATCCGGCTCGCGGCACTCGACGGGCTCAGACCGACCGGCACATGGTGGGCGGCGTCGCGGCGCCATGTGCCGATCGGGCTCAGTTGACGCAGTACGTCGTCGGCAGCCGCCACTCCGGCCCGACCAGCCGCTGCTCCAGCTCGTTGAGCGTGATCCGGATGCCGACCGTCCCGGCCAGCCCGACCCGGAACCGGCTGCGGGCCAGCGCGATCAGCGCCGTCAGGCCGTACTTGTTGATCAGCGAGGTGCGGTAGCGGGCCGTGGCGTCCGGGTCGCAGAGTCGCGCGTGGGCCGGCACGCTGCGCCCGGTCGGGCGTCCGTGGGCGTCGCAGGGGCCGACCAGCACCCGGGGGCGGCGCCGGATCCGTTCGGCCTCGCCGGAGTGGGCGGGCGTCCAGATGCCGAGCGCGGTGCCGTCGGGCACCACCCAGATCTGCGAGTCCTGCCGCCTGCCGTCCTCGTCGAAGGTGGTGAGCAGGAGGTATCTGCTGTCGGCGAGCTGGTCGGTTCGGTCGTGCACGATGTCCTCCCTCTGGCGTGGGGGACCGGGGGCCGCAGGTCAGTGCCCGTGGCCCTCGGTGATCTCGCGGTACTCCTCGGCGGTGGGCTTGGCGATCCGGGCGTGCTCGCCGTGGAATCCGCGGGACAGCCTCGCACGCGTGCGGGTGAGCACACCTGCGGGGTGGGCGACTTCATTCTCGTCGACCGGGGCCCGCAGTTCGAGGGGGCGGGGCTGCTCGTGTGCCGTGAGCCGGTGCAGTTCGGCGGGCGCGAGCCCGGCGTGTACCTCGGTGAACTCGCCGTGCGGCAGGCGCTTGATGACGCCGGTCTCGCGCCCGTGCAGCACCTTGTCACGGTCGCGCCGCTGCAGGCCCAGGCACCAGCGCTTGGTGATGACGAAGACGGCCACCGGGACGACGAAGAAGCCGATCCGCACCGCGTAGGTGATCGCGTTGAGCGACAGGTGCAGGTGGGTGGCGATGAGGTCGTTGCCGCCGCCGGCCAGCATCACCAGGTAGAGGCTGATCCAGGCGGCGCCGAGCGCGGTGCGGACGGGCGCGTTGCGCGGCCGGTCCAGCAGGTGGTGTTCACGCCGGTCGTCGGTCACCCAGCCCTCGATGAACGGGTAGACCGCGATCGCGCCCAGGATCACCGGGAACAGCGTGAACGGGATCAGCACGCCGAGGTTGAGGGTGTGCCCCCAGAGCCCGACCTCCCAACCGGGCATCACCCGGATCAGGCCCTCGGCGAAGCCCATGTACCAGTCGGGCTGCGCGTCGGTGGAGACCTGGTCGGGGCGGTAGGGGCCGTACGCCCAGATCGGGTTGATGGTGGCGACGGCCGCCATCAGCGCGACGATACCGAAGACCAGGAAGAAGAACCCGCCGGCCTTGGCCAGGTAGACCGGCATCAGGGGCATGCCGACGACGTTCTTCTCGGTCCTCCCGGGCCCTGCCCACTGGGTGTGCTTGTGGTAGAAGACCAGGATCAGGTGCGCGACCAGCAGCCCGAGCATGATGCCGGGGACGAGCAGCACGTGGATGGTGAAGAACCTCGGGATGATGTCGTGCCCGGGGAACTCCCCGCCGAACAGGAACATCTGGACGTAGGTGCCGACCAGCGGCAGCGCCAGCACCACGCCCTCGACGAACCGGATGCCGGTGCCCGACAGCAGGTCGTCCGGGAGCGAGTAGCCGAAGAAGCCGTCCAGCAGGCCCAGGAACAGCAGCAGGAAGCCGAAGACCCAGTTGACCTCGCGCGGCTTGCGGAACGCGCCGGTGAAGAACACCCGCATCATGTGCACGAACATCGCGGCGACGAAGACCAGCGCCGCCCAGTGGTGGATCTGCCGGATCAGCAGACCGCCGCGGACCTCGAAGCTGATGTCCACGGTCGAGGCGTAGGCCTGCGACATGGGCACGCCCTTGAGCGGGACGTACGAGCCGTCGTAGATCACCTCGCCCATGGAGGGCTTGAAGAACAGGGTCAGCCAGACGCCGGTCAGGATGATGATCAGGAAGGTGTACAGGCAGATCTCGCCCAGCATGAAGGACCAGTGGTCCGGGAAGATCTTGCGCAGGTTGGCCCTGGCCAGGGTGTGGATCCCCAGTCGGCCGTCCGCCCAGTCGGCGGCCCGCCGCCCCCGCCCTGGGCTCTGATTCCCGGTCATGTGCACGCACCTCGGTCGAAAGGAAGCGGGGATCATTCCCCGTTTTCGCTGAGGCCACCATAATCGGGGAATGATCCCCGCTTCTACCCGGGGTGGCTGTGATCCCGACGGTGATGTGCCCGGACCCGGACCCGGCCCGGAACGGCGAGTGCCCCGGAACGGCGAACGGCCCGTCCGGTGTCCCAGGACACCGGACGGGCCGCGTACGCACCCGAGTAACCCGCAGGCGTCAGTGCACCAGCACCGGCACCTCGTCGCTCTTCGCCGCCCCGGCACCCGAGCCCGCCGTCGCGTCGGGGCGACCGGCGTTGATGAGGGTGAAGGCGATCGCGGAGGCCGCCACCAGGATCCCGAAGGACACCCAGATCGCGGTCGTGAAGCCGTGCACCATGCCCTGGAACTGCAGCGCCTGGGCGGCCTTCGGCGATGCGGCGGCCGCGGCGGTCGCGTGCGAGGTCAGCCAGCTCGTGGTGGCGCTGGCCGCGATGGTGTTCAGCAGCGCGGTGCCGATGGCGCCGCCGACCTGCTGCGAGGTGTTGACCATCGCGGAGGCCACCCCCGCGTCGCGCGGCTGGACGCCGTGCGTGGCCAGGCTCATGGCCGGCATGAACGCGGTGCCCATGCCGAGGCCCATCAGGACCAGGCCGGGCAGGATCAGCATCGGGTAGGAGGTGTCCAGGCCGATGTTGCTCAGCAGCAGCATGCCGATCGAGGCGACCAGGAAGCCGGGGGCCATCAGGAAGCGCGCCGGGACGCGGGTCATCAGCCGGGCGCCGATCTGGGTCGAGCCGGTGATCATGCCCGCCACCATCGGCAGGAACGCCACACCGGTCAGCACCGGGCTGTAGCCGCGCACGATCTGCAGGTAGTAGGTCAGGAACAGGAACAGGCCGAACATGCCGATCACGGCCAGGCCGAGCGACAGGTACACCCCGCCGCGGTTGCGGTCCAGCACCACGCGCAGCGGCAGCAGCGGGGCCTTGACCCTGAGCTCCACCAGGACGAAGGCGGTCAGCAGCACGGCGGCCGCGACGAACAGTGCCAGCGTGCTCCCGGCCGTCCAGCCGTTGGACTCGGCGCGGGTGAAGCCGTACACCAGGGAGACCAGGCCGGTGGTCACCAGCAGCACGCCGGGGACGTCCAGCCGGTTGCGGTTGCGGCCCGCGGCGGGCTCGCGGATCACCAGGACGGCGCCCGCGGCGGCGACGATGGCGAACGGAACGTTGACGAAGAAGGTCCAGCGCCAGTTCATGTACTCGGTCAGCAGGCCGCCGAGGATCAGACCGATCGCGCCACCGCCACCGGCGATCGCGCCGTAGATGCCGAAGGCCTTGGCGCGCTCCCTGGCCTCGGTGAAGGTCACGGCGAGCAGCGACAGCGCGGCCGGCGCGAGCAGCGCGCCGAACACGCCCTGCAGGGCGCGGGCGCCGAGCAGCATCGCGGTGTTGGCCGCGGCGCCGCCGAGCGCGGAGGCGAGCGCGAAGCCGGTCAGGCCGACCACGAAGGTCCGCTTGCGGCCCCAGAGGTCCGCGATCCGGCCGCCGAACAGCAGCAGGCCGCCGAATGCCAGCGCGTAGGCCGTGATCACCCACTGGCGGTTGCCGTCGGAAATGCCCAGGTCCTTCTGGGCGGACGGCAGGGCGATGTTCACGATGGTGGCGTCCAGGACGACCATCAGCTGGGCGAGGCCGATGAATATCAGCGCCTTCCAGCGCCGGGGATCGGGCAGTGTCGCCGGTCGGGCGTCGGTTTCAGGCATGGAGGTGCTCACTTCGGGGTGCGTGGTGTGCGAGAACGGTCAATCGCCGTACGGGGACGGCTGGTCGCCGTACGGGGCCTCGGTGCGTGGGTCGGTGCGTGGCGTGCGGGATCGGCTCCTGGCGGGCCGGCGCTGCGTCCGGCGTGATGGCCGGTGCGTCCGAGTCGGTGCTCGGGGTCGGTGCTCCGGGCGGTCAGGAGGGCGGGTCGGTCAGTGGTGGTGCCGCTGGTCGGTCAGTGGTGGGGTCGGAGGTCCTCGAAGGTCGCGGCCCGGCCGGGCAGGACCGAACGGGCCGGCGCGCGCAGGCCGTCCAGGAGCAACTGCAGGTGCCGGTGGACGAAGTCGTCGAGCAGATGGCAGGAGGTCCCCGGCAGCGGCCGGGTCAGCTGGCTGATCGCGATGAACAGGTCACCGTGGTCGACGTCCGACCGTAGCTCACCCGCCGCCCGGGCGCGTTCCATCAGGCCGCTCACGGCGGTCGTCAGGCGTTCGCGGGTTTCGGCCAGGTCCGCGTCGAAGGGGTCGACGTGGTTGGTGAACAGCGGGCAGAGCGCGCCGACCTTCTCCGCGACGGTCGCGTGCGCGAACCGCTGCAGAGCGTCGAACGGACCGCTGCCGTCAGGAGTGTCCGCCTCCGCCGTCGCCGTCTCGGCGAGGGCCAGGATGCGGTTCTTGACGAGCAGTGCCACCTCGCGGATCAGCGCCGCGCGGTCCGGGAAGTTCCGGTACAGCGTGGCGTTGCCGACCCCGGCCCGCTTCGCGATCTCGTCCAGCGGCACGTCCGGGCCGTGTTCGACGAAGGCGTCGCGGGCCGCCAGGACGATCCGTTCCCGGTTGCGGGTCGCGTCGGCGCGCAGCTTGGGCGCGCGGACGGTCTCCACGGGACGGACCGGCTCGGTGGCGGCGGTGGTCACGGCGACTGCTCCTTCAGGATACCGGGGAAATTCTCCCCGCTTGTGCCTACGAAAGAGCAAACGGGGATTCCATCCCCGGAAATTTCGGCTTTCGCCGTGACGTGGGTCACGTTTCGGTTTCGCCGGCGCCGGACGGGTCGAGGCTGCCCTCCAGCCCGACGGCGTGCGCGACCAGAGCGCCCGGATCCTCCCGTTCGGCACGACGGTCCACCTGCCCGAGCCGGTGGGGATCCCGTTGGACACCGAGCCGCCGAAGAACTGGGTGCGCTGATCCCGGCCATGCCTCCCGGTGGGCGCTGGGCCCGTCGGCCTAGGCTGAGGGCGTCCCGGGCGGCCGGTGGGCCGTGGGAGTCGGGAGGGGCCCGGCGGCCGGGTGGCGAGGAGGTCCGCGATGGGCAGCGGTGAGACCGCCAAGGTGCGCTGCGTGGCGGCCGTTCCGTGCTGGGTGAGCCTGACGGCCCGGGATCTGGAGGGGGCGAAGGCGTTCTACGGGCCGCTGCTCGGTTGGGAGTTCGAGCCGGGGTCGGACCGCTTCGGTCCGTACGTGCACGCGGTGACCGGCGGGGAGGCGGTGGCCGGGCTGGGGACCGCGGGCGATGACTGGGCGATGCCGGTGGCGTGGACCAGCTACTTCGGGACGGAGAGCGCGGACGCCGCCGCCGACGCGGTGCGCGAGCGCGGCGGGACCCTGGCGGTGGGCCCGCTGACCTTCGACGCCGACCGGGTCGCCTTCGCGGCGGACCCGGCCGGGGCGGTGTTCGGCATCTGGGAGGGCCCGCTGGGCCGGGCCCGGCGGCTGGACCTGCCGGGCGCGCCGGTGTGGATCGAGCTGCGCACGCCGGACCCGTTCGCGGCGGCGCTGTTCTACGGCCAGGTGTTCCGTTGGGACGGCCGGGACCCGGAGCGGTTCGACGTGCGCTGGGAGCACGACCGCGTGGTGCTGCGGGCGGAGGGGCACAGTGTCGCGGCGCTGGCACGGGAGCAGGCGGGCGGTGCGGCGGGGCTGTCGCCGCACTGGGAGGTGTCCTTCGCCGTCCCGGACGCCGACCGGGCGCTCGCCCGGGCCGTGGAGCTGGGTGGTTCGGTGCTGGGTCCCGCCTTCGACTCCCCGTACGGGCGGGTGGCCCGGTTGCGGGACCGGGAGGGCGGCCGGTTCGCGGTGATCAGCCCGAAGAACTGACGCTCACGGCCCCGCCTCGGCACTCTCCGCACTCTCGGCGGCTTTCGGGGCTTCCCCGGACTCCCCGACCCTCCCGGCATCCCCGGCATCCGCTGCTTCCCCGACCCTCCCGGCTCCCCCGGACTCCCCGGCTTCCGCGGCTCCCCTGACCCTCCCGGCTTCCCCGGCATCCGCGGTTTCCGCCCGTTCGGCCCGCAGCCGGTCGCCGAGCGCCGCCCGGGCGGCGGCGGGTACGGCCTTGCGGGCGGCCGGGAAGAGCCGCTTCTCCTCGTCGGCGAGGTGCCGCCGGAGGGTGTCGGCGAGGCCGCGCAGCAGGGTGTCGAAGGCCGGGTCGGCCGGGTCGAGTCCCTGCAGGTCGGAGAGGTACTGCCCGATCGCCAGGTGCTCGTGGATGCTGCCGAACACCAGCGCCCCGCCGTCCGGCGCGTCGTGCTGCACGAGCGGGAAGAGGTGCTCCTCTTCGGCCGCGCAGTGGGTGAACAGCAGGTCGGTCAGCCGGGCCAGCAGGTCGGCGCGCTCGGCGCCGCCGGCGGGCGCCCGCTCGACCTGGTCGAGCAGCTCGGTGACCGCCCGGTGGTCGGCGGTGAACTCGCCGAGGATGTCCGGCCTGCGGTTCATGGCGGGCCCGCCTCTCGCACGGAATACGGCCCCCCACTCCTTCCAGTATCCGGCGTCGGGCGGCGTACCCGGCCGGCGGTGGGGCGGCCCTGCGACCGTGCCCGGGGTGGCCCGCGAGGGGAAGCCGCAGGTCAGGGCCGGTCGTGCCGCCCGGTGAGGGCGAGCAGGCGGGTCTGCGGATCGGCGTCGTCGGCGACCGGCAGGGGTGGGTCGAACAGGCCGCTGCCGGAGAGGTCCCCGTAGCCGGCGAACTCGCCCAGGGCGAAGTCGACGAGCCGTGCCGGGAGCCGGGTGCGGCGCCCGATGCCCTTGGCCAGGTCCCAGGCGTGGATGACGAGGTCGGTGGTGAGCTGGTCCAGGTAGTACTGGCCGGAGACGTTCCCGAAGGAGAGGTGGACGGTGAGCGAGGTGGCGCCGGGGACGGCGAAGGCCTCCCGGGCGGCGTCGGCGGCGCCGGTCCAGGCGGCGAGCGGGTCGTCGCCGAGGACGTCGCCGTCGAAGCGGCCGCCGACCTCGGAGATGGTGGCGCCCGTCAGCAGCTCGGGGATCCACAGTTGTTCGGCGGTGAGGTGGTTGACGAGGTCGCGGACGGACCAGTCGGCGCACGGCGTGGGGGCGTCCCACTGGGCCGCGGCGATCAGCCGGACGCGTTCGCCGAAGGCGGCGAGGGCTTCGAGGTAGGGCGTGCCGGGTTCCGCGGCCCGCTGGTGTTGCCTGCGTTGAGCCATGTCTCCACCCTGCCCCGGGCGGGGCCCGGCCCGCGAGTCGCCTACGGCCCGTCAGTTGTTCAAATTCGAACTCCGGGGTACGGTCGAGGAGCGGCCGGTTCAAATTTGAACAACAGCTGCGGGCGACCCCGCCCGGCCGCGCCACCACACCCCTACGACCGACCCCGATCGATGGAGACGCGCATGCCGAGCAGCAGCCCGAGCACGACCGCCCCCACCACCACCGTCCTCCCGGGCCGGGCGACCCCCGAGTCCGCGACGACCTCCCCGCACGCCTACGACGCCGGACTCCTGCTCCTGCGCCTGGCCCTCGGCCTGACCATGGCCGCGCACGGCAGCCAGAAGTTGTTCGGCTGGTTCGGCGGCGGCGGGATCGACGGCACCGGTCAGTTCTTCACCATGAGCGGCTATCCGGCGGGCAACGCCATGGCCGTGGTCGCCGGCCTCACCGAGACGCTCGGTGGACTCGCCCTCGCCGTCGGCCTGTTGACCCCGCTGGCGGGCGCCGCGATCGTCGGCACGATGGTCAACGCGCTCGCCGTCACCTGGGGCGGCGGCTTCTTCGCCCCGAAGGGCAGCGAGTACGAGCTGCTGCTCACGGCGGCCGCCGCCGCGCTCGCCCTGACGGGCCCGGGCCGCTACGCCGTGGACCGCTTCCTGCCCGTGCTGCGCGCCCACCGACTGGCGTACGGCGCGGCGGCAGTGCTGGTCGGCCTGGTGACGGCCGGCGTCATCCTGCTGCTCCGGAAGTAGCCGAGCGGGGCGTCAACCCCCAAGCGCAGGGGCCGTGGTGGCGATTCGCCATCACGGCCCCTGCTTCGTTCCCCCACGAATCGCTCACAGGAGCGGGGCTATCCAACGTCATGTGATGTGTGCCATGGTACATGTCACACTCCCCACCGTGTGCACGACGGAACCGCCCCACGCGGCGCCGTCGCCAACGGTCCTCACCACCCCACCGGCCGCACCCCCAATGCGACCGACGACGGCCCGGAGGCCCCCACGTGAGTTCCGCGCGTCTGCTGCGACTCCCGCAGCTGGCAAGGCTGTTAATACTCGCCCTGACCATGTTCCTGACGATCGGCCTGTTCGCCCCGCAGAGCAAGGCCGCCCCCGCCGCCGCCCCCGGCGGCGCGTCCGCCCCCACCACCCCCGCCGGACCGGCGCCGCAGCCCGCCGTCGGCGCCCCCGAACGCGGCCACACCGACCGGCAGTTCGCCTCTGCCGACCAGCGCGCCCCGCTCCCGCTCGACACCCGGCCGGCCGAGGCCCGGCCGACCGCCAAGGCCTTCGCCCTCGGCGCGGCGGCCGCGCAGCCCTGCAATGTCAGCGACTTCACCGGCCGGACGGGCGGCGACCTGGTCCAGCACATCAAGGCCGCCGACATCCAGTGCATCAACGGGCTCTTCCCGCTCACCGGCGCGGACGCGAGGGGCGCGTTCCGTGAGGAGCAGATGACCACCGTGGCGTACGCGCTGCGCGACGCGGCGGGTGCCTACCCGGGCGACGACAGCACGTCCGTCCACCAGCTGGTGCTCTACCTGCGCGCCGGGTACTTCGCGCAGTGGTACCACAAGGACGACGTCGGCACCTACGGCACCGCCCTCCAGACGGCGATCCGTTCCGGGCTGGACGCCTTCTTCGGCAGCGCGCACGTGCGGGACGTCGCCGCGGGCAACGCACCCATCCTGGGCGAGGCCGTCACCCTGATCGACAGCGCGCAGGAGAACATCCGCTACCTCTCGGTGGTCAAGCAGCTGCTGAACGACTACAGCAGCGCCACCTGGAACCCGGCCGGCATGGCCTGGGCGGTGAACCCGGTCTTCACGGTGCTGTTCCGCGGCCACCAGGTGACCGGCTTCGACGCGGCCGTCGAGGCCGACCCGAGCGTGCTGGACGCGCTGTCCGGCTTCGCGGCCCGCAACAACGACCAGCTCGGCGGCGACTTCGGCGTGCTGGTCTACAACGCGGCCAAGGAGTTGACCCGCTTTCTGAAGGACCCGGCGCTCCAGGCCAAGGTCCGTCCGCTCGCCAAGGCGCTGGTTGCGCAGTCCGCGCCGAACGGCCGCACCGTCTACCAGTGGGCCGCGGTCGCGGACGGGGTCGGCTACTACGACGCCGCCAACTGCGCGTACTACGGCACCTGCAACGCCGCCGACCAGCTCAAGGCGGGCGTGCTGACGGTCAACTACACCTGCAGCCCGAGCATCAAGCTGATCGCCCAGGCGCTGGACAACACCCAGCTGGGCACCGCCTGCAGCAGCCTGACCGGCCAGGACGCGTACTTCCACTCGGTGGTCCGCGACAACGGCCCGGTCAAGGACGACGGCAACACCACGATCGAGGTCGTGGTCTTCCACTCCTCCTTGGACTACCAGGTGCTGGCCGCGGCCATCTACGGCATCGACACCAACAACGGCGGTATGTACCTGGAGGGCGACCCGGCCAAGGCCGGCAACCAGCCGCGCTTCCTCTGCTACGAGGCCGAGTGGGCCCGCCCGTCGTTCGAGATCTGGAACCTCAACCACGAGTACACCCACTACCTCGACGGCCGGTTCGACATGTACGGCGACTTCAACGCCGGCATGACCACCCCGACCGTCTGGTGGGTCGAGGGCTTCGCCGAGTACGTCTCCTACTCGTACCGCAAGGTGACCAACGACGGCGCCATCGCGGCGGCCGCCCGGCACACCTACAAGCTGAGCGACCTCTTCGACACCGCCTACGGTGACCAGGACCGGGTCTACCGCTGGGGCTACCTCGCCGTCCGCTACATGCTGGAGCAGCACCGCTCCGACATGGACGCCGTCCTCGCCAAGTACCGCGTGGGCGACTGGAACGGTGCCCGCACCCTGCTCAAGACCACCATCGGCACCCGCTACGACGCCGGCTTCGACAGCTGGCTGACCGCGTGCGCCAACGGCGCCTGCGCCGACGGGGGCGGCACGCCCACCCAGCCGCAGCTGCCGGAGTGCGCCGGCACCGACATCCGCAAGCTGGACGCCAACTGCGCCCGCAGCAACCTCGCGGCGACCACCGGCAACTACGCGCACTTCTACCTCCTGGTGCCGGCCGGCACCAAGCAGGTGAAGATCACCAGCAGCGGCGGCACCGGCAACGGCGACCTCTACTACAGCCCGGGCAGCTGGGCGTACACCAACGCCTACACCACGCGCTCGGCGGGGCCGGACAACTCCGAGACCCTGACCGTGACCAACCCGCCGGCCGGCTACGTCTACTTCAGCCTCTACGCCCAGCAGGGCTTCAGCGGGGTGACCGTCACGAGCGAATTCTGACCGGACGCCGTCGAGCGACCGAATACGGACAGGTGACCGCCCCGGCGGAGCGCTACGGCGCCCCGCCGGGGCGGGTCCGTGCCCGGGGCCGATGGGGCGGGTCCGTGCCCGGGGCCGATGGGGTGGATCCGGGGCCGTGCCCGCGGCCACCGGGCAGGGCCGGACCCGGGCGCGCCGGGCGGCTACTCGCCGATCCGGACCAGCGCCAGGGTGATGTTGTCCGGCCCGCCCGCCTCGATCGCCGCCTTCCACAGCTCGAACGCGGCCTTCCCGTCGGCGCGGTCGGTGCCGTCGTGCGGGCCGGTGAGCAGCTGGGCCAGCTCCTCCTCCGGCACCGGGTCGGTCAGGCCGTCGCTGCACACCAGGTAGCGGTCGCCGGCGGCCAGCGGCACGGTGCGCACGTGCGGCTCGACGACGGTCGGCCCGAGCGAGCCGCCCAGGGTCTGGGTGACCACCGAGGTGGTGTGCCGTCCGGGCGGCAGCGGCGGGCTGTCGTCCACGCTCACCCGGCGCAGCTCGTCCGGGGCGACCTGGTAGACCCGGCTGTCGCCCACGTTGAAGACCACCGCCTGGCCGGGCATCAGCACCAGGCCGGCCACCGTGGTGCCCATCGCGGCCAGCTCGGGCTCGCCGGCCGCGGCCGCGAACACCGCCCGGTTGCAGTCCTGCAGCTCCTCCCGGACGGCTTCCTCGCCCTCCAGGCCGGCGCCGTCGGCGGCCAGCCGGCGGGCCACCAGGGCGCTGGCGACCTCTCCGCCGAGGTGGCCGCCCAGGCCGTCCGCCACGGCGACCACACAGGGCGGGCCGAGCGGGAAGAGCAGGGTCTGCGGGTTGCCGGTCACGGTGGCGCAGAGCGTCCACGGTCCGACCGTGAGGCTGTCCTCGTTGTGCTCCCGCACCAGGCCCTCGTGGCTCAGCGCGCTCACCGCGATGTACGCCGCCATCGGTTCGCCGCCCTTTCGGAGCTCCTCCCTCAATTGTCGGCGGGAATAACGATTCGCACCCGGGTGCTAAGGTGGTTGAAAGTTTGACGATCTGGCCCGAGGGCCGCGAGAGCCCCGAAACCCGGGGCCGACCTGGAGTGTGGTGAGCAGCATGCAGTTCGGAATCTTCACCGTCGGCGACGTCACCCCCGACCCGACCACCGGCCGCACCCCGAGCGAGCACGAGCGGATCAAGGCCATGGTGGCCATCGCGCGCAAGGCGGAGGAGGTCGGCCTCGACGTCTTCGCGACCGGCGAGCACCACAATCCGCCGTTCGTCCCGTCCTCGCCGACGACCATGCTCGGCTACATCGCGGCGCAGACCGAGCGCATCATCCTCTCCACCTCCACCACGCTGATCACCACCAACGACCCGGTGAAGATCGCCGAGGACTTCGCGATGCTCCAGCACCTCGCCGACGGCCGGGTGGACCTGATGATGGGCCGCGGCAACACCGGCCCGGTCTACCCGTGGTTCGGCAAGGACATCCGCCAGGGCATCCCGCTCGCGGTCGAGAACTACGCGCTGCTGCACCAGTTGTGGCGCGAGGAGGTCGTGGACTGGCAGGGTCGCTTCCGCACCCCGCTGCAGTCCTTCACCTCCACCCCGCGCCCGCTGGACGGCGTCGCGCCGTTCGTCTGGCACGGCTCGATCCGCAGCCCGGAGATCGCCGAGCAGGCCGCCTACTACGGGGACGGCTTCTTCGCGAACAACATCTTCTGGCCCAAGGAGCACTTCCAGAAGCTGGTCGAGCTCTACCGCGAGCGCTACGCCCACTACGGCCACGGCACGCCCGAGCAGGCGTACGTCGGCCTCGGCGGGCAGGTGTTCATGCGGAAGAACTCGCAGGACGCGGTGCGGGAGTTCCGTCCGTACTTCGACAACGCTCCGGTGTACGGGCACGGGCCCTCGCTGGAGGAGTTCACCGAGCAGACCCCGTTGACCGTGGGCAGCCCGCAGGAGGTCGTCGAGAAGACGCTGACCTTCCGCGAGTCCTTCGGCGACTACCAGCGCCAGCTGTTCCTGATGGACCACGCCGGCCTGCCGCTGAAGACCGTGCTGGAGCAGCTGGACCTGCTCGGCGAGCAGGTCGTGCCGGTGCTGCGCGAGGAGTTCGCCAAGAACCGCCCGGCCGGGGTGCCGGACGGGCCGACGCACGCCGCGCGGGTCGCGGCCCGTACCGAGGAGTCCGTGGAGGTGGCCAAGTGACCGTGTTCCGACTGGTGGTGGTGAGTGCCGGGCTGAGCAAGCCGTCCTCGACCCGGCTGCTGGCCGACCGCCTCACCGAGTCGACCGTCCGGCAACTGTCCGACAGCGGGCGGCAGATCGACGTCACGGTGGTCGAACTGCGCGACCTGGCAACGGAGATCGCCAACAACTTCGTCACCGGCTTCCCCGGCGCCGCGCTGCGCGCGGCGATCGAGGCGGTGACCGGGGCGGACGCGGTGATCGCGGTGACGCCGATCTTCACCGCCTCCTACAGCGGCCTGTTCAAGTCCTTCTTCGACCTGGTCGACCACGACGCGCTCACCGGCAAGCCGGTGCTGATCGCCGCCACCGGTGGCACGCCCCGGCACTCGCTCGCCCTGGAGCATGCCGTCCGGCCGCTGTTCAGCTACCTGCGCGCGGTGGTGGTGCCGACCGCCGTCTACGCGGCCACCGACGACTGGGGCGCGGCGGGGGACGGGCTCACCGACGGCCTCCCGGGCCGGATCGACCGTGCGGCGGGCGAGCTGGCGGCCCTGCTGGCCGGCCGCGGCCCGGCGGCGCCGGTGCTGCCCGAGCAGGTGGTGCCGTTCGCCGAGCAGCTGGCGGCCCTGCGGGCCTGAGCCGCGCGGACGGAAGGGGCGGGCGGGGCGGGTGTGCGGGGGCGCGCACCCGCCCCGCCCGCGTGCGCGTCGTACGCCGTCCGCGCGGAGGCGAGCTCGCGTCGGCGTTCCCCCGAACGGGCTGAACGCCTCCCTCCAACGGCCTCCTCGGGTGATCCGCCCGAGGGGGCCGTTCGGGTGCGTGGTGCCCGTGCCGAATTGTCTGGTATGCGGTGTAATCGTACGCATGATCACCGTTCCGGCGGTGTCCCCGCCGTTCGTCGGCCGCAAGCTGCCCGGGATCGAGCCGCCGATCCTGGCCGGCGCCATCGCGGGCCGGCAGTGCAGCACCCCGGCGATCACCACGGTCACTCGCGCGGCAGGTCGGCGGCGAGCGGCCGGGACGGGGTAGTTGTTCCGGCTCGCCGAGCAGACCGGCGTCGTGCTGCTCAACGGCGGCGGCTTCGACGGGCCGGAGTGGTCCGTGCGGGTCTCGCCCGCCAACCTCGACGACCTCGACGACCTGAAGATCGGCCACCACCCCAGGCAGGTCTTCGCCGAATACCGCACCGAGCGGGAAGCCTCCCGGGCCTCCTGAACCACCCTGGAGGAATCCTCACCATGCAGGCCGAACCGCAAGCCGTGCTCTCCCCGCTGACCAGCGCGGCGGTCTTCCTGGTCATCACCGTCGAGCCCGGCGGCGAGGACGCCGTCCGTGACCTGCTGCCCGACCTCGCCGGGCTGCGCCGCGCGGTCGGCTTCCGGGCCCCCGAAGGAGGCCTCACCTGCGTCACCGGCATCGGCTCGGACGTGTGGGACCGCCTCTTCGACGGCCCCAGGCCGGCCGGCCTGCACCCCTTCCAGGAGGTGGCCGGCGCCCGCCACCGGGCCCCGGCCACCCCCGGCGACCTGCTGCTGCACCTGCGCGCCGCCCGGATGGACCTCTGCTTCGAACTCGCCACCCGGATCACCGACCGGCTCGCCGGGGCGGCCACCGTGGTCGACTCCGTCCAGGGCTTCAAGTACTTCGACGACCGGGACCTGCTCGGCTTCGTCGACGGCACCGAGAACCCCGAGGGCCGGGCCGCCGTGACCGCCGCCGTGGTGGGGGAGGAGGACCCGGCCTTCGCCGGCGGCAGCTACGTCGTCGTCCAGAAGTACCTGCACGCGATGGACAAGTGGAACGCGCTGAGCGTCGAGGACCAGGAACGGGCGGTCGGCCGCACCAAGCTCACCGACATCGAGTTCGACGACGCCGTCAAGCCCGCCGACTCGCACGTCGCGCTCAACACCCTGACCGGGCCGGACGGCGAGGAGCGGAAGATCGTCCGTTTCAACATGCCGTTCGGCTCCTTCGAGCGCGGCGGCGAGTACGGCACCTACTTCATCGGCTACGCACGCGACCCGGAGGTGACCGAGGAGATGCTGCGCAACATGTTCGTCGGCCGCCCGCCCGGCACCACCGACCGGCTGCTCGACTTCTCCACAGCCGTCACCGGGTCGCTGTTCTTCGTCCCGACCGCCGACTTCCTCGGCGCCCCGCCGCCCGCGCCGGGCGCTCCGCCCGCGTCGCCGAGCGCGTCACCCGCGCCGCCGCCGAGCGCCCCGGCTTCGACTGGCTCCCTCGGCATCGGCAGCCTGCGCAACACCGTCTGAACCGGACTTCCCGACAAGGACCCGCACTATGGACAACCTGCACCGCGACCTCGCCCCCGTCTCCGCCGCAGCCTGGGTGGAGATCGAGGAGGAGGCCCGCCAGACCTTCAAACTCCACATCGCCGGCCGCCGCGTGGTCGACTTCCGCGGCCCCGAGGACACCCCCCTCGCCGCGGTCGGCACCGGCCACCTGACCGGCATCGAACCACCCGCCGACGGCGTCCAGGCCCGCGCCCGCGCCGCGCAACCGGTGGTCGAGTTGCGCGTCCCCTTCACTGTCCACCGCGACGCCGTCGACGACGTCGAGCGCGGCTCCCGCGACTCCGACTGGCAGCCAGTGAAGGATGCCGCCCGCACCATCGCCCTCGCCGAGGACCGCGCCGTCTTCGAGGGCTACCGCGCCGCCGCCATCGAGGGCATCCGGGCCGGCTCCACCAACCCGCCGATCCAACTCCCCGAGGACGTCCGCGAATACCCCGAGGCCGTCAGCCGCGCCCTCACCGCCCTCCGCCTGGCCGGCGTCGGCGGCCCCTACTCCCTCCTCCTCGGCGCGGACGCCTTCACCGCCGTCAACGAGACCAGCGACCACGGTTACCCCGTCCACAACCACCTCGCACGTCTCCTCGACGGCGAGATCATCTGGGCCCCCGCCATCGAAGGCGCCTTCCTGCTGTCCGCCAGGGGCGGGGACTTCGAACTCGTCCTCGGCCAGGACCTGGCCATCGGATACCTCTCCCATGACGTGACCACGGTGCAGCTCTACCTCCAGGAGTCGCTGACTTTCCGGGTTTACACGGGAGAGGCGGCCGTCGTTCTACGGGGCTAGCACCAGATCGGCATGGACGCGAGGATCTGGGCTATGTGCATGAGCATGTTCATCGTTCCGGGTGACTTTCTCGTTCTGGAGTTTACTGCTCGATCGCCGATAGCTAACCAGGTATCGGCCTCGAAGATCAAGCAAGCATTCGCCCGTGGAACGACATTTCTAAATGGGGGGCTATGAGAGGTGCTCGTCTTCGAGGACGGCAAGTGCCGAGCGGGCTCGTGCGGCCTCATCCGCCATGCCGGCGCGCTCGGCTTGTTCGGCCGCCGCGGTCAGATATTCGAAGGCGGCCGTGATGTCTCCGAGGGCTGCCTCGCAGCGGCCCAGCCCGCGCAGGGCGGCCGCTTCCTCCCTGGCGGCACCGATTGAGCGGGCCAACTGCCGGGCGACCGCATGCTGATCCTGCGCCTCCTGGTGCCGGCCTGCGGCCAGGAGGGTCTCGCCCAGGGCATTGAGAACGTCGGCCTCGTGGCGGACACTGCCGGCCTCCCGGAACGTCGCCAAAGCCTCCCGGTAGAGCGAGAAGGCATATTCGAGCTCTTCGGGGATCGTCAGTGTCGCTGCCAGGTTGGCACCCACCACGGCGAGGTCGAACCGTGCCATGCAGCCGTCCCCGATATCCAGGACGAGCTCGAATGTCGCGCGGGATGCCGAATTTCTCCCGGCGATCAGATGGAGCTCCCCGATATTGTTGAGAATGCGCAGTTCGAGAACTCTGTCGTTGAATTTCCGGGCCAGCGGGAGGGCGCTGTTGTAGGTGTCCAGTGCCAGGTCCGAATTTCCCGTGGAGCGGTGCAGGATGCCGATGTTGGCGAGGCAGCGTGCGACGTTCCATTCGTCGCCCTTCTCCTCTTGAATTCTCAGTACCTCCTCCTGGAGGGACAAGGCCTCGTGGAGTCGGCCCTGGCTCCACAGCAACCGCCCGAGGAGGCTGAGGGCGTCCGCCGTCGCGTCCGTGTCGCCCTCGGAGCGGGCTGCGGTCAGTCCCCGTTGAAGGGCGTCGACGGCGGACGGGTAGCGGGAGGCGTTGGCGAGTGTCGCCCCCAGATCGATCAGCGCCCGAGCCTCGTACCGATCGTTCGCCTTCGACCGCCAGTGCGTCACGGCCGCCTGATGCATGTCGTGGGCCTCGCTCCAGTACGCCTCGGCGTCCAGGTGGCCCGCGAGGACGTGGGCGAGCCAGGCGCCGATCTCGGACTGTCCGACGTTGTGCGCGTGCGTCACCATGGTGACCAGGTGCGCGTGTTCGGTTTCCAGCCAAGTCTTCGCGGCTTCTTGGGAGTTCAATTCAAGATCAGCCAACACGTCGGCTGGGTAATCAAGTTGGTCGTCCTCTGGGAGGGGAATCCTTGATCGGCGCGGATAGAGCAGGCGGTCCGCCAGGTCGGCGGCGTGCAGGGTGAAGCAGAGCATCCGCCGGATCGCGGATCCCCGCTGTTCCTCCTCGGTGTCCAATGCCACCGCGAACTCCCGCAGCAAATCGTGCAGTTGGTACCGTTCCGGGGCTATCTCCTGAAGTAGATGACAATTCAGCAGCGTTTCGAGGACCTGGTCCGTTTCATCCACTGTTCTCCCGATCAAAGCCGCCGCTGCGTGCAGGCCGAAGTCCGCCCCCGGGTGCAGCCCGAGCAGTCGGAAGGCCGATCGTTGACTCGCCGAAAGGTACTGGTAGGAGACCTCGAAGGCTCTCGCGATGCTGTCCGTTCCGTTGCGGATCTCGGCGAGGCGACCGGTCCTGCGCGCGAGGCGTCGAGCCAGATGGTCGAGGGTCCAGGACGGACGGGCCTTGAAACGGCTGGCGGCGAGCTCGATGGCGAGAGGCAGGAGGCCGCAGCGGTTCACGATCTCGACGATGCTGCCGCGGTCGTTCGCGCGCTCGGGACCTACCACGTTCGTGAACAGGGCCACGGCGTCGTCCACGGGCAGGACGTCGAGGAACACCGGCCGGGCGCCCGGGAGGTCAGCCAGTCGCTGCCGACTGGTGACGATGATCAGGGCGGACGGAGCGGGCGGCAGCAACGGCCGCACCTGAGCCGCGCTCGACGCGTCGTCGAGGACGACGACGGCCCGACGGGAGGACAGCGCCTCGGCGCAGAGCGTGAAGATCTCGTCGGCGTCGAGCGGGATGGTGGTAGCGGGTACACCGAGGCGTCGCAGCAGCACTGTGCCGGCGCCCTCGGGGGAGAGGGAGAGCTGGTTGCCGACATGGGCGCGCAGGTTCAGATAGACGTATCCGTCGGGAAAGTGCTCGCGCATCAGATCGGCGGCGTGCAGGGCCAGTGTGGTCTTGCCAACCCCCGGCATGCCGAGGACGGCGGAGACGCTCACGACACCGCCGTTGGCAAGCCGGTTGGCGGGGTCGGGGAGGACGCGGCGGAGGTCGTCTCTTCGGCCGATCAGCTGGTGGCGTCCGGGAGCGTGGGCGGGAGCGGCGGGTTCGGGCGGTGGAGCGACCTTTGCGTGGCCCGCTGGGCCCGGCAGCGGCTCGCCGCGCAGCATGAGGTGGTGCAGCCGGGTGAGCGGTTCACCGGGTTCCGTGGCTAGCCGGGCTCGGAGTCGTCGGACGACGGCGGGGTAGACGGCCAGGGCATCGGCCTGACGGCCGATGGCGTAGAGCGCGGTCATGAGGTGGCCGGCGACACGCTCGTCGGTGGGGCGTTCCTCGTGGAGGGCGGTGAGCTCGGGGACCAGCTCCGGGTGGCGGCCGAGACGGAGATCGACCTCGATCCGCAGCAAGGTGGTGGTCAGGTGCTGGTCCGTCATGAGAGTGCGGGTGTTCCGGGCCCAGTGGCCGGGCAGGCCGGCGAGGGGTTCGCCGTACCAGAGCTCCATGGCGCGGCTCAGCACGGTTCTGGCCTGGTGGTCCTGCCCGTTCTCGGCGAGGAGTCTGGCCTGTTGGGAGAGATCGAGATATTGGTGCCAGTCAATCAGATGGGGGTCGGTCCGGAGGGTGTACGTGTGCGATCTGGTGCTGATCGCGGGTGGGTCACCGATGGTGTGCGACTCGGCGGTCCGGGCGGCCCGTTTCAGGAGTGCGCGCAGGTGGGAGACGTGGCTGTACAGGATTGTCAGCGCGCTCGGAGGTGGTTCCTCGTCCCACAGGCGGTACACGAGCGACGCGTGGGACAGGGGTCTTCCGACGTCGAGGGCCAGGATGGCCAGCAGCTGTCGGCGCTTGTCGGAGTGGATCGCCAATGACTCACCGTTTACCGACAGTTCAACTGAACCCAGGAGATGGAACTGCATCTCGACGCCCCCCGCCGGTTGGCTACCAGCTTGCCGTGTCGCGGGTGAGCATGGCATGCCATCCGGGGTATGGGCTATACCACGGCGGTCTACTGCAATGGGCGCTTCAGGGATATTCTTCCCGTGATGGTCCGTCATATGGTAAAACCGCGCCGATTTTTCGTCTGAGGCCAGGGGGAGCCAGTGACAGTATCGACCGTGATCGGTGGTCGCCGGTGAGCGACGACTTCAACCTGCCGCAGGGTGTGGTGCGGAACTCGCTGTCCGGCGCCGGGAACGTGGCCGGCTCCGTGGTGCAGGCCGGAACGATCCACGGCGGACTGCACCTGCATGGGCCCGGCCTGCCGACTCCTCGGCAACTCCCGCGATCTCCGAGGCGGTTGATCGGAAGGGAGGGTGACCTTGCGGCGCTGGACCGATCGCTGGCCGCCGAGAAGGGGGCCGCGACGGATGTCACCGTCGTGGTGACCGGGCCGGCCGGGGTGGGGAAGACCGCGCTGGCCGCACAGTGGCTGCGGGGCCTTTCCAGGCGCTTCCCGGACGGCCAGCTGTACGCGGACCTCCGCGGCTACGCGCCGGGTGGGCCGGCAGACCCGGCCGAGGCGCTCGGAGCGTTCCTGCGGGCCTTCGGGATCACGCCGGTGCCGAGCAGCCTGGAGGAGGGCGCGGCGCTCTGGCGCTCGCTGGTGGCAGAGCGGCGGATCGCGGTGCTGCTGGACAACGCATCGACGGCTGCTCAGGTCCGGCCGCTCCTGCCCGGTTCGGACCATACGGTGGTCGTGGTGACCAGTCGGCGCCGACTCACCGGGCTGGGGATCGACGGGGCGGTGTTCCGCCCGCTGGGGCTGCTCGCTCCGGAGGCGTCGACCGAGATCCTCGCCGAGCGGGTTGGCGAGCGTCGCGTGGCCGATGAGAGCGCCGCCGCAGCCGAGGTGGTGGACGCCTGCGCCGGGCTGCCGCTCGCGATCTGCCTGGCGGCGGCGCGCATCGCGGCCCGTCCGGTGCAGTCGCTCGCGGCGACCGCCGAGGTGCTCGGGCGCGGCACGGACCGGCTCGCGGCACTGAACGTGGAGGGTGAGACCGTGGAGGACCTGCTGGACGCCTCCTACGAGGTGCTGGAGTCGGCTGCGGCCCGGCTCTACGGGCTGCTGGGCCTGCTGCCCTTCGCCGAGTTCACCCTGGAGGTAGCGGCCGTGGTGGCGGACGTGGACCTGGTTGGCGCGGATCGCCTGCTGGACGGGTTGATCGATGTGCACCTGCTGGAGGAGGTGGGGCCAGGCCGGTTCCACTTCCACGACCTGGTGCGGCTGCATGCCCGGGCATACGGCGAGCGGGTGCGGGATACGTCGGTGGGGCATGCCGCAGCCGATCGGGTGGTGGACTGGTATCTGGCCTCGGCCACAGCCGCCGAGGCGATCGTCTCCCCGAGCCACCGTACGCTCGCCCGTGACTACCTCGGCCGATCGGCCCATCCTGCCAGGGAGTTCGAGGACGACGTGCAGGCACTGGGTTGGCTCGACGAGGAGCGCGATCGTCTCGCGGACGTCCTGCGATGGTCGGCGGAGCGCGGTCGTAATGCCGCCGCCTGGCAACTGGCTGACGCCATGTGGCCGTTGTTTCTCCGGTTGCGTCCGGCGCGACTGTGGGTCGAGGCCCATCGGATCGGATTGCGGGCGGCACGGGCCGACGGCGACCAGGTCGGCGAGCTGCGCATGCTCACCTCCGGCGGGAACGGGCTGCGGAACGCGGGTGAGTCGTCGGAGGCGGCGCGCTGGTTCGCCGAAGCTCTGGAACTCGCAGGGGAGTTGGGTCATCCGTTGGCGCAGGCCGACGCACTGTACGGGCTCAGCCAGACCCACCGGGTGGCGGGCCGGCTGGACGAGGCCGCCGGCTGCCTGCGGCAGGTGGTACACCTCCGGGAGTCCGAGGACTACTTTCGAGGCTCCGCGCTGGCCCGATTGGCGTACGGCGAGGTGATGCTGGCCGCGGACAGGGCGGTCGAGGCGGTCGGCCCGATCGAGCGGGCGTACCACGAGCTGTCCTCGATCAGGGACGACTACGAGGCGGCCCGGGCGATGGCCTTCCTGGGGTTGGCGCACGGGAGGCTGGGCGCGTTCGACCGGGCCGAGGCCTGCATCGAGGAGGCCCTCACGGGCTTCCGGGCCCGACTGTCGGTGCACTGGGAGGCCCGGACGCTGGAGTTCGCAGGTGAGGTCGAGGAGGAGCGCGGCCGTCCGGCCACCGCGCGTACCCGGTTCGAGCAGTCGTTGGCCCGCTACCAGGAGGCCGGTGCCGCGGCCGAGGCGGCCAGACTGGCCGGCCGCCTCGCCGCGTACGTTGCCGACTCCGCCGTCACCTCCCGACCCGGCGACGCGGGAGCCTGAGCCAGGGCTGCGCCGACTCGGGGGAGTGGCACCTGGCGGTGTTGATCCCGGTGACGTCGGTCAGGGCCCGGCCGGCGGCCAGCCAGGCGTGCGCCAGAGAACCGAGGGTCAGCGGCAGAGCGGGCGCGCTGGGGTGGTGGGTACCGCGGGCCGGTCGCACGATGAGCCGTGTGCCGGTCCGAGCGAGGATCAGCACGGTCCCCGCCCGGTGTTCGGCGGTGGTCACCGCACAGCCGGGGTGCGCGGACAGCACCCCCACGAGCCGCGCGAGGAGGTCCGACGCCGGGAGGAGCCCGACATGGAGCACATCGGCGTGACGGCGCCAGCGGAAGCCCTCGGGGTCGGTCAGGTCGAGTGCGAGGTGCTCGTCCACGAAGCCGGGGCAGGGACGGCCGGGGTGGGCCCCGGATGGCGGGCGAGTGGTCAGCGACCCGTGGCGGACACCAGCTGGTGAACTCACGTGGGCCTCGAACAGGGTGACGGCCCGGTCGGCCGTCGGCGGCGGACCGCCGGCCGGTACGAGCCGCACCGTGTGCAGAGTGGCGGTCATCCCGCCCGCCGGACGCCGGGTGCTGGGGCCGGGTCCAGGGGATCGGGCAGCGGGAGCACCGTCGGTTCCGGACTGTGCGCGGGCTGGCCGAGTCCGAGCATGCGGTACAACAGGCGGCGGGCGTTGCGGTCGAAGTGACCGGGTTCGGAGCTGATCCGGGCGGCGATGGCGGCGTAGTCCTCCGGCTGGTACTGCTCGGCGGCGTAGGCGAGTTGGTCGGAGAGCGGGTGTCCGGGGGCGAGCGCGGGAGCCGTGCGGGCCAGTTGGGCGGCCGGCGAGCGTGGGTTGACGTGGCGGTGCGGGTACTCGGCGAGCAGGACGGGGGCGCCGGTCATCGCACCGTACAGGGTGACCGAGCCGTGGTCGCCGATGATGAAGTCCGCGGCGATCAGCAGCGGCCGCCAGTCCGTCTCCGGCGGGATCACCGTGACGGCCCCGCGGGCAGTGGCCGTCGCCCAGGAACGGACCTGCCACGGGCTGTGCATGGCTGAGACATTCGGGTGCACGAGCAGAGCGGCCCGGTAGCCGTGTCGGGGAAGTTCCGCCGTCAATCTGGGCAGGACGGCGTCGAGCCGGGTGAAGAGAGAGCCCTCCCCCCAGGTGGAGGAGACCAGGACGAGCTTCTCGTCGGGCCTCAGCCCCAGCGCGGCGCGGTAGCAGTCGCGGCGGGGCAGCGCGGCGGCGATTCGGTCGTAGCACGGGTCGCCGATCACCTCGGCAATCGGTACGGCCTCCGGGCAGCCGCGGCCGAGTTCGACCAGTTCCTCCTCGTGGGCCAGCGCGTATGCGGCAGGGACGAGCCGGCCCTCCCAGTACAGGTAGTCGGGGCCGAGCCCGATGGCCGTCCGTTCCCCATCCGGGCCGCTCCGCCGGGACAGCTTGATGTTGCCCGCGCCGTGCGGGAGGCGGACGACCGGGCCGTGCAGCTGCTCCAACCCCTGTGAGCCGGCGGCCAGCACGAGGTCGAACTCGCGTCGGACCGCCTGCCCCCAGGGCAGTACGGTGCCGCCCAGCGCCCGGATCCGCTCCGCCGTGCCCCCGTTGAACATGTGCGGCGCCACCGTGAACTGCACGTGGACCCTCAGGTCCGAGGCGAGCAGCGAGTAGATGTCGTGGAGTCTCTTCGCGTAGACCACCGTGTGGGCGACCACCAGCACGTCCTTGCACTCCGGCAGCGTTGCCCAGGGGCCGTTGTTGCTCCAGGTCGTGGTGCCGTGCCTCCCGTTCGTCGCCGTGGTGTCCTGTTGCCCGTGCACCAAGGTCATTCCGATCCCCCTCCTTGATCCCGGTCGGGGCCGTCGACGAGCCCCGTTGCCGATGCTCCCCGCGCGGCCTGGCGGATTCCATGACGGGATCTGGCGGCTGCTTGCGGAAACCTTGTGTCCGCTTGCCGGGGAGACAGGACCGGCGTGTCGAGGGTCAGAAGACGGGAAGGGTACTGAGTTCCTTTACCAGGGGTACTGAGTGCCGTATTCTCTCGGTGGAGCCTCTGACACCAGTCGAAGAGCGCCGACACGGTATGCCGGTCCAGGTGGCGCTTGCGGCGCGCGGGGCGCGGCCGGGCCGGACTTGGCACTCAGTACCCTCGGCATGACGTGAGGCCATCGACCAGTGCGACCGTGACAGGAGAACCACTCATGAGCTTGAGGATCGTCGTCTGTGTGAAGTACGTGCCGGATGCGACGGGTGACCGTCGGTTCGCGGACGACCACACCACCGACCGGGAGGGTGTGGACGGCCTTCTGTCGGA